>DATJGF010000127.1:0-8969 GCA_035495315.1 Candidatus Limnocylindrales bacterium
AGATCAATAAGACCTGGCACGGCGGATACGAGAGCGGCAATGAGCCCGCCGGCTAAATCGAAATAGGCAATTGACTGCCAGTGGGAACCTCCCAGGCCAGAGAGGTAAATAATATCGGCGATCACTGAAAAGACAAAGAGGCCGATGGGAATCGCGACTAAAATCGGGTGCAATGGATGCCCTCTTAAAGTAGTGGGCGTGCGCATAATCTTACTCCTTTAGCATAAATAAAAGGCCGGCCGTTCAGCTGGGCGAGAGGGGTGATGTCCTACCGGGGCAGCAGAGAACACAGACCAGAGAATAGAAACCAGCACGTTTGGCTATTCGGCCTTCAATGTTCAGCGTTCGACGTTCAGCGTTCGATGTTTGCTATTTCCCACACACCGATCACCACTGCGCCAACGGAACGATACTGAGCAAATTGCTCGGTGACAGTCCCGGCTCCAGCACCACGGCGATCCGCTCGCGGGTGACATTTTCAAGACGAATCGCCAGTTTGCGCACGCCCGCGTTAGTGTTTTGAACGCTTGGATTCGGACACGCCGGCAATGGTTTGGCGTCCATTACGGTAAATGTTGCACCCGCCGGCGAAAGAATGCGCGCGGTCAGGTTCTTCCCATGCAGCGACAGAACCGCCGCGCGGCCGTCCGTTTTCACCTCAGCGGTAGTATGCACGAACCACCACACCTCAGCCGGTGAGCGGGTGTCGAATTCGTCCTGAATCAAGACGCGTTTGCGGCCCGGCATGGCAATGCCGCGTTGAACTTTTGTCGCATCCCGAGCGTACGCGGCTGAGAGGTCAGCGATCGCAAACGGGTTTGCATCGTGCCCAAACCGCGTGATCGACGCCGAGGCCGCAGGATCCTGATCAGGGTCTTTACCGGGATTGAACACGAGCGTGTTGTGTCCTTCCGCGCGGAGCCGGTAATAAGTCCAGCGCTGTTTACCAAAATAGTCGGGCATGTTGTAGTCATCAGCACCAGGGTCGATTGCCCAGCGTTCGCCGAGCGCTTCGAAGATAAAACTTCCGAGATCGAGATGACTATGATTGGCCCGATTGTCGCCCGCCTTAAAGCCAACCCACAGCGCGTTGGGGTCGTCCCACGCACTGCGCAACATCGCCACTTCGGCGTGTCGGAAATATTTATCGAGCGGCAAATCGCCACGCATGGGCCGTTCGGCGCGCGGGTCGTACCATAGCAGATCCAAAGGTTCACCTGATGCGACCTTTCCCTCATATACGGAAAAAGCAGCCTGGTTGAATTTACGGGAGAGCCAGAACAGTTCAGGCGCGCGAATCACTTCTGAGTGCGCATCAGCAAAATCGAACGATCTCCCCGTCGGCCCCGAGGAGAAAATCGGAAACATGCCCGCCTGTGAGAAACCTTCTATCTGTGACAAACCAAAGTCGGTGCCGAGCGCTGATTCGAGCGCAGCAAGGAACACACAATTGTAACTGGTCGCATAATGCCAATAACCGGGGCCCTCCGCCCACGCGCCGTCGGGGGCATATTCTCTCATCGGCAGCTGAATGGATTTCAGCGCCGCGGCGAGAAAAGAGCCGCACTCATCGGGTGCCTCGTCAAGCAACGCAAGCGCGCCCATGCCAATGCCACCATTGCACACCTGATTCCAGTTATGCCTGGCGCGAGCCCACCAGGTCTCTTTGGCTTCAATGTCGTTCGCAGGCCGAATCCCCTTCTCCAGCATCGCCTCGCGTAGAACTCGGCGTTGCTCCGGGCTCCAGAAATTGTAAAGCCAGTCGTACCCGATTGCGAACGCGTGGGTCATTTCGGCAGTGTCAAGGAAATGGCGCGGGTTCCAGTTCGTGAAAGCAGCCGCCGTGTTCAGCTCGAGCCAGGCGCGTTCGGCATCCCGCTGATGGCCGTCAAGCTGGTATAGCAACGCGAGGTTCTGCACACGGTCCAGCACCCGACGACTGGTGGCGAGTAAACGCAAGCCGTCCGGGATTTCATATTGCGACGGCGGCTGCGATAACATTCGGTCGGCACGTTGACGAATTTTGGCGTGCCAGTTTTTCAGCGTGCTGTTTGTTACGATCGCGCTGCGAAGCCTCGCGAAATCGCCCTCCGAAGCCAGGAGCCGTGGGTGTTCTTTTTTAACCTGCGCGACAATGACCGAGGCTGACGGAGTCGGAACGGGTTCGGCGCCAAAGGTCCAGCTGATCATGCCCCCGGTAAAGAACATGAAGAGGCAGTGAAGACATGTTTTCATACGCTCGAACGGGCATTCCGACCGCAGTCTATTAAAGCGCTAAGTTTGCGCGGAACACAATCCGCAATAACGACAGTCCCGGTCTACGTCCCGAATACAACTATTTTCTTGGAAGCGCAAAGGCGACGTAGGCATCGCCGCTTTTGGTACCCATCTTGCCGCCACCGCACGCAATCACCACATATTGACGACCATTCGCAAGGTAAGTCGCAGGAGTAGCGTAGCCGCCCGCCGGAAGCTTCGCTTCCCACAAAAACTCTCCATTGCGCGTATCGAACGCGCGCAGCATCTCGTCCTTCGTCGCGGCGATGAAGAGCAAATCGCCCGCGGTAACCACGGGGCCGCCGTAATTTTCGAGACCAGTGCGCGGAATACCTTGCGCTTTTAGGGCGGGCAGTTCGCCTAAAGGAACGCGCCAACGAAAATCACCGGTATTGAGATCAATCGCATTGAGTGTGCCCCAGGGCGGTTTCACCACCGGATAGCCGTTTGTGTCCACCCAACGATTGTATCCAGTGAAACTGTAGGGGATGCCTCCCAAAACATTATCGCCGGGAATCGTGCCGGCGTGCGCGGCATTGTCGGAAACCTCCTCGACCCCCAGAACCGTCGCGGCAAGCAGAGTCTTTTGGCGTTCGGAAAGGAATCCAAACGATGGCATCACGCCACGACCTGTGCCCAGCAATCGAACAACCTCATCAGTTTTGAGTTTCTGCCCGACGCCGACCAACGATGGCACGTTTTGTGCCCGGTTCCCACGACGGTCCAGTCCGTGACAGGCAGCGCAAATCTGCGCGAAGAGCTGTGCGCCGCCTGCAACTGGGACATTCGGGTCGGATTTGGTCGGCACCATTTCCAAAATCCATGGCATCTCATTGGCATTGACGTACAGAACTCCGCCGGGATCTACAGCCGCGCCACCCCACTCCCCGCCGCCGTCATAACCAGGAAAAATGATCGTGCCCTGGGTGCTCGGCGGCGCAAATGGCAGATGCGGCCGCACTTTCGAAAAGCGCTCGAGTGCCGCACGGCGGGAGTCGGGGAAAAGGTCTGTGATCTCGTTGTAGCTAAAAAGCTGCCGAGCAAAGGGCAAGGGCTTAACGGGGACGGGTTGAGTAGGCCACGTGGCTTCGCCATCGAGGTCCGACCGCGGAACCGGCCGCTCCTCGATTGGAAATAACGGTTCGCCAGTCTCGCGATTGAATAAAAAGACGTGCCCCGACTTGGTGGTTTGCGCAACGGCATCGATGGACCGTCCATCGCGCTTGACGCTTACAAGGTCCGGTGGTGCGGGCAAGTCGCGATCCCAGACATCGTGGTGGACAAATTGGTAATGCCAGACTCTGCGACCAGTTCGAGCATCAAGCGCGAGGAGGCAATTCGCGTAAAGGTTTTGGCCGATCCGGTTGCCGCCCCAGAAATCAAATGCCGCGGAACCGGTCGGCACGAATACTAAGCCGCGGCGCTCATCGACCGACATACCGGCCCAGCAATTGACGCCCCCGACGTAGGTCCACGCGTCGGGCGGCCAGGTCTCGTATCCCGGTTCACCCGGGTAAGGAATGGTGTGGAAGGTCCACACGATTTTGCCCGTACGCAGGTCGAAGGCGCGCAAGTGACCGGGGGCGGCAGGCGCGGGCCCCTCACCGAGACGCATTGGCAAAAACAGCAAATTTTGAAAAACGGCTCCTGGCGTGGTGGAGGATACGAAGAGTTTGCTGACGTCCCGGCCGAGGCCGTCTTTGATGTCGACGCGGCCTTCGTTGCCGAACCTGGCGACCGGCCTGCCGCATCCGGCATCGATCGCATACAGGAAATGATCAACCGAGTAAATGATCCGTCGTTCGCTGCCCTCGCCCCAACAAACGACACCGCGATTCACACCGGTGGCGCTGACTTTGCGATCGCCGGCTGTGGGATCAAAGCGCCAAAGCTCATGACCTGTGGCCGCGTCGAGCGCGATGAGCTTCAATTGCGGCGTCGTGCCATACAGGACACCATCGATGATAAGCGGATTGCATTGAATCTGGGAGAGGTTGCCCGATCGCGCATCACCTGAATGGTAAGTCCAGGCTGCTTCAAGACGGCTGACATTGCGCCGGTGGATCTGCTTGAGCTGAGAGAAATGACTACGGGCCGGATCGCCAAGATACGAGCTCCAGTTAGCGTCTGCCGACCAGGCTGCTGAAGTCGCTAGCGCGAGCCCCAATGTGCCCGCGAAAATGCCGCAATTGGACCACTCCGGTTTCCCAAAGATGGATGACTGGCTCAAGGCTAGCGTGCGAAGGAGGTCTTTGGCTTTTTGCCGAAAGTAGACCGGGTCGTACTCAAAGCCGCTTGGTGCCAAAGCCGGGGTAACATGCGAAGACTATTTTCCCGAACCTTTTTTCTGTCAAGCCGGGAAGGCGCATCGGTGGCTTGCCACCGGATACACGGGTCTTTCCAGATCGACAAAGCTCCCTTCTCACGCATAGGGTTGGGCAATTCCATTCCAAATGGTCGCCAGTGATAGAAACGGCTTCTTGTGAACGCGCCACCTGCGAGTGAATTAATCCGCCCATCAGTTGAAACTGCTGGGTCTACGACCTCGCGCCTCATCCGGCGCGTGCACATGTTCACAGGTCTCTTTTTAGGGCCTTGGATGTTGATGTATGCGCTCAGCACCCTGGTGATGACCCATCGCGATTTCGTCCGATCCTTTTACCCGTCACAGAATCCAGCAATGGTCATTGAACGCGAATTGGATTACTCGCGTTCATTTCCGGAATCTGCGACGCGAGAAGAGATCGGATTACAGATCTTGCGAGACATCGACCTGGACGGCACCCATTACGTCAGCGGCGGTAAGGACGCCAAACCGATTGTAATAAATCGACAGCAAGCGCTAACTCCGCGACGTATTACTTTCGACCCGTCAACCCGCAAAATTCGTATTGAACGGGAAGAATTTCGAGCTTCGAGCTTCCTCGAGCGAATGCATCGTCGGCGTGGCTACAACTCCTATTCGCTGTCCAACACGTGGGGCTTCACAGTCGATCTCGCCGTCGTCACAATGGCCTTCTGGAGTCTTTCCGGGATATGGCTCTGGTGGGAGCTCAAGCCGACCCGTGGCTGGGGAACAGCGTCGTGGGTAGCAGGGCTGGCCCTGTTCGCATTTCTGGCCTTCCTGCTTTAAATCTCCAACGACCATGCCCAGCTTCGACAAAATTAATCGCCGAGCGCACCTCTATCTGGGTTTGCTGCTGATGCCGTGGCTGCTGATGTACGGTCTGAGTTCCTTCATCATCATTCATCAGTCGTGGTTCGGCGCCAACAAAGAGCAAGCTTGGGAACCATTGTTTGAAAAGCAATACTCTCGACTGGTACCTGAGTCGGGAGATTTGCGCGACACTGCACAGGCAATTCTTAAGGATTGTAACTTGGAAGGCGCGTTCTGGGCAGACAAACCTAATCCTGATACCTTGCGAATTGATCGGTTTAGTTTTTGGGATTCGACCCGTCTCCTCTATTCCATCAAGGAACAAAAGCTCCAAGCCCAACGGCAGCGCATGCACTTGAGCCAGGCGGTGATTCGAATGCACTTTCGCGGCGGCTACGGCCAACCGACGGTGCGGGACAAGTTTTGGGGGTTCCTCGTGGATCTGGCGTGCATCGGAATTATCATTTGGGTCGCGTCGGGCCTACTCATGTGGTGGCGTTTGCCCCGCTTGAGAAACTGGGGCGCGGTGGCAGTGGGTGGCGGCATTCTTTCTTTCCTGGTCTTGATTTGGACGATTTAAGGCGCGCAAGCCACACCCACGCGAGCGGCTCTTTAGGAGAAACGGCTCGCGATCAGAGTTTGAGCCGAAAGCCGATTCGGTTTAGACCGGCGGACGCCAGCAAAATTAAAACCCCGCAAACCACGGAGCGCGTAATCGCACCGGCCAAATTCGCCGCCAAATGGCCATACCAATTCCCGAGGTGTAGCACCTCGAGCAGTCCCGGCAACATTTCAGAAAGCAGATAAGCCAGCAGGACATTGCGCCCGGCCAGTTCGAGCGGTCGCGAAACGCTCCTCACAGGCCGAACATCGCATATCAGATAAAAGCCATACCAAAGGGCAGCGGTTATCGCACACGCCCAAAAACACCACGCGGGTGTCGCACTGTTTTTGCTGATGCCGTACGGCCGGTTCAGCAGCAGCGCAGCGGTAGCGCAACCAGCGAGGAACCAGGCCGTGAATTTCGTCCGCGCTTGCACACAGTCCTTTTCGGAGGCGGTAAGCAGCGACCCCAAGAGCAAGCCGCCGACGGAAATCGCCGGGAGCGACCCAAGCATATCCCCGATACCGACGATTTTACGCAGCCAAAAGCCCTCGAACATACCGTTTTTATCGGCTATGAACAAAGACATCAACAAGCCCATGCATGCGACGATCGCGGTGCGGTTGCCACCAGTCAGCAGGAAAACCAGGCAGGTGACGAGGTAAGCCCAGGCGATCAGCCCTAGAATCCCATACCACTCGGTGTTGAGGGAAAACGGCGCAAGAGTGATGATGCGCTCACCGTTCCCGCCGCGAAAGACAAAGGCCAACCAAACCAAGCCGATGATTCCTGCTGCGCGAAGCGCAAAGCCGGCGATCCGCCACGTGTCCCATTTGGATTTTGGAGCCGGCCCCGGCCTGGAAATTGAAGAAAACGCCGCGATTGCCGACAAGTACATCAGCACGCACCACCAATGGCCCGACCAGCCCAACGCGGCGGTGTCAGGGGTCTCATGAACCATAAGAATACCAATCGAGAGAAGCGCAGCCGTGCGCATGATGATATGCCCAAGAATTCCATAACAAGACTTGCTCTTCGTTAACCGGACACCGAACGCCAATGGCACTGACATCCCGACGATGAATAAAAACGCAGGAAAAACTAAATCCACAAAGGTCATCCCGCTGCCTCCCTTATGGCGGTCGCTAAAATGCACCATCCAGTTCGGGACGATCTTGCCAGCTCCAGCGAGGTCGTTCACAAAAATCATCATGAACATGACGAACCCGCGCAGCGCGTCGACAGATGTAATGCGCGGGGCTCCGGCCGCTGCTGTTCGATCGGTTGTTTGACTTGTATTTAGGCCCATGCGGCTTTTGTTTAGCAGAGCTTTTTGATTCGGCACCGCTAATTTTCCATCCGCCCTCTGCATGAAATAACCCAACCGGCAACGGGCGTGATTTGAGTCTACAAAGGACCAGGTCGCCTGGCGCCAAAAATAGTGGACTGCTTGTGGGCAGTCATCGCAGGAGGATGCTGAAAAGGTCGTCAGACTCAGTGTTGAAGCGGACTGCAGCCCAATCCATGCAGTAGCGATATCCGCCCTCATAAGCGCCCAGCTTCAGCCTGACGTGACGCTGTTACTTATCCACTCTGATTAACCCCAGCTTCAACTTGGGGTCACACAGTTGGGATACCGACTCTCATTAACCCAGCTTCAGCCCAATCCATACAGTTGCGCCTGTATCTGCTCTCATTAACCCCCAGCTTCAAGCTGGGGGTTCGGGTGCGCAGGATGGAGCCGAACCGCTTTAAGCGGTTTCCTCGGTGGCGGGTTAATCACGCACTCGGACCCGAAACTGCTGAAGCGGTTGGAACTAACCAGACCCAGTTTCACCCCGCTGAAGCCCAATCTATGCAGTTGAACAGGAGACAACACAGATACCAGAAGCTGAAATACAGAAATACAAGCCCAGTCTGCGTGTTGAAATGTAGCGTCCGCTCTCCAAAAGGTGACTCCATGTGAAAGCCGAGTAGAGCCTCGTCGGACCTCTGTTCTCTCCTTTTCCTCCCGTTAGTGTCTGAATGCCATTTGGGAACTCCGCCCGCTCTCATTAACACCTCGCTTCAGCGAGGTGTAGAAGCGGCTGAACCTGGTGTCAACCGCTTCATTCAGCGGTTTCCCCCAGCGCGTGCTCCGCCGCTGGCCGACGGGAAACCGCTGAAGCGGTTCGCAAAGGCTCTGCACACAGCCAGCCCCCAGCTTTAAGCTGGGGGTTAATAAGATCAGCGAAGCAACTAACAACTGCATGGATTGGGCTGAAGCAGGGTGTTAATGAGAGGAACTCCAGGGCCAGTCGCGGCTTAGTCCCGCGCTCTGCCGTACAGTTTTTTCAGCTCATCTTTGGCGCGAACTAAGGCCTGCTTTCTCCGTTTAGGAAGGCTCGTCCCGGCGCGATTAATGTAGAAGTTGAGCATCGACATCGCGGATTGGTACGGGCTGGCCTTGCGCCGGCGACTGTTCTCCGCCGAACGTTTCAGTGAAAGCGCAATCCGTCGGGCGTTGGTTTGGCTGAAGATCTTCGGCTGAAGGTCCAGGGCGTTGCTGCGCCGGGTGACTTCGCCAGACCAGTAACGCCGTTTTGCTTTCTTCTTCATTCTTTTCCTCTCATTCACCCGCCTCGTTTGAAAAACTGGACCGCACGCTCATGTCGCTTTGCCGCCTGTTGTGTGCGGAAAGTCCCCAAGTTGCGACGTTTGCCGGTTTTGGGATTCGGTTTACGGGAATAAAGCCGATATTGGCCAGAATGTAATTTCTTAATCATTGTTTGATTTGTTTTGCAGCTGCAAAGAGTGCTGCTCAAAGAAAATTACAGCCCGATGAAGGCTTTCGCGTGAGGGTTCTTTACCCCAGGTGAGAAAGCTTCAGCGATGGCTGGTGTTTTAATCCGCGCTGGCGGTACAAACGCCGCTGCATCCAACCTCGGAGGG
>DATJGF010000128.1:0-9401 GCA_035495315.1 Candidatus Limnocylindrales bacterium
GCGTTGAAACGGCCAGACCTAAGAGATAAGGTGCTCGAATATTTAAAATCAGCAAAGAACTAAACGGGGCCGTAGCTCAGTTGGGAGAGCGCTAGAATCGCACTCTAGAGGCCGTGGGTTCGACTCCCATCGGCTCCACCATTACAAGTAGTTACAAATCTCCAGTTCTTGGTTGTGTCCAAGATGTGACCGGAACTGGAGGTTTGTAATGACACATCGTGCCGATTCTGTGAACATCCTTAAATTTCTGATCTGCGCATTGGCTGTAACGGTATTTGGAGCCGTTTCCAATCTTATCATCTCATTTCCGCTGCCACTGAGGGCTGAGAAGTATGGGTCCCAAGAGAACAATCCCGAAAGGGCGACGGCTACCCCAGAGTCTGGTTGCCGTTGCATTCGTTGCGAACTCCGCCCACCAGAACTACGTCCATGCTCATCATGGATGGTAACACGTGTAACGGGCGGCAAATTGTGTTCTGAAATCTACAGGAGCGAGTGGCTAGGCGCTCTGACTGCGTTGGCTGCAATAAACCTACCGTTAGGTTAGGGCCTTGCTTGATCAGCGACTGTCGTCCCGATCTGTTTGCACTCATTTGTTAATCTCTTGGTCCTATTGACTTCGTTTCTTCGCTAGGTGGGGTTCCTTGGGGTGAACGGGGTAAGGGCATTCGGTACTGTTTCAGGTTTCTGGAAAAAGGCGAAATATTCTTTGGACCATAGCGAAATATTATGATATGTAACTCAAAATTCATAGCCACGCTTTCATGGAACGAATCCAGTACTTGCTTGGCTTCTTGCGGTTGATTCGTCCGTTCGATGCACCTCATCGTGTAGTACTATGACGGACAAAGGAACTATTCGTTTGGCGACTGTTGACTTGCGTCGATTCGCTAAAGCTAAAGATAGTGATAATTAGTCACGCCGACTATTTCCAGCTAATGTAATGGAACGATGGAGGCTGATCCGTACCGAGGACCAAACTCGCTCATCGATACGAGCTTAGTTGGATTTTATGGGATCCCGACATTTCGGATAAATAATGAATATCGGCCATCGGTTTCCATCGTAACGCTGATCGGAAACGCTCGTTAAAGCAGAAGTTGTTCATAAAGCTTAATTTTTCGGTGAGGACTAACTAATGTTCCGCGCTTTGAGGTTGACCCGATGGAGGAAGCATTGCGCAGAAGTGGTGAACACGGAACTGAATTGAAATCCACCCCAACTGAGAACACCATACCGTTTCGAGCCGCTGATTTTTCCACACTATCCGAAGCTCTGGATTACGCAGCTCTGGGACAGACGGGATGCAACTTTTACGGCAGTCGGGGCCATTTGTCTGCCGTCTTGTCATATGCGGATCTTCGAGAGCAGGCAGTATCCTTGGCGCAAAAGCTGTTGAGCTTGAGGCTCGACCGGGGCGCTCGAGTAGCCATCATTGCGGAGACGGATCCAAATTTTCACCGCATGTTTTTCGCGTGCCAGTATGCCGGTCTGGTGCCAGTGCCGGTTTCGGCGTCGGCCTTCATGAGTGGCCGACAGGCTTACGTCGCGCAACTCAAGGCGCTTTTGGGCGTTTGCCGAGCGTCCGTAGCGATGGCGCCGTCTGAGTTCTATCCCTTTTTGGCCGAGGCCGCCGAGGGGTTGAATATTCCCCATGTCGGCATATTGGAAGCCTTCGAGCGACTGCCTGAGTCCCAACAGGGTCTGTGCCCGTCGGAGTCGCATGAGGTCGCCTATCTCCAATACACTTCCGGCAGCACGCTCTTTCCCCGCGGAGTAGTTATTACCCAAAAGGCTGTCCTCGCCAATCTGAATGAAATCATAATTCATGGCCTCAAACTCCGCCCCGGCGACCGCGCGTTCTCCTGGCTGCCCTTTTATCACGATATGGGGCTTGTGGGATTCGTGCTTGGGCCGATGGTGTCGCAGATCTCCGTGGATTACTTAAAAACCTGGATGTTTGCCATGCGACCACTGTTGTGGTTATCGTTGATGGCACGCACCAAAGGCACCATTTCCTTTAGCCCATCGTTCGGTTATCAACTGTGTGTGAAGCGTCTCAGGCGGGATGCCGCCAGCACGTTCGATCTCGGCGCATGGCGGGTCGCCGGAGTAGGCGCTGAAACGATTCAGTCGGCCGCGTTGGCAGAGTTCGCCAACGTTCTGGAGCCAAGCGGGTTTAAGCCGAATGCATTTTTAGCCTGCTACGGAATGGCAGAGGCATCCCTTGCCGTAAGTTTCGCACCTCTCCATCAAGGTATCACCGTTGATCGAGTTGACCCGACTGCGTTATCCGAGCGTGGGTTAGCTTTGGCCCTGAACGGGCGTGACTCGGGCTCCGAAGTCGAAGTATCGAATACAAGGCCATTTGTAATTTGCGGCGTCCCTCTGCCGGGAATTCAAGTGGAAATTCGTGACGAGCAAGGCAGAGTTCTGCCGGACCGCCACGCCGGCGTCATATTTTTGCGCGGCGCTAACATGATGTCCGGGTACTTCGACAATCCCGAGAAAACTGGTGAGGTCTTGTCGACGGACGGTTGGTTTGACACCCAGGACATTGGCTATTTTGCCGAAGGTCGGGTTGTGATCATTGGTCGCAAGAAAGATGTCATTATCATCAATGGTCGAAAAATCTGGGCTCAAGATTTGGAGCATCTCGCTGAGGAATTGCCCGAGGTGAGAACGGGCGACGCATGCGCCTTTGCCGTGCTGAATCCTAATGGGATTGAAATGGCGGCGATGGTCGTGCAGTGGCGCGAGGGGAATTCTAGCAGGCAAGAAGAGTTTGCCCATCGCTTGCATGGACTGATCGGCGAACGCTTCGGGATAGACTGTTTCATCGAGATCGTTCCTCCACACACCCTGCCGCGTACGTCCTCCGGAAAGCTATCCCGTTCGAAGGCACGGGAAGAATTTGTAAGCCGCCATGGTCCTGCTATTCTGCAACGGGAATGGGTGAAGCGAAGCGCTTCCACGGAAGCTCGGCCAGAAAAATCAATCCCATGCGCGGCGTCGTCGCGTTAACCGGGGCAACCGGATTCATCGGTAGCGCGATAGCTCGGAAACTCGTAAACGAAGGTTGGTGCGTACGCGCGCTCATCCGCGCGACATCGCGGCGGGCAAGCCTCGAGGGACACTCGATTCAGTGGGTTTACGGCACACTCGAAAATATTGAGGCCCTCGAGCGCCTGGTGGGTGATGCGGATGCCGTGGTCCACTGCGCAGCGGCGCTGCGCGGCATTACCGACGCCGATTTTTACCCTGCCAATGTTGAAGCGGTGTCACGGCTCGCGCAGATTGCCTCGCTCAGAACCCCGCCTCCACGGTTCCTCTTAATCTCATCTTTGGCGGCTCGCGAACCCAGTTTGTCGGCCTATGCGGCCAGCAAGCGAATGGGAGAGATCGCTCTATCCCAAACAGCCGGCGGTTCCGCGTGGACCGTGCTTCGCCCGCCAGCTGTCTACGGCCCCGGCGATCGTGCGTTGCTTCCCCTGTTCCGGCTTATGCAGCACGGGATCGCTCCGTTGCTAGGCCGAACTGAGGGCAGATTCTCGTTGCTCTACGTCGAAGACCTGGCGGAGGCGGTGATGAAATTGCTGGTCAGCGACTGCAAAGAAAACCGCGTCTTCGAGTTGGATGACGGACACCCAAAGGGCTACAGTTGGGGCGAGGTTGCGGAAACGTTCGAGCGCCTTCGCGGAAAACCGGCGTTCCGTTTCCATGTGTCCGAGCTTCCCATGAATGTCGTTGCGCAGCTTAATCAAATTGCCGCATCGGTAATAGGATATGCGCCAATGTTTACTTCAGGGAAAGTGCGGGAGATCAGGCATTCCGACTGGGTTTGTGATAACTCCATGTTTTGCCAGGCGGCCAATTGGAAGCCCACGATGCGTCTAGAAGAAGGCCTGCGGGCGACTCTCTCTAGTTCATAGCAGGTGGTCTAACCAGCCGGCAAGCTTTACAAGCTGGCAGTATCCGTGATAGAGACAAGCACATCCCTGACAGAACGTGACGCGGTGGTGGTGCCCAGGAAGTGCGGCAACTCAAGTACCCGCCGATAGACGGATCACCTTCGCGGTCTTCCGCACGATGAGCCAGTACGACTCGATACTTTCCCAACTCTACGAGATTTTAGGGCCGTATACGCCGGACGGGCACAGCATTTCCGAAGACACGGAATTCATATCCGATCTAAGCCTCGATTCGATGAAGGTCATGCAGCTCCTGCTCGATACCGAAGAACGGTTCGACATATCCATCCCCTTAAACATCATCCCGGACGTGCGCACCGTCGGGCATTTCGCCCGGTGCCTCCAGCAACTCGTTGACCGAGGGTAATGGCCCTCCTTGAGAAATTCCGGCAAATTGCCGACGCTCGTGAGGCCCTAGCGCGACTGGGCGAGGACCCTTTCCGCGCAACGATCGAGCGGATCCTGTCGCCAACCGAGGCCATTGTAAACGGCCGTCCAATGATCCTCGCGGGAACGAACAACTATCTCGGTCTCACCTTGGATATTCAGTGCATAGAAGCGGCGGTCCGAGCCCTGCGCGAAGAAGGAACGGGAACTACCGGATCGAGAATGGCTAATGGCAGCTATAGCGGGCACGTTGCGTTGGAGAAAGATTTGGCGGAATTTTATGGACGCCGGTGGTGTGTCGTGTTCTCAACCGGGTACCTTGCCAACCTAGGCGTTATTTCGGCCCTCTCCGGACCGGGAGATGTGATCCTTATCGATGCCGATTGCCATGCAAGCATTTACGACGGCTGCCGAATGAGCGGGGCGGAAGTCATTCGGTTCCGCCACAACGATGTCGGTGATCTCGACAAGCGCCTGCGACGTCTTGGGGAACGTCGTGCCAACGCGCTGATCGCCGTGGAAGGCATCTATAGTACGCTCGGAGATCGAGCGGCACTGGCGGAAATCGCGGCGGTCAAACAGGAGCATGGCGCTTGTTTACTCGTAGACGAAGCCCATTCGCTCGGAGTGCTGGGGGAGCGGGGCCGCGGACTTTCGGAGGAGAGCGATGTCGAAAGCAGCGTCGATTTTATCGTCGGCACGTTCAGCAAAAGCCTGGGAGCCACTGGCGGATTTTGCGTCTCGGATCATCACGAGCTGGAGCTGATCCGATATGGCAGCCGCCCGTATATTTTCACCGCATCTCCCTGCCCGGCGGTCATCGCGTCGACCAGAGCCGCTTTAAACAGGCTCCGAATCGAGCCTGAACTGCGTGTCCTGCTGTGGAACAATGCCCGGCGATTGTATCAGTCATTGCAGGAGATGGGATTCAGACTAGGTCCCGAGGTTAGTCCGATTGTCGCGGTCCGGTTCGAACAGCGCGAAGAAGCGATCGGCTTGTGGAACGCCATCGTCGATCAAGGAGTATACGTCAACATGATTTTGCCGCCGGCGGCCCCCGACGGCGGCAGCTTGCTTCGCTGTAGCACGACTGCGGCGCACACTCCGGAGCAGATCGAGCGAATCTGCAAGGCGTTTGCTACCGCCAGGGCATTACTAAGCTGATGACCAAAGGCCATGGCGATCGTGACTTAGCGGACATCAGCGTTGTAAGCCTGCGATGTTCTCTTCGGCAGGATAGTAAACAAACATGCGATTTTTGATTACCATTGCCCGGATGTACCCGGGACGGAGCGCGCTCACACTGCTCTCGCTATTATTTGCCGGCCTGGCAGACGGACTCAGCCTACTGTTTCTGCTTCCATTGCTGAATCTCGCAACCAGCGACGCCGCTCGAGTTTCCAGCAATGGGTTATCGGGGATCGGCCACATGCTGACGGAAGCGCTATCGTCAATTGGCGTGACACCGACAGTTGGCGCGTTGCTGGTCGTCATCCTCGTCTGTCTTTCACTCAAGGCCGTATTTTTGATCCTCGCGAACGTCCAGGTCGGTTACACGGTTGCCCATGTCGCGACGGACTTGCGGCTCTCTTTGCTTCGCTCACTCCTGGCTGCGCGCTGGGAGTTCTACGTGCGCCAACCTGTGGGAAGCTTAACCAATGCCATCGGAACCGAAGCGATCCGAGCCTCACAGGCGTATTTTCAAGGCGTCAAGACTCTAGTAGTTCTCATTCAAGCTATTGTCTACGCGGGCGTCGCTTTTTTTGTTACGTGGAAAGGTGCCCTGCTGTCCCTCGCGATGGGCGGCATCATCCTCTATGGGCTGCGCTGGCTCGTCCGTATGGCGCATCATGCAGGCATGCGCCAGACTCAACTGCTCAAGTCTCTCTTGACCCGTTTGGCCGACAGCCTTCAATCGGTAAAACCTCTGAAAGCGATGGCGCGTGAAGGGTTAGTTGGCTCTCTTCTCGGAGCAGAAAATAGGCGCTTGAATCGCGCGCTGCGTCGGGACGTGAGCAGCACGGAGGTTCTGAGCGAGGCTCAGGATTTCACGATAGCCCTGATCATGGTCTGCGGTTTGTACGTGGCCCTGATTCAGTGGAAGCTGCCATTCAATGCCGTGATCGTCATGGTTCTGGTCCTCGCGCGCTCGCTTGCATCTCTGGGAAAAACCCAGCGTCAGTATCAAAGGATGAAAACCTATGAAAGCGCCTTCTGGTCGATGCAGGCCGTCATTGACGAAGCGAGCGGCGCCCGCGAAACAAATCCTGGAGGTAGCTCTCCCCACTTGGAAAAGTCGGTTGTCCTGAACAATGTCAATTTTGCATATGGCGAGGCACCGGTTCTTTCGAATGCATCGCTGACCGTCCCGGCGGGCTCATTCACTGCCATCATGGGGGCGTCGGGCGCAGGGAAAACCACGATCGCCGATCTGATTATCGGTCTGCTCCGTCCGCAGGAAGGCGAAATTCTGATCGACAATGTGCCATTGGAGCAGGTTGATCTCAGGCAGTGGCGCCAGATGATCGGCTACGTGCCGCAGGAATCTTTCCTGCTGCACGAAACGGTCCTGTGGAACGTGACGCTTGGCGATCCGGAGGTGAACGAGGCCGACGCCGAGGCTGCGCTCCGAGCCGCCGGGGCATGGGAATTCGTCGCGGAACTGCCGCAACAGATACACAGCTCGGTGGCGGAGCGCGGTATGGCGCTCTCGGGTGGCCAGCGACAGCGTATCGCCATCGCGAGGGCGTTGGCGCGCCGCCCCAAGCTGCTGATCCTCGATGAGGTCACAAGTTCGCTCGACCCGCAGACCGAGTCGGCAATTTGCCAAACGTTGCAAGGCCTACGAGGTCAGCTGACCATTTTGGCGATCTCGCACCAGCCCGCCGTCGTCGAAGCCGCCAATAGAATTTACCGGATCCAGAACAGCGAGGTTGTTTTAGTCCGGGACGGCCGTGATTTGGATCTCGTCTCGGGCGAGTTGGAGTATGAGCCCAAGTTTGCCTAGCGGTGTGCGTCTCGCTTATTAGCAGAGAACAGTTTTTCCCAGACCTTTGAACAACGCCGGGGAGGAAGTGAATATCGCCGTGAGTGTTGAAAACGCGCACGGTCCGCCGAGCGAAGCCCATACGCCGGTGCGGGTTTGGGTGCTTCTCGGGAGCGGCGCCGGCGATAACGCGCAACTATTGCGGCTCGCCGAAGCGCTAGGCTGGCCCTTCGAAGCGAAGCGCATTCGCTACAACGGTCTCAACCGGTGCCCGAATCTGCTGCTAGGCGCCTCGAAGCTCACCGTGGATACTCGGCGCTCCGATCCATTGGCGCCACCGTGGCCGGACTTGGTGATCGGCGCCTCGCGCCGCGCCGCGCCGCTGGCGCGCTGGATCAAAAAACAATCCGGCGGGCATAGCCGGTTGGTGCACCTGCTGCACACTCAGTCGCCGTTGCATTATTTCGATTTGGTGGTGACCACGGCGCAATACCGCCTACCTGAACGCGCCAACGTGTTGCACAACCTTTTGCCCCTGAACGCCGCGCGGGCGGAAGTTCTGGAAGCGTCCGGCACGCAATGGCGTGGGCGGCTGGAGCATTTGCCGCGACCTTGGATCGCAGTGCTGGTAGGAGGCAATACCGCCAGCTACCGACTGGACGCGTTCACAGCGAGACAGCTTGGACAGTTCACCAGCCGTACGGCGCGTGAAACGGGCGGGAGCCTTCTTATCAGCAGCAGCCCGCGCACCCCGCCAGATGCCGCTGATGCGCTGTTGTCGGCCATAGAAGGCCCTGCTTACGTTTACCGGTGGCAGCCGAACAAAGACGAAAATCCGTATCTGGCTTATCTGGCGCTCGCCGACCGCTTCATCGTCACTGCCGATAGCGCATCGATGCTTGCGGAAGCCTGCTCCACCGGTCGTCCGGTCGAGTTGTTCGGTTGCAGGCGGCACCGCAGACACCCGAAGCGGCTGCTCCGGGCGTTTCCCGCATCACAAAGGTTTAAAGAGGCACTCATCGGCTGGGGTATCGTTAAACCAAAACGCGATTTTCAAGCGCTCCATCGCGAATTGATGAAACGTGGATTGCTGTGCTCTCCCGGTCAGGAGCAACCGCTGCAATCCGCAAAGCCAAACGATCTCGCGTGCACTGTGACCAGAATACGCCGACTCATGGGCGAAGAGGAAAGCGACCGGGCTCATACAGAGCCAAAACCAAGTAGGAGATTACAGTCTCAAAGCCCACCACCGCCTTAATTGGGTGTCATAAAATCGCTGCTAACGGGTCCACCCGCTGCGCGATGCGCAGAAAATGAAAAAACTCGGCGGACTAGTCGCCCTTCTCGATCACGATAGTTACCGTTTTGCGGAGCGCCGACGAGCCGAGCCGCAACCGAACCGAAATTGCGGTCGAGCTCAAGATCAATGTGCTGTATCTTGTGATATGCGGCCGTTTGCGCGATGAACTCGTCGCTCTTGATCCACGAGTAGAACCGAATCCCTGTGGAGTTTTGCGCGAGAAAGCGGTTGTAGTCCTGCAAAGCGAACTTCTCGGACAAGCTCAGCTGGTAATCATATTGCGGCAGCACGGTGAAGATATCGGGTGTCGGAAACGTTCGGGTCAGCTCGTCGTAGAGCGCCAGGGCCATCGCGGGGCGCAGCACGATCAGCGGATACAGTTCGTAACGGACGCGGGCCGGGACGAAGCTCAGTATAGATCTGATTCTAGCGCGCACTCTCACGGAACATTGTTCCTGCGAAGTTGGGGATGGAGGACAGTCCGTACTCTCTGCCTTGTTAGGTCCTCCGGGTCGGGCAGGCGGTCGGCATAATTAAAATCGAGTTCCGGCAGGTCACCCCTCAGAAAATAATTCCTATCATTTGATTTGATTCCTGTCATTCATTTCATTGCCCGGGCTGACTGCGGCGGCGGCTGAGTCCTTCGCAATCTCCTCGGCCACCTCGGCCGGAACCATCGCGTGACCAGCCGGCGTTAGATGCACGTTGCTCCGAAAGTAGAGCCGCTGGGATTCAAGTGCGACGACAACTTCGCCGA
>DATJGF010000129.1:0-79705 GCA_035495315.1 Candidatus Limnocylindrales bacterium
ACTTTTTGGGGGGGAGAAACGGATTTCCGAGTGGTCGCACTAACTTAACAGCACCAAACCACTTTTTTGGAACTATTGCTGCGGTTGCCGGTCACGCCAAATCCGGAAGATGCCTTTACCGATCCAGAAAAGGCCCAGACCGTCGAAGAAGAGGCTCAGAACACCGAAGTTCCCCAGGAATATCGAGTCGCCCATCGCGAATCCAATGCCGATAATGATCACGCCTGCAATAATGCTTTTCATAAGTTCGTAAAAATTTATCGAACTGAAGTAGCATTTCTTATGCCAGTAACGTTCTTCGAGTCCTTGGCGGTTTAAAACGGTGAATTCCCTCGATAACGGGCCACCCCGTGGCAGTCGAATCGTTCGTGATCCATAACGAAACTCAGTCGCCTTACTGATCGGCCGACATCAACTCGTCCCTTTTCCGAGCAAAGATATTAGCGCATCACCAAAAGTGCCTTGCCAGTTGAAATAATCATGGCCTCCATTGTATTCGCGATAAATCACGGGATACCCCTTGGCTTCAAGCACGTCGCGAATGCGATGGTGATCGAACACTTGGGCTTGAAGTTCAAATCGTCCTGTTTCGATGAAAAAGCGAATCGGTAATCGTTGGGTGGACACGAATTGTCTCGTTAGCCATCCTCGCTCCTGGAGGTAATCCGGGGTTGAATCGCGTTGACCTGGTGTATACCAGAACGATCCGGATTGAGAGAGAACATTGCCAAAGGTCTTCGGGTAGCGGAATGCACAGAAGGCAGCAGTGAGACCGCCAGCACTAGACCCAGCCACGACAGCATGACGGGGATCGGAGCTGATGTTGTAGTTTTTACGAGCCCACGGAATCAGTTCTTTGGCAACAAAGTCGGCGAATGGGTCATAACAATGAAGATCTCGCTGCCGAATTTCATGACTAGGGTTGGGTATTCCAATGGCAATCGTCGGTGGAATGTGACCTGTTGCGATTAGATTATCCAGAATAACGGGGAGTGGCACAAGTTCATGGTACGCCTGCCCGTCGAAAACGATGAGGATGTTGCAGGGTTTGCCTTTGGGTGAATAACCTGCTGGCGTATAAACTCCGATGTCCCTATCAGCACCAAGGCACTTGCTTTGGATTTGGAAAGTGTGACTTTCCCTTCCGGCACCCCAGGCAGACGTTCTATCCAAAGTTGAGGAGGAGCAGCTGGCAGTTCAACGAACGATCGTCCATCGAAGGAACGCTTATTCAACGCGTCTGCGACGGCATCGACTTCGAGCGGAGTATTCTGGTTGGTCCTAACCTCGTAGCCATACGTGAAGCGAGCATCTTGAGGGATGGGGTCAGTTCGAAACCAAAGGTCCGTGTCCGCTAATCGGGTGAGCCATTTTTGAGGCGGTGTTGGAGGGCCGCCTTGCAACAGAACGCTTGAAATCTCCGATCCTGCACGCAAGAGAAAAGTGACCAGAAGTAGGCCTTCGTCGTTTGGGAATTTCTCCACGAGGGGTGCGTTACCTTTTGCTTCCGTCCAGAATCGTTCAAGGGCTGATCGATTTCCGTGTTCCAGTTCATTCTTCAGCACAGAAAGGCGGGGGCTGTGGAAACGCCCATTTCCTGCCTCTTGCGATCTGCTTACGTGCGGCAGGATGAAAAGCAGTGGAATAACAAAGTATCTGTTCATGCTATTTGTAGGAGGACATAGATTGCATGAGCGGTGCTTCAAAACAACATAAACGCAAACCTTTGTGCTCGGTCAGCTAAGAGTCAGTGCCGCACAATCGCATATTCATCGGCATGAGCCTGCTCATGTGGTCTAAGCTGTTCGTCTTTTCAACGGCCTCATTGGTGCCGCTTCAATGTCCGGGAGCGATTACCATCACCTGAACCGCGGCTGACTATTTCCGAAATCATCTTGCAGGAAGGTGTAATCCTCGCGAGAATCGTATCCCAATGCGCGACACTGACCCTAAGCGGCCCTGGTGAAAAGTCCCGACCGGAGTCGACTGTTCGACTCCAAGCGTAACGAAACACACCATCTGAAATCCAAAATCTCATCGTGGTTTCTAGCCGCCGTTTTCGCAGCTATCTCATCCCCTTCATCCTCCGGACAGAACTCCGATACAAACCATTACCTAATCGACTTAACCGGGAAGGGGACCTTTGCTGACCTGTACACTGCCGGGCTGCGGCCCAGGCGATGGGACTCCAATCTGGAAAGAGAATGTTTTGTTGAGGACAAGTTCCTCACGTTCCGAATCGAACCGGGCCGTGAGATCACCCTGTTTACGGAGCTTTGCTTCTTCAAGGTGTTTGGCGATGGCAAGCTGGAGTCGGTGATCGCTCAGAGCCCAGATCTTCCGATCGACAAGGCGCGTCAAATCCTGCTGCCAATGGTTAAGGTATTTAGCAAGCCTCCTGAAGAACTGGACTCATACCTGAATCTGGTGCGGACGGGTGACCGGCAACTCGAGCAGCGTTTACGCCTCGAAGGGACCGGCAGCGATTTTGTGCTCTCCACGCCCTGGCCTGGTGCGGAGACGGACTTGCCCGGGATAAGCGTTTCAGCGCGGTGGCGATGGGACAAGGAATTGCCCATTGCGCTGGCGGTTATGGTCACCTGGGCACGGCCCTATGCCTCGATGGGCTTGCCGTTAAAGCCATTGCAGGCTGCCCCTGGCTTTGAACAATTCCCAATTATCACCGAACCCTACGTGGCAAAGGCGGATCGCAAAAAATCCGGCACCGGACAAGTCGTGGCTAGCCAGAGAAATATTCAAAAGCAGACTCAGGCCCCGGTTCGAGCCCCGGATATTTGGTCCAACTGGGAAACAGGATTGCCAGAGCAGGGTGGTCTGGACTCCGCCGCACTGGTCGAGATGTTTGATTTTGTGCGCAAAAACGCGATTCCCGTGCACAGCGTGCAGATTGTTCGGCACGGGCGATTGCTCCTGGATGCCTATTTCCATCCGTTCTGCATGGGAGTGCCGCACGACGTCGCCTCGGTTACCAAGAGTGTCACCTCCACGCTGATCGGCCTGGCGATTCAGAAAGGGCTTCTGCGCGATGTTCATCAATCCCTGTTAAGCCTGTCCCCAAACCGAACCGTGCTGAACCCTGATGAACGGAAGCAAAAAATCACGCTCGAAAACCTGCTGACGATGCAGGCAGGCTGGGACTGTGGTTTCGAGCCCAAAGAGGCGCGACTGTTCGAAATGCGACGCAGCGCTGACTGGCTCCAATTCATGCTCGACCTGCCTATGGTCGCGCAACCTGGCACGCGCTTTGCCTATTGCAGCGGTAACCCGCATGTGCTTTCCATCGTTCTTTCCCAGGTCACCGGCACTAACGCGTTGGAGTTCGCGCGCCGGGAGCTGTTCGAGCCGATTGGGATTCAAGACGTCCACTGGCCGGCCGATCCGAACGGCAATACCTACGGCTGGGGCGATCTTCAACTCCACCCTCGCGATATGGCGAAGCTCGGCCAGCTTTTCCTCGACCGCGGTCGTTACGGCACAAACCAAGTCATTTCGGAATCATGGATCACCAACGCGATCTACGCCCACGTCGAGCACACCGTAAACAAAGATCATTATGGATTTGGCTGGTGGGTAAAGGGGGATGACTATCCCGGCATGTTTGAGGCGGTCGGCCGTGGCGGACAACGAATCAACGTGTGGCCCGCGAAAGACATGGTGCTGGTGTTCACGGGTGGTGGATTTGAACCGGGCGATCTCGCCCGATTCATCCTCAAAGCCCTCCGATCCGACAAAAGCCTGCCGCCAAACCCGGACGCTTTCGCCAAATTGCAGCAACGCATGGCTGACGCCGCAAAGCCGCCTCCCGCGAAAGCCCCGCAGAAATTGCCCGCTACCGCCGCGCGCATTTCTCGAAAGACTATCAAGATGTCCGAGAACGCGTTTGGACTTCGCGAATTGACTCTCACGTTCGACGGGACACGGGAAGGGATGGCTGACGTTATTCTGCAGGGCCGTCGTGAGCGTTTTGCCGTTGGGCTCGACGGAGTGGATCGCTACTCCATGCCCTCTTTCGTCAACTTGCCCCTTGCGTGCAAAGCCCAATGGCTCGACGAGCATAGGTTTCTTTTGCGAATTGACCTGGTTGGCGGGATCAATTGCTACGACCTCAAACTCAACTTTTCTGATGAAGGAAAGCAGGTGTCTGTTGATTTGAAGGAACGCACGGGCTTGACTGAAGAACAGTTTAATGGCGTCGTATCGATTCCGTGAGGCTGCGGATAACATTCTATTTTTCGCGCGCGGTTGGCGCTGCGCGTTGAAACAACAACGCCAACCCGACAAACGGCATCACGAAAAGCGCATTCAAACCAAATACGGCTGCCACATTCGTTGAAATGCGGTTGCCGTCTAGCCTGCGATGGCTATCTTGGGAAGGTTCCATTTGTCGCAAGGGCGTTTGCGCACCTGGTTTTGCTGCTAGTAGCTAGGCGAGAAGCTACTGGATGGTCGCGATTGCTCGCCGTGTCACTATGAGAAGAAAACAATCCTTCGGTGCGCTTAAACCCAGTTTAGTGGCTCTCGCAGTCGCCAGTTTTCTTTCGATCGGTTTTGCGCAGAATCCGCCGCGCAGCCCGGATCCGGCGGGGCTCAGCAACCTGGCGGATATCGATACGTCGGGTTCTGCCTCATCGGTAATCGCCTTCGGGCGTGACATCAACAATGTTATCCCACGAACTGCTCAGGCGTTTCGTACCGGGCCCAATCCGGATGGTTACCTGTTGAGTTCGGTGACGCTGCCTTTCCGCGCGGCGATCGGGAAGCCAACGGGCTTTACACTGAAACTCTTCAGCGCATTCGACGGTCAACCGGATACGGCGATTGGTCTTTTGACGGGGCCAGACCCCGCTCAGGGCGGCAACTACACCTATTCTGCCCCAGCTTTGCTGCTGCAGCCCAACTCATGGTACTTTTTAGTACTCGAGGGGAACGGCACGGTGTTCGTGGAAAATGACCAGTACGTCTGGTACCGCGCCAGCACAACGGCAGCGGATTCCAATGATGGATGGCAATTCGGCGGCATATGGTATTCGCTTAACGGTGGAGCATGGACTTATTGGCCCGGGTATCCCCCCGGGGCTCTGGAGATCCAAGCACATTCGCTGTTCAATGATACCGACGGCGATGGTGTGCCTGACCGCCTCGACGAATGCCCGAACACGCCGGCGGGAGAGATTGTCGACGCCCATGGTTGCAGCATCGACCAGCTGGTTCCTTGCGCAGGGCCTCGGCATGGCGGCAGTTGGAAGAATCACGAGGCGTACTTTTCAGCGGTCCTCAAGGTTGTTCGCAGATTCCTGGAGCAGGGGCTTATCACACGAGACCAGGCTCGGGATATTGCGCTGGCTGCGGCTCGCTCCGACTGCGGCAAACGACATCACAGATGAGGCGACCTTAAGAGGTTTCGTTTGCGAATGGACCTGGTTGGTGAGATCAACTGTTAAGATCTGTCTGAATTCACCTATCTACCGCGATTTAGGCTGACTGCTTTTGCCGTGCAAGCCGGGTTCACTTTGCTAAAGCTGGTGCTATGCCCGAGATTACCCGCATCCTGCAATCCCTTGAGCGCGGCGATGCCCGAACCTTCGAAACACGATTTCTTACAAACGGCGACCGCCGCACCGGACCTGGCTACCTTGAGGATCATACCGGGATTATCGAGCTGAGTCGTCATGGATGAAACGACGCTGAGCAACTGCGTTACACGTGGATAAGATGTGCAGGGCAGGAGTTGCTTGGCTCATCAGGGAGCTACCGAGTGCGAGTCCTGCGCGCGAGCACCGAGCGGTCCCAGGATCTTTTGGATCTTTGCTAGGAGCCAAGACCGCAAAGGGGAAAGGCAAGCCAACCAGGGGGCGAAACAACACTCAGCCAAAACCGCGGTTAAGGCGCAGAGATGCGGGGTTACAAGTTGGAGATTGCAGAAGCGATCAGGCTAAAGGACGGGTACGGCGAACCGCCAATGGGCCGCGGGTAGCAAATAGCATGCAGGCGGCTCTGGTTTGTCGAAAAGTTTAGATGTGACCCAGATGGTAACAGAGATAGGTTTACAACGACCTCCTCTCCCAGCCCTCTCCTCCGGTGGACTCCGGTGGAGGAGAGGGAAGGTGGCATAATCGAATATCGTTGATCTTTACCTGCGGCGGGACATGCTGCGCGCTCTGTGAATGCGGCTATTCAGTATTACGATGCGAGCATAGAGCTCTTGCAGCGAATCCGAGAAACGCAACTTCCGGCACTGGAGAAGTCAGCGACGATTTGCGCCGACTCGATCGAAAAGCGCGGGCTGGTCTTTCTATTCGGATCGGGCCACTCGCGAATGATGTGCGAGGAAATGATTCCAAGGCAAGGATGCTTCGTGGGTTTCTTTGCAGTCGTTCACGTCCCGATAACCACCTACGCGGATGTTATCGGGCCGAACAACCTTCGCACGCCCCTGCATTTGGAGAAGCAAGAGGGCTATGCGGAGGAGATTCTAAAAGGTTTCAAATTCGGGCCGCACGACGCGATGATAATTGTTTCTACATCGGGCATCCGGCCAGTGATTGTGGAGATGGCGTTAGGGGCCAGGCGGCGTGGGATGCCCGTCATTGCTTTGTGCTCTGTCCGCCACTGCAGTTCAGCGGTATCCGGTCACTCCTCCGGCCAGAAGCTTACGGATATCGCGGACGTGGTACTGGACAACCAGGCGCCCGAGGGTGATTGCACGGTGGAGATTGCGGGATTGGAATGGCGCACGGGACCGACATCGACATTATGCGGGGCGATGCTGATCAATATGCTGCGATGTGCGACGGCGCAAAAGCTCGTGGAACGGGGTCTGAAACCTGAAATGTTGCCCAGTCATCAGTTTGTGGGCTCAGCGGCGGCGGATGCTGCCGAGAAACAACTTGAGCGTTTTTACGAGGCTTACCGACGGAGCCTGGCGCATCTGTTCGCGTGATACTATGGCGACCTACTGTGTTGGGGTTGATCTAGGCGGCACGCGCATCAAGGCTGTCGCTGTCAGCCGCCAGGGGGAGGTTCTTGGGCGTGAGACTCGTGCGACTCATGATGCGCATTCGCGTATCGGCAGTTGTGCCGAGACCATCCGCGAGGTGATTGCAGGATTCGAATCAGCACTGCGTGAGACAGCGATGAGCGTCGGCCTGGCAACTCCAGGGTTGATTGCCACCGATTCGCGTTCCGTAGCGTGTTGTCCTGGTAAGCTGGATGGAATTGAGGGATTCGATTGGAGTTCTGCTCTGGGTCGGAAACAAACTGTGCTGTTGCTCAACGATGCCCACGCGGCATTAGTGGGCGAGCATTGGATTGGCGCGGCCAGGGATTTTCAAAACGCTATTCTGATGACCCTCGGCACGGGCGTCGGCGGGGCAATCCTCAGCGAAGGCCGGCTTTTGCGGGGCGCTCACGGCCGGGCTGGCATTCTGGGTCACATCTCATTAGACCCTTTTGGAGTCAGAGGTTGTTTCGCTGTGCCCGGTCCGCTCGAGGATTGGATTGGCGACCAGACCGTAGAAGACCGAACAGACGGCCGATTTCGGTCGTCTGAAGAGTTGGTGCGCGCCGTTCGCGATGGCGACCCGAGCGCGCAGGCCGCCTGGCGCAAGTCGATCCGCGCGCTGGCGGTCGCGATCGCCTCGTATGGCCTGATTCTGGACGTGGAAGCCGTTATTCTCGGCGGTGGGATAGCGCAGGCTGGAGCAGATTTGTTTGAGCCGCTCGCCCGAGAACTAGACGAGGTGGAATGGCGGCCTGGCGGTCTGAAGATGGAAATCGTCCCGGCGTTACTGGGCGCGTGGGCTGGCGCGATTGGAGCGGCGAAGAATGCAATGGACGCGATACCAGGGTTGTAATTTACCAGATTATAGAGGCTGACATTCCAAGCTACCACGCATTAGCGCTCACAGCCTGTAACCAAAACGGCCGACAGACTGTGAGGCGTGAGGCAAATCGGGCGGAGCGTTTCGCGCGACGCCGCAGACTAATCAATCGCCTCCCCCGTGGCTGGCGGCATCGGCTTCTGCTGCCAGTTCAAACAAGGTCTTGAAGAATGTTTCGCTTTGACCGCTGAAAAGACCGGAATTGGTCAGCGCGGTAGCTGCCGCGACTGCACCTGCGTGCGCGGTGGATGTCGGTCGGATTACCGCAACGAGCGGCAGTTGCGGACTGATAAAGGTGCAGGGCCGGGCCATCACCTGGTTGGTGTCTTCCGGGCTCGCAGCGTCAACCCCATTGGGAGTTTGGTCCGGCGCGATCGGCAGCTGCGGAAAACGCGTGCCGGTCGCCAGCGGCACGGGTGGCGCGTTCCCCGCCTTGTCCTGCCAAATCTCGAAGTGCTGAACCTCCGTCCCGCCGATGGCCGCGACGATTCTTAGCACCTCACGGCTGCTGGCTTTCGGGATGAACGAGTCGTACAGGCTCGAGCCACCCTGTTCGATAGTCGCAAAATGGAATCCGGCGGTGTTGGCGATGAGTTGGATGTCGTCACCCCCGAGTGTGAGGTCGCTGTTCGGAATGGACGGCACGTTAACGAGGTTAACGATCTGCGGGAAGGTATCACCAAAATCCGGGTTGCCCGTGCTGCGGTAGCGCGTGAACCAGCTGGTATCGACGGTGAGATTCATCAGGTTGGTCAGGCGCAGTGCGCTCTTGTTGGCGCCGGTCGCCTGGCTGCTGGGCAAAGTGCGGAAGCGTTCGAGGCTGACCGGGCTGTGGCCTTTTGAAACCAGGTAGGCGTTGATGAAGTCTTGATGCGTGAATTCATTTCGGGTGTTTTGGTTGACGTAGGTCGGCATGTCGCCGTCCAGCACCTGCAGCGCCGCTTGAAATGCCGCGTTGCCCAACGCCAGCTCGTTGTACTGCTGCCAAAGGTCGGTCTCAAGAATCTCCGCCGCCGCCAGGAATCGCAGGATTGCTGCGTCCCCGCGGCTCAGGCCTCCACCGGATCGATCCGCTCTTGCCGCGGTCCCACTGGAAAGCCAGGCGGCACCCGGCACCAATGCGGCGCTACTCAGGCCGACGCGTTTAATAAAAGACCGCCGGCCAAACTGTGAGGCCGTAGGTTGGTTTTCGCTGCGATCACCTGCTCCGGCATTCGGAACAAAATTATCGCTATACTCTTTCAACATATCGTTACCTTTCATTCTCTTTCCTTGGTTGCGCCCGCCTAAGAATGGGATTCACGAAAGTGAGGTTAGTTCCCGAAGCGTGCCTCTTCGCTTGACAGCGCGTCGAGAGTCGCTGGTTTTTCGGCTATAGGTTGACGAGAGGGCCGTTTGCTTTTTCTTCTCTGCGCGCTTCGCGGCTCTGCGGTTGTCTTGTCTGCACCTGAATAAACCCTATCAGACGCGATGTCCGCCGAGCGGCAAGCCCCAACCGAAGATGGAGGGCAGGGGGTGCGATTAAAAGTGGGCGGTGGCGACAAACCCTTTTCAATTGAAAAAGTTCGATCCACCGAGGACCTGGTACACCTCCATAAATGGAGGTGTTAATGAGATGAAGCAACGGGGAGCAAAAGCGCATTCGCATCCACTTTTAATCGTGCCCGAGGCAGGGGATGGCAAGAAACGCGGTTGCATCGTCCTTCAAACGCGTCGCTGGCTGCGAACAATAGGGGTCACTGTCGCTCAATCCCTTATCCATCGGCATGGCCTGCTCCCGGCTGCTGTCATAAATCGTCGGACAAAAGGTCGTGGCTGGCAAATGGCTGGGGGATCGGCGAACTTAAGCAAAAGCGCATAACCATGTACCGGGCCCTGACGGAACTGACGATCATTGTTCATCTGCTGTTTATTGTATTTGTCGTCGTGGGAGGTTTTTTCGCGCGTCGCTGGTGGTGGCTGACAACGATGCATTTGATCGCGATTGCTTGGGCCATCTACGCCGAACTGGCACCGGGGATTATTTGCCCGCTGACTACACTTGAAAATTATTTCGCTTCGCACGCCGGTCTGGCGACCTATAAAGAGGATTTCGTCGCGCGCTACCTTGTTCCGATCATTTATCCGGATGAACTGACACCGCTCATTCAATACGTGTTGGTTGGCGTGGTCGTGGTCATTAACATTGTCGCGTATACCAGCAGGAGAAAGAGAACGGCGTAAGGAGCGGCGCGCTCGGCGATCGCGCCCCACCGGGGAATTGAACAGAAGGCAGCGAAGTTAACGAAGGCACGTGTGCGACAGTGCTAGGAGACAGCTAGAACTCATCTCATAAACCCCGACACAGGCTTCCTTTGGTAGGGACGGCTCGCCGAGCCGTCCGGTTTCCTACACAAAAACGGGATCGGCCCGCTCGGCGAGCCGGCCCTACCATTTATGAGATGGACTGTAAGCGGGTTCGGGTGCGATTAGGCTCGAAATTGTAGAACTTGACAGACTTCTGGCAACGGGTCGAGGTTATTGGCGTGAGAAAAGGCCGCGCATTTTTAGCGGTGGCATCGCTGACTGCTGAACCGGTTTTAGTCTACGGCCGCAACGTAGTCTTTCCGCCGAACCCTGTCGGTATGAAACTGTACCAGGGTCACCATCTGACGGAGTTGCTCGCGCTCTTGATAATAGTTTGCTTGTTTTTGCTGGGTTTACTTCTGCATCTGGCGCGGCGCAAAACCAAGACCACAGCTCAAGACGACGCCTCCTGGTTTTACGACATTTGAAGGCGGTTTGGCGTTGTTAAGGCTGGCACTTAAGCCATCGAAGATTTCGCAGGGTTTTTAAACGGCGGTGCTGGTAATAGGGCGCGATTAACAGCTGACAACACCAGGTGAAATCACGGGTCAAGCTTCCTCTCATCCTCGCGAGTGCCGCGATCGCTCTCGGGCTTTTGTTCGTCGTGATCTCTCCGCGACCAGGAATTTCACTGACTCTCCTGGAATACAAACGGTGGCCTCATGGGGCGATGCTATTGCTCAGCAATGGCACTCCGAGCACGATTCGTTATCTTTCTGAGTCCGGTGACACGCCGGCCGGCAACCTGGTTCTGTGCCTGCAGAAAACATCTGAGCGCTGGACCAGTTCATCGCGCGTAATAAGAAGCACGACAAGCATTGACCCAAGAACTCGCAAATCGGTCGACTTCTTTTACATGGTGAACCCGGCCGCGCAGCCGAAACCTGGGGACCGCCTGGATATTCTGCAATCGAAGGAACTGCGGCCGGGAGAGCGCGTCAGGTTTTTCGCGCGATTAGAGCCGGGCGAACTGCGGAAAGTTGGCACGGTTTGCTATTTGCCGCTGAGTCCACTTGAAGAGAAGCTGCGACCGTGGCTGCAACGGCTGCAACAGTGGTGCCGGATGAAAACCAGTGTGCCCGGTCAAAAAGAAGTGTGGTGCCCGACACTATTGACGATGCCGCCAGAACCGGACCCGGTGGCGGGACATTGAGAGGAAACGGCGCGCTCTTAAACGCAGTGGCGAGAAGTTCGCAGAGATTTTGAGAACTTGAGGTTCTGCGTTTATGAGATTTTGGTTGAATGTTTTCTTCCGGTCTTCGCGCCTTAGCTGTTCAAGTTGCAGCAACAGCGAAGACGGGAAGGTGCGAAGAAGATGTTTTTAAGCGCATTTTCTTTGTGGTGGCTATTGAATTTTTGCTTCGCGCTTCGGACTGGGGTGTGGCAGAGTTCGTCCGTGCCCCTTTCTGATTACAAAGCGTGCTTGGTCTTTCCTTTTCCCGGGTGGAAAAGGCCGGACTGGATAGCGCTCCGGTCCTACTGTCTTCAGAGTCGGCAGCAAGAGCTTTCAAGTCTTTTGAAAGATCGCTGCTTTCCCAGCCGGTTTATCCACAGGAACTGCTTATCACAGGGCCATCGATTGAACGCATTCACAACATTCACTCAAAGCTTTCCTCGCAACCTCTGCATGGAATTCCCGCAGATAAGGAATGAAAAAGGAAATAAGCTTGAACCTGATCACCAAAGCTAAAACCATTATGGCGCGATTCTATCTAAGAGGTCTATCCGCAAGGCACGCTCACCGATGGCTACCAGTCCCTTTGGCACTCGCGTTGATCTCGGGCGCCCGAATGGATGCAACTGCGCAATCGACGAACCTTATCCAGCGGAGCTCCACTAACACGCTTAGGATGCCGCTGGTTCCGCAGACTTTCGGTTATAAGACCGCATCGGCTTTCGGCACAGTGACGTTCAGTACCCCGGTCGCTATCCGCACCCCGATGGGGGAGACCAATCGGCTGTTTGTGGTCGAGCAAGGGGGAAAGATTTTCGTCGTCACGAACCTTGCCGCGCCAAACAAGACGCTGTTTCTCGATCTGTCGCGGCAGGTTCTAGTCGGGCAGGTGGCGGGACTGTTTGCGCTGGCCTTTCATCCCGGCTACCAGACCAATGGTCTTTTCTTTGTTGGATATAATCTCAACACCACCACCGCAGCCGGTACCGGTTCACATTACCGCGTGTCCCGTTTTTCGGTTTCCCCCGACAATGCTAACGGCGCTTTGACGAATAGTGAAGTGCCGTTGATCACTCAGCGCTACACTGGAAGTGGCCTGTGCGACGATTTGTTGTTTGGACCCGAGGGTTATCTTTACATCGCGGTTGGCGACCCGAACATGGACTCCGGCGGAACGCCGCAGACAATCACTGCGAATCTTTATGGCGGAATTTTGAGAATCGACGTCGATAACAATCCGGGCAACCTCGCTCCCAACCCGCACCCGGCTGTGACGACTAATTATTCCATTCCGTGGGACAATCCATTCGTCGGGATAACGAATTTCAACGGAACCCCGGTGGATCCGGCCAAGGTGCGGACAGAATACTACGCGGTTGGTCTGCGGAATCCGTGGCGGATGTCGCTGGACCCATTGAGCCGACTATTGTACGTCGGCGACCCCGGAACCAGTGCGTACGATGAGGTGAATACCATCAGCAAAGGAGGGAATTATGGATGGCCATATCGGGAAGGGACGGGTTTGGGCCCTCAGGCAAGCGCTCCGGCAGGTGTCCGTTGGGTAAATCCCATCTATCAACACACCGGGGGGGCAGTCATTGGAGGCGTCGTTTACCGCGGCACCAATTGCGCCCAATTACAGGGCGCCTATATATTTGGCGACTGGGTAGCGGGTCAAATCTCATCGCTGCGCTATGCGGGTACGAATCTCGTTTCGGCCCAGGTAGTCGCTGGCCAGGGAGGAGTCGTGGGGTTCGGCTTCGATCCCAGCAATGGGGACCTGCTGGCGGTCAGTCGTGAAGGCGGGCAAGTGATGCGACTGACCTACAGCACGAATTTGCTTGGCACCGCACTGCCTCCGACGCTCGCTGACACGGGTGTTTTCACCGACACGGCAACGCTCACGGCAAACGCCGGCATCATCCCTTATGACCTCAACGTGCCTTTCTGGTCGGATAACGCCAGGAAAACGCGCTGGTTTTCTGTCCCGGGACTTACCAGCACGATCATTTTTAACAGAGACGGCAACTGGTCGTTTCCTTCGGGAACAGTCTGGGTAAAACATTTTGAATTGGAACTGACCAATGGCGTCGCCGAATCGTCGCGGCGCCTCGAAACTCGCCTGCTCGTTCGCACAGGGACGACTCTTTATGGGGTTACCTACCGCTGGGGTGACTCCCTCACGAATGCTGTGCTGGTTCCGCCTGATGGCTTGGATGAAACCTTTACGATCTACGACCAGGGGAACGTCAGGACGCAGATTTGGCATTATCCCAGCCGAAGTGAGTGCCTTACCTGTCATACTCCGCTGGCCGGCTTTGCGCTGGGATTCAAAACAGCCCAACTCAACCGCGACTTTGATTACCCGGGCGGCACCCAAAACCAATTGCGCGCAATGAGCGACGCGGGTTACTTCAGCAAAGCCTTGAGCGGCTTCCACACTATGCCCGCACTTTCTAGTCCGACCAATGCCACGGTCAGCCTCGAGTTTAGAGTCGTTTCCTACCTTGCGGCGAATTGCGTTCAGTGTCATCAGCCTGGAGGAGCCGCGCTGGGTTTGTTCGATGCACGATCGACAACACCACTATCAACCTCGGGTTTGATCGACGGCCCGCTGGTGAATGGCTTTGGAGATCCGGACAACCGCGTCATCAAGCCGGGCTCGCAGGACCATTCGGTTCTGTTGACTCGCATTGCGAACCTTGGTCCCAATCACATGCCGCCATTGGCTACATCTGTCCTTAACCAGTCGGCTATCGAGCTGGTCAGCGCCTGGATCACCGGCAGTTCAACTAATTATGTTTCGTACGCAGATTGGCAGCAGTTCTATTTCGGTTCGACGAATGCGCCGGGGTCAGCTTCCGGGGAAGATCCCGATCACGACGGCGCCAACAATGAACTGGAATATCTTACCGGATCGAATCCGTTGCAGGCCGGCGACGGCTGGGGAATCCACATTGGAGCTGCCGATGGAGCCGCTGAGATTGATTTTACGCGGATTGCTAATCGTGGGTTCGAAGTTCAATGGACGACGAATATTTCTCTCTCCAGTTCGTGGCAACCCTTGGACGTGCCCGGCAATGAACCACTGTTTGGAATTACCAATTCGCACGTGAGGGTGCAAGATACACTCACCGACGCACAAAGCAGATACTATCGCGTAAGGGTCTTTGAACCATAGTGGTTCAACAGAGACAATAGCAGAACAGTCGCGACTCCTTGCCGGAACCGGCTCATTTCCGCCCGTATTTATTCATTGCCCAACGCAGTGCCGCCTCCTCGCCGAAACTCTTGTTCCGGTCGAGGTAACTGATCCAATCCTGGTCCGACATCGATTCCAGCAAAGCCTCATTCTCCTTGAAGAGCGTTGAAATCGCCATCTTTTGCTGAGTGAGCTGCTCGAGCCGCTGTTGGACGGTCTGACCGGAGTTGCCATACAGGCTGTTCGGGTCCATCGCGCTCAAAGCGATACGCTCAATAGCCATTCCGACCAAATGGCTGATGGCCGGATCACTGGCGGAATAGCTCTGCCCCAGGCCGACCGCAAGTTGCAATATAGCCTGCGCGGAGGCCTCGTCGCCGGCCTGCCGGTAGGATTTGGACAGTTCCACCGTCTGCAAACCGAGTTGCTTCAACTCCGCAAGCTGCGGTAGTTCCACCTGCTCCGAACCAATCACCTTGGCCTCGGCGAGCGAGTAGCCCGCCACAAGATAGGCTTCTTCATCATCCTGCCACCGGTTGACCGTGTAGTCCTGGAACTGGCCCTTGCCGGAGGCCGCAATGAGTTCCTGGACCCCCTGGTCCATCTGGCCGGCTTTGAAATACTCCCGGGCCGACAGATAATTCGCTAAGGCATTCTCCGGCGCACTCAGCTCAAACGCATTTAACCATTGGCGTCGCTGTTCGGGCAACAAATCCTTCGCAAACACCGCCTCAAACGCGACGTGCGGGTCGTTGGGGAACTTCTCCATCGCCTCCTTGAGCAGGGCCGCGTTTCCGCTCGTGCGATAGCCCGTCAGAAGACTGGCGGCATTGCGGCCGTTGGCCTTGAGATAAACCTCCACCTGGGCGGCGTCCAGTTTGGTCGCTTTGTCTTTAAGCCGGGTATAGAAATTGGGCGACTGCAAAGGCTCCGGCGACGAGTCGGCGTGTTGAACTGTGGTCTGCAGCGCTGGAGCCGGCAATCGCGGGGCGTGTCTGGCGGAGGTCTCCGCCAACCGCTTCAGCGCCTCGTCTCGCTCGTTCTGCAATTGCTGAACTTGCTCACTGAGTCGCTCCGCCCTTTTTTCTTGGCGTGCAGCTTGGCCCGCCTCGTAGATGGCCGCGACAAGCGCGGTGACCAGCAGCAGTCCCGACAACAGTTGACCTCCCCGCGGCGGAACCGGAATGCCCTGTGGCTCCGCTGGGGCCCTGTATGAACGGCTGACGCTACCCGCGTTCTTCATCCCTGGTAAGTTGGACCAGACGCCCGCCTAACCCTCACGGACTAATCCGGTAAAAGAAATTTGGAACTGTTCAGTTTCTCAAAAAGTTGAAACTTGGAATCGGCTTGCCGGGTATTAAACTCACGAACACGATTATCTTGCTATGAAAAGACTATTGCTCATTGGGTCTCTTACGTTGGGCTTTGCCGGCAGCCTGTTTGGGGCAGAGTCATCGAACGTCACCGTTTCCGCCAAGGTGCTGGAGAGTTACGTTGGCCAATACGAATTGATGCCTGGAATGGTGCTGACGATCCGGAAAGAAGGGGACCGTCTCACGGGCCAGCTGACGGGTCAGCCACGTTTGCGCCTCACGCCGACATCCGAAACTGATTTTCGCGTTAGCACTGTAGATGCGTCGGTAACGTTCGTGAAAGACAAGGACCAGAAAGTAACGCAACTGGTCGTGCACCAAAACGGCGATCACGAAGCTTCCAAAATCTCCAGCGAGGTTCCCAAGGAGCCCGTTACGGTAAAAGTGGATCCGAAAATCTACGATGCCTATGTTGGGCAATACGAGTTGGGGGCAGGGGACGTGCTGACGGTCCGCCGTGATGGGGATAAACTACGCGTTCAATTGACAGGCCAACCCAATTTCCAGGTCTTTCCGGAATCGGAGACCAAGTTCTTCTATAAAGTAGTGGATGCTCAACTGACGTTCGTCAAAGACCCCGCCGGCAAAGTCACCGAGGTCGTTCTGCACCAAAATGGTGATAAAAAAGCGCGCAAAACTTCCGATGTCGCGCCGCCGATAAAGTCGCCGGATCTGTCCAAAATTCCAGCCCGGGATCCAAAAGCTGACGCGCGGTTGATCGACCTGACTGGAAAGTATAACGCACTACTGACCGAACAATGGCATCCGGATGCGAACGGCCTGCCCGAAGGTGTCAACAACCTCGCGAACCTGCCGCGTGGGATCCAAAAACTTGGCGATACTGAATTCGATGTGCGGGGGGTAATTCAATTGACCGGCACACAGGCCGAATTCGCAGGCGCGGCTTTTCCGGACGCGCAAACCGCTATCAAAGTGGGGCAGAAATGTAAGCGGCTGCAGGTGTTGCAAGCGACCGGCTGGCGCACCGAAGACGGGACTCCGATTGGAAAATACGTGCTGCATTACGCCGGCGGGGCCCAGGCGACGCTGGATATCATCTATGGGGTAGATGCGCGGGATTGGTGGTTGTCCAGCAGCGAGCCCAAAGACGCTAAGATTGCGACGATCGCCTGGTCGGGTTCGAATCCCGCCGCCGATGCGGTCGGAGGTTCGCTGCGGCTGTTTAAGAGAACTTACGACAATCCCAAGCCGGAATTGGCGATCGAGAGCATCGATTTTGTTTCGACCCAGTCCGAATCTGCGCCGTTTCTTGTCGCTCTGACGCTGGAGAATTGAATAAAAAGCTGAAGTACACAGCGAACACGCGAAGGCGCCAAGAAGCTGGTTTCTTAGCGTCTTAGCGTCTTCGCCGTTTAATTTCTCCGGGTCACGAGCAGGGCAGGGGGCGCCGCACGTTTACTCCGACACAACGACGGAAAAGACGCCCGTGTCCAATCCCAGAATGTACAACTCGCCATCCGCGTCTTCGGCGAAACTGGCGATGTTCTTGGGCTGGGTTAGCAGTGTTCCGTAATCTGTGACTTTCCCATCCTGGTATCGAAGCCCGAAAACCGTGCCCAGGTTGTAGTCGCCATAGAGGTAGACGCCTTGCAGACCGGGATATTTCTTCCCGCGATAGACATAGCCCCCGACAACGCATAGACCGGTGCCATGTTTGGAGAACTTCGTTTGGGGCAACAGGTCGGGGCGGTGCGGATATTCGATCACCGGTTCGGCGTATTGCGCGCCCGTAGGGCCCGGCTTGAAATGGTGAAATGCCTCGCGCACGCTCCAGCCATAGTTGCCGCCTTTGGTAATGAGATCGACTTCCTCCCACAAGTCCTGGCCAACGTCGCCCGCCCATAGATCTCCCGTCTGGCGATCAAAGCTGTAACGCCACACATTTCGCAATCCATACGCCCAAATCTCTTTGCGCGCTCCCAGGCCCGACATGTCCGGTTCGTTCACGAACGGATTATCCGCAGGAATTGCGTAAGCCAGTGTTTCCCGGCGAGGTCCCGCCTGGATTTCGCCGCGGCCGGTCGGATCAATGCGCAGCATCTTTGCCAGCAGCGTCGCCGTATTCTGGCCGCTGCCAAAAGGATCGCACGCGGCACCGCCGTCACCTAAAGCGATGTAGAGATAACCGTCGGGCCCAAAGCTGATTTGGCCGCCTTTGTGATTCCCAAAAGGCTGCGGCACCTCCAGCAGGATACGCTCCGATTGCAGGTCCGCCTGGTCCGGGTCGGCGGTCGAAACTCTGAATTCGCTAATGACACTGCGTCTCGGGTAGAGGGCTCCAGCCTGTGAATTCTGCTGGTTATAATAAATGTAAAAAAGATTGTTAGTCCTGAAGCCGGGGTGAAACGCGATGCTCAGCAAACCCTCTTCGTTATCCACAAAAGGCTTGCGATCAACAATGTTCAGGAATTCCTTTGACGCGCTGCCGTCGCTTCCTTTTTGAACGATTAAAATGCGACCATCCTGTTGGATGATGAATAGCCGACCTGAGCCATCCGGCGCTTCCGACATCCAAAGCGTTCGCTTCAGAGACAACTGAGGGAAAATCGGTCGCATCTCGATCTTAGGTAATGACTCGGCTGCGCCGGCCGGAATTGCGGCGAGCGCCAGGGCGAACAAAATCGATCTGCTAAATGACGGGCGATTCATGGCCGCGGAGTGAAACAGGATCGGGATCCGAAGTAAAGCCCGACCCGGACCCGGCATTGCGTGGTCCGCCAGGCCCTCTGCACGATTGCGTCAACAAATCTTTTTGATCGCTCTTGCGGACGGAATCGGTAATTGTTCAGGTAAGATGTACGGAAGCTAAACTTAAACCATCATTCAAACAAGCAGCAGCGCTACGCCTATGAAAACTCAACGCGTCGTTATCGTCGCCCTCTCCATTCTGGTTGTCGTGCTTGCGTATTTGGCCTTTTCGCACCGCAATAAGCCTGAGGAAAGCTCACCCGTAACCACCGCGGGCATGGGCCACACCAATACTCTCGAGCTGTGGCGTACCAATATGCTTGACCGGTGGCTCACCAACACCGTGACGCTCACCAATACCGTCCTGCAGCCCGTCACCAACGAGGTTGTCAAGGAAGTCCCCGCCAAGCTGTCCGATCCAGAGCGCCAGGCTGCCACCGCCGGATACAGATATCTCCATGCACCTACGCTGGAAAACGCGCCCGACGCGCTTTACAAGCTTGGGGCCATTGCTGTTGATGTTTACACCGATCCGACCACGGCGAGCCTGCTCGGCCAAAGCGTCGATCAAATCAAGAAAAACCTCGAGGCCGAGCTAGCTTCGCAAAATATCCCAACCGCAGAGAAAAGCTCGCAAGTATTGAGAGTCGGCATAAATCCTCAATGGCGGATGAGTGATCCCCGCGTCGCGTTGATCAGATGCAAGGTTGACCTGAAGGAACCGGCCTTAGTCCAGAGACAAAACGACCTGGTCAAATTTGAAACCGCCGTATGGAGCACCAGCACGGCCAACTTTGTCAGGACAATTAATCTCACCGAGGGCGTCGATAAATGCTTGCAGGAGTGCATTAACAAGTTCAGTCACGATTACCGTGACGCCAAGGAACGGGAAAAACAGCTCGAATCCCGCGTCGCCAAAGTGCCGGCGGATTTTCTGTCGGGCGCCCAAGCCGGCAACCAATAAATCGAAGCAGCGGAGTCCGCGAAGCCGAGGTTTCAAGGCGCGTGAGCGCGCGCCAAGGCCATGGTTATTTATTTCGCACAATGTTTGTTATATTTAATAGACCGTAGGCTAGAAAGCCCAAGCGACCCACGTTTCCTTCGCTACGAAGCGCGAAATAATACAACAATTCTCCACCAGCCAATACCCAATGGTGGCGGCTGCTGAGCAACCGGCTCTCCCAACACGTCGCACTCCGGCCGAAGTTCATACCCTGCTAGGTCGGACTGGGACTATGGACCCAGTCCCACTCCCTTGACACTGTTGCAGTGCTCAACGAATCTGCGTCAACAGATTCAATAATTGCAACTATAACCAAACGCAAAGGACCACTTTATGCCGCTACGACTGGGCGATGTCGCTCCCAATTTTTCAGCCACTACCACCGAAGGCCCGATTGATTTTCACCAATGGCTCGGCAATTCCTGGGGTGTCCTATTCTCTCATCCCGCTGATTATACGCCGGTTTGCACCACCGAGCTTGGCACCGTGGCCAGGACCAAAAATGAATTTGAAAGGCGTAACGTCAAAGTAATTGCGCTCAGCGTCGACCGCCTGGAATCGCACCAGGGCTGGATTCGCGACATCAATGAGACGCAGTCCTGCTCGATAAACTTCCCGGTGATTGCGGACGAAAACCGGCACGTCGCTACGGCGTACGACATGATTCATCCCAACGTGGATGACAGCGCCGCGGTTCGGTCGGTGTTTGTCATTGGGCCGGACAAGCGAATCAAACTGACGGTGACTTACCCTGACAGTACCGGGCGAAATTTTAACGAGATTCTACGAGTGATCGATTCACTTCAACTGACGGCGACCCATCGAGTCGCAACGCCGGCGGACTGGCAACAGGGCCAGGAGTGCATCATCTGGCCGACGCTGCCGGACGCCGACGCAGAGAGATTATTCCCGAGGGGCGTTCGCAAACTGAAACCGTATCTCCGCTACACCCCGCAACCGCCAACCAATCCCAACAAGGCGCTTTGGGAGAAAGGCGACTTTACGCGGATAGCGCAGAGCATGAGAGAGAGCGGCGAGACGCTGGTGCAGACCCTGGGCATCACACCGGGGCTGAAGGTCCTGGACCTCGGATGCGGCGATGGAACGACGGCAATACCGGAGGCTCGACTCGGAGCCGACGTTCTGGGGGTGGACATTGCGCGGAACCTGGTTGAGGCCGGAAACAAGCGTGCCCGGGAGCAAGGCCTGACCAACTGCCGATTTCAGGAAGGCGACGCGACCAATTTGCACGAATTGAAGGACCAGTCGTTTGATCTCGTCGTAAGTATTTTTGGCGCGATGTTTGCGCCGAAACCGTTTGATGTCGCCAGGGAGATGGTGCGTGTGACTCGGCCCGGGGGTCGCATCGTTATGGGAAATTGGATTCCGGGCGATCCGACGCTAGTGGCGCAAATTCTAAAGATCAGCTCCTCGTACACCCCTCCCCCGCCCGAGGGCTTCGTCAGCCCGATGGCCTGGGGTGTTGAAAACAACGTCATCGAGCGCTTTGTCGCCGCGGGGGTTCCCAAGGAGAATATTTCATTTGTCAAAGACACCTATACATTCAATTTTCCCGGCTCCCCGTCGGAGTTCGTCGCTGCATTCAAAAGGTTCTACGGCCCCACGATGAATGCTTTCGATGCCGCGGAAAAGAATGGTCGCGCGGCGGATTTGCAGAAAGAGCTCGAAGAGCTCTTCAGCCGGCAAAACCAAAGCCCAGGCACCGACGTCACCTCTATTCCAGCAACCTTCCTGCGCGTCACAGTCACTGTAAAACGCGACCAGCAGCCCAGGAATCAGGTTCAACCCAATGGCGACGTAACGGCTCCCCAACTAAATCCCTCAGCCATACTACAAACCGCGTTTGGCTTTTGGCATTCCAAAGTTCTGCTCACAGCGGTCCAGCTTGGGGTCTTCACCAAACTTGCCAGCCGCCATTTGACAGGAGCCGAGCTGGGCGCGGAATTACAATTCCACCCGCGCGCCATCGCCGACTTTTTCGATGCCCTGGTCGCAATGAAGTTTCTCGATCGCGAAGGTAATGGCCCCCAGGCGAGGTATTTCAATACCACCGAAGGATCCTTATTCCTCGACGAAGCCAGCCCCCGTTATATCGGGGGCATTCTGACCATGCTCAACGCACGGCTCTTCAAGTTCTGGAACGACCTCCCCGAGGCGTTGCGGACTGGCCGGCCACAAAACGAAATTAAGCATGGGCAAAAAGGAATGTTCGAAGAACTCTACTCGGATCTGCCGCGGCTCGAACAATTCATGGGCGCAATGACCGGCCTCTCGCGCATCAACTTCGAGGCGTTCGCCGAAAAATTTGACTTCTCGAAATTCCGTACGCACTGCGACGTGGGTGGCGCAACCGGGCTGCTCAGCATTGAAGTCGCGAAGAAACACCCGCATCTTAAGTGCACCAGTTTCGACCTGCCCGAGGTCGAACCCATCGCCAAGAAACACATCGCGGCGGCGGGCTTGAGCGCTCGCATCGGCACGGCATCGGGAGATTTCTTCAAAGACCCGCTACCCAAGGCCGACCTCATCACCATGGGCATGATCCTGCACGACTGGAACCTGGAGAAGAAGATGCACTTGATCCGCTCGGCCTACGACGCGCTGCCACCCGGCGGCGCGCTTGTGGCGATCGAAGCGCTGATCGATGACGCGCGCCGCGAGAATGCCCAAGGACTTCTGATGTCACTTAATATGCTGATTGAATTCGGAGATGCGTTTGATTATTCCGGTGCGGACTTCAAGAAATGGTGCACCGAGGTTGGGTTCAAACGCTTTGAGGTGATCCATCTCGCCGGACCATCAAGTGCCGCCGTGGCGTACAAGTAAGCCGTCTCACAGGTCGGGCGCGACCGCCGGGCGCGCTTCGATAATTCTTGCGTTCCATCGGACGCAGCGGCCCGCCGTCGCTTCCCCAGGCTGGGTTGTCGGGGTGCGCACGGACGGCACCGCGTCCCGTCCGTGCCTCCCTGGTTTCGTGATTACAGCGGATGCTAATATTTTAGCATTTGGTTGTTGACGGCTGCGGCGTTGCGGTGCTAATATTTTAGCACTTTGAATATGAGCGCCGAACACCAGCTCAGCCGACGCGAACGCCAAATCATGGATGTCCTCCATGCCAAAGGAACTGCCACCGCGGCAGAAGTCCTCGCCAGCCTCCCGGATCCGCCCGGCTATTCCGCTGTCCGGGCCCTGCTTCGGATTTTGGAAGAAAAGGGTCATGTCCGACACCGTCGTGAGGGCGCGCGATATGTGTATCTATCCCGGACCTCGCCGCAGTCGGCGCAGCGCTCGGCGTTAAAGCGAGTTGTTTCGACCTTCTTCCAGGGATCCGTCGCACAGGCTATGGCGGCGTTGCTGGAGAGTGCCGATACGGAGATGTCCGAGGCCGAACTGGACCGATTGGAGCAACTTATCCAAAAGGCCAAAAAGGAAGGTCGTTAATATGAATTCCTGGATAACATTTTTAGCTGAGCTTCTGCAGCGCTCACAGATTCCGATGTTTGTGCTGGATACGGCCTGCAAGAGCTTCCTCCTCCTTGCCATCGCTGCCGCCATCTCGTGGTGCGCACGCCGAGCTGCGGCGTCCACACGCCACCTGGTATGGTTCATAGCCGCGGTGGCCGTACTTTGTTTGCCTGCGTTCAGTTGGTTCGTTCCAAATTCGCAAAACCCACTGTGGGCGGTCGATGCTGTTGGTGGCGGTGATAACGAAATCACAGTCACTCTTGCATTGACTCCTGCTGATTCGGGCCCATCCGCGATTGCTCCCTCCCCTGCCCTTTTGGCGGGAACTGGTGCTTCACTTAATGCGACTGCCTCTCGGCCGGACCGTCGTCTGTCAGCACACCTGCGCACCCGATGGGTGGCGGGAGGCTTGGTGATATGGCTTGGAGGTGCACTGGTGGTTCTCTTTTCGATCGCGTCGGGTGTCTGGCAGCTTGGAGGCTTTCGGCGAGTGGCGGCCCCGTTGTCGGATCGGGAATGGGCCGATTGGGTGAATCGTTTGCGCGCAGAGCTAGGGTTGCGCCGACAAATCGTGCTCCTGCAATCGACGGCCAATGTGATGCCGGTCACCTGGGGGTGGTGGCGTCCGGTCATTTTGCTTCCGGCCGACGCCGGCCAATGGTCAGCAGAGCGACGCCGCGTCGTCCTGCTGCATGAATTGGCCCACGTAAAAAGATGCGATTGCCTCACCCAGGCTGTAGCTCGGCTGGCCTGTTCTTTTTACTGGTTTAACCCGCTTGTCTGGCTGGCAGCGCGGCGAATGTCTGTCGAGCGGGAGCGCGCGTGTGACGATTTGGTGCTGAATCGCGGTTACAAACCTTCCGAGTACGCAGCTCAGCTTCTGGAAATCGCCCGCAGTTTCACTCGCGTGCCGCAAACGGTTGCGATCGCCATGGCACGCAGCTCGAGCCTGGAAACCCGCATCACCGCGCTCATGGACCCTTCGAGGTCAAGACGAGCGCTGCCCGGTCTGGTTGTTCTGGGGTGTTGCTTCGCCGGGATAGGGCTTGTGGCGGCTATTGCCGCACAGAAAGCCGAAAACATGCCCGCCAACATCCAAGCACGACCCGGCCGTCCGTGGTTCGACCAACGATTGTGCTCATTCTTCAGTGCCAAAGCAGCGCAAGCGCGCCAGCTGGCGGCCGGCGAAGTGGTCGCCCCGGAAGTCTGGCCGTATTTTGACGCCGGCATAAAAGGCGACTGGTCGACCACAACCAATCTCTGGGTGGCGATGCGCCGCCGCGCGCATCAGTATGAAGGCTCGACGGCTGATGCGACGCTCGACAAAGTCTGGTCCCCGATTCTCGAAACTGAGCTGGCCTGGGAGCAGTTCGCGAATTGGACGCAACAATATGTCCTGGCCTATGGCAACGACATCATTCAATCGATCCCGCCAGGCGGCATCTATTTTGGCGGCACCGATCCCGGCCGCGGTGTCATTACGGCGATGTCTGAAGACCATGCCCAGGCGGACCCGTTCTTCACGCTGACTCAAAACGCACTAGCGGATGGAACGTATCTCGATTATTTGCGCGCGATGTACGGCAGCCGCATTGATACGCCGACGGCAGATGACTCGCAAAACTGCTTCCAGGAATACACCCGCGACGCCGAACGCCGCTTAAAGGAAAACAAGCTTAAACCCGGGGAAGATGTGAGCTATCAGAACGGCAAAATCGCGGTCAAGGGCCAGGTCGCAGTTATGAGTATTAATGGCCTGCTCACAAAAGTTATTTTCGATCGGAATCCGGATCGTGAATTCTACGTGGAGGAGAGCTTCCCGCTGGATTGGATGTATCCGCATCTGTCGCCCAATGGTTTGATCATGAAGATCAACCGCGAGCCTTTGCCTGATCTCTCGGAAGGGATCGTGCGGCAAGACCATCAATACTGGTCGCAACAGCTCCGGCGCATGCTTGGCGATTGGCTCGACAACAATACCCCGGTTTCGCAAGTGACCGCTTTTGCACAAAAGGTTTATCTCCAGCACGACCTTGACGCCTTCAGGGGCGATCCTCAATTCGTCCAGGACAGTTGGGCGCAAAAGGCGTATTCGAAGCTGCGCAGTTCGATCGCTGGTGTATACGCCTGGCGCATGGCCAACGCCCAAACTCCGGAAGAGAAGCAACGGATGGCACAAGAGGCCGACTTTGCTTTCCGCCAGGCCTTCGCCCTTTGCCCCAGCAGCCCGGAAGCCCTCTTCCGTTACGCCAACCTGCTGGTCGAGTCAAAGCGGAACGAAGACGCACGCCTGCTCGCGGAAACCAGCTTAAAAATGGATCCAAAGAACACGCAAGTCCAAGACCTGCTCGCAAAACTGAAGAGTGCCTCAGAGCATTGAAGAAGCATCGGAAGATCGGAACCGTGCGGGCAAAGTAAATAGGGCAAGATCATAGGCGCTGTTTGTCTTGTTTTGGCCTCCGTTCGGGCTTCGGCCTTCAGAATTTGGCTTCGCGACCGCCGCCTGCGTTACTTCTACATCGCCATCGCACTTGAATGCTGGTAGAAGAAGTGGATTCGAAAGGTACTCTAATGAACCGCAGGCGTTTCATCAAACAATCCCTTGCAGCAACCGCTGGAATCGCAACCGCAACATCCCTCGCCGATGCTCAACAGAAGGACTCACCCGGCAATCCCCTGCCCCGCTGGCGCGGCTTTAACCTGACAGATTTCAATTCACCCAACCCATCTTCCGGTGCGAATCGCGGCACGACCGACGACGATTTGAAATGGATGATCGATTGGGGCTTTGACTTCGTGCGCTTGCCGATGGCCTACCCTCGCTACGTCGAGTTTGATCGCTCGAAACACATCGCGCCCGAGGAGGTCTGCCACATCAACGAACAGGAAGTCGACCGGATCGAGGCCTTCGTCCGGAAAGCTCAGGACCGGGGATTACACGTCAGCCTGAACCTGCATCGCGCGCCGGGTTATTGTATTAACGCGGGCTTCTACGAACCCTATAATCTTTGGAAATCCAAGGAGGCGCAGCAGGCTTTCAACTTCCATTGGGCGATGTGGGGCAAGCGGTTCAAGGACGTTCCGGCGTCGAAAATCAGCTTCGACTTGTTGAACGAGCCCTCCCTGCGCTCGGACATGAATGACCAGCACGCGACTAACAGTGTGATCCCGGGCGAACTTTATCGGTCTGTCGCCAAGGGTGCCGTCGATGCCATTCGCGCCGCCAACTCGAATCACCTTGTGATCGCCGATGGCAACCGAGTGGGAAACCTGGTTACTCCCGAGCTCAAGGATCTGAAAATCGCTCAGAGCTGCCGCGGATACTTTCCCGGCCAAATTTCCCACTACAAAGCACCCTGGGCCAACAAAGACCCGGAACATTGTCCTACGCCCGTTTGGCCTGGCACGATGAACGGCGAACAGTTCGGGAAAGCGCGGCTGGAGACCTATTACCAACCGTGGATTGAACTCGCGAACAGTGGCGTCGGTGTGCATTGCGGCGAGTGCGGATGCTGGAATAAAACTCCGCACGCGGTTTTCCTGGCTTGGTTTCAGGACGTGCTGGATATCCTGACCGCCAACAAGATCGGATACGCGCTATGGAATTTCCGAGGCGACTTCGGCATTCTGGATTCTCGTCGTGAGGATACTCAGTACGAGGAGTGGTATGGCCACAAGCTCGATAGCAAACTCCTGGCGCTTCTAAAAACTCATTAACTGCGAAGTGTTCCGCCTGGTCGCCGGCAGTTACTGATCACTGCCCTTCCTAATCAATTTCACTTCGGGCTGGGTCAAGACTCTTCGGCTCGGCAAAAGAAGAGCGATGTTGGTCAAGATTTGGGCAGCTTGCCGGCTCGCAGTTCAATACAAACTAGGTGAAACGTTCACGGGACGCTGTCGGATCTACAAACAGCGCTTCCACTGATACCGGGGTTGCAGCGGAACAACCGTGAGGCGCATGCATCATAACAATGATCCTCAACTCGATCGGACTGCAAATGACTACTCGCTCACTTCTTCTCCTGTGCATCACCCTGGAATCAGCTCTCTTTAACGTAAGGGCGGTTGACCTGGTATGGTCTGGCGGCACTGGAAACTGGAATGCTGCAGGCAATTGGACCCCGGCACAGATACCCACGTCGACGGACAATGCCTGGATCACCAATGCGGGCGATTATACCGTAACGATACCTGCTGGGATTACTGCTTCCGTCGGCAGCCTGGTTGTCGGCAGCTCAACCGGGTCGCAAATTCTTTCCCTCGATCGCGCAATGCTCACATTGGCTGGGCCGAGCCAGGTTAAGACCAACGGCCAACTGGTGCTGACAGTCTCTCAGAGCATCGTCAACGGCGCCGGGGATCTAACCGTCGACGGCACGCTTAATTGGGCCAATGGCAGCATGAATGGAACTGGCCTCACTACGATCAGCAGCGGCGGGATTCTTACGATCGGTTCCGGGGGTATCACATTCGGCCGAACCATGAACCATTCCGGTAACGGAACATGGTCTGGAGGCAATCTGAGCATGTCATCCGGCGTGGCGTTCAATATTCTGGCGGGGGCAACTTTCGATATCACGGCTGACGGTAAACTGAGCGGAGGGGCCACGACACCCATTAACAATTCGGGGCTGTGCCGTCAGACGGCGGGAACCGCAGGCACTACCATAACAGTCCCTTTCAGCAACATCGGCGGTCTTCAAGTGCTTGCTGCGAGCTTGGGTCTTGGCCTGGGAGGAACTCATTCTGGCACGCTTAGTATTAGCCAGGGTGCCACGCTGGCTTTCTCTGGCGGCAATCATATTCTGGCCTCTGGTTCTCTCGTGACAGGAGCCGGTGTCTTAGCCGTGAGTGGAAATGGCACCACGCTGAGCGCCAATGGCACTTTCGACTTGGACGCGACATTGAGTGTGACCGGAGGCACGGTGACGCTTGGCTCCAGCTGCACTATTGGGGGCGCCAGCATCAACATCGCCGGAGGGATTCTCAATTACAACAGCGCGGGAACTGCCGGAACGTTAAGTCTAGCCTCGGGCACGCTCGGCGGGACAAGCCCGGTGGCGGTAAGCGGGCCGTTGACGCTCAGCGGTGGCAGCGTCACGAACGCCCTCGTCACCGCGAATGGCGGTCTCTCGATTAACGGGAATGTCACACTCAACGGCGCGAAACTCATTAATCCGGCAACAGCCCTCTGGAGCGCGGGAAACTTTGTCGGCGCCAATGGTGCGGTTTTCAGCAACCTACTGGGTGCCACGTTTGAAAATACTTTTGACGGCAATGCCGCCTCCGGGGCCGGTGCGGCGCCTCTGTTCGTAAACGCGGGCAGTTTTCGAAAAACCGGCGGCACTGCCCCGCTGGGGACGACCTCCATCGATTTCAGCTTCATCAATACCGGTTTGGTGGAGGTGCAAACGAATACGTTGCGTTATGCCGCCAATCAACAGACCGCCGGGCTCACGTTGCTGGACGGCGGGGATTTAGCGGCCCAGGCCAACTCACTACAATTTCTTGGCGGCAGCCTGATGGGCACCGGCCTGGTCACGGTCGCCAACACGCTTACCCTGGTTAACTCGGCTCTAATGAGCCCAGGTCTTCCGCTGGGAGAATTGGATATCACCGGGAATTACCAACAGACGCCAAACGGAGTGCTTCAGATCGACCTGTCAGGCTATGATCCCGGTACGAATTTCGACCTGGTTACCGTAACCGCTGGTGGCGCTGGCGGTATCGCAACTCTCGGTGGCAGCCTCAACGTTAATGTTCTCGACGGCTTCTCCCCGACGAACGGCGCGACGTTCACCTTCCTGACGGCAGTCAGCAGAGTGGGTTCCTTTAGCAACTTCAATTACCCGAGCAACGAATTCGGTATGCAAATTAACTACAATCCCGGTTCCGTCTCCGTGAAGATCACGAACCTTAAGCCGATCGTGGCCAACCCGATTGCTAATCCCGCGCCGATCAACTATGGCGCATCATTCAACCTGCAGTTCCCAGCCAATACTTTTTCCGATCCTGATAATGACCCGCTGACTTATACTGCCAGCGGGTTACCACCGGGGATTGCCTTTGATGGCGCAACTCGCACCTTTTCTGGAACTGCGAGCCAGGTGGGCTTGTTCACTGTCGCAGTGGTAGCGCATGATGGCGGGACGCCGAGTTTGGCTGCGACCAATCTATTCGATCTCACGGTTAATCCGGCAGTTCTCACAGTCGTCGCGAATCCGCAGACCAAAGCCTATGGTCAGACCGATCCGGCTCTGACCTTTGCAGTGAGTGGTTTCCAGCTGACTGATACCGCAGCAAGCGTGTTAACCGGCGGCCTGGCGAGGGTATCCGGCGAGAGCGCGCAAGGCAGCCCGTATGCGATAACGGTAGGGACATTGACCGCAAACAGCAATTACACGATCAGCTTTACCGCCAATACCTTCAGCATTACGCCCATTCCGCTTCTCGTCACTGCCGACAACAAAAACAAAACCTACGGCACCGCTGACCCACCGTTCACCGCCAGTTACTCCGGCTTCGTAAACGGCGAGACTCCGGCGGTACTCGCAGGCGCTTTGACCTTCAGCCGCGCGCCCGGCGAGAATGCCGGCAGTTACGTTATAACACCGGCGGGACTGAGCAGCGCCAATTACGCGATCACCTTTAGTCCGGGCGCGCTGATTGTCAGCAAAGCAGCACTCGCGGTGAGCGCCGATAGCAAGACGAAAACCTATGGCGCCGCCGATCCTCCCTTTACCGCGAGCTACTCAGGTTTCGTTAATGGCGAAACACCGGCGGTGCTTACCGGCACTTTGACGTTCACGCGCGCACCCGGTGAGAACGTCGGAGATTACCTGGTCACGCCGGCGGGGCTGACCAGCGGCAATTACGACATTACCTTTAATTCTGGCACGCTCAGCATCACCAAGGCAGCTCTCGCCGTTACGGCAGATGACAAAACCAAGACGTACGGCGTTGGCGATCCGACCTTCACCGCCACTTATTCGGGCTTTGTGAACGGCGAAACCTCCGCGGTGCTGCAGGGGACCTTGACCTTCAGTCGCGCGCCGGGCGAGAGCGTCGGCAACTACTCGATTACACCCACTGGACTCACCAGTGCCAATTACGCAATCACCTTTAATGCAGGCAGCCTCAGCATCACCAAAGCAGCACTGGCGATAACGGCAGATGACAAAACCAAGACGTACGGTGCTGGCGATCCAACTTTCACCGCCACTTATTCGGGCTTTGTCAACGGGGAAACCTCTGCCGTGCTCCAGGGGAGCTTGACCTTCAGTCGCGCGCCGGGCGAGAGCGTCGGCAACTACTCGATTACACCCACTGGACTCACCAGTGCTAATTACGCAATCACCTTTAATGCAGGCAGCCTCAGCATCACCAAAGCAGCACTGGCGATAACAGCAGATGACAAAACCAAGACATACGGTGCTGCGGATCCAACCTTCACCGCCACTTTTACAGGGTTTGTCAAAGGCGAAACCTCCGCGGTGCTGCAAGGAACCTTAAGCTTCAGCCGCGCGCCGGGCGAGAACGTCGGCAATTATTCGATTACACCCGCTGGTCTAACCAGCGCCAATTACGCAATCACTTTTAACACAGGTTCTCTCAGCATTACGAAGGCACCCCTTTCGGTGACCGCGGACGATAAAACCAAGTTTTTTGGCAGTTCAGATCCCGCTTTCACGGCAGCCTATGCCGGGTTTGTGAACGGCGAAAGCACGACCGTACTGGGTGGCACCTTGGGCTTCAGCCGCGAGCCAGGGGAGAACATTGGCGACTACTTGATTACACCGGCAGGAGTGACCAGTTCCAATTACGCCATAACCTTCATTGCAGGCACCCTGCACATTATCCCTGCCCAACAGATAAGCCTCTCGATAGCTGACGCCGGAATAACCGATGTACTGATTAGGTGGAACGCGATCAGCAATACTACTTACCGAATCCAGTTCCTCGGCACTTTAACCAGCACGAATTGGACAGATTTGCCGGGCGATGTTCTGGCATTAGGCCCCACCGCCTCGAAAACCGATCGGAAAACTCTTACTAACCGCTTTTACCGGCTTCAGGTGTTGCCTTGATTGGCTGCAACTGGAGCTGAACTATGCGCTTGTAGACTTTTACGTACTCAAGGGCCGTGCGGTCCCAGGAAAAATCGGCGGCCATTGCGTTTTGGCGGAAGTGGCGCAACAGCTCGGGTTCGCGATACAGCGCGATCGCCTTCTGGATGCCCTTGGCCAGCGCGCGGCCGGAGTACTCGTAGAACTTGATCCCACTGGCCTTGGCTTGATCTTCGCGGATATCCGTAACGGTGTCGTCCAAGCCGCCGGTAGCCCGCACAACTGGGATAGTGCCGTACCTCAGGCTGTACATCTGGTTTAAACCACAAGGCTCAAACCGCGATGGCATCAGAAAAAAATCACAACCCGCCTCGATGCGGTGGGACAACGGTTCGTCAAAGCCGACGCGCACCCCGGCGCGGCCCGGGAAGCGCAGTCCCAACTCCTGGCAAGCCCGTTGGAAAAAAGGCGTCCCAGTCCCAAGCTGTACGAACTGAATGTCGGCCCTCAGCATTTCTTCCAGCGCGCCCAGCAGAATGTCGACGCCCTTCTGTTCCACCATGCGGCCAATATTGCCAAACAACGGGAGACCGGGATCTGGCGTCAAGCCAAACTCCTTTTGCAAAGCCACTTTTTCAGCCTGCTTTCCTGTCAAATCGTTAATGTCATATTTGTGCTCCAGAGAGGCGTCAATGGCCGGATCCCACTCCTCGTAGTCGACTCCATTCAAAATACCAAGCAATGCGGTCTGTCGCTCGCGCAACAGCCCGTCAAGCCCTGATCCCAACTCCGGCGTGGTGATTTCGCGCGCGTAACGGGGACTTACTGTGGTAATAACTTCACTAAAGGCGATGCCGGCCTTGGCACAATTGACCTGACCGTAGAATTCAACCCCCGCAGGATTGAAGTAGTCCCAGGGCAAATTAGTCAAAACGTACTGCGAGGCGGGGAAAACACCCTGGTAGGCGAGATTGTGGACGGTGAAGCAAGTTCCCGGCGTAAGCTGGCTAGGGGTTTGCCTGCGCTCGTGGTGCAGGAATAGTGCTGCCATGCCGGTCTGCCAGTCGTTCAAGTGGAGCACATCGGGCTGCCAATCCAGTTTCACTGCCAGGTGCGAAATGGCCTTTGAAAAAAAGATGAATCGCTCCGCGTTGTCGGAATAATCCATCCCTTCGGTTTGATAGAGTCCCGAACGTTGAAAAAATTCCGGTTGATCGATGAAGTATATCGTGTGGCCAGCCTGCACTTCCAGGGCCCAGACTTCGCCCTGGACCTGACGTCGCCCAAGTGGAAAGTCCAGCGGCAGCTCTAACCTTTGCAACCCTGGGAAGCGTCCGCGGATGCCCAGGTACAACGGGGTGACGATGCCGACGCGATGCCCCGCATGAGAGAGCGCCTTTCCCAGTGCGCCGACCATGTCGGCCAGCCCGCCGGTTTTGGAATACGGATGGACCTCGCTGCTGGCTAAAAGGACATTCATGCGGCGATAGACAACCCGTCTCCCCGGAAAAGCAGAGAGCGAGAGGCATCCGCATTCAAGGAGTAATCCTTTCAGTCTTAAGGTACGGCAGGAGCGCCGGCGGAATCAGACAGCTCCCATCCCCCTGCTGATAGGTCTCGAGTAAAGCGACAAACAATCGTGCCAAGGCCGTGCCGCTTCCGTTGAGCACGTGCGGAAAGCGATTCTCGCCAGTCGCAGTTTTATACCGTAATTGCATTCGACGAGCCTGGAAATCCTCGCAATTAGAAATGCTCGACACTTCCAGATAACTCCCCTGCCCCGGGGCCCAGACCTCAATGTCGTAGGTCTTTGCGCTGGCAAACCCCATATCCCCACTGCAGAGCAACACCACCCGGTAATGCAACCCAAGCGCCTGCAGGATACGCTCGGCTTGCGTCACCATTTTCTCGTGCTCCTCATAGCCGGTTTCGGGTCTCACGATTTTGATCAGTTCCACCTTATCGAACTGATGCACCCGGATCATGCCGCGCGTGCCGACGCCGGCCGCACCGGCTTCGCCGCGGAAACACGGAGTGTAGGCACAGTAATTTATTGGCAGGAGGTTTTCGGGCAGGATTTCTTCACGATGAATGTTCGCCACCGGCGTTTCAGCGGTGGGGATCAAGTATAGCTTGCCCAACGTGCTCGGATCCATCCCCTCTTGCACACCATAATACTGATCTGCAAACTTGGGAAATTGGCCGACCCCCTCCAGGCACTGCGGTCCGACCATGAATGGCGGGCTCACTTCCGTATAGCCGTGCTCGCCTGTGTGTATATCCAGCATGAACTGAATCAGCGCCCGTTCCAACTTCGCGCCCCAGTTCGTATACAGGACAAAACCGCTGCCGGATAACTTTGCCGCACGCGTAAAGTCAACTAGTCTTAAACTTTCACAGATTTCGACGTGTGATTTTGGCTTGAATGTGAACGCGGGTTTTTCGCCAAAAACCCGAATGACGGGATTATCCTCGGCTGTTTTACCCACCGGCACCGATTCATGCGGCAGGTTCGGTAAGCCCAACATCAATTGGTCTCTGGCCCTTTCTGCTTCAGCCGACTGTTTATCCAATTGTGTAATGCGATCACCCAGCTCGCGGGTTTCCTGCTTTTTCGCCTCGGCTTCCTGCGTCTTTTTCTGGCTCATCAGGGCGCCAATTTCCTTCGAGACACGGTTGCGTTGAGCCTTCAGAGTTTCGACTTCACTGAGGAACTTGCGCCGTTGCTCGTCCAGGCGGAGCACTTCGTCGATCCGAGTCTCGTCCCCTGCCCCACGCAGAGCCAGGCGCTCGCGAACAAAATCCGCCCTCTCGCGAATCAGTTTGATGTCGAGCATCGGCGCATTATAGGTGCGATGCCTCTTTGTTCAAGACTTCCCCGGTTGGAATTTTCTTCTCGAATTTTCCCCCATGATCTGGCGTCATTACCCTATGAATAAAACTGCATTCAATTCCGGAATCAGTCGTCGTCGTTTCCTTGCTGCCACCGGCGTCGCGCTTGCCGCCCCTACGATTATCCCGGCCAGCGCCCTCGGGGCCGACGGGAATACCCCGCCGTCGGGTCGCGTCGCGCTTGGGGTTGTCGGTTGGGGAATGCAGGGACCCGGAAACACCGGCGAGTTCTTGAATATAAAAGAATGCCAGGTAGTCGCCGCCTGTGACCTCGACAAGAATCACCTGCAAGCCGCCGTCAATACGATTAATGGACGTTACGGCAATAAGGATTGCAAGTCCTACCACGACTATCGCGAGATGATGGCGCGGTCCGATATTGACGCCGTCATGTTGGCCGTGCCGGATACCTGGCACGCCCTCACCGCCACCGAGGCGGCCAGGAATAAAAAGGATATTTACGGCGAAAAACCTCTCGCGCGAACCATCGCCGAGCAGCAGGCGATCGTCAAAACCGTTCAGCAAAATAACCGCATCTGGCAAACCGGTTCCTGGCAGCGCTCCCAGGCCCCGTTCCGCAAGGCCGCCGAGATCGTACGCAATGGCTTGATTGGCAAAGTGACGCGTGTGGAAGTGGGCTTACCCAGTGGACATCACGATTTTGCCGGCACCTCGAAAGAGGCGCTGCAAAAAATCGGCAAGACTTCTGAATCACCCGAATACCTCGCCAAAGTTGTCCCAGGCAGCCCGGATTGGAATGCTTTGACGTCAACCCCACCGCCGGAATTGGCTTATGAAACCTGGCTGGGACCTTCCCAGGAGGAGCCTTATATCAAAGTGCGTGTCCATATGAACTGGCGCTGGAATTACAATGTTGGCGGCGGCCAGTTGCTCGACTGGATCGGGCATCATTGTGACATAGCGCATTGGGGGTTGGATTGCGATCAGACGGGCGGCCCGATTGAAGTCGAGGGTATCGGTGACTTCCCGCCAAAGGATGCGGTTTGGAATACCTGCGGCAAGTACCGCATCACCTGCAAATATCCAAATGATGTGACAATGACCATTGCCGGCGGTCACAACGATATCAAAGGCGGCACCAAATGGATTGGCACTGAGGGTTGGGTCTGGGTCGACCGCGGCGCCTTTGATGCCTCAAACGTAGACTGGTTCCGCGAAATCCCTGCCGATCGCTACAAGGTCAAACTCTACCGGTCGGATAATCACCAGAAGAACTTTATCGACTGCGTTAAGTCCCGCAAACCGACGATCACCCCCGCCGAAACCGCCCATCATTCCGCAATTCCAGGACATCTTGGCCTGATTGCTCTCCTGGTGGGGCGAAAGATACGCTGGGATTCAGAAAAAGAAGTGATCGTGGGCGACGAGGAAGCGTCGAAACTATTGAGCCGGTCATACCGATCGCCGTGGAAGATTGCTTAGACGTTAGAACGGTAAAACGGGCTTACACTCTTAGAGTCACCTCCGTAAGACGTAAAACGTAATGCGCAAGCGTCCCGTTTTACGTTTCACGTTTGACGTTCTAATGCTTCAACGGTATAACGTTGAATCAGTTCCCACGCCTGCCGCACGTGCCGCTCTTCACTATGCGTTTGACCCACGCAAAAGCGCAGCACATAGCGGCCATTTAGAACCGCATGCGTAAGATATAATTTCCCGCTTTCATTCAGACGCTCCAGTAAGTTTCGATTAAAATCGTCCCCTGCCCGGTGAGCGAAGCAGACCAGATTGAGCGGGGCTGGGGCCACAAGGTCGAACTGCTCCGAAGCCTTCACCCATCCCGCAAATTGTTGAGCCAGTTCGACGTGCCGGCGAATGTGATGCTGCAATCCTTCAACCCCATAATGGCGGATCACGAACCAGAGTTTCAACGCGCGAAAACGCCGGCCCAGCGGCACCTGCCAATCGCGATAATCAATAACCGAACCTGACTCGCTCGCCCGGTTGCGCAAATATTCCGGCAAAATGCTCAGTGCCTTGATAAGTACTGCCCTGTCCGCAACGTAGAAACAGTCGCAATCAAAATTTGTGAACATCCATTTGTGCGGATTGAACGCATAGGAGTCGGCCAGTTCAAGACCGGCATGGAGGTACCGAAATTCCGGGCAAAGCGCTGCGGTCCCGCTCATCGCCGCATCGACATGCAACCAAAGACCTTCCTCACCGCAAACTCGCCCCAGCTCTGCGATCGGATCAAAGGCGTTCGATGAAGTACTCCCCGCGGTCGCGGAAACGAAACAAGGCTGCAATCCCGCCTCGCGATCCTTGCGGATGAGTTGTTTCAGCGCGTCAACTTTCATTGCGCAATGCTCGTCTACATCAACCAGGCGCAAATGCTGCCCGCCCAAGCCTGCCACTCTCACTGCTTTCTCGACCGACGAATGCGCATGGGACGATGTGTACGCCACGAGACTGCGATCGCATCCATGCTCGTTGCTCTGAAATTGTGTCGTTCGCTCCCGAGCTGCCAGCAGAGCGCACAGCACCGCACTGGAGGCAGTGTCCTGAATCACACCGCCCCCTGCCCCGCTCGACCGGAATCGGGCCGGCAACCCGAGCATCTCCGCTACCCAGTCCAGGACGTGCGTTTCCAGTTCCGTGCACGCCGGACTGGTTGCCCATAGCATGCCTTGCACCCCCAGCCCGGCGGATAACATTTCACCGAGAATCGACGGACCCGAATTGTTGGCAGGGAAATACGCGAAAAAATTCGGCGATTGCCAATGAGTTATCCCCGGCAGGATCAGCTTATCGATGTCGGCCAGAATCTCATCGAAGGATTCACCCTTAAGAGGTGGTTCAGCCGGCAGGTTCTTGCGAATATCCCCGGGCGCTACCCGCGCCAGCACCGGCAGCGCTTCCACACGCTGTTGATAGTCGGCAATCCAGTCGATTACGGCATGTCCCCAGTGCCGAAACTCGGCAGGTGTCATGTGGAAACTGCGCTCTTGTAGCATACCGCTGCATCATAGAAGAGGTCGAAGTATTCGCGAGCCATTTCAGGCTCAAGCCCACATGCGAGATCCAACACCCGAGGCCGGAACGGGCTGACTACTTAAGACTTACCTTAACCTCCGGACGACTGCCCAAATGCGCCGCAGACTGCGTTTTCGTTGGCGGAGTTACAGCTTCGTCATTCAGCGCGGCGGCATTGGGCTCGGACTTTAGAAGATTGCAGAATCTACGCGCGCGTTTCGCAACCGTCGCACTGGGTTTGCGGATTTGAGCCGGCGCGTTCCACAAAACGTAAAATTCAAAATCGGTCGGCGAACGCCGGAAAGTTCTTTCGAAGTTGGCGCAACGGTCACGCATCGCTGCTTGTGCTATCGGTAAAGATTGTTCAGCGTTTCTCCAGTTGGCGGTCGCAGGCGCGTAACGATGCCACACACGCGGTTTGATCTGATAACGTGAGACTTCACCAGCGGCCCCTAGCGCGTGGTCATTGTTTCCCGATTCGAGTTGCGCCAATGCCGCCCAGCGCTCCATGCCCCAGACATGCACACCGGCACTAAAGGCCAGCACTACCCCCAAACTCAACATTTTCCATTTCATCTCGCGGCTCCGCAAATACAGCTATCGCTCAGGCTACACTCTTCCAAGCAGACTTGGTTCAATCATCGAATCCTTATTATTCACGCAGGAATATATCCCTAGTGTCAACTTGCGTTTTTCCTGGGGTTCCTTAGGGCGATACCCGACCTGGGAGCCAGGTTGCCGTTAGTATCTTTTGCGGATTCTGATTCTGCATCCTCAACTTTTTTCTATTGCAAGCCGCAGTTCCGCAATGACTTGAGCGGGAAATTAATACCGACACGCAGATTTTTGAAAGATCAGTGCTGCTTCTTACGTAGTCATTATAGACACCATTATGAAAGCTTGTTTATCCAGAATCGAAAACTGGGAGTTCCTCGCTCGGCAGGCTCAGTTCCAGCCGGCGACCATGGCCGCTCTTTGCCCGGTTTCGCTGAGACATCTGCAGCGGTTCTTCACCGATCACTTCAGCCAAACACCAGGCATATGGAGCCGCCAACTGCGCTGTCGCATCGCCAGACAACTCATCACCGAAGGCTGGTCCAATAAGGCCGTGGCGGCCGAGTTGGGATTTTCCAACGAATCACACCTGTGTCATGAATTTAGACGATTTTACGGCGGACCGCCGCGGAGTTTCGGTCCACGATTTGGAACATAACCTTCATCTGTGGACCGATCCCGGGCGAAGGATGGTGCTGGTTCCCCGACAAACTGCATCAAGGAGAGGTAGGGAACATTTGCGGAGCCGCACCCATATGCTCAGGAACGCATGGGGTCTATTTAGTTCAACGCGAGTGGTCCAACGCGAAAAAAAGATGCGTTTAGCGCCCTTTGGGTGGATGCCTCTGGACTGATTCCAGATGCGCATGCGCTGGAGCTCAGGCCTGCGTTTGTACCAACGCGGCCTGAGCCCCCTCCTCTCCAGGACACCCCTCGCCTGCAGCGTCATGCGGCCGATTCCGAGTCTCTCTCCCCAACCCTGTCAGGCTGTTAAATCGGGCTGGTGAAATGACAAAACGCCCCTGTTTTGAAGCGGTCGCTGGCTTTGTTCTGGATCAAATGCGCGATAACGTGCACCTTCTCAAACTGAAGATGTCTGAACTCAACTTCGGTGGAGCCAATCATTGTGACTAACGTCGGCACCGTTAACCTCAAGGCAGAACGCTATTCGACTGGAGAGCTGGTGCGCCGGTTATTGGGCCTGGCATGGCAGTTTCGTGCAGACTGTTTGCTGTCAGTCGTGCTGAGTTTGGCGCTGTTGCTATTAGGCCTGTTAGGGCTCCAACTCCTGGGCGTGGCTGTCGATGTGATCCGCCACGCGCTTGATTCGTCGCAACACGCACCGGTCTATCCATTCAACTGGATTCCACCTCGGTCCTGGAAGCCGTTGCAGATTATTACCGTGCTTTCGCTGGCGATAATCGCACAGGCCTTGTTACGGGCCGTGCTGACCTACCATTACAACATGGTCACAGCGCGGCTCGCGCAAGGAAAGATTGTTCCGAATCTGCGCGATCGTCTTTACGATCGGCTGCAACGACTTAGCTTCCGCTTCTTCGATGTCCATGGTTCCAGCTCGATCTTCAACCGGGTCACGGGTGACGTCCAAAACACGCGCTTGTTCGTCGATGGCGTGGTTCTGCAGGGGCTAAACATGCTGCTAACGCTAGTCGCCTATTTCATTTTCATGTGGCGTATCCATCCCGGGCTTACGTTGGCTTGTCTTTCGGTAACCGTCGGGCTGTGGTATGTCACCCATTATTATTCTGGTAAGCTGCGACCGGCTTACTTGCGCAATCGCGAACTCTATGACGAGCTGGTGCAACTCTTCAGCGAGAGCGTTCGGGGGATGCAGACCATCAAGGGATTTGCTGCTGAGCCGCACCAAATGCAGCGTTTTGAACAAGCCAATCAAAGCGTTTCTCAGCAGCAAAAGCGCATTTTCCTGGATCTGGCCGTGTTCACGCCGGCGACTCAGTTCCTGTCACAATCCAGTCTCGTAATCCTCTTTGCCTACGGCGGTTGGCTGTATGTCCAGGGCAGAATTGCGTTGGGCAGTGGCTTGGTTGTGTTCGGCGGCCTTTTGCAGCAGTTCAATGGGCAAGTCGCCAACATCACAACGATTGCCAACTCCGTTCAACAAAGCTTCACCGCCGCGCGTCGTGTCTTTGAGGTCCTCGATACCCCATCTGAAGTAGAAAACATTCCGGACGCCAAGATGGTCACCCAGGTCACAGGGCATGTCACTTTCGACCATGTTTCCTTCGGGTACCAACCGGACGCGCTGGTGTTGCGCGATATTTCGTTCCAGGCTAAACCCGGTCAGGTGATCGGTATTTTTGGGATGACCGGATCGGGCAAAAGTTCCCTGCTGAGCTTAATTCCACGCTTTTATGACCCGCAGCAAGGGTGCATCCGCGTTGACGGGTTGGACTTGCGGCAACTCGATCTCGACTCCTTCCGCCGGCGGATCGGAATAGTTTATCAGGAAAGCTTCCTGTTCTCGAACACGGTTGCGGCGAATATTTCCTTTGGTAACCCTCATGCCACCCAAGAACAAATCGAGCGGGCTGCCCGCACCGCCTCAGCCCACGATTTTATTATCACCTTGCCTCAAGGCTATGACACGGTGTTAGGCGAATCGGGCGTGGACCTCTCTGGGGGCCAACGCCAGCGCCTGGCGCTGGCCCGCGCTCTTCTCCTGGAACCGCCCATCCTCTTGCTCGACGATCCAACCGCATCCGTTGATCCTAAAACCGAGCAGGAAATTGTCCTGGCCTTGCGTCACGCGATGGCCGGCCGCACGACATTTGTGGTTGCTAATCGCCTGAGTTTGCTGCGCCAGGCAGACATGATCCTGGTTTTAGAAAATGGCCGCTTGGTCGCTGCCGGAACTCATGCCGACTTGCTTCGCATCCGCGGCCCTTATCGCGAAACAGCCGCGCTGCAATTGATGGACTTGAGTGATCAGCATGCCGAGTCGCGAACCCCTGTTTCGCAAGCAGCAACGTCGCCGTCTGTAGGTGTTTGCTCCGGGTATGTCTAAGGCGCCAAAACCGAACCTTCGCCCCGAGCCCGACCACAACGCTCGGGAAGCAATTACCTATTTCCGGCCGGTCGAAGATCGCGAAGCGGATTGGGCACCGTTGAGTGCTCAGCTCATCCGCAGGATTTTTACCTATACCCGCCCTTATGCGGCGCGCCGGAACTGGTTATTTGTGCTCACGTTCGCGCGCGGCCTGCAACTACCCGCCCTGGCTTGGATGATCGGCCAAACGATTAACGGTCCGGTCGCTTCTAAAGATCTGACGGGCATTTATCTTCATTCGGCCATTTACCTGGGTCTTGTGCTGGCGATGATTACGACCTTGCACTTCCGCCAGCGCTTTGCGCTCGAACTGGGAGAAGCCGTCGCCCACGACATGCGCTCGGAGCTGTTCCGGAAATTGTGCGCACAACCCATGTCGTTCTTCAACAAAACCAAGTTTGGCCGAATCATCAGCCGCATGACTTCCGACATTGAAAGTGTGCGCGTTGCCGTTCAGGACGTCGCGTTTGTGGTCACGATCCAGGCCGTGCAGATGAGTGTCGCAGCCCTGCTCATGGCCTGGTACAATTGGAAGCTCTTCTCACTGATGCTGCTGCTGGTCCCGCCGATCTGGTTCATTAACCAACGGTTCCGTCGCGAAGTCAGCTATCAGCTTCGTAAAATGCAGGAAACTTGGAGCCGGCTGACCTCTACCCTGGGCGAATCAGTGGGCGGGGTTCGAGTCACTCAGGCCTTTGTCCGGCAGGAGATTAATGCTGGCTTTTTCCGAAAGCTCGTCAATCTGCATGGTGAAAACAATGTAGGCGTCGCCCGGGCGTCGGCGGTTTTTATCCCGCTTTTGCAGATGAAGAGTCAATTGTTCCTGGGGGCAATGGCTCTGCTCAGCGGTTATGGGGCGCTCCAGTGGCACGGTTGGCTGCATATGGAGGTCGGCGACCTCGTTATGTTCTTCTTCCTCGCCAATTTCTTTTTCGACCCTGTCCAGGTCATCGGCAATCAATACAACCAGGCCTTGTCAGCCATGGCTGGGGCCGAGCGATTTTTCCGGTTGATGGATCGCGCCCCGGAATGGGCCGACCTGGCCTCTGCGAAAAAGCTGCCTCCAATCCACGGGCGGGTCGAGTTCCAGAATGTTCACTTCGAATATGAGCCCGGCCGCCCGGTCCTCGCCGACATCTCATTTGTCGCAGAACCCGGGCAAACGGTGGCGCTGGTAGGCCACACCGGCAGCGGCAAAACAACTATAGCCGGTTTGCTCCAGAAGTTTTATCTGCCGAATAATGGACGCGTGTTGGTGGACGGCTTCAATTTGCAGGACGTCACCAGCCATTCATTGCATGCTCAAATGGGCAGTGTGCAGCAAAATAATTTCCTGTTTACCGGTTCGGTAATTGACAATATCCGCTTGGCCCGTCCTCAAGCCTCGGAAAACGACGTACGGACCACATTGGCGGCGCTCAGCTGCCTTGATCTGCTGGAAAATCTCCCTCGCGGGCTGCATTCTGAAGTCGGAGAGAAGAGTGCGTCCCTTTCGATGGGCCAACGGCAGCTGATTTGTTTTGCGCGGGCTATGCAGCCCGACCCGAGAATTGTTGTACTCGACGAGGCCACCAGTGCCATTGATACTGTTACGGAAACGCGCCTGCAAACGGCCCTGGAGAATCTGCTGCGAGGTCGTACCGCGTTTGTCATCGCGCACCGGTTGAGCACCATTCGAAAAGCGGATCTAGTCCTGGTGCTCGACCAAGGGCGGATTGTGGAACGTGGGACGCATAAAGAGCTTTTAGCGGCGGGCGGGGTCTATGCTCAATTGCACGCTGAATTTGTCGGTGCAGGCGTTCGAGCTGATTGATTGCCTTTTTGATTTGGCAGCGGTAGGAGTTGCGCTAAATTTAACGTCGCGGGTGACCTCGGTGTAGAGGAGAGGGTGGGTGGTCTGGTTTCCGCCATTTTTGCGCAACCTGTCACTCATAGTCTGTGGTGCCATACATTATTATCCTCGCCGTGAAGAAGAACTTCGATGACCGGTCTTGATGTAAGAAAACAGTTCGGAGCCGCGGTTCGAGCTCACCGGCTCCGCCTGGGCCTTTCCCAGGAGACTCTGGCAGAACGCGCCGAACTGCACCGCACCTACGTCACTGACGTGGAGCGTGGCGCTCGCAACCTGTCGTTAGAAAGCATTTCGAGGCTCGCTCGGGCGCTTGATATCTCCATTGGCTCCCTCTTTCTCTCGTCCACAGGCGGCGAGTCCAATGACCAAAACTCTGGATCGATTCACATACTGCTGGTCGAAGATGACCCCAAGGATATTGAGTTGGCTTTAAGAGCGTTTGCCGAGGCCAAACTAGCCAATCAAATTGAAATTGCTCGCGACGGTGCCACAGCCCTCGATTATATGCTTTGCCGTGGGCGCTACGCTCAGCGGCAACCTAAAACCCCGCCGCATGTCGTGCTCCTCGATCTCTATCTGCCCAAGGTCGACGGGCTGGAGGTGCTGCGAAGCATGAGAGCCAACGACACGACGCGTCGCACCCATGTCGTCGTGCTCACTAATTCCCGAAGCGATGCGCACGTCCGCGAAGCGCTTCGACTCGGAGCCGACGCCTATATTGTGAAGCCGATCGACTTCCAAAGTTTCAGCGCCATCACTCCCCAACTCAATCTCTATTGGAGCCTGCTCAACCACCAGCGGCTCGGCTCCTGAGGGTCTCCAAACGGCGGTCTCTACCGCTCTGGTCCATGTGAACCCACTGCGGTGTCCGGTTCTTTCACTGGCCGGGCAAGGGCCGCAAACTCACGCTCGCTATTTGCCGCCTTTGACCTTCATCCGCTTCGCCTCTCGCCACCAACTGAGCCAACGCCAGCTATCCCAAATCGGATGAATCTTACTCTGTTCGGTTTTGTAAATTACCTGCACCGGAACGAATTCGACTCGGTAGCCAGCTTGCAAAAAGGCAAGCAGGACGTCGGATTCAATCTCGAAATGACTGGTCGCAATCGGCAATTTTGCCCACGCTTCGAGCCGCATTAACCGATACCCGCATTGAGAGTCAGGCAGCCGCTGTCCCGCGAGTCGCGACAGCCGCGAACTCATCCAGCGGTTTACGTGCCGCCGCAGCCAGGGCATTTTCTCCATACCAGGCATGCGATTGCCCACCACCAGCGCCGCACCCCTTTGCTCGACGCACTCAAAGAAGGACGGAATATCCTCTGCCGAGTGCTGTCCATCCCCATCAAGCGTAAGCACCCACCCAAATCCGGCCTCCCGCGCCCTTTCCCAGCCAAAGCGCAACGCCGCGCCTTTGCCCAGGTTGGTCTCATGGCGCAATACAATCGCCCCTGCCTCTCGAGCAGTTTCACTCGTGTTGTCTGTCGAACCGTCGTCTACGACGTAAACCGTCCGGAAATAAGCACCGACAGCTCGCACGAGCGGGGCAATGGTCGATTCTTCGTTCAGACAGGGGATCACCACCGCGCAGTTGGACCGCCAATCCATCGTCGCAACTTAGTCGCAACCCTCAAGAAATGAACAGAACAAAACGAGCCGAAAGCAAAAGAAAACCTCAAAGTCGAGGCTTTCAGCGCTGGCGCTAACGGGGTAATACCGGCTGCTCTGGTTGCATCCCAATATCGCGGGATGTCTTAGCGTTGCCTGACACTGCCGTTGCTTTCACCCGGTCAAGTGGAACCCGTGCAATCCCGCCAGGTCCGAGGCGCGTAAACCAGGTCCGCCAGCCTTCAGTCAATTCGAGCCAGAACCAACCTCTAAACGCTCGAAATAACGGCCAAGCGTTACTCGTGGCGAAAGTGTAACCCTGAAATAGAAATCGGAATCGATGATTGTGCTTGCCCCATTGATCGCGGCGGTGTCGGGACCGCGCCATTTGTGCGAAACGTCGATTGTAAGCGCGGATCAGGCGAAAAAAAGGTACCGAGAGTGGCGTTGAGAACACCGGCTCGATCAAAGCTTTCGCACCGCGTTTGTACGGTTGGGATGCGACCCCCAGGTAATACAGGCCCAGATCCAACAGGAACGCCAGCCGCATCAGGTCGAAATCCCCCATGTACTCATATTTGTCCTGGTATAGCGCCTGAAACCATTCGCTGTAACTGCGGCTGAAGTCTTGATTGTGTTTGTTGACCCGTGCAGCCACTGCCGCGCCCTTCTGCTGTGCCAGGATCAGATCGGCGGCCGCGGATGTGGTAAACGAAATCCAATCCATGCCCGGGCTGTAAAAAGGATCCAGAAATGCCGCCGCGTCGCCGACCAGCACGAAACCGTCTCCGGCGAACGTCGTGCTGTAGTAGGGAAGGTTTTTGCGCCAATGCACATCGCCTTCGCGCCATTGCGCCTCCGCCATCAATTCCCGCGCAACGGGATGCCGCGAGAGAAATTGCTTCAGCCGATCCCCCAGGGAGCCGTTCTCCGGCCAGCCCATCAACCGCTGGTCGAACACAACGCCGATACTCACATCGCCGCCTTTTAGCGGAATGCACCACGCCCACCAACCGGGTCCAACAAAGTGATTCGTAGCGGTCGCGCGAATACCGTTGCAAGCCATCGACCACTGCGGGTACTTCTTCGCCAGTTCAAATCCATCCCAATCCTTTACCCCGGTCCAGCGGGCCCAGACTGCCGTGGTCGGGTGCAGTGTATTGGGTCGCCACCAGCCTTCTTGCCGGGCCAGCAGCGCTGCCACACCGGAGGCATCTATTACCCATCGCGCCGAGATCTTCCTCAACTGGTCGCCTTGCTTTACCTCAAGAACTTGCTCGCCACCCGGGACGAGCGCGATGCGGCTGACGCTGCCTGGTCGCAACAGCGACGCCCCGAGCCCAACCGCGCGCCGTAGCACCTCTTCGTCCAATGCCGCCCGGTCCACTTGATAGGCCGGCACACGCGATAAATATCGGCCGCCCACTTCGCTGCATTCATCCAGCGATTGCGTTTGGTTGTTGTAAAACCAAAAACGCATGCCCTGTTTGACCAGGTGCGCCTCGTTCAGGTACTGGGTCAAGCCCAGCACCCGGCTCAGGAAATAGCCACTGACCTCAACCGTCGCTTCCCCCACACGGCGGCCGAACACCAGAGACTTCTCAATGATCAAAACCCTCAACTTCGGCTGCTCACGCAGTAGCAGAATCGCGCTGGCGGCCCCCGCTAATGCCCCGCCGACGATCGCGACATCGTAACTCGATTCTTTTATCTCAGGCGCGCCCATTTTCGTCGCGGCGGGCGTCTCGCCAGCCGTAGAGCCGGGCGTCACGCCCGGTGGATTGACCTTCTGAAATCTTCATCGCGTGAAAGTGTCTTAGGCTGTTCGCGAAATCCTGCATTGAGGCCCGACGGCTTAAGCCGTCCTTTACGTCAGGCAACATTCCCGACGCCGCCTTCAGTCGACACTGTTAATATGCAGCTCATTTTTTACTACTTTGCCGTCCAAGGCCGAAATCCAGACCTCCCCGATGTCCGCATCTTTCTGCGGCTGTCGCAGCTTTGCCGCCCAGAGTTTAACCTTCCAAACGCCCTCCCCTATGCCGCCCTGACCCAGCACGCCTTCACCAACTCGCTCCAGCTTCAACTGCGTGGCGGTGATTTTCAGGTCCTTGAGCAGAGGTTCTGCTAAAGCCGTCTTGATTGCCTGGTCGGAATCGATCTTCAATTTGCTTCGATCCAGTGGCAAATCCCCTCCCGTAACCGGTTCCAACAAACGCATCGGGCGCTTGACCGAGAGCATTTTGCCCGCCCCAAACTTTACTTCTTGCGCCTTCAACGTTGCTGTCGAGTCATAAAGCACCACATACCAAATGGTGGGGGTGATACTGCCGATCGATTTTTCGGATCGTATCTGGACAACTTTATCCTTGGATTGTTCGCCGACATACCGATTGGCTTCTTTGATCAAATCAAAAGCGGTGGGCTCCGCACCCGCTGCGCCCACCGCCAAAACCGAGGACGCCAAGCAAACTGCCAGCATGGCTGGCTTAATTTTCAAACATCTGGTGTTCATTTCGATAGTATAGGTTGAGCCAGGGTACGTGGCAACCATGACGCCTCACAGGAGAAAAAATCCTTTGAGGATACCTCGGAGAACGTACGCCCTTCAACGGGTCTGCGTAAATTGGGCAACGAATCCACCATCGCGGGCAAAATGGATGTGCAACGAATCAACGGAGGAAGAGTTTAAAAATTCGGTCTTCAGGTGATTGGGTTGAGAATCGGCATCGGCTGCATCCTTCCATATACACACGTTGTAGTGCCCCGGCTTGAGAAATGAGAGATTCAAATCCAGGTCCCGCGGATCGCCTGCGGAGATCCCGCCCACATACCAGGTCGGTCCTTTGCGGCGCGCCGTTACCAGCACCTCACCAATTTGACCCGCGAGCACCCGCGTTTCGTCCCACCAGGTAGGCACCGTCTGCAAAAACTCGAACCCGGGCTGTCCCTCGTAGGCGGTCGGATAATCAGCCACCATCGGATTTGGATTGTCGTAACACACATACAAGCCCAGCTGATGACAGCGGGTTCCCAGCACGTTCGGCGCAATGTTGTGGGGTTGGAATTCAGCGCGCGTGACAGCCCGGAAGCCACCCAGGTGATAATCCATCGGGCCCGCGATGAGCCGCGTAAAGGCCATCATTAGATCATGATCCGGGGTGCAGCGGTCGCTCCATTTCAAGTACTCGAGATTGAGCGCACCTTCATGGTTCATCAAGTTTGGATAGGTGCGTTGCCAGCCGGTCGGTTTCCAGATTCCGTGAAAATGAATCAGAATATGGTGCCGCGCGGCGGCTTGCAGAATCGACTCGGCATGCTCAACCGAATCCTGATCGTCATGATCAAAGAAATCGACCATCATGCCGCTCCAGCCCATTTTTTCGAAAGCGCTGAAAGCTTCCTCGACTCGGCCGCGTAAAGCCCCCTGATGGACCCAGGTCCATAAGCGCACGTGCTTTGAGGCTGCGTATTCGCGGATAGCCTTTAAATCAAAATCTGCGCGCGGCTTGGTCACATCTGTGTCTGGTCCCGGTGCGACGCCCACGGCCGATTGATAGTACCAAGGCGAAACGGTCTTCTCATCCGAAGTCAGGGAATGCGTAGGAATGCCGGTGCGCGCGCAGAAATCGATGTACTTTTTGGCCATCGCCAGCGAAAGAATGGGCAAGTCGCGTTCGCCGTTATATACGTCGCCATTCCACCACGAGAAAGTGATTTTGCCAGGGTGAATCCAGGATACGTCCCGGACCACCGAGGGTTCGTTCAGACAATACAAGGTGCTGGACTCCAGAAGAGCGCCCAGCCGGTCCGCGAGCAGCAGCACGCGCCAGGGTGTCTTTAGCGGAAGAAGTCCGACAACTTTGGTGCCGTCGGGCCGCGGAGTTAGCCGGCACACCAATTCGATTTTGTCCTCGGTGCCTCCTGCTCGGTCCAAGGCCATGCCGGCGTAGTGTCGCAATGCCGCCTCGGTGAGGGCAGCAAAGGTGCCGTCTTCCCACGTAAGCGTCAGAGGGGTATCAAGCAATTGCCCTGCCCGCAACTCACGCGCTCGAAGCGGCGTCACATTGTGCTCGTGGGAAGTAGCGTAGTTTTCCAGATACTGCGCGTAAGCAGTCGGATTACCTTCTACATTGAACGATGTCGTTTCGTCCTGGATTACAACCGATTTATTACTTGCCGAATCGAGCAGTTCGTATCGAAAAGCCACAGCGTCGTTGTAACATCTGAATACCAAATCAACTGCCTCGTGCTTTGCGGTTTCGAACCGAAATCTCCGCTCGCGAAAGTTGTCCAGCGCATGGTCGGATTTGCCAAACAGCACCTTAATTCGCTTATTTACAGAGCGGCTCTGTTCCCGAGTCAGGCGCGCGCCAGTCATCACGTCGCCAGCGTCGGCCGTTTGCAATCCCAGCCGGCAGTTCGTAAGAATTGCTCTGTTTCTAAACCGGACTGACCAGCGCAGCGATACTGAATCGGTTGGAGAGAGGTTGATAGAAACCTCGATGCGACCGTCCGGTGATGTGAGCGACCGGGTCTCGCTCGCTTGGCCCATCCCAGCAAAGGCCGACAACGCGATCGTAATTACCCCAAAACTGAGCCGCGGGCCCAAACAATAAACTCCTCTCCCCGCAGAAGTTCGAGTCGGTGTCATGGCAGGCTAGGCTAGGTAAGCACCACCCATTTTGCCAGCAGATTTGTTGCTGTTCCAAAATCACTTCTGGCCAGTCCGCAATAGCCGCGCGGGAGTTCATTCCGGTGCGGCCAACCTGGCTTAGCCTTTCAACAGCTCCCTTTGCCAATTCATCAGCGCCGCGGAATTCATTTCCCAATTATGGGCCAATTCCGAAAGCGTGCCACGGCTGGCGATTAACGTCGGATCAATTTCCAATTCAGCCGCCCGAGCATCGCGTTTGTTTTGCAACTCCTGGAAACGGCGTTTCTCTGCCTCGTTTGGGCGCCGTCCCATCGATTTGAGTATCCGCGGGTGATGCTCCGCGGCTAAATCCGAGCCCCGGGTAATAGCCTTGAGTAGACCCAATCGCCGACGCTCCGATAAGTGACGAGGGAGCAATGAGCCGATCGCACCACCGTTTGCAGCGGCGGCTGCAAGTTCCACCAGTTTTTCATGGCTCATCACGAAAAAGGGAGGACGGTTTGCCGCAACGGCTTCAGTTTCACGCCAGCGCCACAGTTCTCTCAAAATCGCAAGTCCTGGCCGCCCAAGATGGTGACTGCCCTTCACGCGCCAAATCAGATCCATGTCCAGTGACCGTTCCTGGGTAGAGTCCTGAATGAGCCGGGCACAAGACTCCTGATGCCAGCTTAGCCGACCCTTGAGCTCCAAGGCTTGTTTCAAGCAGTCAGCCAGAGGCTTTAGATAATGTGTGTCATTGCGAGCATAGCACTCCATCCGTTCGGTCAACGGCCGCATTGCCCAGTTTGCCTTTTGCGGACCCTTCTCCAGTTTCACGCCAAGATAGGTTTCAGTTAGATTGCTCAAACCGAATTGTCGCACTCCTAAAAGTCTCGCAGCCAGCATTGTGTCAAAAATCGCGGCCGGAATGAATTCGTGATGCTTCCGCAGCAAACGCAGATCGTAATCGGCGCCATGCATTATAATCTCGTGCGCTGAGAGGGCCTTAAGCACTGGTCCCAGGTCGAGCCCGGCTAAAGGGTCAACTAGCCGGTCGCCAAATCGCGTGCTGACCTGGATCAAGCAAACCTTCTCGGGATATGCATGCAAACTATCGGCCTCCGTATCGACCGCTACCCAACTGGCCTGCTTCAGCGTAGCCAGGAACTCTTCGAGCTTCTGTTCCGTATCAACCACAGACAAAAAATATATGAGTGACCACGTAAAGGGCCATTCTTAAATAAGTTACAACACAAGCTCCTTTGAACTCAACCGTTGGGACTTAGCCAAACGCTTGGTTCCAGCCAATCCCCCTAATCCCCCTATCACCGCCTTGCTCAGGACATTCATTCTTCATATTATTTTCACGAATGAATTTAGCTCTCGCTTTCGCCGATTCCGTCAAAAGCCGCCCCTCCAAGATTGCTCTTTATTGGGGCGATCGCGAGTTTTCCTACGCGGAGTTGTTGTCGCAGAGCCTTTGCGTCGCAGACCACCTGGTACACAAATTCAACGTCAAGCCAGGCGATCGCATCGGGTTATGGTTGAAAAACTGCCCGGAGTTTATCCCTGCCCTTTTCGGAATTCTTACAGCTGGAGCGGTGGCTGTGCCGATAAACAATTTCCTTAAACCCGACGAGGTGAACTTTATCCTAAAAGATGCCGGTATTGACGTGCTCATCACCGATGACGAACTCGCGTCTCATTTCCATGCTTTGTCGACTGCGCGTCCCTCTCTTCGACTCTATAAAATCGATCAATTCAACAACGCCACCGAGAACGGCACCTCTTCTCGAAGTTCGAAAACAGGATTTCCGCAGCGCAAATCGTCTGATCTTGCAGTTCTAATTTACACCTCCGGCACGACCGGCCGGCCAAAGGGGGCAATGCTTTCGCACGCTAATCTGCTGCATAATGTCGAGAGTTGTCGGATTGTCCTCAAAACGGTCCATCTCGACCGTTTTGTGGTGCTGCTGCCGCTCTTTCACAGCTACATGCTTACGGTTGGCTTATTGCTCCCTTTAATCGTCGGCGGGTCAATTGTGCTGGTGAAGTCTTTGCACCCGGTGCGCAATATATTGCAGGAAATACTCCAACGTCAGGCAACAGTTCTACCCGGCATACCTCAGTTCTATCGCAGCATGGTAAATGCCCCAATCCCGGTGCCCCTTCCCCTGCGCCTATGCGTCAGCGGCGCAGCCCCTTTGCCTGTGCAGGTACTCAAAGAATTTGAGGCGAAATTTCATATCCCCCTCATCGAAGGTTACGGTCTGAGCGAAGCCAGCCCGGTTGTAACCAAAAACCCTCTCGATGGCAGGCGTAAAGCTGGTTCGATCGGCTTGCCCATCGCTCATGTTGAGGTCAGCATCCAGGACGAAAGCGGCCAGGAGCTGGGTCCAAAAGAAATCGGTGAGCTCTGTGTTCGTGGTGGCAACGTCATGCTGGGCTATTGGAACCAACCTGAAGAAACCGCGAAAGTAATGCGGAATGGATGGCTTCTCACAGGTGACGTCGGGTACCGCGATGAAGAGGGCTATTTCTTTATCACCGATCGCAAGAAGGACATGCTGCTGGTTAACGGCATCAATGTTTATCCCCGAGAAATCGAGGAGGTACTCTATCAATTCCCAGGGGTCAAAGAAGCCGCTGTCATAGGTCATCCAGATTCGCGCAAGGGAGAACAACCCGTCGCGTTTGTCTCAAGCGAGGAGGGGACACTACTTGAACAACACGCCATCCAAAGCTTCCTCCGCAAAAGACTGGCGGATTATAAGGTACCCCGGAAGGTGATCCTGCTTCCAACACTGCCCCGGAACGCAACCGGCAAGATTCTTAAGACAGCATTGAGGCAAATACCTGTCAGTTAACAATTTGAATAAAACATCGCTAGTAGCCCGGTTGGATGTGTTTCGGAGACGGTATTTCGACTCCCAGCTCAAGAGAAGCCTTCTCCGAAGCACTCGTAAGATCTTAATTCCCAGGTGCTAACAAATGTATTTAGCGGCCGTTCGGGATTCGATTTCTACCGTCAGCTTAAATATCAACTCCCTTTCAATGTTGACGATCAGGTTACCCGCCCAATAAGGTATTCCCATAACTGCCGCGGCGCATGAAGCGTCGAGGCAGCAAATTTTTATGCCCGAAGGATACTGCGTCAAATGTAAGGCCAAAAAGGAAATCATCGATGCGGTCGAAGAAACGATGAAAAACGGGCGCAAGGCCATCAAAGGCAAGTGCCCAACCTGCGGCACGGTCATGTTCAAGATATTAGGAGGCAAAGCGGCTTCGGTTGCGACGCCAGCCGCACCCGCCGCGCAGCCTGCCAAGCCGGCTCCGACCAAGTAGACTCCTATGTCGCAGCAACTGGCTTACGTCATCATTACCCCTTACTCCCTGCATAAATCCCGCACAGGGGGCATCCTGAGCCGACTGATCACACGGACTGGACTGGAATTGGTTGGCGCGCGGATGTTCGCCCCTAGCCAGGAATTGGTCAGTAAATACGCCGAGAAAACCATTTCTGCCAACGACCCCCAAGATCGGCAGATTCAGCAACTCATTTATAACTACATTATCCAAAACTTCTCTCCCGATCCCAAATCCGCGCGGCGCCGGCGAGTGATGATGTTGCTGTTTCAAGGAGATGATGCAGTTCGCAAGACCCGGTCGGTCGTGGGCAACATCAGCGCCGACCGACGTGGCGGCGAAACCATACGCGATACGTACGGGGACTTAATCATCGACGAAAACGAACAGGTCCGCTATTTCGAACCCGCGGTATTGGCAGCTCCGACGCCGGAGGAAGCCGAATCGAAACTCAGGATCTGGGCTCATTATTCCGATTCCGATGGCGGTGTGCTCGAAAATGTAATCGCCTACCAGCCTAATGAGAAGGGCCAGCGCACTCTGGTCCTCATCAAACCCGAGAATTTTCGATTCCCGACGGGCCGACCGGGTAACATGATCGATTTCTTCTCCCGCACGGGCCTGTTCATAGTTTCTGTAAAGCTTCATCGCATGTCGGTGGCTCAGGCGATTGAGTTCTACGGCCCGGTCCGTGAAGTGCTGCGCACCAAGCTTAAGGATGTCGTCGCAGCAAAAGCCAGGAACGCCATCGAAAAGGAATTGGGCTTAAAGATCGGTACTGAACAGGAGCAGCAACTCGGGACCATTCTCGGGCCATCGTTCGGGGATAATCAATTTGAGAATATCGTGAAGTTCATGTCCGGGGGTGCTCCCTCCGAGACTGCGCCAGCAGATCTCAACAAACCCGGCTCTGAAAAGTGCATCGCTTTGGTCTATGAAGGCGTCGAGGCCGTACGCAAAATCCGCGACGTGCTTGGCCCTACCGACCCGTCCAAAGCGCCGCCTGGCTCGATCCGGCGAGAATTCGGCCAGACCATCATGGTCAACGCCGCCCATGCCAGCGATTCCGAGGAAAATGCCCGGCGCGAGATGAAAATCATCGATGTCGGCGAGAACAACTTCCGGCAAATCGTCGAGGAGTTTTACGGAAAAGTTTAGCGGACTGCTCCAAATCCGGCCTGGTTTTCACGCCACAGTTCAGCAACCTGCTCCAACCGCCGCAGTAATTTGGCGTCCGCATCAGGGAAGCTATAATTCCTGAGTTCCTCTTTGCTCACCCATGCGAACGCCGGACACCCCACAGCTCGCGGCTCGTTTTTTCGCCAGCGACACCGAAAGAATTTCAAATGAACCGTTTTCTCCGGGTATGTGTGGGTGATGCTCTCGATCAGGTCAAGCACCTCCACTTCGGTATCCAATTCCTCCCTCAATTCCCTCACCAGGCACTGTTCGAAACTCTCCCCCGGTTCACGCTTCCCCCCGGGAAATTCCCACAGACCGCCCAGGTGCGCCTTTTCGTACCGCTGCGCAATCAGCAACTTGTCGTGCCTGAACACAAGCGCCGCAGCAACATCAATCACCTTCATCAGGCTATCTTGCGTGTTAACTTGTAGCGGCAGGCGTCTCGCCTGCCTTAGAGCCGGGCATCTTGCCCGGCGGAACGAACCTGAACGGACCTGTAATGCTGATGTGTGGACCACTGATTCTGCTCCGTCACAAGCCGGTTGGCGGGATGCGTTGTCTGCCTCAGCCGGCGACCGTGTCGCTGGCCGGTCGTTAGACCTACCGTCCGATGCTCTTGTAAATAAAACCCATTTTCTCCATTTCAGCAGGATCAAATAAATTCCGGCCGTCGAACAGGATTGGATGGGTTAAGCTTTTCCGCGCGCGATCGAGATCCAGCTTCTTGAACTCCTCCCACTCGGTTGCAATGACAAGCGCATCACAACCCTCAGCCACCTCATTCATTTCTTGGACGTAAGTCACCTCCTTAAGCAATGCTTTGGCCTTATCCATAGCCTTAGGGTCGTGCACACGAAGAATAGCGCCTTCCTTTTGTAGCCGCTGACATAACTCGATCGCGGGCGACATCCGCACGTCGTCCGTGTTCTGCTTGAATGCCAGCCCGAGAACGCCGATGCGCTTGTCCTTCAAAACCCACAAGGTATCGACGATCTTTTTGAGGAACCGGTTCATCTGCTCGCCGTTTATTTTCTGAACTTCCTTCAGCAGGCCAAAGTCATAGCCCACCTGCTCGGCAATCTTAATAAACGCGCTCAGATCTTTGGGGAAACAACTCCCTCCGAATCCCAATGAGGCGTTTAAAAAGCGGCGCCCAATGCGGTCATCCATGCCCATACCCGAGGCAACCTCCTGGACGTTAGCCCCAGTCGCTTCGCATAAGACGGAAATCGCGTTGATATACGAGATCTTCAGCGCTAGGAACGAATTGGAGGCGTGTTTAATGAGCTCGGCCGAATTGATATCCGTGACGATCACCGGCGCTTTGAAAGGCGCATAGATTTCCTTCATCGCGGCGACCGGCCGCTGCGAACGCACACCGATCACAATTCGATCCGGTTTCATCAAATCGTCGACCGCAAATCCTTCGCGCAGGAACTCAGGATTGCTGACGACGTCGAACTCGACGCGGGACTTACAATAGCGCTTGATGGTCTCGGCGACCTTGTCCCCCGTCTTCACCGGAACGGTGCTCTTATCGACTACAATCTTGTAGCCGTTCATCGCGCCGGCGATTTCGCGCGCGACCTTCTCGATGAAGCTCAAATCCACCGCGCCATCCGGCTGCGGCGGAGTCGGCACCGCGATGAAAATTACGTCTGCTTGCTCTACGCCCTCGTTGGTGCTGGTCGTGAAACGCAACCGCCTCGCTGCGGTATTGCGTTTGACCAATTCCTCCAACCCTGGTTCGTAGATAGGGATCCCGCCCTCTTGCAGTACCTTGACCTTGCCAGGGTCATTGTCCACACAGACGACGTTGTGCCCGATCTCGGCGAAGCAGGTCCCGGTAACCAAACCGACGTAACCCGTGCCGATAATCGTCAGTTTCATTGCTTCTGCAGTAACTTCAGCGGCGAGTTTGTCGAGGGCGGCGGCGGCGCCGGAGCAAGTGCGGGGTATTTGGCGATGAGCTCTTCAAGCCGCATCCCGGCCTCATTACCCAACGAACTGAAAGGGCTTCCACGCTCAACATCCTGGAACAAATCCTTGGCCAACTCCGGCTTACCCTGCGCCTCGTAAAGTCTCGCGAGCGCAAATTTCGCTTGGGGAACGACGATATCTGAAGGGTGGCGATCAACCAGGTTTTTGTAGGCAGTGATTGCCGCCTCGGCCTTCCCTTGAGCATCCAGGCTGGCCGCAACGCCAAGCAACGCCTGGCCGGTGAACGGCGTGTCACGGTACTCCCGAGTGAATTTCTCGAACTGCGCCTGAGCCTCGTTGAATTTGCCGTCGGCAAATAGACTGGCCGCCGCTAGCAGCAAGGCCCTCGCTCCGGGGCTGGAATTTGGATAGTTGGCCGCCACTTTCAAGTAGGCGCCGGCCAGCTCCGAGCGCGGCGTGCCGCTCATCAGCCTCGCGGCCACATCCGATACCGCGTCTCCGGCCGCGACCCTCTTTTCCTGTTGGCGCCAAACCACCACCCAAATAACCAGGCCCACCAGCGCCGCAATGAGGATGCCAATGAGCGTTGGCTTTCGATTGGTTTCAAACCAGGCCCAAAGCCGATGCGAGATCGGCAATTGTGCTACTTCAGATTGCATATCAAAATGAGTAATGTCTGATTACCCGACGCAAAAGGCAAGATTCTATTTCCTGCGGCGCTTGACCTTCAACTGCGCCAGCGAATGCGCCAACGCGGCGCTCACAATCGCGGTTTCCTCCTCATCGAGCTGTTCGGCTAATCGCGTCTCGGCCCGCCGTCGCGCCTCTTCGGCTTTGGCCTCGTCGATGTTTTCCGCTCGAATGGCCATGTCGGTCATGATGGCGACGCGTTCGGCCGTGATTTCAACGAAACCTTCACCCACCGCCAGAGAATAATCACGACCATCCTTGCGCGCGATCAGTTCCCCCGACACCACTTGCGTCAGCAAGGGCACGTGTTGAGGATAAATTCCCATTTCACCTTCGACCCCCGGCAACGTCACCATCTCCACGTCTTCAGAATAGACCTGGGCATCGGGAGTAACGATCTCCAGTTTTAATGTGCTCGCCATCGTCTAGATTCGACCTACCCTTGTTTAATTTCCTCAATCCCGCCGCGCATGTAGAAGTTGCCTTCGGGCACCTCATCGTGTTTGCCCTCGAGGATTTCCTTGAACCCACGCACCGTGTCGGCCACCGGCACCTGTTTGCCCGGCCGGCCAGTAAACACTTCGGCGACGCTGAAGGGCTGACTGAGAAATCTCTGGATTTTCCGCGCCCGAAACACAGTCAGTTTGTCGTCCGGTGAAAGTTCATCCATGCCCAGAATCGCAATGATGTCTTGCAAGTCCTTGTAACGTTGCAGGACGCGTTGCACGCCGCGCGCCACGTCATAGTGCTCCTTGCCAACGATTTCAGCCGCCAGCGCCCGCGAGGTCGACGCGAGCGGATCGACGGCAGGGTAGATGCCCAATTCGGCAATCGAACGCTCGAGCACGATCGTCGCATCAAGATGCGCAAACGTGGTCGCCGGCGCCGGGTCGGTCAGGTCGTCCGCCGGCACATAAACTGCCTGGAACGAAGTAATCGAGCCTTTTTTGGTAGAAGTGATCCGTTCCTGGAGATCGCCCATTTCGGCCGCCAACGTCGGTTGGTAACCCACCGCGCTCGGCGTGCGTCCCAGCAACGCCGATACCTCCGAGCCCGCTTGTGAGAAGCGGAAAATGTTGTCGATGAACAATAAAACATCCTGGTTCTTTTCATCGCGGAAATATTCCGTAATAGCCAGACCGGACAACGCAACGCGGAGGCGCGCCCCGGGTGGCTCGTTCATCTGCCCGTACACCAGCGCTATTTTCGATTCGCCAAGGTTTTTTTGGTTAATTACACCAGCCTCCGACATTTCCACGTAGAGGTCGTTGCCTTCGCGTGTTCGTTCGCCTACCCCGGCAAACACCGACACGCCGCCGTGCAGCTTGGCAATGTTGTTGATCAATTCCATGATCACAACGGTTTTGCCGACACCGGCCCCCCCGAACGCGCCCACCTTGCCACCTTTGAGAAACGGACAGATCAAATCAATCACCTTGATGCCAGTCGTCAGCACTTGCGGCGAGGTGGATTGATCCGTCAGCGACGGGGCCGGACGATGAATCGGATAGCGCTTCTCGACAGTCACCGGGCCCCGCTCATCGACGGGATTACCCGTCACGTCGAAAACCCGGCCCATCACCCCTGCCCCAACCGGCATCGAAATAGGTCCGCCGCTGTCGATAACTTCCAGCCCGCGTTTGAGACCTTCCGTGCTGGACATCGCGACGGTGCGGATCCAGTTGTCTCCCAAGTGCTGTTGCACTTCCAGCGTCAACTTGGTGGGGCTGCCTTGCACTTTGAAATCCACAGTTAGCGCATTGTAAATCGACGGCAACGGTTCAGGAAACTCGACATCCACTACCGGACCGATGACTTGGACAATTTTGCCTTTGTTCATATTAAATCTTGGTTGTTTTTGGCCCGCTCACCCGAGGGCCATTTGCGCCGTCGAAATCTCCAGCAATTCGTTGGTGATCATGGCCTGCCGCAGCTTGTTGTATTCCAGGGTCAGGTCTTTGATGAGTTGGTTTGCGTTATCGGTGGCGTTCTTCATCGCCACCATCCGAGCGCTCTGTTCGCTCGCTTTGGATTCCAAAAGGATCTGGTAAACCTTGAAATTCAAATAGTGCGGCAGCAACGCCCCCAGGACCTGGCCGGACGAAGGTTCAAAAATGAACTCGGTCGACCCGCTCATCAATTCCGCAGCCCCAGGAGACGGGACACCGGCAGCTACCCCTTTAATCTCGCCAATTGGCAGCAGCGGCAGCACCTCCGGTCGCTGCGTCAGCGTCGATACAAAGTTGGTAAAGAGCATATCGACTTGATCGACTTCTCCTTTCAAAAAAAGGTCACGAGCAAACCGGCAAATCGCCCGCGCTTCACTAAATAGCGGCGCATCTTTATACGTGAACTCCGCAGCCATTTGGCGCCGCGTACGAACCAGGAATTGTGCGCCTTTTCGTCCGGCGCTGATAAACACCGTGTTGTTCTTGTCGAACTTGGCAGCCTCGCGCATCAAATTGCTGTTGAGGGCGCCACACAAGCCCTTATCCGTGCTCACCAGCACAATGCAGCGCTTCCGGACCTCGCGCCGTTCCATTAAAGGATGACTAAAATCCCCCGCATGAAAAGTGACATTTCCGAGAACTTCGTTCATCAAAGCGGCGTAAGGTCGCCCGGCCAAGGCTGCCTGCTGCGCCTTGCGCATCTTCGAAGCCGCAACCATCTGCATCGCCTTGGTAATCTGGGCGGTATTTTTGACCGATCGAATTCTGCGGCGTATGTCGCGTGTGCTTGGCATGGCGAGAAAATCCGAATCCGCGCTACTTGTACGTCTGCTTGAATTCCGTTATTGCCGCTTTCAAATCGGCCGTTAACGCATCACTTAACGCCTTCTCTTTCGCAATGCGCGCCAGCAGTTCCGCTTTACGACTGGTGAAGTAATCGGTCAGCTTTGCCTGAAAATCCTTGATTCGATCGACCGGCACGTCGTCCATGAAGCCGTTCTGAGCCGTCCACAATACGGCGACCTGAGTCTCCAAAGCTATCGGGTTGTACTGCGGTTGCTTGAACACCTCGACGATTCGTTTGCCGCGCTCGATCTGGGCCTGGGTTTTCGCATCGAGGTCGGAGCCGAACTGAGCAAACGCAGCCAATTCGCGGAATTGCGCCAATTCCAGTTTAATCCGGCCGGCGACCTGTTTCATCGCCTTGACCTGTGCCGCCGACCCGACACGTGAAACAGAGATGCCCACCGAAATCGCCGGACGAATGCCCTGATAAAACAAATCCGTCTCCAGGAAGATTTGGCCGTCGGTAATCGAGATCACATTCGTCGGGATATAAGCCGAGACGTCTCCGGCTTGCGTTTCGATGATCGGTAGGGCCGTCAACGACCCGTTGCCATACTTCTCACTGACACGCGCGGCGCGTTCCAGCAGGCGGCTATGCAAATAAAACACATCGCCCGGGTAGGCTTCGCGTCCCGACGGTCGCTTCAGCACCAACGAGACCTGCCGATACGCAACGGCGTGCTTGGACAAATCATCGTAGATGATCAGCGCGTCCATCCCGTTATCCATGAACCACTCCCCCATCGCGCACCCGGCGAAGGGCGCTAGATACTGGTTCGTCGCAGAGTCCGACGCCGACGCCGAAACCACAATGGTATCCGCCATTGCGCCCGCCTCCTCTAGAACCGAAACGACCCGCGCCACGTTTGATTGTTTCTGTCCGACCGCTACATAAATACAGTACAAAGGACGATACTCTTTATCCCCGGCATCGCGTGCCACGCGATTCAAGCGCGCCTGGCTGATGATGGTGTCGACGCCAATCGTCGTCTTGCCCGTCGAGCGATCCCCGATGATCAATTCACGCTGGCCACGGCCAATGGGGATCATCGCGTCGATCGCCATAATGCCGGTCTGCACCGGTTGGCTGACTGATTTGCGACGGATGATCCCGGGCGCGATCTTTTCAACCGGGTAAGCCGCTTGTGACGACACCGGCCCCTTACCGTCCAGCGGTTGACCCAGCGCATTGACAACGCGCCCCAGCAAACCCTTGCCCACAGGCACCTGCAGCAGCTTGCCGGTGGTGCGCACCTCGTCGCCTTCCTTGATGCCGGTGTAATCGCCCAGAATAATCGCCCCGACTTCGGTCTCCTCCAGGTTCAACGCCAGCCCCATTACCCCGTTGCCAAAATCGATCATTTCGTTGAGCATCGCATCGGTCAGGCCCTCAACCTTTGCCACGCCATCTCCGATTTCTCGGACCACTCCGACATTCTGTTTAGCCGCGCTCGTCTTTACTTGCGCAATTTGAGCTTCGATTTCCTGTAATAAATTACTCATGGTCTTCTCTATGGTTCTCTGGCCTGCTTAAAAGCTCTGTTCCAGGGCCGCGAGTCGCCCCTGGATGCTGCCATCATAAACATCGCTCCCCACCTTCACCCGTATTCCGCCGATCAACCCTGGGTTCTCCACAAAAGAAATCCTCAATCCCGGGCCGTATACGCGAGTCAGCGTATTCTGAACCTCGCCTCGCAAGTCCCCCGCCAAAGGCATCGCGCTTTCCACCCGCGCCGTGCGCCGTTCAATTTCCAGTTTAGACAACCGTAGCAAATGCGACGCTATCGCAAGGTAGGCTCGCGGCTTGGTCTGCAATACCCGCGCGACAACTTGCCGCACCCGCTCTTCATCCAGGACACCGTTCACAAAACAGACGCGGAAAAGCTTCTTTGCTGCTCGTCGCGCTAATTTGGAAATCTTCATCGCGTGGAAAATGTACTACGACGACACCTGGCGCACGGTCTCCTCGGCGAGCCGCCGTTGGTCTTCGGGAGTCAAGACTTTGCCGGTGACCGTCGCTGTGGTTTGGACTACCAGCCGTCCGATTTCCCGTTTCAATTCGGCCAGCATCCGCGCATGGTCGGCTGCAGCTGCTTCACGCGCCTTGCGCATGATATCTTCAGCGGCGGCGATCGCCTTTTGGGTCTCCTGCTCCTGCACCCGCGCAGCCGCCGCGCGCGCCTCCTCAATCAGCCTGGTGGCCTGGGCGTTTGCCTGGGTAATAACTTCCTGCCGCTGCGCCTCGGTGCGCGCCAGTTCCTGCTTGATCTTTTCCGCATTGGCCAGGCCTTCTGCAATCCGTTGCCGTCGCTCTTCCAGCATCGCCAGCACGCGCTTATACGCAAAAAAATACAGCAGCGCGCAAACGATGCAAAAGCTGACAATCTGTGCGCCAAGGTGCGGCCAGTCGACTCCGAATGTCCTCGCGATATCTCGAATTTGGTCCATAACAAAAATCACAGCGAGCGCCGGATGCGAAGCCGTCTTGCTACGCACCCGGTTTAACTCGCGTCAGTAGGCGCTCTTCATTTTCCAACCAGGAACAGCGCGTAGAACACGATCGCTTCCGCGAAGGCGATGGCCAGAATCGACTGGACCAGGATCTTCGTCGCCGCACCAGGATTGCGTCCCACGGCCTCGGAAGCCTTCATCCCAATGAAGCCTACACCAAGGGCCGCGCCCAGCGCCGCCAACCCGACATGCATGTTTCCATTGAGCTCTGCCAACATGGGCATTAACGACATATACGTAGTTTCCTTTCTTTCTGTGGTTCACCGGCTCCCGCGATTGAACACGGTCAAACCGGCGAAATTCGATCAATGATGCCCCTTCCCCGGCTCTTCGTCGTGCTGACAAATCAGCATCGTGAAAACCGCGGTCAACAGCATGAAGACCAGCGCCTGGACGAACCCGACCAGCAATTCCATAAAGTAAAATGGAATCGGCAGCAGCCAGCCTAGACCAGGAATGAGTTTGGCCATCGCCTCGAGCATGTTCTCGCCGGCAAAGATATTTCCATACAGACGAAAACTCAGTGAGACGGGACGAAACAGGATTGAGAATATCTCCAAACAACCCACTGCAAAAAACACGACAACCATCAGCAGCTTCAACGCACCGCTGGTCTCTCCTTTGGGCGCAAACAGATGCAGCAAGAATCCAATCGGGCCGACCTCGCGAAAAGCCCAGACCAGCCAGCAGGCGAAGAATACCAACGCCATCGCCAGCGTCATATTCAGGTCGGCGTTTACACCGCGGAACAAAGGCTGATCCACCACAAACCCGTGGGGGCTGGAATGTCCGAAGCCGATGGTGCCCACACCCGGGATAAGGCCGACCCAGTTGGCGAACAAAATGAAAATGAAGATGGATGCAAAGAACCAAAACGTCCGCTGTACCAGGTGGTGCCCGATAATCCCCTCCAAAAAGTCATGTAGACTTTCGACCATCCATTCCCAAAAATTTTGTGCCCCTTCCGGAACTGCCTTCATCCGGCGCGTTGCGATCTGAGCGAAAATGATAAGCCCAACCGCGACGATCCACGTCACCAGCATCGAGTTTGTGATCGGAAACCCAAACGGCTTCGCAATTTCAACGGCGTGCTGCGGCAACCCGTGTTCCTCCTGCGCCGCTTCCGCTTTTGCCGCCGCAGGCTCGGCTTCAACGGCTGGTGCGGCGCTTGCCGCCAAAGGGAAGATCGCCAACGAGCTACCTATCAAGAGTAGCACGACTAAAATAACACTCGACCAACGCATCGTTTGCTTAATTATTGCTCCGAGAGACACTCAGTGCCTTCGGTCGTAATTACCAAGTTTTAGCTTGAAGCCCGCAGAAATTGCATCATGCAAAAAATTTCTACAAGGTTTTTTTCAAAGAAAATGCGTTACTGCGCTGGATCCCTTGCGGGTAGCGAGTAATAATATAAGCTGGCCCGGGAGCGGCCTTAAATGAGTAGGATCTTGCCGCTAAGCCGGCTGGTGTCGCCGCAGCAGACCTCGATAAGTCCCGGCAGCTACGAGCCCGAAAACGATGTGCGTGAACAGCACCCCGGCCTCAATCCCTTCAAGTTCCGGAAGCAAAAAGTGAACGACAATTCGATTGATTCCGTAAAGGGCCACTCCCAATACTTGCTGCTGCGATAAAATCCGTGTCCATCGGCGTTTATCGGTGGTTCCTTCTGTTTCGATCCGGTCTTACGATACGACTGTCACGTCGCTTGATGTCCTTGGCGCCGCCGGCTCTGTCAAATACATTTCGCCCGGCCCAAGTTTGTCATACCAGCTGAACTTGAGAATCAGCGACGTAACGACACAAACCCCCACAGAAATACACATCTGACGCCAATGTTGAATCACCAGGTAAATCGGCGTGGTCACCAGGCTGGTTTGCCAGACTAACCCGATCGCTAGATTGAAAACATCACGGTGGAAATCACGGTTGGGTTCGAACTTCGGATCATCCGCGCGACATTCCTCGTAAACAGGGCCCCACCAACCCCACGGCCGCACGCTCCGATAAAAGCTTTTCAACACATCCATGTTTTCCGGCGGCGTGACCAAACAAACGATTACCGAAGCGGCAAAGCTCACCGCCAGGATGAGCAGAAAACCGAACACGGGATGAATTGGCAGATAGATTTTGGCCACGGCAGCCGCCGTACCGGCCACCATTCCGGCAAAAAAGCCGTACCCGTTGAATCGCCACCAATGCCATTTCAATACGTTGGGCGCGACGAACGCCGGGACCAGCGCCGATACAATCCACTCGGTCACCGAGTGGATGTTGCGGGTCATGAATCCGAACGCAATGCCTAACAGAATTACGCCGCTCGAGGTAATCCACGCCGCCAGCACATATCGCTTCGCGGCCGCATCCGGATTGATGAAACGCTTGTAAATATCATTGACGACATAGGCCGCTCCTGAATTGACGGTCGAAACAAACGTGCTCATGAACGACGCAATCAATGCGGCGATCAAAACCCCTTTGAACCCAATCGGGACATACGCCTGCAATACGTGGGGCAGGATCTTTTCAAAATTTACCTTCGTTCCCATCCCCGCCAGCTCCGGGGTGAAAAAGCCGATGCCCAGCACGGTGATGCCGGCAATCAACAGAAACCGCGGCGCCAATGACACCAGCGCCATCACCATGTTCTCCAGCGCCGCCTCCCGTGGACTTCGCGTCGATAGAATATGTTGGATCGCATAGTTCGGCGTCGGCCCGGCCATGCTGACCAAAACCCCTTTTAAAAAGAGCATCCCCGTGAAGAACATAAACAACGAATATCCATCGCCTCCCTGGCTGATCGGGTTGTATATCCGTTTGTTTAACTCCGGCATCAGCTGCGACCAATCCAGCGTCAGCCGCGTCCCAAAAAACAATTCATCCCATCCCGCCGGGACGTTGCTCATGATCTGCTCCGGTGTCACCAGCATGATCGCGATGACCGCAATACCAATCGCCGCAATCACTTTCAGCACAAATTGGATTAGGTCATTCATCACGACGCTGTACATCCCGCCAACGACACAATAGACTCCTGTAATCAGCAGCATCGCCGTTCCGTAGGCTTCATCCGGCAGATCCCACGGAAAAAATGGCCGTGTGAATTCGCCAATTCCACGAAACGCATAGCCCAGAAAACCGATCACGTGCACCAGCGCATAAATCACGACGCTCAGATACGCCAGCCTCGCCCCGCGACTTTCCCCAAAACGCGTCCGCATCCATTCAGCCCCGGTCAGTACATTTGAACGGCGAACCCACGTCCCCAGATACATCATCCGGAAAATTACACTGAACAACGGCCAGACCCAAAGTAGCCAGGTCGCTTTTACGCCGTAGATATACAGCATCATCACGAACCACATCGTCCCCGTGATGTCCACCCCGCTCGATCCATGCGCTACCCCAATGATCCACCACGGCAAACTCTTGCCCGCCAAAAAATACGATTCCGCGTTGCGCGACGCCTTTTTGGCTACCCACCATCCGACCAGTGCCATCAGCACCAGGTAAAGTAAAATGATGGTTAGATCCAGTGGGTGCATTCGTGGTTCGAGCGCTCAGGCTTGGATAATTTTCTCAATCATTTTGTCGATTTTGGTCAGCGCTTTTCCCGTGTCGCCTTAAGGAGGGCAACTTCGCAAATGCTCAAGCAACTTGCTAAACTCGCACGTCGCCATGGCGCAATATTTGTCCCCTCCACCGTAATAAACAAACAAAGTATCCTGAATCACTACGGTGCCGCACGGGAAACAAACCCCGCGATAAAAGCCCTCAATCTCGTACTCGGTCTCCGGCTGCATTAACCAGTCTGGCGTGCGATGCAGCACTCGGCTCGGATCGTTCAAGTCCAGCAACAGCGCCCCCAGCCGGTAAAACTTGTCCGGCCCGACCGCATGATAGAGAGTAAACCACCCGTGCGGCGTCTTAATTGGAGGTGTGTTCACTCCAAGCTTGCTGGTTTCCCAGGCGAATCGGTTTTTGATTAGCAGTTTGCTGGGGGCTGCCGGAAACCCCAGCAAATCATCCGCGAATTTGATCCAGGCACACGCCTGGTCCGTCCCGTATCCGGGCCCCACCCATTCGAGCGGACGATGCAACAGCACGAACTTGCCGTTGACCTTTTCCGGAAACAAAATGGCGTCACGATCGTCGAGCAATGGGTCGGTTAGCCAGCCCGCGCGGATCCATTGCTTGAAATCCCTGGTCATCGCCATGCCAGTCAGGGTCGCATTTTTTCTCAAGTACCGCGGGAATTCCGGCGGACAGTCCGGTGTCACATAGCGCCGCCGCACCTCTGGAATCCAAAACTGGCCGAAGGGAAAATGCCGGCACGCATACGTCACGTAGAACCAATCGCCCATCTTGATGAGGCGCGGATCCTGGATTGTTGCCCCGTCAAACCCCTCCACACTCGGCCCCAAAACCGGTTGATCCGACACCCTCTCAAACCGGTAACCGTCGCGGCTCTTCGCCAGGCCGAACCAGCATTTGTACTCCGGCTGCGATTCCGCCGTCCGATACAGCAGCAGCACTTCGTTTTTCTGTTCGTCATACCACGCCGCCGGATTAAATACTGCCAGGTCTTCCCAGGGATGATCCGGATGCGGTGATAGGATGGGGTTGCCTGGGTATCGCTTGAGTTTCATCAGCAGCTGCAGTTCCGAGTTCCGAGTTCTATCGTTCCAACAATTCTGCCCGCCTCACCGCCCTTGGCGACTAAAAAATAGTACTGTAGCGCAGGCTGTAGGCGACGACATGGGGAGAGCTCAAATGTAAAGCGTGAAACGTAAAACGTAACGCGCCGCCATATCCGACGATGAGTTACGCTTTACGTTTCACGTTCTAGCAACCGAACCATGACGATCCCTGCGCGCATCGGTACAAAAAGCCTCGATTTGATTCCCTACGAGCCTGCTCATTTGCGGACCCTCTATCGCGGTGCCGATGAATATCAGCGTTCTTCCGCTGGGAGAAGCAGGCGCCCGGTTAATCTGTGGCTCCCTCTTCGGTTGCGGGTTGCCCACTGCTGGCCTATCCTTGTTCCATAACGCCGCCGGGTATTGCATACATGAAATCGAACGCGGCCCTCCGTCTGCTGCTCGCAGTTTTCCTGCTGCTGGCATTTAGTTTTCTTGTTGTGCGGGACTGCCGTACAACCGTCCAGTCGCTCGATTGGTTGGCCCTTTCCGAACCCCGCTTTTGTGCTGACATCGATGCAGGCCCCAACTCCCACCCCATAATTTCCCTGCTCCTGTCCAATTCCGGTCCCGCTAGCCTCACCTTTTCTCTCGGATGGACCGAATGCCGCGCCGCCTCCGACCTCTCGCTGGTCAAACTCCACCCATGGCCCAGCGCGCGCTCCCGGCGGCCCGGTGTCCTGGCTCCGGGCGCCGCCACCAACCTCGATTTCCAAATTGCAGACCCCAATCCCGGCGACGAAGCGCTGTTGTTCTGCTGCCAGGTTGAATGGGCCGAGAAGGAATCGGCGCTCTTCCGCTTCAGCCGCGACATCGATCAACCCATGTACACGATCACCAGCTTGCTAGGCACCGAATGGAAACCGCCCTGGCGCAATAAGCGCTTTGTCACCGGCGAAGTCTTTGCCTCCAATATTGAAGTTGCTCGCTACTTCGAGCGCGCCTACGGCTTTACACGCCAGAACTGGATCCAGGAACAACGTCTGGTCCAACAGCGTGTGGAGGAACTCTCGCGTCAGCGCGCTGCTCAAACGCCCATCCGCACGCGGCCCCGTTATCCTCGTCCCGCGCGCCGCGCCCTCAGTTCCTCCGAACAAAGCCTCGAATTAGCCCGCGCCGCCTTCAACGAGTTCTGCCGCACCTGCACTAATCAGCCAGCATTGTAAGTCTGAAAAGCTCTCCTCATGTTTCCACGGCACCCCCGGCGGCCACCAGTGAGTAAGCCCAAAAAGCTTGCGAATGTGGGGTATACACCCTATTCGGCCTCACCTTGCAGGAAGCTACTGTGACAAACCGCTCATTGAGCCGGTATTTGCGAGCCATGCTGTTTCAAGCGCCGGAAACCCCGAATACGCCTCCGCAAACGCAGGAAACCCTCCCGCTTGCGGTCAATTTAACAGCTAAACCACCTCAAACCATCTTGCTCGTCGACGACGACACCGATTTCCCCCTCCTTGTCACCCGGGCTATAAAACTTCTCAAACCCCGGCCCCTCCTGCACTATGTCCCCAGCGCATTTCAGGCTCAGGATTACCTGGTGGGACGTCACGTCTTCGGCGATCGTTCGGCTTACCCCCTCCCCGATCTCATCTTGCTCGACCTAAAAATGCCCATCCTCAATGGATTCCAATTCCTGGAGTGGGTTCGCGCCAAACCCGAATTCAAAAAGCTCTCGATTTTTGTCCTTACCGACTCAATAAATCCCCGTGACCTCACACGTGCCTACCAACTGGGAGCTAACTCGTTTCTCGTCAAGCCCAGCGACGTCGACGAATTGATCGGCCCACTCAAAACCCTGCTTGGCCTCCCTTGAGCTCTCGCGAATTCATCTCCCATTACTCAATTTCCCGTCACTCCATTCCCCATTACTCCACTCCCCATTTGCCAGTTTCTAACACTTGTGCAAAAGTAGCGGCCACATGTCAGCTGTAACCACGCGAAAAGACCTTGTAGTGCTTGAGCGCAAGCTCAAATCTGCGAAGCGCTTTCAAGAACAATTTGACAAACACGTGCAGCGTCTCGAGCGGCTCCTCGCGGTCTCAAAAAGAATGTCACCGGGATCGCCCTCGCGAACAATCCATCGCTCCTGGTAGGCGCGCACCTCCCGTAGCAGCGCAGTCCTTACCTGCGAGTTCAGTGGCCTTGCCAGCCCGATGAATCAGGCTGCCTGCGCGGCTTCCGGTTTGATGGGGTCAGCACCCCATTTCCATTCGCTCCTCCGTTTTGCTACAAGTTTTGGCACGCACCCCCAAGCCTCGAGTTTATTTCACTCGTTCGGCTTGGGGGCGCTTGTTTTCTCGGATCGACGTTAGTCTGCCCAACACCGAATAACGAGAGACTCATGCGTGAACTAAAACGCGGCACAGTTCTATTGGTTGAAGACAATCCTGACGATGTTTTTTTCATCAAATGGGCCTTCAAGAAATCCAACCTCGATCATACCCTCACGATCCTTTCAGAGGGACGCGACGCCATCGATTATCTGGAAGGCAGGCCCCCTTATGCCGATCGCGACAAGTACCCACTGCCCGCCGTTATGATCCTCGACTTGCGCCTCTCTGGCATGCACGGATTGGAAGTCCTGAAGTGGGTCCGCAGCCATCCTACCTTCAAACGCCTTCCCATTACCATCCTGTCGGGCTCTGACCTCCGCGAAGACCTCAACACCGCCTACGACCTCGGCGCCAATTCCTTCGTCCTCAAACCCCCTACTCTCGGCGAGCTAAAAACCGCTTTGAACCAGCTGACCACGTTTTGGTTGCACGCTGCTCAGTTGCCCGAGATCTAGTCACCCGCATCTCTCCGGCAACTCCGGCCGCTGGCACAGTTCCCAAAAGTCACAAGTCGTTTTGATCATATCCACCAGCACATTTAGGCTCGTCGGCTTCACGATATACGCGTTGGCTCCAAGTTCGTAAGCCTTCTTGACATCATTCACCAGGCCCGAACTTGAGAGAATTATCGTGGGTATCACCGAACAACTCGCGTGTTCCTTCACCCATTGCAGAAACTGAAATCCATCCATCCGCGGCATCTTCAGGTCGCACAAAACCATGTTCGGCACTGGAAACCTGCCGCGATCGGCAAACTGCCCCTCCCCTTGCAGATACTGAATTGCCTCCAACCCATCGTTCACCGCCACAAAAACTTCCCCCACCCCGCTTTTCTCCAGCGCATACCGGACGAACGCCTGGTCTTCAATACTGTCGTCCACCATCAATATCCGCAACGCCATGCAAGATCATTCCACGTCCTTTCAACCCTCGCAAGCTGCCACAAAACCCAGCAAATCTACAATCTGTCGATTAAACCGCAGCCGTTCAAACGTATCGCCGACATTCTTGTCGACACAACTCGAACAACTCAACGCCCAACCGGGGGGTGTACGCCCTTGCCTTAGGGATGTTTGGAACCCTCACCAGTTGGGCGCTGGGTTGTGGAGTCGCGCCAATCCTCTTTCTTTCTGAAGTGAGCAGCGCGGGCATCCGGATCGCGGTCCAACTTAAATTCCATCGTGGATGACTGCGCCAGCAGTTCGCATGACTCGCCGTGCAGCGAGTATTCGAAATTAATCAAGTCCACCTCGATCCCATTATAAAGATGCGAATGCACCGCCTCTTTCCAATCCGGATGGGCGCAATCCACCACCGGGCGTTTCGACCCTGACCTAATTCTCATACAAGCCTAATCGTCCTTGGGGTTGGTCTGCGCCTGGAACACCTCCGCGTTGAGCGGGTGCTGCTCCATTAGCCACCAGTAAGCTACCGACGCACTCAGAAACTCTCTCGCTGTTTCGCGAAACAGCCTCTAAGTGCCCATCCGCTGCAAGCACAGTCCACTGCCTTCTTGCAGCAATACTATTCGCATTCGTCAGGTCCGGCTAACTGATTACCTTTTCGCCTCCATTCAACGCAACACGCTAGAATACGGACAACCCCGTCAGGAAAAATACGGACAACATCAGCAGTCGAAGCCTGTCAATCCCCCCTACTCAATCGACAGCAAAATCGGAAAGCCGAGCTCGGCCTTGAAAGAAGTTGTTCGGGCAACAACACGCCCTTACTCAGTTACGTCTAAACGCCGGATCTCTGAAATCAACTGCGCCGGACTGAACGGCTTCGTCAGAAACCCTTGCGCCCCCAGCACGCTCAATTGCTTCCGAAACTGATGATACTGCGGATCGGCGCTAATCGCGATGATTGGAATCCCCCGCGTCTCTGGCCGCTTTTTCAATTCAACAATTGCGCGCACCCCATCCCCCTCCGGCATAATCAAATCCATTACGACCAACTGCGGCAGCTCCCGTTGTGCAATTTCGGTTCCGGCGTTCCCATCCGTCGCACTCAATACCTCATAGCCGGCTCGTTCGATGTGCGGCCCATACAACCGATGCATCAACGTATCGTCGTCGACAAATAGTACCTTGGCTTTGTCGCCCATCATGTGTTGTCGATTGCAAATTAAACCGCTCCGCCCCATACATCAATGTGGGTACTTACGCAAACGCCCTCCGTACTTATATGGCCTGCCAAATCCGTAGTCTCCGGTGTACTCCCGTTTCACCTGACCCGCACTACCGCTCCTGTCCAGACCAGAATCGGACCTGGGGATCAACACTGGTCGAAACCGATTTAGTTCTTTGGATGTTTGTCCGTGCTTCACTTGGGAGTTGCCCTCGGACGGAGCCGCACGCGGAACGTGATCGGCCGCAGCATCCCAGGCAGTACCGCTGAGGGGGTGAGGATCGTTCCGTCAGTTACGCCCGGAGGCAGCGCGAGCCAGGCGCTGAAAAGTTCTTCGACGGTCCGGCTGTTTGCGCAACGGTTGCACGACGCCAGGGCATCTCCAGCGCAGGTGGGGCAGCGAATCGGCACGCGCAGCGAAATTGTCACCATACCGCCGGTAGCGGCTTCCCTGGCACTGGGAAAGATCTCGATGACGTCGTTGCCCACGCGCCGGGCAACACCGCAGGCGACCAGCGAGTTCAGCGGGCCGCACAACCGCTGGAGCGCCACGCCGGGCGCTTTACGACGGGGAACTGTGCCCGTGGGCGAAGCAGCTGAGCGGCTTTGCCGGGTGCCCCGCCGCTGATCGTATGCCGCGCGCGCGACCGGGTCGGACAAAACTTCGTATGCGGCGGAAATATTCTGAAAAGTGGCTGTAGCGGCGGGCCCCGCATAGTCTGGGTGCCACCGGCGGGCGAGGCGACGCCAGACTCGGCGCAATTCAGCAAACCCGATTTCCGGCTGGACGCCGAGCACGGCATAGTGGTCATGTTGCCAATCAGTAGGCACGGGTCTAGCCGCTAACGACGCACATCCACCGCCCCGCGTCAAGGGGCGTCCAGCATCAAACAACGACCTATCGCCGGGCGTCAGGCTACATCTGCTTCGTCGACCAAGGCTTCATCTCACTTCGTTACTGAACCACGGTCCAGGCCGCGCTGAAGGCTGTCGTAGTACGGCCGAAGCTTCTGCAGTGAATCAGGCTCCAAGGGAGGCAGAATGACGTTCCGCCGGTTGTACTCCGGTCTGAGTTTGACTTCAGTTTCCGTCGGCCAATGGTCCATGTTCCCCAGCTGGATGACCCCGCCGTTTAGTTCTCCCTGATAAAACCGATAATCCGAGACCCACGTTCCCGCTGGCAGCTCGGGGTTGAACGACACTGTCGCTCTGTTGGCTTTTACGCCTGTGCCCTGAAACTCATAAATTATACGTGGTTCTCCCCCGGCATCATACCTCGTGTATACCACTCTAAGCGGAATCTGAAAACCCGATATGTTAGTGAAGCTCGATGAGATTAGTGTCGCGTTTGTCCCTGGCCCGGAATCGTCCAGGAAACAGATCTGGACGGGTAAACCTGCTGATCCGGAGTGGCGCCTAAAGACGGCTCGCTGCCTGGCTTTCGCCCACCGCAAGTCCATGGGCGAGAAACTAACTGGATCGAGCAGGTTATTGGTAACGGAATCGAAATAACAAGAGGACGCGTAGGCGTAGAACAGGCACACCATCTCTGGTTCCACTATCCACCGAGGAAACCCGGAAGGATGGATCTGGGCCCACGAACTGTTGCTGAGAGCCCGTGTAGAGTCGTAGGAAAGTGAATCACTCGTTTTCTCTTCCAAGTGCTGTACCAGGTGTATGTTGGTTCCGTTATCACTTGTCTCCGTTACCAGAAGGCCAGCGTTCCTTTCTGTAGTCCCGCGAATAATGGTCTCGCGGATATGGCGCACAGCCCATTGACATCCCCGAACACTGACTTGAAATCGGGCAGGACCGCCACCAGGCGGAAAAGCGAACTGCGGCTGCTCGACAGTCATAACACCGTCAACCTCAAATTCAGGAATGTCTTGAGCCCCAATCGCGTTGATAACGCACAGGCAAGCAGTCCCAAGCGCGATCAAGCGATTAGATTTTATCTCGTTCATTTGACCGAATGGGTGAAGTCATTGTATGCGGTGCGCATCTTTGAGTCCTTGCTCAGCATTCGTTACGGTGGTTGGTTTCAAACATCCAAGAAAGTAGACCGTCATGACCTTCGCGCCCAACTACTGCAAAGCAGGCCGAAAATCACGACTGTGGTAATGCAAACGCAATCTTGTTTGCTCATACAACACTTCGCACTGTATGTCGTAGAACCGCTCGCGCTGTGTTAAAGGTCGGACGCGATTCCCCGGCACAGCCTTCCTTTGGTAGGGACGCCTCGCCGAGCCGTCCAGGTTCCTACACAAAAAACGGGCTCGGCCCGCTCGGCGAGCCGGCCCTACCCTATACCCCGTAAAAGATACAAACCCACTCCTGCTACGATGAATGACAACATACGCACCAAAACCTGACTGTCACTCAGATTACAGATCTCAGTGCGCCGTTCCAATTTTCGGAGCTGCCGGATCGTCGTCGTCGTCCGTGTAAAAGCCTTCGTCAGTCGGCAGGAGCGGCACCGAGGACTTCATGGCCGTCTGGAACATCCAAAGCAGCGCCAGCGGCTTGGCGGATTCCTTGCCGGCAATTTCCAGGCGCGCCTGCATCGCGGCCACTTTGTCGGGATGCGCGGCGGCAACGTTGTTCTTCTCGTAGGGGTCGTCGGCGAGATTGTAGAGGTCAACGCTGCTCGGCAGCATCGTGCGCCAGATCAGTTTCCAATCGCCCTGCCGCATGCCGCCGCGGAACGGCTCGACATTGTAGACGAATTCCGTGCGCGGCGACGGTTTGCCTTCTGCGATAGTCTCCCAGACATTCGTCCCATCCAGCGGCTTGCACTTGGCGGTGGACGCGCCGGCCAGGGCCGCGAGCGTTGGATAAATGTCCACGGCGTGAATCATGCCATCCACCGTCTGGGGCTTGATGTGGCCGGGCCAGTTGGCGCAAGCGGCCACGCGGCAGCCACCTTCGAAGAGCGCACCTTTGCCGCTGCGATACGGGCCGTTGTCGCAGGGCAGATTTATCTTCGACACATCGGCCATCTGGCCGGTGAACCTTTTGTCCGTCGTTCCGCCGTTGTCGCTGTGGAAGAGGATCAGCGTGGTCTCACGCAGTCCCTTCTTGTCGAGCGCGGCGATGACTTTGCCGATGTTTTCGTCCAGGCAGTCCACCATGCCGGCGTAAGTGCGCCGCGTGGGGTCGCCGATGCGGGTATACTTGTCGATGTATTCCTTTGGCGCTTGATACGGCGTGTGCGGCGCGTTGAACGTGAGGTAAAGATAGAACGGTTTCTTGCCGTCTTGCGCGTTGATGTATTTGACCGCGTCCTCGCCCAGCAGGCTGGTGGTGTAGCCTTTCTCGCGAACCGGATTGTTGTCGCGGAACCAGTCCAGCACGCCATGCTCATCGTGCGTGAAGTAATCCAGTTCACCGATCATCGCGCCATACTGGTAGTCGAAGCCGCGCTGCCTCGGCCAATACTTCGTGTCGGCATGCCCGAGATGCCATTTGCCGATGATCGCAGTCTTGTAGCCGGCTTCGCCCAGACACTGCGGCATCAGCCATTCGCTCGTGTCCAGGCCGTAACCGGCGGCCGTCGGAATGACGATCGTTTGCAGGCCATACCGGAACGGATAACGGCCGGTCATCAGCGCCGCCCGCGTCGGCGTGCACATCGGCTGCACGTAAAACTGCGTGAACTTCGCGCCCCCTCGTGCCAGCGCGTCAAGATTTGGCGTCTTAATGTCCGTGCATCCGTTGAAGCCGACGTCTTTCCAACCGAGATCGTCCGCGACAATGTGGACGATGTTAGGTTTCTTGTCGGCGGCGGACGACGTCAGCGCCAATACGGCCGAAAGTACAGCCGCCAATAATCCCTTGCTGGGTGATCTGGTTCTCATGCTTTTCGCAAACTTGAATTCCGGTGGTTGTTCTGCCGCACCATAGCACCGGGCCCGCTCCCTTCAAGACGGATCTGCGCTTGCCAATCACTTGGGCCGTTTGATGAAAGATGCGATTGCTGACATGAGGGCGTGCGGCTTAACGACCGCCAACACCGACTCCGCGCCGGTGGACTCCGATATGAAACCTCGATGTTGTCGCAGAGTTCCTGTGCATGTCGTTGTTATACGGCGACTCCACTAACTATCCCAGGTTCAGGCGCCCCTTCATGTCAGTGTATGCAGTATCGATTAGCTTCCTAAGCGCCGTGGCATTGACGTTGCATCCGGGCCTGAGTTTCACATGGCGCATGAACTTGCCTGTGCCTTCCAACAGACCCTCGGGATCGGCAATCTCCGCACCACGAAAGAATCCGACATTAACGTGAGCTTTGAACGCATTCACATAGCCGAATGCCGCATCACCTACACACGCAGTCGGATGGCCGTCATGCAATAACTCTCCAACGTCCTCTCCACACGCGCGCATGACCTCAAACCATTCCTGTGCGATAATCCCCAATTCTCCTGAATGCTCATGCATCCAGACCTCGATCGTTGGGTCTCGCCTGACCGCACTTGGGAATCGTAAAACTTGGCTCACAGCGATTTCATTTCGATGGCTTTAAAAGCGGGAACATCGACTCTCGCCCTCTCCAGCCGCGTACGTCTTGGCTTAGGCAGGCCGGCCGAGGAGCCAGGACAAACAGCCCGGCGAACCTTGCCTGCAGCACATCGTTCGGCTCGTTCTTCACTCTTTGAAAATAAGTGCGCCGGTTCGATCGAAAGTGCACATCGGCGCCCAGGCGACTTCCCAGTAATATCCATCCAAATCTCTAAAGTAACCGCTGTAACCTCCCCAGAATGTGTCCTGTGCTGGCTTCACAATCCTGGCACCCGCTTTCTCCGCGAGCGCGAGGACCTCAGCCACTTCCTTCTTCCGACTCACGTTGTGAGCTAGCGTGATCCCACCGAAACCTTTCGGCGAGAGCCTGACATCTTCCGATATATCTTCGGCCAGTGCTTTTTTGGGGTAGAGCGCCAGCCGAACGCCCCCGGTCATAAAAAACGCGATCGATGCATCGTCTTTCGCATCGGTAGGAAAACCAAGCCCGTCTCGATAGAACCGGATGGCGCGCGGGAGATCCGCCACTCCAAGGGTGATGATGGTGATGCGCGGTTTCATAATTCTTGCCCAACGATCGTGCTCACTCGGGCCGGGCCAATGGCGGCCGATCTCCAGACAGCGCGTGCGCCCGGCATCGAGTGCAGCACCTTTGTTCGACGATCCGCTCATCGATCGGCACCGTCTACACTGACAATCATCACTGCCTTGACAGGATCGTCCACCCAATAAGTAATTGCATAGCGCCAATGATCTTGATCTGGCGTGTGCGTAAACTCTCGTCCCGATCTGTAAAATCACCAGGTGTGTGCGGGTTGTTGGCTAGCGAACCAACGAAACCCATAATCAACCGGCGCTGCTCGCCTCGGGCGGGACGACGTCCAGCAGTTCAAGATGGAGGTAGACGCTATAGGCGCCCATCTAAGGGGTTTCTTATCAAGTTCGCGCTCAAAAGCATCCGGTGGGAGCCAGTGCGAGGGATCCTTATCGTTCAACCTGCGACCGGTTTGGCTCGCGTACTCCCCATCGTGCGCATGCCGAAGATGGAACAAATACGCAATCACCTCGTCCTGCTCGTTTCGGGGTAGGGCCGCCAACTGTTCTTTAATTCCCGGAACGCTCATCAACCGCAATTTAATGGCTTTGACAGCCAGGTTCAAGGCCGACCCTCTGCCGCTCCGTCGAACCCGCGCATCTCAATTTTTGAGAACCTGACCGAGCCCTAAATGATTGATTGTGGTGCTCTCATTAACACCCCGCTTCAACGCCCTATCCATTCAGTTGCCGTTGTATCTGCTCTCATTAACCCCCAGCTTTCAGCTGGGGGGTGGGCTGCGAAAGTGATCGGAACCGCTTCATTCAGCGGTTTAGGGTGCCTGTCTTAACTGTGCACCGGGAAAACCGCTGAATGAAGTGCTTGGAAGGCCCAGCACATAGCTTCACCCCGCTGAAGCTGAAGCGGGGTGTTAATGAGAGCCGACGAACAGGTGAACAAAAATTGAGATGCGCCCCCGTCGAACGATTATCGTCAGGTACTCCGGGCACCTGGCTCAGGACAAACAGAATGGCGCTAACCGGAGTTGCCTGCACGAAATTGTTAAGCCGTGCATTCATGAACAAGATCAGTGGTAATCTCGGACGCCCGCGTGGCAGTCAAGCTAAGGAATTTGAACCAGACGATAGAGCCTTTTTGGTTGCCCTGGCGTAGTCACATCGAAGTATAACTGCGACGTATTGGTCAGCGTTAGCGTGTTGAGAGTTGCCCACGCATTTGTCGGGCCGATAGCATTGATGTAATCCAGACGCACCGAGTCCCCGATGTTCCCAGTCACCGTGATCGCCGGAACCATGGAAATCCGCTTGAACGAAGGGAGTACTCGTGGCGTTGCTGTCTGCCAAACCCGATAGAACCGCTGCGGTGGGAGCGGCGTGGAAAGATCAAACCAGTATTGCGGCAGCAAAGTCAGAGTCATTGTGTCCAGCGCCCGCCAACTCGACGAAGAGCCGGGACTATCGGTGCATTCAACGTTTAAAGAACTGCCAGTTTCCCCCATCACACTAATGGCCGGCACCGCTGTTCGCTTCACCGCCGAAATCACGTTGAGCATGGCCGGTGAACTGGTGACGGCTCCGAATGCATTAGTGACCACCACGCTGTAGGCACCCGATTGCGAGAATTGCAGATTGGTCAGTTGTAAGTGGTTGGTGTTCCGGCTGATGAGATTGGTGTTGTTGAGATACCACAGGTACACTAAAGGGTAGCCGGTCGCGCGCACCCACAAGTCAGCTGGCGTGCCCACTTCAACCGTCTGGGTTAGGGGAGAGCTTTGAATCGTTGGAGGCGCCAGCGGAATGATGCCTTCATAGTGTGTGGTAGTGGAATGATCGATGGGAGTCCGAGCGTCAAATTGGATTCCGTCTATAGTGACGGCTCCTGAAATCACTTGCAGCTGCGCCCAACCTTGCAGATCTTGCCAGATGAAATTTCCCCCGGCGCTGATACCTTGGTCGTTCGGGTAGGTCAGGGAATCGGAGACCCAGATTGGAGTGTCGGATAAGCTGTTTTCGTAGAGCGAAAACGTGTAATGACTGCCGGGATCGACGTCGCTCAGGGTTACATAGGCACCTCCGGCGGGGATGCCTATTCCGCCGACGCCAACCTCGATACCGAGCGACGGTAACGAGGTAAACTGATAAGACCAGCTTTCACCCGCACCGACTCGGATTTGAGCGAAAGCAACGCAGCCGGAGACGTACAGGAGTCCAAATACGATAAGCCATCTCCTCATAGTGCCTTTAAAAAAATACTAAATGGGAACAAACTTCTAAACCTAAATTGTTTTCTTCAAACTGCTCGTCCATGGGCCAAAGGCGGGGCACTAGCCGAAGTGCCCAAGCAATGCAAGCGGCTGCCTCGATTTGCCAAGCAAATTCGCACGCTTTCGCTCGGGAAGCGGCTGACAGCGCCACGGCCAGAAACTCTCGTTCCTCACTCGCCAGGGAGCAGGACAAGTCGAGCCTACGCAGGAGCTCTCGCACCGCCCTGCGCTCCCAAAACCAATTCCATTTGCGCGCAGTTTCAGCCGCTCGCCCCTGAGTCCGAGTGAACGCCAGCGAGGAGTCTGCCCAGTCAGGCTTCTCATGGCTGCCGCCGTCCGGGAAATCCCAAAGCATCATCAACCGCAAGCCATGCGAACTGACTGCCAGTAGGACCAGCAACCTGCGGGCCGCCTGTTGGGCGCTAGGAGGCTTTTGAGTCTGCAGATCTAGCATGTTGTGTGCGCCCACGCCGAACGTTCGCCATCACCGACTCCGCGCCAGCGATCTCCGATATGAAATCTCAACGTTCTCGCGGAGTCCGTGTGCATGGCGTAGTTACGCTCTCCCCTCACGGCGACCGAATGCGGTAGAAACGGCTAGCATAATTCGTCCACTGCGGGTCGGTGAAATAAAAAGTGCCGCCGCTCAGCGTGTTCGTGGCCAAGGGGGACCAGATGAGGTTGCTCAAAGTCGGGGACGCTTCCACCACGACAGGGAGGTTCGTCGCCCATGAGACCGTAAAACCGAAGCCGTTGGATTGCACTCCGAAGCCGGGGGTGTTGTTCAGGATCAAAGGATATGGAAGCGTCCAGAGGGCAGTTGGAACGCCGCCGTAGTACGTGCTCCAACCGGAAGTTCCCGGCAGATAATAGACGACCGTAGGGTAACCGAACACATAAAGCGGACAACCCACGCAATGTATCACCGCGGCGAATGGAGCATTTCCAAGGAAAAAAGCGTTGCTCAGGCTGCTACAAGCGAAGAACGCATCGCCTCCGATGTTGGTGACGCTACTCGGGATCGTGACGCTGGTCAGGCTGCTGCAAGAAATGAAGGCAGAATAATCGATGCTGGTGACACTTGTGGGGATAGTGACGCTGGTCAGCTTGGTGCAAGACTCGAACGCAAGGTATGGGATGCTGGTGACGCTGTTGGGGATCGTGATGTTGCTCAGGCTGGTGCAGTAACAGAACGCACCGTTTCCGATGTTGGTAACGCTGTTGGGGATCGTGACACTGGTCAGGCGGGTGCATTCACAGAACGCATAGGCTCCGATGCTGGTGACACTGCTGGGGATAGTGACGCTGGTCAGGTAGGTGCAAGAAATGAAGGCAGAGTCCCCGATGCTGGTGACGCTGTCGCCGATTGTGACGCTGGTCAGGCTGGAGCAATTATTGAACGCACCGTTTCCGATGTTGGTAACGCTGTTGGGGATCGTGATGCTGGTCAGGCGAACGCAGTCTTGAAACGCATTTTCACCGATACTTGTGACACCGTTGCCAAGAGTGACGTTAGTCAGCCCGGAGCAGCTAGAGAACGTATAGGCTCCGATGCTAGTGGTGCTGTCACCAATGCTCACGCTGGTCAGGCGATAGCAGTTTTGAAACGCCCAGCCTCCGAGGCTGGTGACGTTGTTGGGGATCGTGACGCTGGTCAGGCCGGTGCAGCCTTCGAACGCAGCGTTTCCGAGGTTGGTAACGCTCTTGGGGATCGTGATGCTGGTCAGGCCGGAGCAGCCTGCGAACGCACCGTTTCCGATGCTGGTGACGCTATTGGGGATCGTGACGCTGGTCAGACCGGTGCAGTCAGAGAACGCATTTTCCCCGATGCTGGT
>DATJGF010000130.1:0-52558 GCA_035495315.1 Candidatus Limnocylindrales bacterium
CTGCCGAGGTTCCTCGCCATGGCAGCGTCGGTTCGTTCGAAGCCATTTCAAACTGATCCCTCATGTAACCTTTGCTCCGATTGGCGACCTCCACGCTTTCCGGCTCGGACCCCGAGTTGGTCATGCCGGCGATTTTGTAGATGTTCTCGGCGACGAAGTCGTAGTACGACTTCCCCGAGACCTTCTCGATTAGCACACCGAGCAGCAAAAATCCGTAGTTGGAGTATGCCCACCTGGTGCCGGGCTCGAACTGAAGGTCGCGCTCACCGTACAGCTTCACGTAATCCTGAAGCGTCTTCAATTCGAGCCGATGCGCCTCGAACTTTGGGCCGAAAATGTCACCCGTGCCGCCCGTGTGCGACAACAGGTGCCGGACCTTTACCTTGGACGCCACATTGGTGTTCGGGTAATCGGGCAGGATCTTGCCGAGCGTATCGTCCAGCGACAGTTTGCCACGTTCGACCAACTGAAGCGCCGCGACCGCCGTGAACATTTTGTTCATCGAACCGATCCGGAACCGCGTATCGAGCGTGTTGTCGATTCCTTTCTCGCGATCCGCCTTGCCCCGGGCGCCCGACGTGATCGCCTCGCCGTTTTTGGACCACAACCACACGCCTGAGAACTTCCCGGTGGCAGCGGCTTTATCGATTTCGGCTTTCCACGCCGCGATGGCTGCCGGTTGGGTGAGCCGCTCGGGAACTGGCGCGCCGGCGGGTGGGGGAATCAGGACCAGAGTAATGTTGGTGATCACCGCCGGTTCCGCATCGGTCACGGTCACCGACATGCGATTATAGGTGCCGTTGCCTTCGCGTTCATGCAACACCGCCTGAATGTTCAATGCTTGCGAGGATTCGATCGAATACAAATCGAATCCGCCGGTATTCCACCGGAGGTCGAGCATGCGATCGAGAGCGTCAGGCCGGTCCGGCCGATGCGCCTTGATGAAAGCTTCGAGCTTCTCCTTGTGACCGGAATTCAGAGCTTCGAGATAACCGGCAAGGACCTTGCCGGCTGGAGTGGATGGGAATTCAGGCGGCGCTCCCGCCAGGGGCAGGCCCAGCGAAAGAGCGGCAAAAAGGAGCGAGAAAATGCCCCGCCTGTACAAGTATGCGCAGAACCAACCGTATTGGTTCCATCGAGGAGTGGAATATGAGCTATTCATAGTGTCAATAACCTTGGTTGGTTTACAGGAAGCTTAGGACATCACCTTTTTAACGACGCCTCCGCCGGCCCCTCTCACTTCCCCTCATACACAACCTTCCCACCCATAACCGTCATCACCACCCTAACCTTGTCGATCTCGCCGGGTTCTATCGCATAAATGTCCTGATCAAGCATCACCAGGTCCGCCAGCTTCCCCGGCGTAATCGTCCCTTTAATCGTATCCTCAAACTCCGCATATGCCGATCCGACCGTGTAAGCCCGCACGGCCTCATCCACTGAAATCTTTTGCTCAGGAATCCACCCGTTCGGGTGTTTGCCATCCAATGTCTGACGCGTTACCGCCGCTTTTATCCCCGTCAGTGGATTCAACGGCGCTACCGTCCAATCCGATCCAAACGCAAGAACTGCTCCTGCGTCGAGAAGCGACCGAAACGCATACGTCCGTTTTGTGCGCTTCGGTCCGATGCGCTTCTCGCACCAACGGCCATCGTCGGCCGCATGATACGGCTGCATCGACGCGATCACTCTCTGGCCCCCGAATCGTGGAATCTCCCCCGCTCGCAGATGCTGCGCATGCTCGATTCGAAAACGGCGATCGCGGCTCCCATTCTTCTGCCCCACTTCACGATAAATCTCCAGGATGCGCCAGTTGGCTTCATCGCCAATCGCGTGAATCATCACCTGCAGTCCAGCTTTGTCCGCTGCCTCGACCCGTTTCAGCATGATCCCTTCAGGCAGCATCTGTTTGAACAACAAACCGCGATTATCCGGTTCGTCATTGTAAGGCTCGAAAAGCAACGCTGTGGAGGAACCAAGACTCCCATCGGCAAATCCCTTCAAACCACCGATCCGCAGCAATTCGTCGCCGAAGGCCGCCCGCACACCCGCCTTACCCAGCACTTCCCATGAGACAATCGACCGGATCGCATAAATCCGCGTCTTCAATTCGCCACGCTCCGCTAAATACTGATACACCCCTACGTCTTCATCGGCCGACATGTCTGTTAAACTCGTCACTCCGCATCCAGCCGCAAATTCGGTCGCCGCTCGGGCGGCCGCGTACTTCTCTTCAAACGTCCGCTCAGGTATCACTTGTTCCACCAACGTCTCCGCTGCATCCTTTAAAATTCCCGTCGGCTCGCCGCTTTTTGGATCTCGAACCACAACACCCCCAGGAGGCTCCGCGGTCGCTTTGGTCACCCCCGCCAGCCGCAGCGCCAGGCTGTTCGCCAAAGCCATATGCCCATCCAGACGGTTCACAAACACAGGATTGTTCGGTGTCGCCGCATCGATCATCTCCTTGGCCGGTAACGGCGCTCCCGGCCAGCGCTCGTGGTCCCAATCGCCTCCCAGAATCCACCGTCCCTTCGGCAACTTTCGCGCATACTCCCCCAACCGCCTCGCCATCTCCGCCGGCGACTCCGCATCGCGCAAATCCACGTTCGCCAGGGAAAATCCGCCGGCAAGAAAATGCACGTGCGCATCATTGAACCCCGGCAGCAACAGCCGCTTTTGCGCATCGATTACCCGAGTTTGACCCTTCGCTGATTCCGTGATTTCCGCCGTAGATCCCACCGCCACAATCCGGTTGCCCAGGATGGCTACCGCCTCCGCCTGCGGCCGATCCACATCCATGGTGCGAATCTTTGCATTCACAATCACGAGATCCGGTGTGAGTAAGACGGCCCAGGTGGACATACGCATCAAGGCAATTGAAACAGCACAAAGGATAACTTCCCGGCTGACTCTGCTCAAAACCATTGAGCCGCATCCTGCACGTCGACGGCTCTCTTTGTCACGCCCGAACCGCCTTTCATCGTCCTCGATCATTCTCCTCCTCGATTCCACTCTCCGCTGTTGCCCTGGGGAATCCCCGGTGTCGCATTTAGATGCGTTCCGGGAACTCCTTCTGAAAGTGCCCCGATATTCCATTCTGCCGCGCTATGTTAAAGATTACCTATGAACGAGGCAGTGGGCTGTGTCGGACCAAATTCGGGGAAAGAGAAAGAGCAGATACTCCTGCCACTTATTCCAGCGGCAAAAACGCACTTTAGAACCGCCGACGTCATTGCGACCGGCTCTCCCAGTATGGTCATGTTCGAAGCACAGACCCACCTGGCCGCTTCCTGGTTGAGTTCCCGTTGTGGCGCTGAGTTGGACAATATTCATGATCAAATCTGCGTAGACGCCAGGCAGCAAGACCAGATCATCCGCGACCTGAAAGCCGCCGGCTTTCAGGTCATCACACAAAAAATCTGAACCGTAGCTCGCCTTAAATCGTGGCTCGCGGTCCGCCTTGTCATACGCACCCGCTCGGAGTGCCGCCAAGCCCCTCGCTGCTCTCACAAGCATTGCGCCTTGGTCCACCTAAGCTACTTTGAAGCTGTCTTCCGCTCGGGGAACGGGCATCTTCCCAGACCGCTGTTGCGGGAAACACCAACTTTATGCAAGCACTGCCAACCATTCTGCTCAAGCCGGGCGAGGCCGATCGCATCATCGCCGGTCATCCTTGGGTATACCATGGCTCTATCCTGCGCCTTACCCAACCCGCGGCAGATGGTGCGCTCATCCAGGTCAAAGACCACCGACAGCGTTTGCTGGGCGTCGGATTCTATAACTCCAAGTCCAAGATCAATGTCCGCATGCTGGCCACCGACCGCGTCGAAGTTGATCAATCCTTCTTTGAGACCCGAATACGCAGCGCTCTCGCCTTTCGACAAAAACATCTGCCCGCCGCCTCTTCCTTTCGTGTCGTAAATGCAGAAAGCGATTTCCTCAGCGGCTTGATCGTCGATAAATATGAAGATGTCCTCGCCCTTCAAATCTCCTCGCTCGGCATGGACCAACGCAAACCCCAGATCCTCGCCGCGCTCAACTCCATTTTCTCCCCACGAGCTATTATCGACCGAAGCGACATCGGATCGCGCAAGTTCGAAGGCCTCCCTGAGGCTCAGGGCCTTCTCTCCGGAGAATTATCCGGCTCTGTGCCGGTCAGCCTCAACGGCCTCAATTTCGAGACCAACCTGCTAACCGGCCATAAAACCGGGCTCTACCTCGATCAACAGGTCAATTACAAACTCGTCGGCCAATTGGCCAAAGGCGCCCAGATGCTCGACTGCTTCAGTTTCCTCGGAGGGTTCGGATTGCACGCCGCCCGCCAGGCCGCCGCCCACGTCCATATGGTCGACCAAAGCACCGAGGCTATTACCGCCGCCACTCGTAACGCGGCCCGGAATGGTCTCGCCGATAAATGCTCCTTCGACGCCGCAAATGTCTTTGACTGGCTGAAAACCCAAACCGCCGCCAAACCCCACGAGAAGGTCGTGCCTCGCTGGGACCTCATTGTGCTCGACCCGCCCTCCTTTACGAGGAACCGCGCCTCTGTCCCAGACGCGTTACGCGGCTACAAGGAAATCCATTTGCGCGCACTCAAGCTCCTCAGACCAGGGGGCACCCTCGCAACCTTCTGTTGCTCTCATCACGTCGATGCCACCCTATTTCAAGATACTGTTCTTTCCGCCGCCTTTGACGCCCGCAAGATCATGCGACGCATCGCCACCTACTCGCAATCGCCCGACCATCCCATTGTCCCCATGATCCCCGAAACCGAATACCTCAAAGGCTTCGCCTTCGAACTCATTCCTTAATTACCCTAGGGCCTGGCTCCCCGACTTTGAACTTCTGCTGCTTGAGATTTGCCATCTGAAATCCGCTATTTGCAATTCCTCTGCTGTCCTCTATCCTCCGCCGCGCCAGCATAAATATCGCCCATACTTGGAGCATCCGGCCTCCTTTTCCGTCTACCCCTTTATGAGCAGCCTTAAGAATCTCTATTTTGCCGGCTCAATCCTCTCGTTTGCCCTGGCAACCAGCGCTTTTGGCATGGCCGGCACCCTAACCTCGCCCGGACTCGCCTTCCCGGAGGACTTTCCCTCAGCAATCCAAATCAACCTGTTGGCGGTGGTCCGCAAACCCGAATTCAAGTTTCTCAATGGCCAGTTCATCAATTCGACCACCACACTCCGCTACGGAGGTGATACCAGGGCATTGAATGAGTTCCTCGATCAACTCTCCCGTTTTCCAGGTATCATTGTCTCACTCAGTTTCGGCGCAGAACCATGGGAACTTATCGTGACCAACTCCACTCGCCTGGCCGATGAGAGTCTGAGCTGGACCGTCTCACACAGTGCCTTCCAACCCGAATGGTTAGGCGTTAGAATAAACCCGCATTCCAAAGCGCTAAACCTGCAGGAATTCAACCTGGTGATCAGAGGAAGTAGTCCACAAATCAGCGAACAAAAATCAGAGCACACAAAAAAGTAACCAGGGATCAATCGCTGGTTGTCCAGAAGTCAGAGCTATGCAATTTGCACTTTGCAATCAACAGCTGCCCTTTCCGCCGCGACCTTGCACTCGTTTTAACGTTGTAACGTTCTAATGCTTCGACCTGTTAACACCCCCTATTTCCCCGCCACATCATAGCAAAACAGCACGTCCTGGTCGCGCAAATAGAGCCGCCCATTTGCAACCACCGGGTGCGGCCAACTGCTTTTGCTGCTGCGGTCAGGCTGATCAAACCGCCCGTGCTCTTTGTATCCTTCCGGTGATGCATCGATCAGCGCGACCGTGCCCGCCTTGTCCTCCTGGCGCAGATAAAAATGTCCGTCCGCATACACCAGTGATCCTTTCCCAAGCTTGTCTTTCTCCTGCCACTTGGCCTCGCCAGTCTTGAAATCCTGACACGTCCAGCCCTTGCCATCAGAGTAGCCGTAAACATAGTCTCCCACTTTGATCACGCCTCCATGATGGTTCGCCATCACATGATTGGCATACAGCTGGCTTGCGACAAACTTGTTGCCACCGGAACTGATCTTGAAGAGGTTGCAACCGATGCCATAGCCCGAACTCACATACACAAGCCCCGCATCATAAATCGGGGTCGGAATCACCGCCGTTTCTCCTCTCCTCGGCGCGCGCCAAAGCACTTTCCCGTCGGCCGCAGCCACGCCAACTACGCTCGAGGCTGTCAGTTGGATGTACTGGCGCACCCCGCCAATCTCGGCCGCAATCAATGACGAGTAATGCGCCGAGTCGGTAAAGTCCTTCGTTCGCCAGACCACCGTTCCGTTGCTTTTGTTCAGCGCCACAATCGCTCCCTGGTCGCCGCCCGGGGTGACCACCACTTTATCGCCGTCAACCAACGGCGATTCTGAAAAACCCCACTCCGGAAGCTTCGCACCAAAATCTTTGGTGTAATCCTTACGCCATTTTTCTTTGCCGTCGGCCTGGATGCATGCCATTTCCCCCCACTGATTAACCGTAAAAATCAAATCGCCATCCACTGTCGGTGTGGCGCGTGGTCCCGCAAATCCACCCCAGCCAGGTGCGCCCGGCTTCCCCAGTTTCGCTGCCCAAACCTGCTTCCCATCGCTCGCGTTAAGCGCCAGCACCAGGCTGGAGGCCGAATTGTCGCCCGACGTGTAAAGTCGACTGCCAACTACCGATACCATCGAGTAACCCGCACCGAGGCCGGTCGCTTTCCACATCAGCTTCGGACCACCCTCCGGCCACTCTTTGAGCAACCCCTGTTCGGCGGAAACGCCGTCTCGCTTCGGGCCACGGAATTGCGGCCAGTCGGCTGCCCTGCCACCCATTGTCAAACCTGCCAAAGCCATCATTGTCGGCACCCACCCTCGCAAACACTTATATGAAGAATTCATAAATTGCGCCGGATAATCCCCAAGCCGGCGCTGAAATGCAACGCTGGATAATTGCCCGTCGACGCCTCACCAAGATAAACCCCTTTGGATCCTTATTTTTCGGGCTTGGACAGTATTTGTCCAAGTGACCTGACTAAAATCGCGAACATGAAAGGTAGAAGAATAGCGGCCCGCCAGGCCGTCCTCCTCTCGCGGCAGCACTCCACCAGCGACTTAAAGTAATTTAAACCAAATTAAACCAAAACATGCCCCCACCCTCACCCCCTGAGCCTTAGTCCCTCAACTCCTTACGCTTTACGTATCACGTATCACCCATCCGGTATCACGTTCCGCCTCCTTGCACTACCTTGCACCTAATTGGCTGTGCACATCATTGTCACCCAAAAGCATTCGGGTATAGTCACCTCATATGTCAGTCGAAAACCGCATCGTTAAAATCCAGAAGCGCAACCGCGCCTTAGACAGGTTTGATCCCGGCCGGATTCGCCGCGCCATCCTGCGTGCCGCCGAATCCATCGGCGGATTTCGCCAGGATTACCTCCCCGGAATTAACGACAAGCTCTTCGCCGCCTGGCCGACCGATGCGGAGCTGGCCCAGTTTCTTGCCGATGCCGTTGTTGTCTGCCTCAATTCAAACCCGCATCACTTCATCGCCAACTTCCCGCCCACGATCGAAACGATTCAGGATGAAGTATTGCACGCCCTCCGCAGCTACGGTTTTCAAAACACCGCCGATGCCTACCAATGCTATCGTTGGGGCCGACATTGGCTGCGGGAAGGCGCCATTTCACAGTCCCAATTCGTCGGCAACGGCTTGCCCCTACCCCAAATTGAGGCTTGCCTCGCGTGGAACAAAATCCGCGGCTGCCACACCATCACCGGCCTGAACGACCTCACGCGCGCAGACAAACTCAAAACCGTCGTCCGGGATTCTTTGTGCCTCTATGAGCGCAGCCTGGATGACGCTGCTGCCCAAATCATCGACCGAATACAACGCGGGGACGACCTGCGCATGATCTGGATTACCGGTCCAAGCTGCGCTGGTAAAACCACCACCACCGTCAAGCTGACGCATCGACTCGAGCAGCATGGCCTTCGCTTCCTCATGCTCAATCTCGACGACTATTTCTGGTCTTTAGTCGAGCACCCCACCGACTGGATCAACGACCGCAATTACGAAACCCCCGAAGCAATCGACATTCAATTGCTCAACCGCCACTTGCGCGAACTCCTCGACGGCGCAACCATCCAAAAACCAACTTACAGCTTTAAGGAAGGGCGCCAAAAAGGCACCAAATCCGTCACGCTCGAAAGGAATCAAATTCTGCTCCTTGACTGTCTGCACGGCCTTTATCCTCCCATCGCCGACGGTATCCCTTCCGCAGCCCAGTTTCGGCTCTACATCGATACTCTTTATGGAGCCCACTACGCGGATGGCGCCGAACAAAGGCTTGTCCGTTCGACCGATGTCCGTTTGCTTCGCCGAATGCTGCGCGACGCTCGTCATCGTAATCACGGCCCGCTACTGACAGTTTTGCATTGGCATTACGTGCGCACCGGCGAACTCTTCAGCATCATTCCTCTCAGTGGCCTGGCAGATTACACGATTAACACCGGCTCTCCTTTTGAGTTGCCAGCCCTCAAAACCATGCTCTGCGGCCCCACAAGCCTGTTCCCTTCCCACGAAGAGCTCAGAAAATACAGCGGGTTTCTTGATGCCGAAATCCGATATCAAAAAGTTTTTGATTTATTGGAATCGATTGAGGCCTTGCCCGAGCCAGACCTCAAGTCTTATGAGCTTATCCCCGGCGATGCCGTCATCCGCGAATTCATCGGTAGCAGCACCATTCCAATACCACACAATGAATGAAGCTATTCGCCTTATGTGTCCTATTTGTCCTATTGTTCCCGGCCTTCCAGCGTTTGACTTGCCCTCCCCAGCCGCTACCTTGAACCAGACAATCGCGTGAAAGTCTTATTGGGTTTAATCCTTGGCATTCTAATCGGCGCGGCCGGATTTTGGCTACTCACCTCCGCCGACGGCAGGGCGCGCGTCCACGATACCGGCGTTCAAATCCAGACCGCCGCCAAATCGGCCAGCGATGCCGTTCAAGAAAAACTTCGCGTCCTCGATCTGCGGCCTCAGGACGTCAAAGATGATCTCGCCCGCAGTGGCCAGGTCGTCCGCCGCAAGGCTCGCGACGCCGGCAAAGCGATCGCCGATGCCACCGCCGATGCACGAATTACCGCCGCCATCAAAGGCAAATTCCTCGCCGACCGAAACCTCTCGACCTTGAGCATCTCCGTCAACACAACCGACGGGATCGTTACACTCTCCGGAAATGCCCCCTCCGCTGAAGCCATCAGTCACGCCATGTTGCTCGCCATGGAAACCGATGGCGTCCGCGAGGTGATTTCTACGCTCCAGGTCAAGCCACCACCTAAACAGGGGTGAATGGACCAATAGGACTAATAGGACATATTTCGTTTGGATGCTATGCGTAGTTCCAACGGTAACAAACATCAGAACCACTCGCCCGGCCCCGCTAATCTCGCGTTCGTCGAGGGCCTCTATGAAGATTACCTTCGCGATCCCGCCTCTGTCTCTGAAGATTGGCGTTCCTATTTCAGCAATATCGCCCAGGAAGAGTTCCGTTTCCCCAAACCCAGCTTCGGGCCATCCTTCCGTCCTGCCAGCATATTTAATCCGCCGCGGCATACCGAAAAACGCCCCGCCGGCCGTCTCGCCGATCGGGAAATCGCTGCGCTCCAGGATCGGGTCTACCTCTTGACGCGCCTCTATCGCGTTCGCGGCCATCGCATCGCGCAGGTGGATCCCCTCGGCATGCCCCGCCCCGTCCCGCCCGAATTGACGCCGGAATTCTTCGGGTTCACGGACGCGGATATGGATTTGCCCGTCTATAGCGAGACCTTTCAGTACGACGGCCACCTCACCTTGGGCAAACTGCTCGAACGGCTCCGCAATACCTACTGCCGCTCCATCGGCGTGCAGTACATGCATATCGATGACCTCAGTGTCCGCCGCTGGCTCCAGCGCCGCATGGAAGCGACCCAAAACCACCTCCAACTCACCCGCGCCGAACAGCTCCGGATCCTCACCCGTCTGACCGACGCCGTTACCTTTGAGGAGTTCATCCGCAGAAAGTTTCCCGGCGCAAAAACCTTCTCGTTGGACGGCTCGGAAAGCCTCATTCCACTGCTGGACCTCGCGATCGAAAAAGCTGGCGATCAAGGCATCCGCGAAATCGTCCTCGGTATGGCCCACCGCGGACGTCTCAATGTGCTGGCGAACATCGTCGGCAAAAGCGCGCGTCAAATCTTTCGGGAATACGCCGATACGGACCGGAAATCACAGTCCGGTCACGGGGATGTGAAGTACCACCTCGGCCACAGTACCGATTGGGTCACCGCGCGCGGCACCAAAATCCATTTATCGCTCTGCTTCAATCCCAGCCACCTGGAATTCGTCAATCCCGTCGCCCTGGGCCGAACTCGCGCCAAACAGGATCGCGTCGGCGATAACGAACGCAGCCAGGGCATGACCTTGCTCATTCATGGCGACGCCGCCTTCGCCGGCGAAGGCATCGTCCAGGAAACCTTGAACCTTAGCCAGCTCCCCGGTTATACCGTCGGCGGCACATTGCACGTCGTCGTCAATAACCTGATCGGTTTCACCACCAGCCCCGCCGAAGCGCGCTCCAGCCCGTATGCAACCGACGTCGGCCGGATGCTCCAAATCCCTATCTTTCACGTCAACGGCGAAGACCCTGAAGCCGTTGCGCAAGTCGTCCGCCTCGGCATGGACTTCCGCCTCGAGTTCAGGCGCGATGTCATCATCAATATGTACGGTTACCGCCGCTTGGGGCATAACGAAGGCGACGAGCCGGCATTCACCCAGCCGGTCTTGTATCGCGCGATTGCCCAGCGCAAGTCCGTGCGTGAAGGTTATCTCGAACACTTGCTCAAGTTAGGCGAGGTCACACGCGAAGAAGCTGACGCGATTGCCGCCAGGCGCCGCGACCTGCTCGAGCGCGAACTCTCAGAATCGCAGAGCACCAAAGCGCCAACGCCGGATCAATTGCGCGGAGCCTGGGCCAGCTACAAGGGCGGGCCGGAACCGACAACCGAACCATCAAAAGTCGACGTCCCAAAAGATCCACTGGCCGCCTGGCTTCAAGCCCAAACCAACCTGCCGGATGACTTTCACCCGCATCCGAAAATTAAAAAATTTCTCCAATCGCGTCGGCAAATGGCTGCCGGTGCTGAGCCTCTCGACTGGTCAGCCGCCGAGTCCCTCGCCTTTGCGAGCCTCGCCGCTCACGGCGTTCGCGTCCGTTTAACCGGACAGGATTCCGCGCGCGGCACCTTTAGCCAGCGCCACGCTGTCCTCCACGATTACCAGGACGGCCATACCTATGCGCCGCTGCAACATATCGCGCCGAACCAGGCCTCGGTGGAAATCCTGAACAGCCCCCTCTCAGAAACAGGCGTCCTGGGCTTTGAATACGGTTATAGCCTGGATTACCCCGACAGCCTGGTGCTCTGGGAGGCTCAGTTCGGTGACTTCGTCAACGCCGCCCAGCCGATTATCGATCAGTTTATCGCCAGCGCGGAGGAAAAGTGGCAGCGCCTGAGCGGGCTCGTCTTGCTGCTGCCGCATGGGTTCGAAGGTCAGGGCCCCGAACATTCCAGCGCCCGGCTCGAACGCTTTCTCATGCTTGGCGTCGATGACAACCTGCAGATCGTTTATCCGACTACTCCAGCCCAGTACTATCACTGTTTACGCCGGCAGGCCCTGCGCTCCTGGCGCAAACCGCTAATTGTCATGACCCCCAAAAGCCTGTTGCGCCATCCCAATGTGGTTTCATCACTCGACGATTGCGCCAACGGCAACTTCCAGCGAATCCTGCCCGATGCCTCCGGCGCAATCCGGGCCCAGGTTCAGCGTATCATCTTGTGCACAGGAAAAATCTATTATGAACTGGCCGCACACCGCGAATCCACCAAGCGTCAGGACGTCGCCATCGTGCGGCTCGAACAACTCTACCCGCTCCAGCGCGAACTGCTCGAGGACGCCCTGAAAGGTTATGCCGATAACACCCCTATCTTTTGGACTCAGGAGGAGCCTGCCAACATGGGTGCCTGGATGTACCTTCGGGTGCTCTTCGGCGAAACAATCCTCGGCCGCTTCCCGTTCGCCGGCATCACCAGACCGGCATCCGCTTCGCCCGCCGCCGGTTCGCCACGGCGTCATAAACAAGAACAGGCCGACATCATCGCCCGGGCCTTTGGTGAAAAATAACTTGGCGCTAATTCCGCAACGGCACAGATTCCCATGAAGTCGGTTTCAAATTCGTCGGTTAATGTAGCGCGGGCGTCCTCGCCTGCGAGTCATTGCAGCTTCTCGCTGCCGGCGCTCACGAGCGGGAACCGCCCCTGCAACCCGCAGACGAGCAAGTCGCGCTACACCGTTCAGACGCTATTGCATGAGGGTTATGGCTATTGAATTGAAAATTCCTGAGGTCGGCGAATCCATCGCCGAGGTCGAGCTCGGCGCCTGGCTTAGACAACAGGGAGATACCGTCCACAAAGATGAAATACTCGTTACACTCGAAAGCGAAAAGGCTACCGTCGATTTGCCCGCACCGCAGTCTGGAACCCTAACACGCATCCTGAAACAAAAGGGCGCCGTCGCGAAGGTCGGCGAAGTCATTGCCCTTCTCGAACCCGGTGGTGCCCAAGCAACGACCTCTGAAAAACCGATTCAAAAGAAAAATGCCGGCGCCAAACCCGAACCAGCCAAAACTCAGGAGCCTGCCGCCCAAGCGCGGGTGATGCCCGCCGCACAGATTGCCCTCGCCGAACAGGGCTTGAGCGCGGCCGACGTCCAAGGCAGCGGACCAGGCGGGCGAATCCTGAAGGAAGACGTCCTGCGCCATCGCGAAAGCCGGCCTCAGCCGGAAATGCAACCAGCCTCGGCGCCGTCGGAGCCCGATTCCCCCGCAGCCCCACAGGCCGCCACTAATGACCGTGAAGAAGAAGTGGTGCCCATGAGCCGGCTGCGCCGAACAGTCGCCGAGCGACTTGTTCAGGCACAGCATTCCGCAGCTTTGCTGACGACTTTTAACGAGATCGACATGAGCAGCATCATGGGGCTCCGCAAAGAATACGGGGACAGCTTCCAGCAAAAATACCAGGTTAAACTCGGCTTCATGTCGTTTTTTGTTAAAGCATGCGTCGACGCGCTGAAGCAGTTTCCCGCCCTCAACGCCGAGGTGCGAGAAAGTAACATTGTTTACCACAACTATTATGATATTGGTGTCGCGATCGGAGGCGGCAAAGGCCTCGTCGTGCCCGTGCTGCGCAGCGCCGAGCGGATGAGCTTCGCCGAAATCGAGAAGGTTATTGGCGATTTCGCCCGCCGCGCCAAGGAAAACAAACTGAAAGTCGATGAACTCCAAGGTGGCACCTTCACGATCAGCAACGGCGGAGTTTATGGCTCGCTCTTATCCACCCCCATTGTCAACCCGCCTCAGAGCGGAATACTGGGCCTGCATGCGATCCAGGACAGACCGGTTGCCCGTGACGGCAACGTCGTGGTCAGACCCATGATGTACGTTGCGCTCACTTACGACCATCGGCTCGTCGATGGACGCGAGGCGGTCTCTTTCCTAAAACGAGTCAAAGACGTCATCGAGAACCCCTCCAGAATGTTGATGGAAGTGTAAGGAGTTTTTTAGCGGCCATTCCGTCTAAAAGCAATATGACGGTTAGATCACTTGCTCCTGTGGGCGCGCTTGCCACTCTCCTCGGCCTAGCTTTTTTTGTCATCGCCATGACAATGATCAAAGGGGCTCATACCCCATGTTAAGAACTCCTCCGGCGTGATAAATCATGAGTCCTGGAGCATTTGCGGAAGCTCCAGGCGAACACGCTGTGTGGAACAGTTAGGGCACTAGGGTTCCGTAAAACCGAAGCCATAACGAAAGAAAAAGTATGAGCGCGCATTCCCAACCTGAAACCACCATATCAGGGAAACAACACACATCCTGGCAAAAGCGGCCGATTAGCCATCGCCTGGATGATCGACAATTAGCTGCAGCCGCCACCGAGGCCATCGAAATCCTGACCACGGTCCCACAAGAATCAATTCGAGTCACGGCTCGAAACGGCTGGCTGTGGCTCGAAGGCACCGTCAATTGGCGTCATGAGCGGACGATTGTAGAGGATGTCACTAAGCACCTCCCAGGCGTGCGAGGCGTATCCGATTTGATCACGATCAACGCCAGTCTTCAGTAAAGTGTAGGGCCAAAGCCCAAACGACCGGCTCCAAAGTCCAATTGAGACCGCGCCTTTAGCTTCTGGACTTTGGACCTTGGAGTTTGGTCTGCCGTCGGTGCCTTCGGACTCTCTGTTGACTTGGAGAGCGAATTCCCTAAGATCGGTCCTAGCAGATTATCGGCCGATTTTAGACTGTGCTATTCCCACCTCCCCATCAGACGGGCCCACCACCGCGTGTCGTGATCACCGGTGCGGGAATAATCACGGGCCTTGGTCAGGGCTGGACCCCAAACGCTGCGGGTTTTCGCGCCGGACGCGTTGCTTTTCGCCCGGTAACGCTGTTCGATGTCTCGCGGCAGCGTGTGCAGATGGCAGCGGAAGTAGATTTGCCCTCGCGATTGCCTGAGCACCGGCTGACGAGCCGCTCGGAGGCGCGGCTCGATCGGGCGACCAGGCTTTTGCTGTGGGCCGTTCACGAGGCCTGGACTCAATCTGGTTGGACACCGTCTGAGACTCTTCCGTTCGTGTTGGGTACAACCAGCGGCGGGATGAACCTGGGCCAGGCGCTCTATCGTCAGGCAATCGGCACGCCGCATTCACACCGGCAGCAGCCGACCCGCGTGCTGCAGTACCAACCCCAATTGCAAGCCCTTACAGTGGCTGAGGCATTCGGCTTTTACGGCCCGATCACGATTATTGCGAACGCCTGCGCCTCCGGAGCCAATGCGATTGGCCACGCTTTCGAGTTGCTGCGACGCCGTTCAGCCGAACGCGTCCTGACCGGGGGTTACGAAGCCCTGTGTCATCTGCTCTTCGCCGGCTTCGACTCGCTCCAAGCGCTGTCGCCGACCCGCTGCCGCCCCTTTGATGCCCATCGCGATGGCTTGGCCCTTGGTGAAGGAGCGGCTGTGCTGGCCCTGGAAACCCTTGAAAGCGCCCGGCGTCGTGACGCAATAATCCTCGGCGAAATCGTCGGGTACGGCGCCAGCACAGATGAGCATCATTTGACGCAACCACACCCCAAGGGCGACGCGGCTTTGGCCTCGATGACCGCCGCGTGCGCCTCTGCTCAAGTTGGACCCGACCGCGTGGGCTACGTCAACGCGCACGGCACCGGCACGCCTCTGAATGACAGTGCCGAAGCTTCTGCCCTGAATCGCTGGGCCGGCGCAAATGCTCCCTCCCTTAGGGTCAGTTCCACCAAGTCCAGTGTCGGTCATCTTCTAGGCGCAGCCGGCGCGGTGGAAACCGTGATCTGTTTAATGGCCTTGCGCGAGCAATGGCTCCCACCCACTTCCACCATCGAAACCCCTGAGCCTTCATGTGATTTTTCTATTGTTCGGCAACCGACCGACGCCACGTTTGATTATGCCCTGACCAACTCCTTCGGATTCGGAGGCGCGAACGCAAGCCTTATCCTGCGGAGGTGGTCGTGAATCCTGTTTTTATTCGCGGAGCTGGCGCGGTCTCGCCGGCAGGCTGGGGCCTAACAGCGTTGCGCCAAACGCTGCAAGAACGCAAAGCTGTCCCCGCCAATGAAGTCAGTCAACCCAACTGGCCGCATCCTCTCCGCGTTCGCAATGTTCCGCGACCAGCAGCACGACCTGCATTCATAACTCACCCCCGCTTGCGCCGCTCCAGTCCCATCGCTCAATACGCGGTTGGCGCCGCCCTCGAAGCTCTGGGAAATGATGCGCAGAACGCAGCCGCCGGTTCCTTCCGGCTCGGAATCATCTTCTGCGCGATGGCAGGCTGCGTCACCTACTCGCGCCGGTTTTACGACGAAATCCTCAAAGACCCCGCCACCGCCAGTCCCCTGCTCTTTCCGGAAACCGTCTTTAATGCGCCGGCGAGCCACCTTGCGGCGCTGCTGGGTACGCGCGCGATCAACTACACGCTGGTCGGCGATCCTGGAACATTCCTGCAGGGCATCGCCTTGGCCGCTGATTGGTTGTTGACGGACACCGTCGATCGCTGCCTGGTGGTTGGCGCAGAAGAATTGGATTGGCTCGTCGCCGAGGCTTTCCATCTGTTCGATAAAGATACGATTGTCGGTGAAGGTGCAGGCGCCCTTTACCTTGCCTCCGAACCCAACGGCGGGATTCCTATCGAGCTTAAGGCGGTGACAACTCCGCGCCTGCTTTCCAGCCGCCAGTCGCGGGCCGAAACCGCAAAAGCGACGCGCGCTGAACTCGATCTGGGCGAAGAAACCGATTGTCTTCTCTGCGACGGCTTGCAAGGCATAAACCGGTGGGATGCAGACGAGTCGGCTGCCTGGGAAAATTGGCGGGGAGGTCGCCTCTCGGTTAAAACCATTTGCGGCGAAGGCCTAATGGCCGCCGCAGCCTGGCAATGCGTCACCGCTGTTGATTCGCTCAATCAGCAAAAGTACTCTGGCGCCGCTGTCAGCATCGTGGGGACAAACCAGCAAGCCATCGCTGCACAATTCGGGAAACGCATCGCCATATGAGCGCACGCATCGTGTTAATTACCGGCGGCAACGGCGGCTTAGGCCTCGCGACGGCGCGCGCTTTCCTGGAAGACCAGGAAACCTTCGTCTGGCTAGGTGTCCATAAACGCCGTGATGCAGCCGACAAGCTGGCGGCAGAATTCGGCAGTCGATGTGAGTGTCTGGAATTGGATGTGACCCAACCGACCTCCTGGCAGCAAGGTGTCGAACGCGTTATGGCTCGGCACGACCGTCTCGATGTGCTCGTCAATAACGCCGGCAAGCATGCAGACTCTCTGCTGGCAACGATGCCTGCCTCAGCCTGGGAGGAGGTCCTTTCGATAAATCTGCACAGCGCCTTTCATGGTTGCCAGGCCGTCTTGCCCGCAATGATTTCTCAACGTGGCGGACGCATTGTCAACGTCGCCTCACTCAGCGCCATGCTTGGCCCTCCCGGCCAAACCAATTATGCCGCCGCCAAGGCCGGATTAGTGGCATTTACACAATCTTTGGCAAAAGAAGTCGCCCGCATGAACATCACCGTGAACGCTGTTTGTCCCGGTTTTGTTGAGACGGAGGCACTGACGGCAATGGCACCCGATGAACGCAAGGCAGCCCAGGCGAAAGTACCCATGCGCCGTTTTGGCCGTCCGGAAGAAATCGCCGCCGCCATCAAATTTCTGGCTTGTCCCCAAGCCAGTTACATTACAGGCTCAATTTTAAAAATAGATGGCGGGATTCTTTAGCATGGACGACGCAATAACGCTGAAACAGCGCATTAAAAATCTGATGGTGGAGAACCTTATGCTCCAAATGAGTGCAACCGAGATTGGCGACGATCTGCCACTGTTCGGTCCCGACAGCCTCGGGTTGGATTCCGTCGATGCCTTACAGTTGGTGGTCGCGCTGGACAAGAATTTCGGCCTCAAAATTCGAGACCCTGAAGCCGCGCGCGAAATTCTCAGGAACGTCAACACGATGGCCGAGGCGGTGCAGCAAAAGCTCGCCGCTTAACCGGGCTTATTTTTCATCCAATGTCCCAAGCGCTTTACGATGCCCTCGTCATTGGTGGCGGCCCCGGCGGCAGCACAGTCGCAACCTTCCTCGCCCGCGCCGGCAAACGCGTGCTGGTGCTCGAAAAGGAGCATTTTCCTCGCTTTCATATCGGGGAATCGTTGCTGCCTTACAACCGCGGGCTTTTCGAGGAAATGGGAGTCCTGGAAAAACTCGAGGCGGTTGGCTTCCCCGCGAAGCTTGGCGCTCAATTTCATCTCGGCAATGCCAGCAAATCTCTCAAACTCATCTTTCGCAACGGACGCTTCACCCGGCAAACCACCGCTTTCCAGGTCGAGCGCGCTTTTTTCGATCATCTGCTGCTGAACCACTCGCGTTCCTCAGGCGCCGAAGTGCGCGAAGGCTGGGCGGTGACCAAATTCTCAAACAGCCAAGAACGGGTGGAAATTCAAGCGCGCGGCGATACCGGGCAAACCGAGACACTGATCGCTTCGTTCCTGATCGATGCCAGCGGGCGCGCCAATTTCACTGGCAACCAGGAAAAGCTCCGGGTCGTGCATCCAAAGCTGAAGAAACTCGCGGTTTTTGGCCATTTTGAAGGGGTCGTATTGGACGAAGGCACCGCCGCTGGAGATACAGTCATTGTCCGCCTGGAAAACAAATGGTTTTGGATCATTCCCCTTTCCGCGCAAAAAACGAGTGTCGGGTGTGTTATGGACCAGGAAGAGTTTGCGCGCTCGAAGCAGTCACCCGCCGAAATCTTTGAGCAGCTGTGGGGCTCGAGCGCCGCTATGCGGGCGCGCATGGCACAAACGAAACTCGTTAATACCATTCAAACCACGAGCGATTTTTCCTATTACAACAAGCGCCTGGTCGGGCCACGGTTGCTGCGGGTCGGCGACGCTGCGGGGTTTATGGATCCCATATTCTCCGCCGGTGTTTACCTCGCAATGTATTCCGGCAAACTCGCCAGCCAACTCGTGCTCAAATCCCTCGCCTCAGGACATGACGGAGCACCGTTATTGCCGGCTTACGAGAAGCGGGTCTTTCGCGCGATGCGGTTCTACTGGGAGATGGTGGAGGGTTTCTATACGACTCCGTTTATGGAGCTATTCATGGAACCCCGCCCGAAATTCAATCTGCCCGACGCTATCACCGCTATTCTGGCCGGCGAACTCGATGGCGGCTGGTCGATGGATTGGCGTCGTCGCTTGTTTTTCTGGTTGATAAAGCTTCAGTCCAAATGGCCCCTGGTTCCTAGGATTTCGTTCAAAGAAACCCGGTGCGAAAGCTGACCCCCTTAATCCCAAGCCCGTTTTATTTTCAGGCGGTTTCGAGAGTCATGATTTCCACTTGTCGGCGCTCAGATTTAGGACGCGCATTCCCGTTGGAAAAGGCGAGATAGAGGAATGCAAGCAGGTTTGTCAAAGGCAGTAACAGCCAAAGCACCAGCCAGCCGCTTTTAGCTCGCGCCTGCACGATTTTAACAAACCAGATAATCTGCGCGACCAGATTGAGCCCGGGAACGAACACGGCAAAAAACCACCAGGGCGACATCGATGCCGCTCGCAACAAAGGAAAAGTCTGCAAAAACGGAACAAAAATCAGCAACCCGGGGTTATTACCCGTCTTCTGGCAAATCAACATGCAGCAATAACAAAACAAGAACCAACAAAGCAACACGGCGCCCGTTACAACTGCAATTAGCCTCGTCGTTAACGGCGGAAGGTTAACTCCCGCAGCGGGCAGCCGCTGGTGCCAGGCAGTCGCCAATTTCTCTTCCATTCCCTTCACCTCAGGAGTTTCGAGCTTGGAAAAGGTCTGCTTGGCCCAAGCAGTGGGGTTATTGGTTTTAGGTTTTTGCGCGGTCTCGTTATACCCAAGTTTAAGCCGCACATCCTCAGGCAGATCGCTTACGCGAATATTTGTCATCCCGGCCGAATGCAGAATGAAGACATAGCCCTTGGACTTGGTGGTCACTGTCACATTCTTGTACGTTTGTGTCCCGACTTGGAGCTCATTGAACATCTCTTCTGCCGCCGCAACTACTTGTCCGAGCGCTAAGAAGCCCGTCATTGCTATTAAAAAATACGATCCGAATATCCTCGAATGCCGGGAGCCGCCCATCTTCATACAAGATCTACTGCTGAAAGTTTATGTTGAGCAAACAAATCACCGACACGTCTGCACAATCTGTGCCAGTGATTTGAATTCTCATCCGTTGGGAAGTACTTGGTGATGGTCTCGGTGTTCGCAAGGGGCGATGGTTAGGCCAGGGTGCCTACACCGGGATTCTGGATTTCGTCATCGGAAATCTCGCCGACCATGTCCATCACCCTTTCGGATTCCTCAGGCAAGTAACCGGCAGCGTCCAGTACCGACGGCATCGCCAGGCCCAGCGCATCGATCAGCTCGGCTTGAGATAAACCGAGCACCTGACCGCGACGAAAGAACCCACAGATAGCTTGTCGTTGGGCAGTCGCATTCTCGATGGCGGCCCTAAATTCAGCGGCACTTTCGTCCATGAAATTCTTCAGAATTTGTCCTCGATCCTCCAGATCGGGGTTGTGTTTGACCTCGCCAAAGACCATCAGCGTATGACTATCGGGAGCTGGCCCGCGGTAGGCACCTTGTCGGTTACAGAGTCGGCACGCCAGTGCGGCCATATACCAGCAGTCGCTCTCCTGTCCAGCCCACTCGGCAGTGGTTAAGCGCTGAATTCCCCATTGTTCACCGTAGGCTTTCAGTCGCAACGCGTCCTTTTTCATATGACTCGCGATCAAAGGATTTGCCCAGGCCCAGAGCCAAACGCCGGTTTGGGTATTGTAGGTCCCAATAATCTGTACGGGAGCCATCGTGGAACGCCCCGGAAATTTGAAGGTCAATTCCCCCTCATCCTGATCCAGTATCCACTCCTCCTCGCTGCCGAAGTCCCACGCCGCTTGATGCCCCTGTGTCCTGGCCATCAACTGTTCCATACTGGTCCGCAGCGCGAACTCGAAATCCGGCGCTTGGTCCGCACTAATCAATTCGCTATCAGATCCGACGTCATGGTTCGGCATGTTCATACAACACTACTGGGTAATTCGAACAGTCAGGAAATCTGGCAAGGACCGGGTGACCGCACTCGGGCGGTCAGAACAGCCAGACTTACCCGAGGTACAACAATGGGACAACAGGGCAATCGACTGCCTCGTTTCTGTCGATAGATGACCCTCCTAATCCCGTTTTTTAACGCAAACCACATTCGCTCGGAGTGAAAAAGCACCGAGCGTGCCAGTGTTTTGAAGGAGCGAAAAACATTCGTGATCGTCTTGCGGCTCATTGTAGCAGACGACGTAAGGAGAGACTCTGATCAAATGCAAATCCGCAACAGCACGGAATAAGCAGAGTCTCCTTACGTCGTCTCCTCCAGCGCGTAGTGCCGATGCACCGCCGGCCCCTCGCCCTCGGCCTCTCTCTGCAGAAGCGCCCAGTTTGATATCCTTTGCGCGTTGTCAGGCAATGGCTATCAGTGGCACACTCAGTCCCATAATGAAATCAGATCGACCTGAAAACTCACAGCGGGTCAAAGTAGCGGTCCTGGGCACCGGTTCGCTGGGCAAAGAGCATGTGCGGATCTATGCAGGAATGGCGACGTCGGGCCTGGTGGACCTGGTTGGGGTGTATGACACGGCGCGCGAGGCTGCGCGGAGATGCGCGGACAAGTACGGGGTGAGGGCGTTTGAATCGGCGGAAGCCGCGATTGCCGGAAGTGATGCGGTGAGCGTGGTTACGCCCACTAATACACATTATGCCATCAGCCGCATGTTGCTTGAAAAAGGCCGGCATGTGTTGGTCGAAAAGCCAATGACCGATAACGCCGCAAGAGCCGCAGAGCTTGTGCAAATCGCGCGCCAATCCGACTGCGTGCTCCAAGTCGGGCATGTTGAGCGATTTAACCCGGTCTTCAAATATCTTGAGACAGTGGTGAGCGAGCCACGGTTCATTGAGGTGCATCGACTCTCACCGTATCCGGCGCGCAGCACCGATATCGGGGTCGTGCTGGACCTGATGATTCATGACCTGGATGTTGTGCTGGCGTTTGTTAAGTCGCCTGTGATCAGTGTGGACGCGGTAGGAATTCCGGTCTTGAGCCAATCGGAAGATATCGCCAACGCGAGGTTGCGGTTTGCGAGCGGGTGCGTTGCCAACCTGACCGTGAGCCGGATCAGCCCCGAGCGGATGCGGAAGATTCGGGTATTCAGCAGCGGGCCGATTCTGAGCTACGTCTCATTGGATTATCGGGCGCAGGAAGGTTATATCTACCGGATTGCACGGGCGGGGGAAGAACCGAGTTCACTGCTGAAAAAATTAATTTCCGCCAAAGACTCGACCATTGTCAGCGAGTTCGGCGGCAAACGGATTGTGCGAGAACCGGTGCCAATTGCCAAGGAGGAGCCGCTCAAGTTGGAGCTGCAGCATTTTGTCGAATGTGTTCGGGCGCACCGCACCCCGCTGGTCAGCGGCGAATCGGCCAAACCCGCTTTAGATCTGGCGCTGGAGATAACGGACCAGATGCGCCGCGAAATGAAGCAAGTGCAATCGCTTCAGGCGTAATTTTCAGATTTGAAGCCCAAAACTTTCATGCTGATCGCCGGGGAGGCGAGCGGGGATTTGCTGGCGGCAGAGTTGGTGCGGGCGATACGGGCCGAGTTTGCTAACAGCCCCTTCGTTCCGACAATGGATTATCAGCCGCTCGAGACCAGTTTCGAACCGAGATTCTTTGGCGCGGGCGGCCCAGAAATGGCGGCCGCTGGAGTGGAGTTGGCGTTTGACATGACCGATCATGCGGTGCTCGGTCTTTCTGATGTGCTCAAAAACCTGCTGAAGTTCCGGCGTCTGTTAAACCAACTCTACGAGTTGGCTTTGGAGCGGGAGCCGGACGCGATCATCTGCGTGGATTTCGCCGGGTTCAACCTTCGGTTTGCTGCGGCGATTCGCAAGTATGTTTGCGGCCGTCAGGATTGGTTTCATGATTGGCGCCCCAGGATCGTGCAGTTTGTTTCGCCACAGGTTTGGGCTTCGCGGGAAGGGCGTGCCCAAAAGATTGCGCGCAATTACGATTTGCTGCTGAGCACTTTTTCTTTTGAGAAGGAGTGGTATGCGAAACGAGTACCCAATTTGTCAGTGGAATTTGTGGGGAATCCGATTTTAGATCGGCATCGAGCTTTTATTGGAGCACCAGCCAGCAACTCCGGAAAGGATGGCGCAAACATCGTGTTGCTCCCGGGCAGCCGCCGTGGCGAACTGAGGCGGCATATGTTGTTGGTCTTAGAGGTCGCACAACGTATTCGCGAAAAGCGGCCCGCACATTTGAAAATCGTACTGCCCAATCAGTCCTTGGTTGATTACGCCGCTACATTAGGGAGGTTTGCGGACGTTGCAATGCAAGCTGGCGGGCTGGACGAGGCGTTAGCAGGTGCTCAACTTGCCATCACCAAATCGGGCACGATCACGGTCGAGTGCGCCTGCTTTGGGGTGCCGTCGGTGGTGTTCTACAAGACGTCGTTTATGAATTTTGTGGTCGGTAGGCAGCTGGTAACGGTGCGCCATATTGCAATGCCTAATCTGCTGGCCAACGAGGAAATCTTTCCGGAGTTTATCCAAGGAGATGCGACACCAGAGCGTATCGCGCAAGCTGCGCTCAAACTGCTTGATGACGAGCCACGACGCCAAAAGATCAAAGCCAAACTTGCGCAGATTATGGGGGCACTGGGTGATGGCGGGGCCAGCCAGCGCGCCGCTCGCGCGATTGTTCGATTAGTACAAGGCCGTTATGTGGAAGACAACGTGAGGAGACTCTGAATCAGGCAAACAGAAAAGCAAACTGAACGGAGTCTGCTGACGTCATCTTCTACAAGGCTCAGCGATAGCTACAATTTCCACCCTGAACGGTAGGGCGGATTGAGGAATTCGTTCGCCTCATTACAATTAGTGAAGCGGCCTTTAGCGGCGTTCCATTCGAGCTTTGTGCCCGGCATTTTCAAAGCGATGACTCCGAGTAGTGCGATTTCGGTCAAGGGTCCACCGTAGGAAAAATCAGACCCTGCTTTACGATTGTTGCGGATGGCGTCGAGCCAATCCTGGTGGTGCTCTTTGGCACGCGGAATGGTCTTCGTAGGCTTCTTGTAAGCATCCATTTTGGTCTGGGGTATGAGCCGGACCTGGCCCGCGCCATGCGAGCCATACATGATTGTGCCTTTGTCTCCGATGACGACTGCGCCCGTGTCGGGATCTTTCTCATCAGCATCGAGTTCCGGCGGACGGGGGATTCGTTCGGTGCCGCTGTACCAATGCATCGTGACTGGGCCGCGCTTCTTATTGCCCGGGAACTCGTAGGTGATGATTTCCCCCTTCGGAAAAGCGTCGCTCTGGGTTTTTGGATCGTAGTTTTTGACCTGGGCGGTGATGGTGGAGGGTGCGCCGAGGTCGAGGGCCCAAAACACGGGATCGACAACGTGGCAGGTCCAATCGCCTACGGTACCGTTGCCAAAAGGTGTCCAACCGCGCCAGGCACCCGGGAGGTAAGCCGGGTGGTAAGGACGTTGCTGAGCGGGTCCGAGCCATTGATCCCAATCCAATGTAGGTGGCACATCGTGGTGTTCCTGCAGACGCGGTAGTTGGTCGATACCGGAATTTATGGCACGACAACCCGCGTGAATCGTATGGACATTGCCAATAGCGCCGTCCCAAACCCACTCACAAAAGTCGCGGATCGAGCCGAATGAGTGACCTTGGTTTCCAAGTTGAGTGATGATTTTGTATTTTTTGGCTGCCTTCATCAATTCACGGACTTCGTGGATCGAGTGCGCGAGCGGTTTTTCGCAATAGAGGTGTTTTCCGTGTTTTATTGCCGCCATTCCGGCGACGGCGTGGAAGTGGTCGGGTGTGGCGACTACGACCGCGTCGATGCCCTTGTGCATTTCGTCAAACATCCTGCGAAAATCCCGGTAGCGTTTGGCGTCAGGGTACTTTTTGAAAGTATTTCCCGCGTGCCGCTCGTCGACGTCGCAAAGGGCGACGATGTTGTTGCCGTTCGCGACGGCATCCAGGTCGCCTGCGCCCTGGCCGCCAACGCCAATGCCCGCGATATTGATTTTTTCACTGGGGGGAGTTTCACCGCTGGCGGCGATCACATGGCGCGGTACGATGGTAAAACCGGCGACAGTGGTGGCGGCGGCTGAGAGGAATTGGCGGCGGGTGAATGCGGGTAGGTTTTTCATAAAGCGATCATTCGAAGCGTAACTGATTGTGCAGCTTGAGGCGGTTTTGGCAAATGTTTTGTACAGGCTGACGTGAGTGGCCTTTAATCAATTGTAAGGGACGACGTGAGGAGACTGGATAGGATTGGAATCGCTGACAGGGCTTGATCAGGAGTCTCCTGACGTCGACTCCCACATTGGAATGTTGTCTACTATAGAAAAAGATGGTGTTTAAGCTGCAATGATGGCAGATCAGCCGGGCTCAGGACGATTGGGTAATGAACAAAAAGAACATATTACGGTTTGGCCTGCCCAAGGGCAGCCTGCAGGATGCGACCCTGCAGAAAATGGCGAAGGCGGGCTATAATATTTCGGTCAGCAGTCGTTCGTACATTCCCTATGTGGATGATCCGGAACTGGAGATGCGGTTGATCCGTGCCCAGGAGATCAGCCGTTATGTGGAGCATGGATTTCTTGATTGCGGCATTACCGGCTTCGATTGGGTGCAGGAAAACGGCTCGAAGGTACATGAAGTGGGAGAATTCCAGTTTAACAAAGCGACTCGGCAAACGGCCAAATGGGTGCTGGCAGTGCCGGAGGATTCTCCGATAAAGAGCGTCAAAGATCTTAAGGGCAAACGTATCGCGACCGAATTGGTAAACTCCACAAAGAAATATCTCCGGCGACACAAAGTGAAGGCGGAGGTGGAGTTCTCCTGGGGGGCAACAGAAATGAAGGCTCACGAGTTGGTCGATGCGATCGTGGACATCACCGAGACCGGGTCGTCATTGCGCGCAAACAAACTGCGCATTGTCGATACGTTGTTGGCGTCGACTCCGCGGCTGATTGCGAATCACGACGCGTGGAAAAACCCATGGAAACGAAAGAAAATCGAGACGCTGGCGCTTTTGCTAAAAGGAGCGTTGGAAGCCGAATCCAAGGTCGGATTGAAAATGAATGTTGCGCAGAAGAATCTGTCCGCGTTACTGACAGCTCTACCGGCTTTGCGAAATCCGACGATTTCGCATTTGAGCCAGGGAGGCTGGGTGGCCGTTGAAACGATTATTGACGAATCGGTGGTTCGGGAAATAATTCCTGCGCTCAAAGCCGCGGGTGCCGAGGGAATCATTGAGTATCCGCTGAACAAGGTGGTGTATTAACCGAGTCCAAAGTCCAAGGGTTCAAAGTTGGAGGGCTCGAATTCCCAAGGTTGAGTTTCAAAGTCTAACTTGACCCGGGGACAGGCATGCCGCAGCCTACTGCTGCTGGTGTTGCAAACTCCGTTGCTGCCGAGTTGCAAATGCGGAGTTTTGAAGCAATGTACATTACTCAGATGGTGTAGCAGGCATACAGCAACTAAACTATGGGTTCACTAAAGAAACGTCGTAAATCCAAAATTAATAAGCATAAAAGGCGCAAGAAATTGCGCGCTCATCGCCACAAGAAGCGCACCTGGCAGAAGTAGGCCGGGAAATTCGAAGGCGCGACCGCGTGGGCGGGAGGGGGGCTGTGTTGTTTTATCGCATGCTGCATCGTTACTGGTTTTGTGCCGCGGTCGTTATCCTAAACAGCGTCTTAATGGCCGGTTGTGCCGGTCATTCTGGCGCTGTCAGGTCTTCCGCACAAAAATCGAACACCCCGCCCGCTTCCACTTCGACGTCCGGCTCCGTCGCTGACGAACGTGAGGAAAAAGCCGCGAAGGCCCATGCCCACTACGCGGCCGGCATCGTTCACGACATGAACGATGATACTGAGGCTGCGCTCCGAGATTATTACGCCGCGGCAACCGCTGATCCGGGTAACGAGCGTCTGGTGTTGGAGGTTTCCAGGCGCTTCCTGCAAAATAAGCAGCCGGAAAAGGCGCAGGAGATCCTCGAGCGAGCGGCGAGTCGCCCAAACGCTTCGGGGGCAGTAATGGCGCGGCTGGGCTTGGTCTATTTGCAGCTCGGCAAGACCGACCAGGCCGTCCACGCGAGCCGGGCTGCGATCAAGCGGTCCCCCGAATCGCTCGCCGGTTATCAGAATCTCTTTCTCCATTACCTCCAGAGCAAACAGACGCCGGAGGCATTGAAAATTCTTGAGGAGGCCGCTAAACAGCCCAACGCCGATGCTGATTTCCTGCTGGGCTTGGCCGAACTCTACGGGAGCTTAATCGCGCAAACGCCGGCTCAAAAAGAGAAACTCAAACCCGAGGTTCTGGCGGTTTTATCGCGGGCGGGTAAAATTGATCCATTGAATGCGTCGCAGAGGCTGAGATTGGCCGAGGGGTTTAACGCCTTCGGCGAAACGGACAAAGCGGCCCAAATTTATTTGGACTTGCTGAAAGCGTTGCCCGACCTGCCGCTAGTACGTGAGCGCGTACATGCGCGGCTGGCCGGCATCTTTCTGCGGGAGAGCGATCACAAACGCGCGGTAGAGCAGTTGGAAGCGCTGGTGCGCGACGATCCAACCAACCCGCAAGCGTACTACTATTTGGGATATTTGGCTTACAACGATAAGAACAGTGCACAAGCGGCCGATTACTTCAGCAAGGCGATCCTGCTGAACCCGGGATTTGAAGATGCGTATTACGACTTGGCGCTGGCCCAAATCAGCCTTGACAAACCTGCGGAAGCTCTGGCGACGCTCGAGAAGGCCCGCAAACAGTTCCAGAAGAACTTCGTCATGGAAGTCTACACCGGCCTGGCTTACAGCCGGCAGAAGGAATATCGGGAAGCTGTCAAACATTATACCGAAGCGGAAATTATCGCCAAAGCCACTGACCCAACGCGCTTGGGCCAGGAATTTTATTTTCAGCTCGGCGCGGCCTACGAACGGATCGGCGATTTCGAGCAATCAGAACAGTACTTCGAAAAGTGCCTGCAGCTGAAGCCCGATTTTCCTGAGGCGCAGAATTACCTTGGTTACATGTGGGCTGAGCATGGCATCAAATTGGACAAGGCGAGGGAGTTGATCGAGAAGGCGGTTAAAGCCGAGCCGAAAAATGCGGCTTACCTCGATAGCCTCGGTTGGGTACTGTTCAAATTAGACAAACCTCAGGAAGCCCTGAATTACGTCCTGAAAGCCGTCGCCCTTACCGAAGAGCCGGACGCGACTCTGTACGAGCATTTAGGCGATATTTATGCGGCGCTGAGCCAGCCTGAAAAAGCGCGCGAGGCCTGGACGAAGTCGCTTGCGGTCGAACCCAACGACGCCGTGAAGAAAAAACTGGAGGTAGATTCGCACCCGGAGGAGACGCCGAAGACAAACGATGGCGAATAACTTATGAGCTATCGCTTTGAAAAGCACTATACGCGCGAGGAAGCCCGCGAGTTGTTACCGAAAGTGCGTCATTGGCTGAAGGAGTTGCTGAAGCTGACGAAGGAGTTGCAACGGAGCGAAAAACAACTGCAAAACTTGCGACAGGGCAATTCCGATTTAGGAGGACCGTCTGTAAATAAGTGGGTAAAGACGATCGCCGACATTAAGGTGGTCTTGCTGGAATTTTACAGTCGCGACATTCAAATCAAGGATTTGGAACGGGGCCTGATTGATTTCCCCTCGTTCATTGAAGGCAACGAAGTCTTCCTGTGCTGGGAGGAAGGCGAGTCGGACATTAATTTCTGGCACCACCTGGATGCAGGCTACGCCGGACGAGAGAGGATTGAGGAAGCGGAGTGACGACAAAGCCGAAACCAGAAATTCGAAGTTAATCCGAGTGGCTGATCTTTTGGCTTCAGTAATCCCATTGGTGGAAAATCTCGTAGACATCAACTCTGCCGCCAGGAAAATACGAATTGACCGGCAAGATAAAAGTATGGGTTGCCCGATCGAAGCTGAGGGACACCGGCTGGCCGGGTTGATTGGGGTCGTATGCTGAGAATCGAATTTCGGCCTCTGTTTCCTCCGCGGCGAAAATCAGGATAGCGTGGTTGATCATTAAACTGGGAAATCGCACAAGATGAACGATTGGGGGACGGCTGGTTGTTAATTCTTTCAATAGCTGTTCCGCGACATGCTGCTGCTGTTGCCGGCTGAAGGGGAATATCATCCGCCAATGGCCACGCTGGAAGTAGGATTGCCAGGCACCCCCGCATTCCTCTTTCAGCAATTGCTCGTGCGCTTTGCTAAACTCCCTTAAACTGTCATATCCCGGAATTATAATCTGTTCTGCCGTCCAGGGGTCGCGGCGCGGGTCGATCTGAATGACGTGACGAACCAGGCGGCGGTAGGTGCTCTCATCCGCCATGGGCTGCTTTGGATCAAAGCGAGCGAAATCGAAGAACTGCCGAGCTGAGCGCGCGACGACGACACAATGCAGCGAATAAGTCGGTTCGGGCTGGCGCCGCTGCGTAGTCCACATGCCGTTCGTGTTATAGTAGTATTCCCAGACCAGCTCGTTTGGGTAAGCAAACGTATCCTTTTGGAAATCAAACCGGCGCGGGTCTGTCCCCGGCGATTTTGGATCCGTGGCGCAGGCGCTGAAGAGCAGGCTGCAAACTAATGCCTGGCATGTCAACGCGGACCAACCACCGACATTGCAGGAGCTGACTTTAGACGACCTCAAGGTTTTTCGAGGGCCGGACGTAATACTTCTGACGTTGACTCCTGCACATACCTCGTGAGTTTTTGGGCTAATTTTAGAGACAACAGATTCGAACTTCATCGTTACAGCTTGCGCCATAAGCTAATGGTCGGCTAATTAAGACGCAATGCTCTACGACCGCTGGCGCCAAATCATGAAAGAGCGGGCGAGTGATCTCGCCTTGATCGATTTGGCAGTTGATCGGCGCTGGACGTTCCAAGAATTGGCGATGGAAGCCGAGGCTGGTCCATTGCCTAACGAACAGATCCTTTTTCCAAACGGGAACTCGTCGGAGTTCGTGATAACTGTTCTACGGGGGTGGTTACAGCGTAAGGTTGTTTGTCCGGTCGAATCTGCCGAGCAGAAGCCAGCAAGCATTGCTGGTTTGCCCGACGAAATAGTCCATTTGAAAGTAACCTCCGCCACAGGTGGTATTTCAAGATTGATTGCCTTCACTGAGGAGCAGTTGATGGCGGATCCTGAGAATATTGTCTCGACGATGGGGTTGCGCCCGGACTGGCCGAATCTGGCGGTCATTTCGCTTGCGCATTCCTATGGTTTTTCAAACCTGGTTTTACCCCTGTTGTTGCATGGCGTACCGCTCGTCCTGGTCGGTGGCGCACTTCCGGAGTTGTTACGTCGTGCGGCCGCCGGGCAGTCGGCAGTAACCTTGCCCGCAGTGCCGGCACTTTGGCAAAGCTGGTCTGAAACCGATGCCATTCCCAAGAATGTACGCCTCGCTATTTCGGCGGGGGCGCCGTTGCCCTGGACACTCGAAGAAGGCGTTTTCTCCAAGCACCAAATAAAGATTCATAATTTTTACGGCAGCAGCGAATGCGGCGGAATCGCTTATGACGGTTCACTTGAACCGCGCCGGGAAGCGGGATACGTAGGAGGGCCGCTGCGCGGGGTAAACGTCTCAGTGAACGAGGACGGTTGTCTGGTGGTGTCCAGCAATGCGGTTGGGGAAACCTACTGGCCGGAAGCCTCGCCGGCGCTTTGCGAGGGCGTTTTTCAGACGAGCGACCTTGGGGAGGTATCCGAGGGTAAGATTTATCTGCGAGGCCGCGCCGGCGATCAGATTAATGTGGCAGGCAGAAAGGTCGCACCCGAAGCCATCGAGCTCGCGTTGGCAAGCCATCCCCAGGTGCGGGGGTGCCTTGCGTTTGGTGTGCCAAGCCTCGATGCACAGCGAGGTGAAATGATTGTCGCCTGTGTCGCGCTGACCTCGGATATTGGCGCGCAGGACCTGAGAAAGTTTGCGCTGGCTAGGTTGCCGGCGTGGCAAGTGCCCCGTGAATGGTGGGTCGTCGATTCATTAGAAGCGAACGGGCGTGGGAAATTGTCGCGCAGTTTCTGGCGGAAGAGATATTTGCGGCAACGGCAGACGCGATCCTGAGGGGATTGAAGGGCCGGCGGTAGCGCAGAGTTTTACTCTGCTGTACCGCAGGTTTTCAACCTGCGCGTTTGGCTGGGTGAATCGAGGGTACCAGGTGCCGACTGAAAGTCGGCGGTACAGCAGAGTGAAACTCTGCGTTACGTCTTTTCGCCGCTTAATGTGACGGCGCCCTGCATGATGATGCGGCCGTTGACTGCCGCTGAGACTTCCGCCTGGATAAGGTTATTCAGTCGGCCCGTAACGGTGGCTTCGATTCGAATGATCGCCTCGGGTTTTGCTGTGCCGGTGATTTTCACACCGCGCACAGCGGTCAACTTGAGTGCCGGCAATGGCCCAATGGCAGGGTCACTTTGAGCTACGATTCCGGCAAGTTGTGCGCTAGCCTCAATCAATAGGACGCCAGGAAAAAGCGGCTGCTGCGGGAAATGGCCTCTAAGGAAAGGCAACTGCGGGTCGACGCGAACTTCGGCTGCCCCGCTGCGCCCTGGTTCGAGGTTGAGCAACCGATCGATGAATCGAAATTCCGGACCGTGCGGAAGCAGTTGCAGAGCTCGTCTGAGGTCGTCGTCCACTGGTGGAGCTTAGTGGTTCTTCAACGGTTCGACGACTCTATAATCGTCGGGGATCGGCGGAGCAAACTGCGTCGGGTCGATGGGCAGGTTAAGCACTGGATTCTTGAACTCATTTCGCATCTTCGAACCGTCAGCAAACTGGAGCTCGGTGCTGCGCAAAGAGTGGTCCCTCGTATTGAACGCAATTTCAATTTGCGGGATCATCCGGCGGGCCAACGGTGATTTCGGTTGCAGGACAAGTTGGCCCGCGTCGTCGTTTGCCATTTGTGACACGATACTATATTGCCGTTCCAACTCCTCCGCGCTCCGGGGAAAGCCGGCTTCCAAAAGGGCCAGGGCGTCACGCCAGGGGCCGGTCTGCTCGCCGACAAAGGGAAAACGTTCGACGCGTTTAAGGCGCGGATAGATGACCAGCAACTCGTTGGTTGCGCGCACCGCGATAGTTTGAGGGCCCTTTCCCAGTTCCCAGCGGAACTTGTTGGGCGCCGCAAACCAGACATGACCGGAGGCGGTAACCGGTTGGGTGAGCGATTTGAGTGCTTTGGTTTGGAGGAAATCAGCGGACCAGCTCTGGATATTGGTCTGAGCCGCGAGCCAGGCGGCGACGGCGGGATTCAATTCAGCGGCGGTGCCATGAAAACCCAGTGCCAGAAACACGACCGTACCTAACGAAAATAAAAGACGACTCATAATTTAATGATTGGGTTTCAGAATGGCGCAGCTGCATGAAACATTCAGAATGACGTTCAGAAGCTGACGCTGCGCGCAACAACCTCTTCGCCTGGCCGGATCGAACCAAAGAGAAGCAAAGGCGTGTGCCGGTGCGCTTCGTTTCATGGTGCTCCAGTTCCCCTTAGATTGAATGCTCCATCCTGCTGTTAATCTTTCTCATTTTTGCTAGCCCCGCAACTTGTGCCTGGAGCTTTGGCCGGGTCAGGCCAAACGGGGACGAAATGGTACCACTGATCGAGGTGACGCCGAATTAGCGGCTCAAACACCTGAATAATTGACTGAGTGAGCTGACGGCGCTGTTCCCGATCCCGCAGTTTCGCGCGATCATACGGGATGGCGGGCAGAATATGGGCGTCATACCTGAGGCCGTTGCGCGGCAAATACACGGGCACCAAGGCACAGCCGGAAGCTCGCGCCAGTTCGGCGGCGGCGATGGAGGCGGGAAATGGCTGACCGAACAATTCGACGGTGATAGCAGTAGGAGGCGGGGGGCGATCGACCAGCAAGGCGACCGTGGCTCCTGCTTCAAGCCGGCGGATTACTTCGACAAAGGCCATCGGGTCATTGCCGATGACGAGCGTCTCGACCTTCCAGCGAGCCCGCGAAGCCTGTCGCATTCTGGTGAACTGCTCACCGGGCTCTGCCAGGGTTATGACTTGCAGCGCTATCCCTTTCTTGATCATAAGGGGCCCTCCCAATTCCCAGTTGCCCAGGTGAGGAGTTAACAGCAAAACACCCTGATTTTGCGCTTGGGCCTTAAGGAAATGCTCCCAGCCGGTCATCTCACCAAAATGATCATCGATGGAAAGTCCTGCTTCGAGGCGCCACAGATCGATCAGTTTTAGGGCAAACTGCTGAAACAGCTCTTTGGCCTGTCGCTTTGCCTCGGTTTCTTTTCCTCCCAGAGCAGGCAATAAATTGCGCGTGACGGTTTCCAAACGATGTCGCGCCAATGTCCAATAGATCCTGACGGCGATCCGGCTGAGCAGGACACAGGCCCTTTGCGGCAGCAGTCGCGCCGTCCAAAGACCCGCTCGCCAGAATTCCGAGCGGTAGAAAGACGATGGCTTAGACGGCTGAATCCCATTTGGAATCGAATCTCCGTAGTCCATCCCACGAGACGCGCTCTGATTGACACGGGCGTTCAAAGTATTCTGTCTAGTTTTCAGTTGAGATTTCGTCTCGGGGTTTCAGATTTCTGATGTTTGGTCACGGCTGGGTTAGAGTCGGCACGAATCTTTGGCGTTCTACCCGTGCTGGCGATCCTATCCCACCAAATGGGTAACAGGAAGATCGCAATCAGCATATTGCTGCCGATGCCGACGGCGCAGACCTGGCCGAGGCTGGCCATTCCAGCGTTACTCGACCAGGCAAGTGAGCCGAAACCGGCGATAGCAGTGCCGCCGCACAGAAGCAGGGCGCGACCGACGGATTGGTAAGCCATTTCCAGATCGCCATGATAGCGTCGCAGCGCCAATTGCATGAAGATGCTATAATCGACGCCCGTTCCAAGCACCAATGGCACAGCCATTAAGTTCAACAAGTTCCATCTCCAACCCACGAGCCGCATCACCGCTAGCAGGCAGAGGCCGCTCAGGAACAGCACGGTCAGGCTGAGGGTGATTTCCGACGCGCGGCGAAACGCCAGGAACAGCGAAAGCAACACCAAAAAGACCATCGGTGTAACCACTTTCCACATGTTAGCTTTGACGCGCGAGAAAATCGCATGGCCGAGGAGTTGCCAGCCCGAGAGCCAGATATTGTCCCGAGGCAGCTGGGCATCCAGTTTCGTTAGGCGAAGAAGGTTAGCCGAGGCACTATCGGAAGCGATAGGATTGATAAGGCCCAAGGCAAAATCATTAGTCGAAGTCGAGGCAACGACCTTCTGCAGGATCCATTGGCTCATCGGGTTGGTGGGCCAGAAGACGCCTTGGTGCTGGTGCGCTTGGAGCCACGTATCCAGCAGGCGCTCGGTCAGTGCAAGTGAGCTTGGCGCGAATCCGCTCGCCTGGGCTGCCTGGCGCAGTAACGGACGTTCTTCGCCCAGCACTTTGGCGATCGGCCGGTTAATCGCCTGGAAATCCGGCCGGGGCCAAAGCGGCAGCGGCAGGCTGAAGCTAGCTATCAATTGATTCGAGGCTGCCTGCGAAAGGACTGCCTGCACGCGCTCGAGCTGATGGGTCACAGCTTCGACTGAGTTCCCGCCCACAATAAGCCACACAGGTTCCCGCTTTTGATTCAGATGCGCCTGGATTTCGTCCAGAGTCGTATATGCCGGACTCTTCCGAGGACGCAATGCATTGGCGGTCGTATCGATTGGAGGCAATCCAAATAAAAGGACGATAATCGTGAACAACAACACTCCGCCGCTAAGGAAAAACACGAGGCGACCTCGAGACCTGCTGACAGGTTGCGGGTGAGTTGGCGGGCCGGTGAGGCCGGGCGAATCCGAATCCGGCGAAACGGTTTGGGGGTCATTTCTAGCGGGAAACAACGGCGGCAAGTACTCGAAAATCATGATTAATGCCGCCAAGGCCACGCCGAGTGCGACCAAAGAACCTAATTGGCCCAAACCAGGCAAACCGCCAAAGTTCAAGACCAGGAAAGCGGTGATCGTAGTTACCGCCGCCCAAAAAATGCTCGGCGCGATTGCGTGGCGAATTTGTGGGATTGAGAGATTTGGATGCGCCAATGCTTCTTGATAGTGCACGACCGCGTAATCGACCGCGAGGCCGAGAAGGATCGCAGCAAAGCCCATGCTGACAACGTTAATGGTGCCGAAGATCAGGCCGCCAAGCGCCAAGGTACTGCCGAGAATCAACGCGAGGAGTGTTAACAGCCATAACATCGGTTTGATTCGCTGGTGGGCGAGCCAAAAAAGAAAAGCGATAATCATCGCTGTACCCCCAACGGAGGTTGTGATGTCGTGCTGCATTCCAGCGGCGACTTCAGAATAAAAAGCAGGACGCCCCGTGAATCCAAGCACCACCTCATTGGCGTTCAAGCCGAGTGCCGATTTCGCTGTGATTTTGACGACTTCAAGCCAGCGATCACAGTCGCGGTAAGTGCGGAGCTCGGGACGAGCCTGGACAAAAATTATGCGGAATCGGCCGTCACTGGAGCTAAACATGTCCTGTCCTTGCGAGAACGAAGGTGCGGCGGCGGCAGTCGTTTCTGGCAGTTGAGTAAGCCCGAAGGGATCATAGCTCAACCGGGCGATTTCTTGGGGCGAAAGCGAGGTCGCCAGTTCCTCACGAGCGGCGTTGAGGCTGGCTTCCAATTTATCAGGAGCGAGCCGGTTGGTCAGTTCGGCAAAGACCTGCGGTGGCTGATTGAACCAAAGATATGCCATCAACTCCGCGGCTTGATCGGGGTGTTCCAGCCAGGGCGGTTCCCACGTCGCTTCCGCAACCAAATCAGTGCGCGCGCGCAAGGCTTCAGCGACCTTTCGCGCTGCTTCTTCTGCCTGGTCTGACGCAGGCGTTTTGACGGAAATGATCAGTTCGCGCGCATTGGCAAAATGCTGCTGATATAGTTTCAGGCCCTCGACGGCGGAAAGATCGGAAGGGAGGAGATCAAAAATTTCCGCGTCGAAACGCAGCCGAGCCAACCCAAAGATGATTGGGACCAGCAGGAACAACCAAAACCAGCGACCGGGATGTCTCAGACTCGGATGGGGAAGCAAAAGGTGGCTGGCCCTCGAGTGGCTCATGAATTGAAATAACCTTCTAAGGACTCACCAGTTGCTGGGTTCTCCAAATGCCACTGTGTATTATCTTGACGCCAGATCCATCCTTTGGGTGGCGCACGGCCCGCAAGCACGCGGGGCAAGTAAAGCCAGATCAAACGCAGCGGAGCAGCGCCGCGGCCCGCATAATGTTTGTTCTGTGGCGGGAATTCCACTTCCCATTGCGTTGAGGTGCTCTGAGCGATCACCAAAGAAAAAGGAGACTTGCTGAACTGAACGAAGTTGTGGTCGTTCGGTCCCGTTGCCAAGAGCACGTCGCCGGCGATTTCGCGTTGATTATGCGGCAAGCGCCACACTGCCTGGCCGTCGTGAACCGTCCAACCCGGTTCCGTCACATTGACTTTTGGTAACGGTTGGAGAGAACGGCATCCGGTGCAGGCCAGAAGTGCCAACAACCAAAGAAGACTTCTTAACGACGACGAGTGGAACCGGTCGAAATCGTTTTTTAAATGTGCCGAGGACATTTCTCCCGCCTCGTTGCCTGTCAAAACTCCGAGACCCATTACGCGACTATCCCTGTTTCCCGTGTGCATTTCTGTCAGTGCAATCTAGCCCGAAGGCGACATAACCGACAACCGTGAATCTTAGGAATGAGGTGGAGACAAACCCGGACATCGCGAGAAACAGCTAAAGTCCCACAAAGTGGAAGACAAAAGGCGAAGACGAAGTGAAACGCATTGATGACTTTTGCGACAGCCTTTAGCAAAGTATTCGGCCGATTGCGGACCTTACAGAGCAAGTCCAATATGGAAAGACTAGTTAGATTGCAGTGATATCTCAAGCAAACTTCTAACCCCTGGCAATCTTTAATTTTGCGCAAATACTTGGTTTCGTGTGGGCTAGCGAAATCGAATTCGGGGAGTTCTTGGTCCTATTCGCCTTACTGCTGAGAAATTTTGAACATCACTGCAGCAAAATTATCCAATCTTGCCGGAAACTGCTTTGGCGACGGGTAATTAGTTTGAGTAACCCACGCCCGGCGACGGTAGATGCCTCGACAAACGAGTTTACAAACACGTAGAAACTGGTAATCAGAGGATTCGTTTCTTTTTAGAAACCGAGCACTTTTATGATAAAGGTTCAAAATTTGGCAAAGGACTTCGGCACTAAACGAGCCGTCGATGGCGTTTCGTTTTCTGTAGAGCGAGGAGAGGTGCTGGGCTTTTTGGGGCCGAATGGCGCAGGCAAGTCCACGACTATGCGCATGATCACCGGGTTTATTCCGCCTTCCGCAGGGACAGTCACGGTCGGTGGATTTGATACGGTCGAACACCCGATTGAAGCCAAACGCTTAATCGGATATTTGCCGGAGAATGCGCCGGCCTACACGGACATGACGGTTTACGGGTTCTTGAATTTTGCGGCCGAAATTCGTGGTTTGCGCGGAGAAGACAAGAAACGAGCCGTCAACCGAGTTGTAGACACGTGCTTCCTGGAATCGGTTCTCCACCAGAGTGTCGAAACGCTTTCAAAAGGATATCGTCATCGCACCTGTTTTGCGCAATCGATCATCCATGACCCGGACGTCCTGGTGCTCGACGAACCAACTGATGGCCTCGACCCTAATCAAAAACACGAAGTTCGGCAGTTGATTCGCCGCATGGGTGAAAAGAAGGCGATAATCTTCTCTACTCACATTCTCGAGGAAGTGGACGCCGTTTGTTCCCGCGCGATTATCATTGACCGCGGCCGGATCGTCGCCAACGGCACTCCGCAGCAACTGCGTCAAAAGTCCGAATGGGCAGGGGCCGTCACGGCGCGGCTGGGCGGTGTCCACAATGGCGTTGTTCGGGAGAAGCTTTCGCAATTGGTCCTCGCCAAGAAAGTCGTTGTGCTGGAGGAGAACGCCTCGGGTGTGCTGGTTAGAGTCTATCCAAAACAGGCCAGTGGCGAACTGGCGTGGACGATCGCGAATCTTTCACAAGCCGAAAAATGGACGCTACAGGAGTTGCATACCGAAGAGGGACGCCTGGACGAAGTGTTTCGAACGATCACTATGCCGGATACAGTTACTGAAGATAAGAAATGAACGCTTGGGCTAATATTAAAACTATCGCCAAACGCGAATTGGCGGCCTACTTCACGTCGCCGCTCGCATTTGTATTTATCGTAATTTTTCTGCTGCTCTGTGGATTCTTTACGTTCATGGTCGGCGGCTTTTTCGAACGCGGAGAAGCCTCGCTCTCCGCGAGCTTTTTCTTGTGGCATCCGTGGTTCTACTTGTTCCTGGTGCCTGCCGTGGGGATGCGGCTATGGGCGGAGGAGAGGCGCGTGGGGACAATCGAGTTGCTGCTGACGATGCCCATTACTGCATGGCAGGCCATTGTCGGGAAGTTTCTGGCGTCCTGGATTTTCCTTGGGATTGCTTTAATATTGACCTTTCCAATTGTCATCACGGTCAATTATCTCGGCAGCCCCGATAACGGCGTTATTTTTGCCGGGTATGTCGGCAGTTGGCTGATGTCAGGGGCTTACCTCGCCATCAGCTGTATCACCTCGGCCATGACTCGCAACCAGGTAGTCAGCTTCATTGTATCAGTGGTGATCTGCCTCTTCTTCATTCTGGCGGGTTTTACGCCGGTAATCCGGCTTCTGGAAGGTTGGGCGTGGCCATGGCTGGTAAATACCATTACGTCCTTTAGTGTCATTACACACTTTGATGGTTTTCAAAAAGGGGTGCTTGATTCGCGTGACATCATCTTTTTCCTGTCATTAATTGGGTTTTCTCTCTTTTCCACCAGCGTGATCCTGCGCGGACACCGCGCCGGCTGATTTCCAAGGACGAACGATGAAGAAAAAGACAATCGAAACCATTCTTTACTCCGCCGGCGGTGTGGCCGCTATGGCGCTCATTCTGATCGCCTTCAACGTCATTGCGGGCGCTCTCAAAGAGCGCGTCGACCTTACCAAGGAAAAGGCCTTCACCCTTTCTCAGGGCACTCGGGCTATTCTGACCAAACTCGATACGCCGGTAAAAATCCGCTTTTACTGCTCGCAAGCGGAGACATCTCCCGAGACCGTATTTCTTAAGGGCTACGCTAAGCGCGTCGAAGATCTCTTGGCCGAGTACAAGCAAATCGCGCACGGCAAACTCACGATTGAGAAATACGATCCCCAGCCCGATTCCGACGCGGAGGATTCTGCCCGGCTTGATGGAGTCGAGGGTCAAATGCTTCGCAATGGTGAGAAGTTTTACCTGGGCCTGGCTGCCAGCGTACTCGACGAAAAGCAAACCGTTCCGTTCCTGGATCCCAATCGGGAACGGCTCCTGGAATATGACCTTTCCAGGGCAATTTCACGCGTGGTGAGACCCGAAAAACCGGTGGTTGGGGTCATGAGTCCTATGCCCATTTTCGGGATGCCGTCCAATCCGATGATGGCTCGCATGGGGCAGCAGGGCCAACAGCCTTGGATTATTATCACCGAACTGAAGAATGATTTTGAGGTGAAACGCATCGCGATGGACGTCGATAAAATCGACGACGACGTCAAAGTACTTCTGGTGGTGCATCCGCGGGACATCACCGATAAGGCGCAATACGCCATCGATCAGTTCGTCATGCGCGGCGGCAAATTAATCGCGTTTCTGGACCCGCTGCCGATGGTTGACAGCCGCGAGCAAAACCAAATGCTCGGCAGCATTCCGAACAGCGGGTCGAACCTGGAGAAATTGCTGAAGGCTTGGGGGCTGAGCCTTGATACTTCCAAGGTCGTCGCGGATATGAATTATAAGATGCAGTTGGGCGGGCGCGGCGGCGTGCCGCAGGATGCCCCGGCGGTTCTGTCGGTGACCAGCGAAGGCATAAACAAGGACGATATCGTCACCGGCCAGATCGACAATCTCTGGCTCCCCTATGCGGGAGCTTTTACGGGTACGCCAGTTCAAGGCCTCAAGGAGACGGTTCTGCTAAAAAGCACCAAGGACTCACAACTCGTCGATGGCTTCATGGCAAATCTTTCCGGCGAGAATGTCATGAAAGAGTTTAAACCGTCTGGAACGCAGTACGCGTTGGCAGTGCGTTTGACCGGCAAATTTAAAACCGCCTTCCCCGACGGCAAACCGGAGGAGAAAAAGCCGGATGACAAAAAGGAGACTGATAAGAAGGATGCAGATACGAAGGAACCCGAAAAGAAGAACGACGATTCGCTGAAGGAAACCAAGGACGACAATACGGTCGTGTTGGTTGGTGATGCCGACATGATGTACGACCGCGTTGCTTTGCAACCCATTCAGACGTTATTTGGGACCGCGTATGCCCCGGCTAATGGGAATCTCAGCTTTGTTCAGAATACGGTCGAGCAGCTGACCGGAGACAACAATCTTATCGCCGTACGCAGTCGCGCGACCTTGAACAGGCCCTTTACACGAATTAAGGCCATGGAGACGGTCGCCAATGAGAAGTTCCAAAGCGAAATCAAGCGTCTGGAAGACAGCAAGGCGGAGGCGCAGCGCAAAATCAACGAACTCCAACAACAAAAGAAGGACAAAGACCAGCGCTTCATTTTGTCTCCGGAACAAAGCGCGGAATTGGTGAAACTCCGGTCCGAAGAAGTGGAAACCGGCAAGCGCCTGAAGCAAGTCCAGAAGGATTTGCGCAAGGAAGTCGTGTCGCTACAGACGCGGCTTAAGTGGCTCAATATTTTGGGAGTTCCAGCCGCGGTAACTGCTTCCGGTATTTTCCTCGCTTTTGTCAAACGCAAGAAAACTTCAGCCAAATGAATCGCAATCAATTCGCTCTGCTCTTATTTCTATTGGTGGTGCTCGGCATCGCTGGGTTGATGGTCTACAACAAGCAAAATGAGGTCGGCAAAAGCACCGACCCGGCCATCGGGCGCAAGCTGTTGGGTGACCTGCCGGTCAATGACGTAGCCCACATTGCGATCAAACAGGGAACGAATGAGCTCAATCTGGTTAAAAAGGAGAATCTTTGGCGCGTGCGTGAACGGAACGATTATCCGGCCAATTATTCAGAGATCAGTGACTTTCTGCTGAAGGCAAAGGACCTGAAAATCATTCAAAGCGAAAAGATAGGTCCGTCACAGCTCGTGCGTTTGGATCTTGTGCCTGGCTCAGGAACCAATTCTGCCTTAGTGGTGGACTTAAAGGACCAGAATGAGAAGGAGATCCGGTCAGTTCTGCTGGGCAAAAAGCATCTGCAAAAATCGAAAGGGGCTTCACCGTTCGGTGACATGGGCGATCAAGGCTGGCCTGATGGCCGCTATGTGAAGGTCGGGGCCGGTTCCGAAACGGTGGCGCTGATCTCCGATGCCTTGGCTAATATTGAACCCAGACCGGACCAATGGCTCAACAAGGACTTCTTCAAGGTGGAGAAGATCCGCTCGGTCGCGGTTGAAGGTCCAGCCGTCACGAATGCCTGGAAAATTTCCCGTGATTCGGAGACTGCCGAATGGAAACTGGCAGATGCCAAACCCACCGAGCAATTGGATAGCTCCAAAACTTCCAGTGTCGGAACTGCGTTGAGTTCGCCTTCATTCACGGATGTGATCACCAGCTCCAGCCCGGAACAACTCGGGTTGGGTAAACCTACCGTCGTGAACCTCGAAACGTTCGACGACTTTTCGTACACGTTTAAAGTGGGCACCAAGACTAATGACAGCTATCCGCTTGCCTTAACCGTATCAGCAAAAGTTCCCACCGAACGCGCGCCTGGCAAAGACGAGAAACCAGAAGACAAGACAAGACTCGATAAGGAATTTAAAGAGAAGCAAAAGAAGCTTGAAGACAAGTTAGCCCAGGAGAAGGGCTACGAAAAATGGGTCTACCTGGTCTCGAGTTGGACCTTGGATCCGCTGCTTAAGGATCGCGCGCAGCTTCTGGTTGAAAAGAAACCTGAACCGAAAAAGGAAGAAAAACCGACTGCCAGCGCGACTGAGCCACTCAAGCCTCTGGACTCGGCCACCGAGCCGGATGCAGGTGGTGTGGCACCGCAACAGTAAATCTGCTGTAGTAGACGACGTAAGGAGACTCTGATCGCTTCGATTTTTTCGGCCAACAGGGTCTCCTTATGTCGTCTCCTACAAGGTTTGGGGGACCTGTTCTCGAACATTGGTCGATTGGATACTTTGCGGTGCATTCCGCATTTTCGACTTTAAACTGTCGACTTTGCGTTCATAGAGTATGCCGGTGCCAATTCTCGGGTACATCTTAGGCGCGATCGTGGGATATCTCCTCGGATCTATCCCCACCGGCTTTCTGGTGGCCAAGAGCAAAGGCGTCGATATTCGTACCATCGGCAGTGGAAACATCGGAGCGACCAATGTGTTCCGTGCGTTGGGCACCCCGGCCGGCGTGCTCGTCTTGCTCGCAGACGCGTTCAAAGGCTGGGCGGCTGTCGCGCTTGTTGCCAGGCTGATCGCTGACTGGTCCTACCCGGCGGCAGGTCCTCAGGCCCGCGAATGGTTCCGCATCATCTCAGGGCTCGCAGCCATCCTGGGTCACAATTACACCTGCTGGTTGCACTTCAAAGGTGGCAAGGGTATTGCCACATCCGCGGGCGTGCTTATCGCGCTGGTGCCTTGGGCCTTGCTCATCATTTTGGGCATTTGGATCATTGTCTTTGCCCTTACTCGCTATGTATCGCTGGCTTCCCTTGCTGCCTCTGCCGCCCTGCCCTTTGCGACCTGGATCACCGGCTGCAGCTCGACCCTCATCATCATCACCGCCGCGATGGCCGTGCTTGCGATCTTTAAACATAAATCCAACATCCAACGGCTGCTCCAGGGCACCGAAAACCGGATCGGTGGCAAACGGAACGAACACGCCTCGGAAGCCCCCAAACAAACCTCATGAAAATTACCGTACTCGGCGCGGGGGCGTGGGGCACAGCCCTGGCACGTCTGCTTTACGGCAAGAATGATGTCGTCCTTTGGGGCCATATGCCGGAATGGATTGATGAAATCCGCCAAACTAATCGCAATGAACGGTTTTTGCCGGGAATCGATTTGCCAGCGGGTTTGGGGCTCGAGAGCGATTTGCCGAAAGCCATTGGTAATGCCGGGTGCGTTATCGTCGCCGTCCCCTCGCAACCGTTTCGGGAGGTGACCCGTTGCCTGGCCTCTTTTCGCGGCATCATCGTCAGTGTTACCAAGGGGATCGAGTACGACACTGGCCTGACGATGTGCGGCGTCCTTGCGCAAAATGCACCGATGGCCCGGTGCGCCGCACTCTCAGGTCCGAGCTTTGCCATTGAAGTCGCGCGCGACATTCCTACGGCGATTGTCGCCGCCAGCAGCGACCTCTCGGTCGCCGAACAGGTTCAAACACTCTTTAGCCGGCCGACGTTTCGGGTCTACACCAGCGGCGATGTTCCAGGCGTAGAACTCGGCGGCGCTCTGAAGAATGTCATCGCCATCGCTGCCGGAGTCGGTGATGGGCTCGGTTTCGGAGACAACTCGAAAGCCGCGCTCGTTACCCGCGCCATCGTCGAAATGCGCCGTCTCGGAGTCGCGTGCGGTGCCCAAGCCGAAACTTTCACCGGCCTGAGCGGATTGGGCGACCTTATGGTGACCTGCTTTTCACGCCTTAGCCGCAACCGCGGTTTCGGCGAGCGTGTGGGGCAAGGTCAAAAACCTGCCGAGATCGCCGCCAGCACACTCGCGGTCGCCGAAGGTTACCCCACTGCCCGCTCCGCATACCAGCTTGCTCGAAAGCACCGGGTGACTACGCCTGTAATCGATGAGGTTTACGCGATGCTGTATGAGGGCAAAAACATTGCCCAGGCCGTGCGCGATTTGATGTCCAGGGATCTGAAACCAGAGAATTGATTCAATCGGAAGGCCGAGCTCGGCCTTGCGATTACCCGCCCTTTCACCTCCCTCACGGTTCGAGCGGTGCGAGCACAACCCGAAAACCAATGTCGCTGCAGCGATCCCAAGGGCTGTAATCATCCCGATTAGCTGACCGGCAGGCTTTGGCGTCGTAAAGCCATGAACCGCCGCGGGCGACACGGAGGCGACTTGAAGCGACACGGACAGAGTTGGTGATCGTACCACCAGGAAGCGAATCCTCCCACCGATCAATGCACCATTCCCAAACATTCCCATGCATATCAAACAAGCCCCACGCATTGGCTCGCTTCGTCCCCACGGGATGTGTCATCGAATCGCTATTGCGGCTGAACCATGCATAATCACCAAGTTGTGTCGCACCTTTGTCCTCGCCGTATCCGAAACGCGTGATTGCCCCTGCCCGGCAAACGTACTCCCATTCGGCCTCGGTCGGTAAGCGATAAACATGTCCTTCCGGCATCTTACCCTGTGTCTCGCACGCCTGAGTTAATTTCTTGCAGTACTCCATCGCGTCGAACCAACTCACGCGTTCCACGGGCCGGTTGGCGTCGCCGGTCTCGTTGCTTGGATTTACGCCGATGACTCTCTGATATTCACTTTGCGTTACTTCGCATTTACTCATCCAGAACCCACGAGCAATGACGACGCGCGTCTGCGGGCTTTCGTCCGGGTCACGCCCGGTCTCTTCAGTCGGGCTGCCCATAACGAACTCACCCGGCGGGATCCAGACCAACCCGGTCAGATTCGTGGAAGTCGGCAGCGAAGCCGCAACGCTCGACGAGCTGGCGCCAGCCGGCGAAGGCGCGAGCTCACGCCCGATCAACTGGATCGCCCCCGTATAAAGTTTCAGAGTTGGCCCCAATTCCAGCCGAAAGGACAAATCCTCCGTCGCCAAAGTCCCTTCTCGTTTCTGGCCACTGGTCAGGGACACGGTGGCCAACGTCGAATCGGTCGGCCCGGATTGAATTCGCTCGATGTCCTCAAAGGAAAAGAGTTCCGTGCCCTGTGCGGTAATGAGCGCCAGCGACCTGGTGAGGAGTTGTCCACTCAAGCGATCTCCATTTTTCAGATAAACCCAAATGAGCGAGGAGGTCTTTTCAGGCGGGAGTTCCTGCAGAAGCTCGCGTGACGTGTTTTCCAAGTAGCCGCCCAACCGCACATAGGAGAGCTTTTGGGGGCGAAGACTTCTGCGAATGCCATCACTGGTTTTAAGCTCGATGGTGCTATTCGTCAGAAACCCGGTGAGCACATTGCTGTTGACGGTGGTGACGCGCTGGAGTTGTCGGTCGGGCCCGGCGAAATCGATACGTCCAGTGTCCTGTGGTTTCAACTGAATATCGCCGTAGGACGTTCTCAGCTCAAAGTGGTCGGTTAGCAGCGTGCCTTCAATTCGCTCGCCTGACGTGAGTTCGGCAAGGTCGGGTTGCGCTGACTTCTCCGACTGGGTTGGAGAAACTGCCCTGTTGACATCGCGCGCAGCTGGTTGGGCCGCTACCATGAGGAGAGGTAAGAAACAGAGCAGAGAAGCTATACAGAATCTGATAGGCTCACTTAATTGTGAGTTCGGCCCCCAAGACTCCACCAGACGATCCGACTTCCATCGTTCTCTCAGTTTTCTTCTGTAACATCGAATTCTCACTTTGGAGGATCCCGTGAAACAAATAACGCCGCCGTCAAAACACCCAAAGCGATCGCCAGGCCAAAAAGCCAGGCAAGCGTAATCAGTTCGGCACCCGGTTTGGCGATGCCGCCGAGGACCTTTTCCATCGTCGCGCTCATTTCCAGGTATGACAGATCTTTAAGACCGACAAAGTCGTAGAGCAGGTTGGAAATATGGTAGAAGCCGATGACGCCGAGGATCGCGATGAGGGTATTGCGCACCAGGATCAGAACGAGAAAAGTTAGCGTCGTTATCAAACAGGCAGAACCGAGGACTTTTCCAAGTCCAAGCAGCATCCAACCGAGCGTGACAGAAGTGGTGCGTGACATCGAACTGCGTCCCGAACGGCCGGTCAGGACGTTGAGAAGGGCGGTGGCACGACTCGGTTCTTCTTTTGGGGGTGGCAGGACCAATCGGACGTCGGCCGGCAGGCCCAACAGTCCGAGAGTGCCCTCCCCTTTAAAGCGGACTATGACGTGATTGTAATCCCGCCCCCAGCGATCCGGCTGGGTCATCGCGCCCAGGCGCTCAATCGTCCCTTTGTACTCCGTCTGTTCGATTTTGACATACGCGGTCAGATTGGTGGTGAGGCGCTTGAACTCTTCGAATTTATAGACCGGCACCTTAATCTGGTATTCATCGAGTGGCGCAATGGTGAAGAGTTGGGTGCCGGCGCTGACAAATTGACCCGGGTTGGCCTGAATCTCAGTCAAGTACCCGGAGATGGGCGCTGTGATCGTCGCCAGTGCCAGCCGGCGCCGCGCGTCCCGCACACGCGCCATCGCGTTGTCGACCGCCCGTTCAGCGATGGGGACAGCCTCTTGCGCGGTATGCAACTGGGAATCGGCGTTATTCAGGTCCCGTTTGCGCGAACGGATGTCAGTTTGGCGGTCGGCTTGTTCCGCTTTGCTGAGAAGATCTTTGGCCAGCAGACTGCGTTCAGCCCGCTCGAGGGCATCCTGGGCCTGGGCGACATTCCGTTTGGCCTCCTCGACCTTAAGATGGGCGTTGTTGACCTCGTTGCGCGCGTTCTCCTCACTACGCCGTTCGGTCTCCAGCTCATCAAAAATCGAGCGGTCGTCCAGGCTAATCAGAATATCTCCCGCGTGCACAAAATCGCCCACCTTTAGGTTGAGCTCCTTTAGCGTGCCACTGATTTCGGCAAAAATCTTTTTCGGATCCCACGCTTCAACTTTGGTATTACGCGCTGCAGAAGTAACAAAGCCGTCTTCCGTGCGGACCAATTTATCCTGGCGGATTGCCCAAATACTGGCGGGAACGAGGACAGTCGACAGCAGCAGCAGAACGGCCAGTGAACGCGAAATGAGTTTTCCGATAATGTATTCACCACGAGTGACACCGCGAGACAAGATAGCATCGTTGAGACATTCGGCCTCGCGCATGAGCGCGGCCCCGGCAATAAAGATCACCGCGTGCATCCAAACGACCAGGTAGGTAACATAAACCGCCTCCAGCATCTGGCTCGCCGGCTGTTGTTTGGCCTGCATGCCTTTGAGTTCGAGCATAGTCAGGACAGCACTCGCGATGAAGAAGCCGCGGCACAGCCACGATCGCGCGAGAGCGCTGAGATCCGACCGCGCGAACAGGCCAATTGCCTGCCAACGACTCGGCAAACGCCGTCCGCCGAATGCCGCTTCGGGCGCCGGCAGGGCTTGCGCCTCATCGACTATTTCGATGCTCTCTGTTTGGTTCACGCTCATTTCTTGGCGCGGAGAAAGCCACTGAATTCGTCTTCGGTAATCAACTTGAGATAGGCATCCTCCAGTTGGCGGCCCGTGGAATTGATTCCTTCGACGCACGTATCCGTTTCCTTCGCCAGCCGCAGCAATGCCCCGATAATCTCCTCGAGCGTTTCATCGGCGCTCAACTCGATCCGCACCCGGCTTTTGTCCTGGGAATAATCCGGCCGATTCAGACGCTCGCGCACCGCGGTTCGAAAACGCTCACGGGCCCCCGAGATACTCAATTCGAGAATGCTTTTTGGGAGCAGACCCTCGAGTTGGGATCGAGAGCCTTCGAACAGCCGTTGGCCTTTGTTGAGGATCAGTAATCGGTCACAGGCGCGATCGATGTCGCCCAGGATGTGCGAACTCAACAGCACCGTCTTTTGTCCGCGCAACTGTTCCAGCAATTCCAGGGTTTGCCTGCGGCTGATCGGATCCAAGCCCGCGGTGGGTTCATCCCAGATGAGCAGTTCCGGATCGTTCATCAACGAGGCGGCGATGCCTAACCGCGTCCTCATGCCGGTTGAATACGTAGCAATCTTGCGCCCGGCATCATCCATCAGTCCAACCGCGCGCAACAGCGTTCCCATGCGCCCATTGCGCTCACGTTTATCGAGCCCGAAACAATTCCCGACAAATGTTAAATATCGGATCGCGCTGAGGTCTTTAGGGAAAACCGGGTCGTCCGAGAGGAAGCCGACGCGCTGGCGCAGGTTTTTGGCGCCGGGTCTCATCCGTTCGCCGAAGACGCTAATGGTCCCGGCGCTCGGCGTGATCAATCCCAAGGCTAGACGAATCGCCGTCGATTTGCCCGAACCATTGGCGCCTAACAAACCAATCGTCGAGCCGCTGGGAAGCGAAAAGGAAATGTCCGCCAAACCGATCTGACGGTCCTGATACACCTTGGTGACCTGCTCGAACTCGATGACTGCAGACATCGCACCTCGACATTGTCAGATGGCTCAAACATGTCAACTACAATGCTTTACATTGGACTCTCTGCCATATGCCATTTGGCGATCTTTGCCATATGCCATTTGTCCTTTGCCACGTCCGTTGTGCCAATTAAGGCGCAAGCTAACCTGCAACCTTCAATCCGCGACCCTGCAACTTGTAACCTTCAATCTCACCCTCCGCTCTGCAGAAATACCTTCTGTCCTATCGCAACTCGGCCTACTCGCGTCACTGTCCCGTAGATACCCGCATTGTTCTGGTTCGCACGAACGACCGCCTTCAGCATTTCGGGCGCCGCCGCCGCCGAGTCGGGATCGAGGTTCAGCATCGAGCAACGAGCGTCGCGCAGCGTCACAGCGATCGCCGGGGCACCCTCGCCCTCGCCAAATGAGAGCACGCCGCCCAACCACTTATCCTCCTGAAACGGACCCGAACGAAGCAAGCGAACTACCACATTCGGTCGAAATCGTCGGACATCGGCGTTGCGCCCTGCCTGTCGCGCAACCTCCTGCACCGTATCGACAGCGATAACCGAAAGGCTCGCTTCATCGAAGATGCCCTGATTCAACTGCATCATCTGCACCTCAGACCCGTACCGGCGTCCGACCTCCGTCGCCAGCTCTTCCCCAAGCACGGCCAGCTCTTTACCTTCCGGCGTGCGAACATGAGTCGGAAGGTCCCCGTCCGCACCCACATCACATCGACAAGGAGCAAACAGCAGCAGGTCGGGAAGTTTGCTTGCGGTCAGCCACGGAAAGCCGCTCCGGTCCTCAATGCGCCGGAACGCCAGGCGCCTGTCTCCCTCGAGCCCGTGCCAGCCCAGCTTCGCCGCCTGCACTCGTTCCCCGCCCATCGACTTCACGGGATAACGGAAGATCGCTTCCACTTCTCCGATTTCTATCTGCATGTTCGGCACATCTTCCTCGTTCTGTTATCGACCGAGCTCAGTCAACGCTGCAGCACTACGTACTGGCTCACCTCGAAAAATTGTTCGTCATCTATAGCCCGGAGCAGCGGATCGACCACGACATAACTCAGGATACGCCCCGGACGGATCGTCTTGAACGCGTACTTGTTCGGCACCCGCCTCGAATTCCTTGCCGATCACTTCATACAACCGCGTAATGGTTAAGAACTGTGACAAGCACCACGACGATGGTAAAGCCGGGGTGCTTCAGCAATTGCCGGAAGGCAAATCTAAGATCCTGCATACAACTGCAAAAGTATCGTGCTCATTTCGCGCTGGTTCCCTTTTTGGAATTGCGAGGGAACATGCAAAAAAAATGCCAACGTCAGTGTGGTTTCACAAATCATTACTCGCCAGTTGCTAAACGAAAAATCACTTCGTTGCAAAACACCAATGTTGCTCGGCAATGGGATTTGTCGTCCCGCTACTGGGAATTGGTAGGGGCGGGAGTGGTGGGGGCGCTGCTTGATCATTCCTGCTTTCGCGCTGCCGGCCTGGGAAGTTCTGGATATGCGGGGACGTTCGGGGGCAACAGGTGAAACTTCTGCATCTCGGAAGTCCAGGTCACCAGTTGCGGTCCTTCGAACACGCTCGGATCGTCGAGAGTGCCGACCTTAATGAGCACCGCGCTCGGCGCAAGTTCTGACCGCGCAGTGAGGTGGACTCCGCAAGCCTCGCAGAAATGCCGCGTCGGAGACCCCGGACGATCCTTCTTATTGTAGGCTCGGGGCGTGCCCTTGGTGAACTGGAAGCCCTCGGCGTTAACCGCCATGAAAAGATTCCCGGCGCCTCCAGAAATCATTTGGCACGTAAGGCAGTAGCACTGACCTTTCATGAGCGGCGGCCCTTCGCATTGGTAGCGCACTTCACCGCAGTAGCATCCGCCGGTGAATCTTGGTTTTATTTCGCTCATAGCGTTTTCACCTCTTCATGGCGCTGCGCCGCCTGTTGCCGGCGAGGGCAGGTTCGACGACTTTTTCCATATGATCTGATGACTTGCCTCGAAAGCCGGCGTCGGTTGCGTGCAGAGGTTAAGCATTGTGTTCATCGTCTTTCCAAAAGGCCCGCAACAGAAACCAGCAACCGCCTATCGAGGCGAGAATGGGGATTCCAATCATGAACAACGCAACGGGCCTGCCGGGCAAATTGAAGTGGGTGTCACGATACGGACAAACGACCGGACTTCCTTGGACCAGCATGAGATTGAGAGCTTGAGCGCTGCGAATACAACAGAGCCCTGCACCAAATGCGACGCCAAGGAGGGCAAGCCCGCAGATTATCCGAAATGTTCTCATCGTGCTTAACGGTCACCATCAACGACGCAACCTAGCCGCCGATCGCTTCCGAATTGTGACTGAGCTAAACGGCTGGCTCGCATGCGCTGCATGGCGTGGTTATGCCACGTTGGAATTTGCATTCGTCTTGATTCTATCGCTGAAGCAGTCTCTCAATCTGTAATCCCACCTCCGAGGGGAACGAATAACGACCCGTCGCGTCAGAATTCGACGCGATCGTCACGCTTGCACCGTACTGCTGCGTCAGAAACACACAGAGCCGGGTGGCGGCGCGGCATTTGCTGCCACTTGAGCCTCCTCCGGCGAGGAGCCAAGCGCCATAATTCGCAGGTCGGCGGTGAGGGGAATTGCGGTGCTCGAGGCCGTCTCGTTGGTGGACCATGCCATTGCGGCGGCCGAGGTCGTGAAGCTCGGATTGACAGTTAAGCGGTGAATTGCTGGAACAGCCTTGCACACCTCTCTTTGGAACCGCCCCTGGAGGGCGCGAGCAGGAACCACATTGGTAAACGGCCGCATCGTCACAGTCGAATAAGCCCAGTAGGTTGGCCTCAGCCGTAAGAAAGCCAAGGCGAGTCCAAGGCAGGTGACCATCGTCATACTCAGGATCAGCCATCGTTTTAAGGATTTACTCATTCGTAAAGGCTGAGGTGGATCGTCCGGCATACCGTTCGGCCTCACTGGCTGCGAACCAGCGACCTTCGGATTGTAATCTTGTAGTCATCGAGCAGTCCAGTGCAGGCCGGTTGTTTTGCCATACTGGTCAATTTAGGCTCTTATGTGCTTTATAATGTCCCAAAGGCCGATGCCACGCTGAGTGCAAGGAGTGCCAATAGGAAATACAGGAAGCAGGCTACCCAGTAGCGGCGAAGAGAATCGGCACGCCGGGTGAACCCTGCGTCAGCCAGTCCGCGGTAATGTCGTTTCCACAGATATCTCTGAAATGCCATGATACCGGCGCTACTTTCGGCCAATATCTGCAATGCGTTGGGGTGCTCACTCCTGAGCCGCTCGTAAAGCCGGTGCTGCAACGCCAGACCGATTCCAAGAGCTACCAGCAGCCCAACGACCAACGTCGTAAATAGTGCGTACATAACACGCTAAGGTCCTGCCTCGCCTAGAGTCATTGGGGAGCAGGCGGAGCGTAGAACGCTGTTTTGCGTGTCAACCATATGCTGTTCGTCATGAGCTTGGGCGGCCAAACGGGATTAAGCAGCGTCGGTGGAGCCCGGTGCAGTGCTCCGAATCGGAGCAACCGTTCCCTTAAGGTCGACCGCGCGTATTGGAACTGAGCCCTCCACCGGTTTGCCCCGGGCGGCTCGCCCACAGTGACAAGTATGGACTCTCCTGCTTTCAGTCGCGACGCTATGAGAGCGGAATGTCCCGGGCTGACATAAGCCGGGGGCAGGTCGGTGCCAGCTCCCTCGACCTCGGTGGAAATGTACCACCACTCCAGCGGGAAGCGGCCGCCGTTTTTCGCTGAGAAGACAGCGGCCCGGCCAAAAGACCAGTTCGTGTAACCGACGAATGAAATCACCAGGTCCGAAGACGAGGGCGCACGAATAATCGTCACCGCAAACATCAAAGCTCCCAAGCAGATTAGCAATACTGTGACCCAAAAAAACCGATGAAGCTTCATGAGGTTTTGGTCTTAACGCCGCGCCTTACCTACCGCCGCAAGCGACGCAGGCGGACTGCAGGAAAGATACACCAAACCGCGCAAGTGCCGAGCGGAAATCCCGCGCGGCGGCCATGTGCGGGGCACAGGTTGGTCAGGCTATTGCGGTTTCGTGTCTTCACGCTTCAGTACCCTTTCAGCTATCCTCGCCTGGTCAAGATCGTCAAAGATTAGCACAAGGCCAGTGAAGTCGACGTGTCCGTCGGGACCGATGCGATCCTTGTGTCCTGTGCATGCAGCAGCCTTGGCGACAACTATTCCATCTTTGAGCACAAGGACAGCTGGTAAGGTCTCATGGTGAGTTGGTAGCGGACTGCGCCCGGGCTAATCGCAAATCGTCCAAACGACAGATGCCGCTCCTGCAAGTGCTGGTTGCCTTCCGGCCTGGCACTTTGGCGAGCAATGAATTAACGCGCTCGGCCTCCTCGCCACGAATGGGGTAGCTCTGGTGGTAAACCTTGACGGGAACCAGCCACCTATCTCGCGCGATGCGGCTTTTCTCATCCACCATCGCAGTCTCTTCCCACTGATCCAGAGTAAATACT
>DATJGF010000131.1:0-11808 GCA_035495315.1 Candidatus Limnocylindrales bacterium
TGTTAAAGCGTTCGATTGATTTCAGCAGGACGGAGGTTCAGCCCGGTGACGAGCCCGTTCCTCATTTTACCTTTTGGCGGGACGATTTGTTCCACGTGGAACAAATCGCAACAAGGCCGGGTGATCACTCCCACCCTGAGGAAATGTTCCACGTGGAACATTCTAGTAGCCCAGTCCGAGATCGCCTCTCCAGATACCCGCCAGGTTCGATCTTGGAAACAATCGGAGGACAGCTTCCCTGTTATATTACCTATACGACTGAGGCTACCGCCGAAGTTATTCGAGCTAACCTCCACAAATCTCCGCTCTATTCCCGCGCAATCGAGGGCATCGGGCCTCGATACTGTCCTTCAATCGAAGATAAGATCGTCAAGTTCCCTGAAAAGGAACGACAGCAGATCTTCCTGGAACCAGAGGGGATCGCTACAGATGAGATCTACGTAAATGGCTTCTCGACATCACTCCCGATCGAGGTTCAATACGAGATGGTGCGTACGATCATCGGTTGCGAAAACGCAGAGATACTCCGCCCCGGTTACGCAGTCGAATACGACTTCGCGTTCCCCACCCAGCTCCATCCATCGCTGGAGACCAAGCTTTGTAGGAATCTCTATCTCGCCGGCCAAATCAATGGAACCTCGGGTTATGAGGAGGCGGCAGCTCAAGGACTCATGGCCGGAATTAATGCCGCCCGTCGTGTACAGAAATTAGCACCTGTAGTACTGAAGCGGAATGAAGCCTACATAGGTGTGCTTATCGACGACCTGGTCACAAAAGGGACTGTTGAGCCTTACCGGATGTTCACGTCGCGAGCGGAGTATCGACTCTTGCTTCGCCAGGACAATGCCGATCTACGCCTGTCATCACTTGGATATGAGGTCGGACTATTGCCAAAGAGGCATTATGCGCGGGTTGTTGCTAAACAGAAGGCCATCGCTGATGAAATTGATCGGCTGGAGAGATCGCGACAAGGGTCCGAAACTCTGGCGCAATTACTGCGGCGCCCTGAGATTACCTATTCTGATATATCAAATAAGGATTGTTTATCAGATGAAATTGTGCAGCAGGTCGAAATCTCCCTCAAATATGGCGGCTATATCGCCCGTCAGCAAAACGAAGTCGCCAGGTTCAAGGAACTTGAGGGAAAGCAGATCCCGACGGACTTCGACTATACTCTGGTGCCCAGTTTGCGACATGAGGCGCGGCAAAAGCTGCAACTGATTCGACCCGCCACTATCGGGCAAGCCTCGCGCATTTCAGGCGTTTCTCCTGCCGACATCAGCATTTTACTGGTTTGGCTGAAACGCAGCGCGGCATCCTCCTCGCCAAAGCAAGTCGCTTAGCCACATGCGCGGGAAACGCACGTTCTGGACAAGCCATCATTTGTTGTGTCCGGATCGTTAGCGTTGGCCTTAGGCTGAGTTCGCTCCCATCAAATGCTTTTGTTAGACCGTTTCGGAATCCACTTGCGTCGGCATTTTTGATTTAAGATTCTGCGGCATCATGTCGAGTCTCAAACGTTTGTCCGTTTTTGGAATGGGAAAGCTGGGGGCGTGCATGGCCGCGACGATGGCCCAACGCGGCTTTGAAGTTTTAGGAGTGGATATTAACCCTGAGGCGGTGCGCAAAATCAACGCGGGCAAACCGCCCGTTGATGAACCCCGCCTGGCCAAGACGATGGCGGCGGCAAAAGGCCGGTTCCGCGCGACGACGAACGCGGTTGAGGCAGTGGAAACGGACGCGACATTTGTCATTGTGCCGTCGCCGAGTTTGCCGGACGGCAGTTTCTCGAATGAATTCCTGATGCGCGCTTTGCAACCGGTGGCGCAGGCAGTCAAGGACGCGCGCAAGAAAAACCATTTGTTCGTTGTCAGTTCGACGACGACGCCGGGCGCATGTCGGAAGGTTTTGATCCCCATGCTCGAGCAACAAATTGGCGGAACGTGCGGTCGAAATTTTGGTTTTTGTTACAACCCGGAATTCATCGCGTTGGGGAACGTCATTCGCGGTTTGCTGGAGCCCGACCTGGTGTTGGTTGGCGAGTCCGATCGTCGCTCGGGTGATCTTCTGGAGGAATTCTACCACACTTATAACACGAACCAGCCGACCATTGCGCGTATGTCCATTACCAGCGCGGAGCTCACGAAGATTTCGGTCAACAGCTACATAACAGCCAAGATCAGTTTCACGAATCAGCTCCGGATGATTGCCGAGCAGTATTCAGATACGGACATTCACGCGATCCTCGAGGCGATCGGTTCAGACTCGCGGATTGGGAAGAAATATCTGCGGGCGGGGTTGAGCTATGGTGGCCCGTGTTTTCCGCGAGACAATCGGCTGATCGCCTACGCGGCGAAACAAGTGGGCTTGAGTGCGCCTCTGGCGGAGGCGACCGATCGGGTGAATGAGATGGCCAAAGATCGACTGGCGCAGCAGGCGATGGCCTGTGTCGAACCGGGCGATACCGTGGCGGTACTTGGGATGGCCTACCGGCCCGATACCTACATCGTCGAGGAATCCGCCGGCTTGCACATTGCCCAGGCGCTGCAACGCAAAGGCTGTCGTGTTGTGGTTCACGACTACGCGGCGACTCCGCAGAACAGCCCGAGTTTGCTCGAGTTCAATTGGCTGGAGGATGCGGGGTCTCTCAAAAAGGAAAAACGCGTCAAAGCAGTTCTCATTTGCTGTCCCTGGGCTGGGTATCGAAAACTGGAAATGCCTGCACAAGCGAGAGTATTTGATCCGTGGGGTGTGCGCGAGGCGTAGCGGTTAACTTGCGTTCGCTCGCTGAACCCAGCGATCGAGTAGCGTATAATAAAGATAGATCGCGTTGTATTGGAGGTAGCGCGGGCCGAGCCGTCCGGGTTCATGGAATACGCGGTACATCCAGGTCAAGCCCAGGCGCTGCATCCAGGCCGGAGCGAAACGTCGGCGCCCGGTTAACAGGCTGAACGCATCGCCGACGGCGAGGAAAACGCCGCGTCGATACCGAGCCTGGTTGCTGATAATCCAGCGTTCCATACGCACACCGGGAAGAGCGACCCAAATAAAATCAGGAGATACGCCGTTAATAGTTTCAGCGAAAGATTGCTCGTCAGTTTCAGTAAAGGGTCGGAAGGGAGGACTAATCGCGCCGACAATCTGCAGATCAGGTTGTAATTGCATCACGACGCGCCGAAGCTCAGCGAGACAATCTTCACTGTCGCCGAAGAAAAAATGGCGCCAGGGCTTCGGGGTATGGCTGAGAGTATGGCGCATCAGGTAGGGGCCGTAAACGCGATCGCGCAAGCTCGCGCCTCGACTGTTGAGCGCCCATATAATCGGCATCCCGTCTGGCAGCACCAAATCAAATTTACCAAGTACCTGCCTGAACTGAGGATTATGACGGGCCTCGCCCAGGATGTGCGTGTTGGCAGGACAGACGGCCGTTGGGCGAGACGAGCCTGCCAGTTGCTTTATATTTTGCAGAGCCGAATCGTATGTGGCGCATGCAACCGGCACTCCTAAAACAGATAAGCGTGGCAAGCCGTTATCGCCAGAGCTTACGACAGGAGTTTTTGGTTGCATGACGCGGCGGAAATCAACGCTGATGACGCGCCATGGCTTCCAGGATCTGATCGAGTGAGCGGCTCTTTTTCCATTTCGGGAAATGGCCCTCGAACTTGCGCAGATCAGTGATGTAACAGATGTGGTCGCCGGCTCGAGCTTTATCGAGGTACTCGAAGCGAACTTTTTTGTTGAGAAGGTTTTCGATTTTTTCGATGCATTCGAGAATAGAAGCACTGTTTTCCCGGCCGCCGCCAAGATTATAAACCTCGCCTGGCCGTGGATTGCGGGTGAACTCAACAAATGCGGACAGAACATCAGAGCTGTGGATCTGATCGCGCACCTGTTTGCCCTTATAACCGAAAATCGTGTAAGTCTCTCCAACGGTGGCAACTTTAAACAGATAAGAGAGAAAACCATGGAGCTGCACTGCCGAATGGCGTTCGCCGGTCAGACAACCACCCCGGAATATGCCCACTTTCATGCCGAAATAGCGGCCGTACTCCTGAGCGATGATATCGGCGGCGGTTTTACTGGCGCCGAACAAACTGTGCATTGTGCGATCGATTCGGCAGTCTTCCCGCACGCCATTGAAATCCTCAGGCCTGGCGTAGTCCCATCGGGTTGGCAATTCCTTTAACGGGATCTCGTTGGGCGAATCGCCGTAGACTTTATTGGTGGACATGAAAATGAAAACGGCTTCGGGAGTCATTTGGCGGCAAGCCTCGAGCAGATTCAGGGTGCCGACCGCATTGACATCAAAGTCGACAAAAGGAATGTCCTTGGCTTTATCGTGAGAAGGTTGGGCCGCACAATGAATGATGAGATCGAATCGTTCCTGCTTGAACAGCTCGAGCATCTTCACCCGGTCACGAATATCGAGTTCGCAATGAACGAAGCGCTTCGTATTTTGACGAAGACGCTCCAGATTCCAGTGCGTGTCACCCTGGGGGCCAAAGAATTCGCGGCGCAGGTTGTTATCGACACCGAACACTTGGTGGCCTTCACGGTCATAATAAGTGACCGCCTCAGAGCCGATGAGACCGCTGGAGCCGGTGATCAAAACTTTCATGCGAGCCGATTGTAAGGAATAGCGAAGCGGTTGCAAGCAGGCCAACCCCACGTTTGTGGCCGCGCGGTTGTCGAGCGCTTTTTCATTTGCGTTCAAAAGGGCCTGTTCACATCATTGACAGCGATCGTAAGCGATTTGTGCTCCCGCTAACCTATTCCCTGGCCGACCAGGATTTCCTCAGGACAAAATCCATAGGGATATTTGACTTTTCAGTTAATCTGCTTAAGAGCCTGGCGGACGGTCGTGGTGATTTTGATTTAGCTGTCCTCGTGAATTCGACATTGAAGAATTGGTTGCAGTTGCCTGCCGCGGTCTCCAGTCAGCAGCATGACACGGCCATCGCCGGACGGCTTCGCCGAATGTGGTGGGATCAGTGGGGCGTTTATCGGGCGGCGCGGCAGACGAGGAAAGAGTGGTTGTTTCTGCCCAAGGGTTTTGCCTCATTTGCTTGCAGGTGCCCAGTGAAGCTTGCGCTGTACATCCACGACACCATCCTTGATAGCTACTACGTGAACCGTCCTGGTGTCTCGAAGCTGGAGCTTCTTTATTTTTCGAAGTGCCTCGGGGCGAGCCTAACGGAAGCGTCTGTGATATTCACCAATAACGATTTTACGCGACGGGAGATCGAGCGTTCAGCGCAACGTAGAGGGATAAAAGCGCCTCTCGTCGTAAGCGTTGGCCGGGGCATAGAGGCTGCTCCGGTAGCGAGGCACGAGCGCAGCGATAGCATCCTGGTTTTGACCAGCCCTTTCCCTCATAAACGGACCGATTTGGCCTTGGAATATTTGGGCCGCTGGCAACGTCAGAGCGGCTATTCCGGGAAGGTAGAATGGGTGGGCCGGCTGCCAACCGGCTTATCGCTTCCGGGATTTGTAAATTGGCGTCAGCATTCGCGATTGCCTCAAGCTGAATTCCAGGAGGTCAGGCAGAGGTCTTGCGTCTTGGTCTTCTTCTCGGATTACGAAGGGTTCGGCTTGCCGCCGGTAGAGGCCATCATGGGCGGCTTGTGCCCGGTGTATTCGGAGATTGAGGCGACTCGAGAGGTGATGGCCGGGATGGGCTGTCCATTCCGTAACGATTCTTACGAATCCTTTGCCGGCGCACTGCAAACCGCCTTGGCGACGACTGCCGCACAAATCGAGGCTTGGAAAGAGAAACTGTTGATCCGATTTAGTTGGTCGCGCGTGCGCGATCAACTGGTCCAGACGCTGGTTTCTTTACAATCTCCGTAAGACTCTTCTTATAAATCCGACACAGACTTCCTTTGGTAGGGACGGCTAGCCGAGCCGTCCGCTTCCTCCACAAACGGGATCGACCCGCTCGGTGAGCCGGCCCTACCATTTACGAGATGGATTGTAGTATCTGGCCACAGCCGGTATCGCGTTATTGTCGAGCGGTGAGGCTGGTCACCGGCGGTTTGGGAAGCAGTTGAAACTCCGGTACCGAAGCGGCTATGAACTTTTTCATTCGCTCGAAAGTGGCGTCTTCCTGGCCGGGGGGACAGGTTGCCCAGCAATTGACATAAGCCCAACGCTGCAGCACACCTGTGCGCAAGAGTTTTTTGGCTGACCACCACATGCGCTGGAACCCAGAAAGGGTCGCGCTTACGCCGTCGTCGCAAACATACCAATACACATAGACGCCGCTGAATTTCATGGGCTGTCCATTTACCTTGTCGGTTCGAACGAACAATTTCACCACGGGCAAATCGTAGCTGATAGGCCGCTCGACGTGAATCGTGGTTTCGGCGGAGCGGGCATCATCGATCTGCAAGCCTTGCCCTGGGAGACAGAACTGAGGCTTATGGAGACTCGTACGGTCTGCCCCCATCAGCACGACGCTGAGGTCCAGGCGAAAACCGTCTGCCGAGACGTACTTCCGCTGCCCGAAGCTGGTGTCAGGCGGCAAGGTTCCAAGGGTGATATCATCAACATTTTTCTCCTCGGAGGTGTAATCCAAAACCCGTTCGGGCAAGTCCGCCTGCAACCTGATGGAGCCAGCCAGCGAGTGCGTCTTAATGCCAGGCAGGCCAAGCTTCTGGTGAATGCGAGCTTGCATGAGTAGCCCCGCCGCGCCCGCCATCAGTAAGAGCGTCGCCAGGAAGCAGATCGACTTTTGTTTGCTCATGCGTGTTGATGGGCCAAAGTGGGGGGCGGCAGGAGCGGGGTGGGTTCGCGGAGATAATACTCAAGTACAAGTAAGCCCAGGAAGGCAGGCACGTAAGGCAGCAGGCTAAAAATCCCGAAAGGCCCGCCTTCATGCACCCTGTTGCCCCACTCCTGGCCCCCAAGCTCAGCCGCAATAATAATCGCCAACATACGGAGCAGATTGCCCATGACCGCCAGCGGAACCGCTGAAGCGATCATAACCAGCCGTTTCCACGGTTTGCGCAACGATACAAACGCGAGAATGACGGCCAGGGCAAAGGTGGCCAAAAGGCTGCGAATCCCGCTGCAAGCCGCGGCGACTTCATATTGATAATGGCGTGTGGCATCCATCAGGATTGTGCCGTCCCGCTCGACATCGATTGCCAGGATAAAGTGCGAAATCAACACGACCAACTGCGAAACCAACAAACGCAACCGAAATGTGATTGGTTCGACCAGTGATCCGAGGGGGATGCAAAAGACAAAAAGGAAGAAAGGGAATGTGCTGGCCTTCAGCGAGGCCGGCCCCCAGGCCAAACCGATAAGGCCGTAAACACCCGTAAACATTCCGATGATGGAGAGACGAGGCTGCTGGACTAGATAACCCAGAACGTGAAAGCCCAGGCCTGTGGCGACCAGAGCCAACCCGGGCGGCCAAACGCGCAACTCAAGACTGAGCAGCTCACGCCTTTTCCACCAAAAAAGCGCCAACACCACAAACGGGATAAGCAGACCATACGCCTCATCGGAGTTGAGCAGGTCCTGCCCGTTACGGGTGAACGCGTCGTACATCCAGACCAGCAGCGACGGTGTCGGAGCGTATCCGAAGGTCGAGTTACCAAGAAAATGAAACAAAGCTATCCAGCTGGCCAGCAGAACAAAGAAGAACACTTTGTTGGGCATTTTTTGCCAACAATGTGAAACTTCGATGCGGAATTCTTCAAGAACTCCATTGCCGGATAGGTGGTCCATGCGCTCAGATTTCAAGTTTAACAAGGTACAAGGAAGGCGATGTGCGCTCAATCAAATTCACCAGAAGAAAGGCAAAAGGTGAAGGTGCTGCGGGCCGGGACGTCCCGCTCTCCGGGGCAGTGTTCGGATGCACCGGCACAAGCTGGGCGCATTCGACTGTTTGCACTCTTGAGGTCATGGCTCTTTAATCAATGGGTTGAATACGCCGGTCTGTTTGCATACTCTCGCCAAAACGTCAATGAACTGACTCCGACGGGAATTTATGAACGTCCGTGGAGTTTCTCTTAGTGAACTGGAAATACCTGCGTCATGCGGCCTGGGTTGACACACGCGCCCGCTTTGTGTCGATGGTTCCCTCCGGTGGAGTGCTGTTGGACTTGGGCTCATCTGATGGTGAGACTTTGCGCCACATATCTGAACTGCGGCCGGACCTGAAATTGTGTTCTGTTGATCTTGCCGGTGCACCGGAAAAATATCCGAAAGGCTGCGAGTTCCAACGGGCAGATCTGGAGCGAGATCAGCTTCGGTGGCCGGACAGTTCGATGGATGCGATCACGTGCATGCAATTGGTGGAGCACCTGCGTGACCTTGAGATCCTGCTTCGTGAAGTGGCGCGCCTTCTCCGGCCAGGCGGCAGTGTATATTTTGAGACACCTCACCCCAAGTCACTGACTCTCTCCAGTCCGCCTGGAAAAGCTGCGGGCACTTTTACCATTAACTTCTACGATGATCGCACACACGTGCGACCCGTGGCCATCGGGGCCTTGGCTGATAACCTGCGTGGTCATGGGCTGGACGTGGTTGCGAGCGGGATTTCAAGAAATTGGCTGTTTGCGGCGTCACATCCGTTGTTCTTGTTTCTACCAGCGAGCCGTAGAAAATTCACGGCCCGTACGCACTGGTTGGGTTGGTCGGCTTACTTAGTAGGGCAACGGAGGTCATCGGGGGTCGTTGAAAGGAGCGGTACCATTCATCATGGGGCTTGAGATTGGAAACGTAACCGCGGTGGTTTTAGCGGGTGGGTTTGGCACTCGTATACAGCATTTGCTCGCAGGCGTGCCGAAGCCAATGGCGCCAGTGGCCGGCCGGCCGTTTCTCGAATGGGTTCTGCGGTACCTGGCTCGCCAAGGCGTTGTCAAAGCCGTTCTTTCCACTGGCTATCTTGCCAACGCAGTCGAAGATTATTTTCGCAGCCAACCCATCGCTGGTTTGTTCACTTCTTGTGTTGCGGAAACAGATCCGTTGGGCACGGCAGGTGGGTTCCTCAACGCCCGCCGGCTGGCCGGCGAGAGCCCGGAAGCTTGGCTGGTTCTTAACGGAGACTCGCTGGTCTTTGCTGATCTGTCCCTGGCCGTGCAGGTGTTGGCCGATGCCGCCATTGCAGGCGTGCTCGTCGGGTGCGCAATGGAAGATGCCTCGCGTTATGGCACGCTGGCGCTAGACACTAACGGGAACCTGCTGCGGTTCGAAGAAAAGCGTCCTGGCGCTGGCGTAATAAGCGGAGGTGTCTACTTGCTTAGGGATTGCCTAATCACCGAATTCCCGGACAGGCTGCCTCTCAGTTTTGAACAGGATGTGTTTCCGCAGCTGCTGCGGCGGGGCTTTGCGTTGAAAGTATGTGTGACCGATGCACCGTTCCTCGACATCGGCACACCGGAATCGTTACGACTAGCCGAGGCCTTCGTTCAAGAGAACCGTGTGCGGTTATGTGCTTGACCTGAAAACCGGGTCCGCCAGCATGAATAGGTGCGGCAGAAACTTAATGGCAAAAACCCGAAACTCGAGCGACAGAACTTTTTTTGAGACAGTCACAGTTCGTACGCATCCAGATTCCCGCCAAGCCACCACTCAAGCCATATGGTGATTAGCCGCACTCCTTTCCGCATTTCTTTTTTTGGCGGTGGCACGGACTATCCGGCTTGGTACCGCGAGCATGGTGGCGCCGTTCTAGGCATGGCGATTGATAAGTACTGCTACATCACTTGCCGTTACCTGCCTCCCTTTTTCGAGCACCGCCTCCGTTTGGTCTATTCGCGGATGGAAAACTGCCAGACGGTGGCTGAGATTCAGCATCCCTCCGTCCGCGCGGTTCTTGGACTGCTGAACCTGAACCGTGGGCTGGAGATTCACCACGATGCGGATTTGCCGGCCCGGAGCGGGATGGGTTCCAGTTCGGCCTTTACGGTAGGCTTGCTGCACGCGCTCTATGCGTTGCTCGGCCGGTTCAGTTCCAAATCCCAACTCGCTTCAGAAGCCATTCATGTTGAGCAAGACCTTCTGGGAGAGACTGTCGGGGCACAGGATCAGGTTCTGGCCTCATTCGGCGGACTCAATTTTGTTGAGTTCAAGCGCGACGGCAATTTTCGTGTCGAGCCTTTAACCATAGGGAATGACCGCATCAACGAGTTGAACGCATCCTTGATGCTTTTCTACACGGGGCTCCGCAGGACCGCATCGGAGGTCGCGGCCAGCTACGTTCCGACCATAGGTTCTCGCGTAACACAACTGACTCGCCTGCGCCAAATGGTGGATGAAGGAATAGAAACCCTTTCCGGCACCGGTTCCCTCGAGGCCTTTGGCGCTCTGCTGGATGAGGCTTGGTGTCTAAAGCGCAGTCTCAGCGGCGCCGTCTCCAACAGCATGGTGGACCAAATTTATGAGGAAGCGCGCCGCGCCGGTGCGCTTGGTGGGAAGCTGCTGGGCGCGGGCGGCGGCGGCTTTATGTTGTTCCTCGTGCCGCCGGAATTCCAACATCGAGTGCAGGAAAAGCTGCGGGATTTGATTTGCGTGCCTTTCCAACTGGACTCAGGAGGAAGTCAGATCATCTTCTACTCTCCCGAACAGGATTACGCGGAGCTCGACCGAGCCAGGTCGCACTCTCAGCCCAAACCATTTAAAGAGCACTTTGCCGCCGCTGAGAACAAATGAAGCTTTAATCGGCACCCAACAGAACTTTCTCTAGGAGCGGTCCAAGTTAAACTGTAGTCGACTTGTGCGACAGGAACCGTGTGTCCCTCTCCTCCGCTGGAGGAGAGGGTAGGGGAGAGGAGGGCTACTTTTTCTAAAACCGCTATAGGCTCTCCGAGGGAATGAACCAGGGATTTGGCACCGCTTTCCCGCCTACCGGTTTTGCGCTTTTTCAGCGATCCGGATGCCTTCGCCGCTGGCCGATAAATCGGCCGGGCGAGGAGATATTTGGGCTTTCTTATAGTCTCCTCGGCTGAAGTATTTCTCGAGCCAAACATAAAGGCAGATAAACAGGTATCGGCTTCCCATTTCCTGAATTTGGAGTTTAGGCTTTCCGGTGCGGCGATTGCGCCACGTGATGGGAATGACTGTCCACGTATAGCCACGAACGATTGCTTTGAGAGGCAATTCAACCGTCAAGTTGAAATGGGGGGAGATCAAGGGGCGGCAACCGTCAATCACGCCGCGCCTGTAGGCTTTAAAGGCGTTCGTTGTATCGTTGAGTTTCAGTTTAAAAAGAGCTCGAATGAAAAAATTGGCCAGCCGGTTGACTAGCAATTTAACCCTGGGATAGTCAATCACACCTCCGCCGGTCATGAATCGACTGCCAAACACACAATCATAGCCTTCGTTCAGCACCTTCCAATAGCGAACCACGTCTCGGCAATCATCCGACTCGTCTGCCATCATGATCACTACGCCGTCTCCCTGTATGCGGTCGAGCCCATAAACGATGGCACGACCAAATCCATGGGGCCCGGAGTTTTGGATGGGGCGCAATGTCGGGTTAGTCTTTTGCAGTTCCACGAGGATCCGCCAGGTTTCGTCCGTGCTGCCATCATCCACGACGATAATCTCGTGCGGCACCTGATTTAATCGCAACTCGAGGTGCAAGTGCTCGACGGTAGAGGCGATGCAACCCGCCTCATCCCGTGCGGGTATCACGATGGAAAGGAGACTCAAAGGTCGCTTAACCTGGTCTACCCATTCAGCAGTAACAGTGACGTTCTGAGACACGGCTTTGGTTTATTGTGCAGCAGCCAGTCCGCTCACCGATGGAAGCAACGGAAATCCGGGCTGCGAAGCCGCGATTAACCTTCTCAT
>DATJGF010000132.1:0-8986 GCA_035495315.1 Candidatus Limnocylindrales bacterium
TTTCTTACACGGAAATCAAGGCTCCGACGGCGGGACGAATTGGGAAGAAAAGCCTTGAAACCGGTAACCGCATTCAGCCGGGACAAGCCCTGCTTGCACTTGTCGAGCCCGACGTCTGGGTAACCGCCAATTTTAAGGAAACCCAACTCGACCGGATCAAACTCGGTCAACACGTTTCAATCACAATCGACGCACTGCCTGATCGTCCGCTGAAGGGAACGGTGCACAGTCTTGCACCCGCCAGCGGCGCACAGTTCGCGCTTTTGCCTCCCGATAACGCCACTGGGAACTTCACTAAAATCGTCCAACGCGTTCCGGTGAAGATCGTGCTGGACAGGCAAAGTCTCGCGGACTGCGAAGGTCGAATCGTGCCCGGTATGTCCGCAGTTGTGGAGGTGAAGGTGCGTGAATAGCCGAATGGTCCACAAGGTATCTCCCAGTCACCTGGCGCAGCACGAAGCGGCGCAGCCCGAAGTAGCGCAAAGTTTCACTCTGCTGTATCGCCGAGTTCCACTCGGCAAGCGATCAAAACTGGCAAGAATCGGTCTGAGTCACCAACCGCTCAGATCCCCGGCCGATGCAGATTAAAAATCTGCGGTTCAGCAGAGTGAAACTCTGCGCTGCTCTACCTTGAATACCAAAGCTCCAATCGAATTTGTGTCCATCCGCCATTGGGTCGCCCTGCTGGGTGCGATGCTGGGCGCGTTCATGGCGGTTTTGGATATTCAGATCACCAATGCCTCGCTCACTGACATTCTCGGCTCTCTGGGGTCCACCCTCGATGAAGGCTCATGGATTTCAACCAGCTACCTCGTTGCTGAAATTATTGTCATCCCGCTGACGGGATGGTTCGTCGAGGTCTTCTCGCTCCGTCGATATCTGCTGTGCAACGCCGCCCTGTTCCTGCTGTTTTCAGTTGCCTGCGCCGGATCATGGAATCTGCACAGTATGATTGTCTTTCGCGTGCTGCAGGGCTTTACCGGCGGCGCCCTTATTCCAACTGCGTTCAACCTGGTCCTGAAACTTCTTCCGCCCCAAAAACGCGGCCTGGGATTTGCCTTGTTTGGGATGAGCGCCACCTTTGCGCCGGCCATCGGCCCGACGGTGGGTGGCTGGCTGACGAATACCTACGGCTGGCCCTCCATTTTTTACATTAATCTCCTCCCCGGCGCCCTGCTCCTGGCGGCAGTGAGTTGGGGATTGACAAGCACGAAACCACAGTTGGCTTTGTTGCGGCGCGGTGACTGGTGGGGGATCTGTTCAATGGCAGTCGGCCTGGGGTCGCTAATAATCTTTCTGGAAGAGGGTAACCGGAACGACTGGCTCAATTCGCAATTCATTTTGACCATGGGAATTACCGCGGTTGTAGCCCTGGGCACTTGCGTTTGGATAGAATTGAAAAGAAAAGAGCCCTTTATCGACCTCCGCCTCTTGTTGCGACGCAATTTTGGTCTGGGCTCAATGATCGGCGTTGCATTTGGGGCAGGAATGTACGGAGTGACCTACCTGCTGCCGCTCTACCTGGCGCAGGTGCAAGGATATAATGCCCAGCAGATCGGGGAGACGATCATGTGGAGCGGCTTGCCGCAGGTTTTCATCATGCCGCTGGCGGTTGTCCTTCTGCGCAAAATCGACGCGCGGATTTTGCTCACGATCGGCCTGGTGTTTTTCAGTGCCAGCAGCTTCATGAATGCCGCGCTCACGAATCTAACCGCTTACGAACAACTCCGACTGAGCCAGTTCGTTCGCGCCATAGGTATGCCTTTGGTGATCGTTCCAATCACCACCCTCGCCACCGGCTTAATTGAACCCGAACAATCCGGCTCAGCCTCTGCGCTGTTCAATATGTTCCGCAACCTGGGTGGCAGCATCGGCATCGCGGTTTTGGCGACTCAGTTGGATCTGCGGGAGAAGTTACACTCGTTCAGGCTGGGCGAGTCGGTGACCGCCTTCAATCCTGCAATGAAGGATCGCGTGTCGGGCATGGCGGAGCAATTTGTTCTGCGCGGCGCAGAAGCGGTGACGGCTGGATCCCAGGCATTGGGCGTTTTGGCGGGAACCGTCCGGCGCGAGGCATATGTGATGGCCTACGCCGATTGCTTTTTTCTGCTTGGATTGCTGCTGCTGAGCATGGTGGCCTTAGTATGGCTCTGTAGACCAGGCAAAGGTGGAGCCCTTGCGCACTAAGCAAAATCCCCGCCGATATCGCAGATATTCTTGTCCCGAGTAGCGCAGACATTCCTCTCTGCCGTATCGCTTGCTTTCCAGCCTGCAGCGAGCGACTGCGCGGCGCGCCGTCCCTACCCGACTCCTACAAAGTTCCCAGCTTGCCATCCACCAAGCGCCACAGACCCAATGGATTTGATTCCTTCAGCGCGTCCGGCAGAGCGGCATCCGGAAAGCTCTGGTAGCACACGGGGCGAGTAAAACGCTCGATCGCCCGAGTGCCAACCGAGGTGGACCGCCCATCGGCCGTGGCGGGATAGGGACCGCCGTGGTTCATCGCATGGCAAACTTCGACACCGGTGGGAAATCCGTTGCAGACCAATCGGCCGGCTTTTGTTTCCAGAATCGCAAGGACATCCCTGGATGTTCGAAATTCCTCAGTCGTCCCGTGCACCGTAGCCGTGAGTTGGCCTTCTAGTTTTTCTGCCGCCGCTAACATCTCTGCGCGCGAACCGCATTGCACCACGAGAGTCGAAGGCCCAAAGATTTCAGCCATCAAACTTTCATCGGCCAGGAACGTGGCCCCATCTGTCGTAAACAGCGCGGTGCTGGCTTGCCCGGCCTTCAGATTACCTCCGGATGGGGTAAGCAAACGGACGCCGGTTGTCTTCGAGAATCTGCGCACGCCTTCATAGTATTCCGAGCAAATGCTCGGCGTCAGCATCGTCCCGGCAGGGGTTGCCAACATGAGGCTTTCGAGCTTCGCGAGGAACGCGTCGGCGGCAGGACTCTTCTCAACGAAAACCAGCCCGGGGTTGGTGCAGAATTGGCCGACACCTAAGGTGACCGAGCCATGGAGACCGGAGGCGAGGGATTCGGCCGAATTCTCAAGTGCTCCCGGCAGCAGGAAAACCGGATTGATACTTCCCATTTCGGCGTATACGGGGATCGGCTCAGGCCGGGCCGCGGCCGCATCCATCAACGCCCGCCCGCCAGCCCGCGACCCCGTAAAGCCCACTGCCTTAATCAAGGGATGCTTGACCAGGGCCACCCCCACGTCGCGGCCCGGGCCATATAACATAGAAAAAAGCCCTTCCGGCGCGCCGGACTCCTGTGCCGCCTGCAGGATGATCAATCCCACCAATTCCGAAGTGCCGAGATGACCCTGGTGCGGCTTAACCACCACCGGACAGCCGGCCGCCAGTGCGGAGGCGGTGTCGCCACCGGCAACCGAAAAGGCGAACGGGAAATTGCTCGAACTAAAGACCGCCACTGGCCCCAGCGGCATCAACAGGGACCGCACGTCGGGCTTCGGCAAAGGTTTGCGGTTAGGGTCGCCATGATCGATTCGCGCGTCCAGCCACCAGCCCGCTTCGATCAGGGAAGCAAACAGGCGCAACTGGCCGCAAGTTCGGGCGCTTTCACCCTGGAGCCGAGCGGGAGGCAATGCGGTCTCCAGGTTGGCGCGCTCAATAATTGCGGGCGCATTGGCTTCAAAGAGTTCGGCGATACGCCGCAATAGGCCTGCCCGCTTTTGGGAAGGCCAATGTCGATACTTGGTGAACGCTTCCTGAGCCAGCTCAGCCGCGCGTTCGACGTCTTTGCCGCCGGCCCAAAAGTATCCCGGCTCGAGTTTTGCCCCGTTTGCCGGATTGATTGCGCACGTTGGCGCGCCAGAGGGTTTAGCGCGATCATAACCCAGGATGGAAAGGCCTTCGAGTTTCACGTCATCAGCATTATCGGCAGAATCAAACTTCTCAAGCCGATTGTCCCACGCCCCGCGTGCCGACTGCCAGTCGGCGCTACGTGAGGGGCTTGATGAAGACTCGGTAGACGTGACTTTGATAACGGTCTATAGGCCGGTCTCGGGCAAAGACCGGACTTGCGTGAGGAGGTGTTTTGATAGTTATTATTAGTCAGCCACTTGGAATCGTCACCAGTGCCGAGGCTGCTTCGCTGCGGCACGGTGCATCCAGTGGCGGCCCGGAACAGCAGATTTATGCGTCGCCTTTGCTTTCAACTACTGGTGTCAGGCCTGGTCTACTGGACGACTTTGTCCAATTGCAACGCCAGCGGGACAGAGGCAAAGCACATCGAGTTCAACCGGGACATTCGGCCCATTATCACGGAAAACTGTTTTGCTTGTCATGGACCGGACAAGAATCAGCGTAAAGCGAAACTGAGGTTGGATCTGCGCGAGGTGGCCCTTGAACGCGGCGCGATAGTTCCCGGCAAACCGGCGGAGAGCAAGCTGGTGGACCACATTTTTTCGTCAGATCCCGACGATATCATGCCGCCGCCCAAGACCCAAAAAACGTTAACGGCGGCGCAGAAGGAAATGTTGAGGGAATGGATCGTGCAAGGCGCGGAATATGAATCGCATTGGGCTTATATGCCGTTGAAGCGGCCGGCGATTCCGTCGACACAGGACAATCGCTGGGTGCGAAATCCAATCGACGCCTTTATTCTTCATACCCTCGAGTCCAAAGATATCCACCCTTCACGAGAAGCGGACAAGGCGACTTTGTTGCGCCGGTTAAGCCTGGATCTTATTGGTCTGCCGCCGACTCCCGCTGAATTACAGAATTTTCTGCAGGATAAAAGCCCTGCCGCTTACGAGCATCAAGTGGAGCGGCTGCTGGCCTCACCGCATTTTGGCGAACGGATGGCGGTGCCCTGGCTGGACGTGGTCCGCTTTGCCGATACCGTCGGCTATCACGGTGATCAGAACATCAATATTTTTCCCTACCGTGATTACGTGATCGATTCGTTCAACCGTAACAAACCATTCGACCAGTTTACGATCGAACAACTCGCAGGTGATTTGCTGCCCAACCCCACCGACGAACAGCGAGTGGCCACTGGGTTCAACCGCTTAAACATGGTGACACGCGAAGGCGGCGCGCAGCCGAAGGAATATCTCGCAAAATATGCCGCCGACCGAGTTCGCACGGTGTCGATGGCGTGGCTCGGTTCGACGATGGGGTGCGCGGAATGTCACGACCACAAATATGATCCATTTGCCTCGAAGGACTTTTATCAAATGGAGGCGTTCTTCGCGGATATAAAGCAATGGGGCGTGTATATGGACTACGACTATACGCCCAACCCGGACCTGAAGGGTTTCAGTAACGACCATCCTTTCCCGCCGGAAATTCAGGTGGAAAGCCCCTATCTGGAGCAGCGGATAGCCTCGCTGAATGCACAAGTCCAGCAACTTTGCGCCGGCGCGGCCGCGCAACGAACGGCCGACCGGCAAGCCTCGGCCGATTTCCAACAATGGCGGAAAGTTGGCCTGGCGTTTTTCAAGGATTGGCCAACTGGCTGGGCAACGCCCATGCCGGAGGTCGCCTTACACATGAAAGACACCAATGCCGTCGCGGCAACCAACTTTACTCTGGAAACTGACGGCTGGGTCTCATTCACCTCGGAGCCCAAGCAGGATTTGAAAATCTCGTTGCCTCCCTGCAGCAAAGTTCTGTGCGCAATACGGCTCGAGGTGGTTCCGTTTCCTGATCCGGAGAACAAAGAGGCGAGCCCGAAAAAATGGAAAGGAAGCTCGGTTTCTGTTTCGGCGCGATTGAAATCGGCGGACGGCACGAATCAAACAAAGCTGACGTTTTACCAGGCTGAAGCTGATCACAAGAAAGAGCGATACGCCAACGGCTATTCGATCATTGGTGTGAAAGACCACTGGGACCTCTCGCGCGAGGATCAAAAACAATCGGCGGTTTGGATATTACAGGAACCGGTTGAAGTGCAGCCGGGCGAGATTTTGGAAGTCGATCTGAAACAGCTTAGTGTCGCCTCGGCCCGCGTTTCAGCGTCGCCTTTTGCCGCGCGTGAGCCGCTCGATGCCGGTGGCGGACAACCTCTGCGCAATGCTCTGACGAAAAGATTCCGGGCAGAGACGAAAGCCCAACATGAATTGGTGGATGAGATTTATTTGCTGAGCTCGTCAACCGACGCCGAGACAGTCTTGAAGGTTCGAAAGATGTTGGACGACATGCGCGAGTGCAGGCACGGCCAGGCCTGGACCCTCGTAACTGAGCCGCGGGATCCATTGATCACCCGTGTGCTGCCGCGAGGGAATTGGCAGAATGAAAACGGAGAAGTCGTTCAACCGTTAGCTCCGCATTTTTTACCGCAAATCAAAAATCCTGACGGCCGTCGCCTGACTCGGCTCGATCTCGCGAAGTGGCTGGTCTCGCCAGAAAACCCACTCACGTCGCGCGCCGTGATGAACCGTGTTTGGAAACAATTTTTCGGCACGGGTATCTCGGCGATTGTGGATGATCTGGGAGCACAAGGGGAGTGGCCAGTGCATCCTGAATTGCTCGATTGGTTGGCCTGCGAATTCATGCACCCGAGTTCCTCGGCATCGATCTGGCTGGGAGGACCCGGCGTTTTTCCCTGGGATTTGAAACACATGGTTCGACTGATCGTACTGTCTTCAACTTACCGCCAAGACTCAAATCAGCGGCCAGAACTAAGAGACATTGATCCGAACAATCGCTTGCTGGCGTGCCAATCGCCGCGACGCCTCGAAGCGGAATTTGTGCGCGATAACGCGTTGGCAATAGCCGGGCTGTTGAATCAAGATCTGGGCGGTCCGAGCGTCTTTCCCTACCAACCAGCCGGATATTACAGCTACCTGCAGTTCCCGGATCGAGATTACTACCCGAACTCAGATCAACAGCAATATCGCCGCGGCGTCTACACCCATTGGCAAAGGACATTCTTGCACCCGATGTTGGCCAACTTCGATGCGCCGGCCCGCGAGGAGTGTACGGCCAATCGCGTGGTGTCCGACACGCCCCAACAGGCATTAACGCTCCTGAACGATCCCACGTTTGTCGAAGCCGCCCGGAGTTGGGCGGCCAGGCTACTACAGGCGAGTGGTTCCGATGAGGAACGATTGGATTCAGCCTTCAAGCGAGCTTTGGCTCGCTTACCCAAAGAGAATGAAAAACATTCGTTGCTCGAATTCCTCGCGGTTCAAAGAGACCATTACGGAAAGGAACCCGAAGAGACTAAAAAGCTGATGCAGGTCGGCTTGACCGCGGCGCCGGCGGAAGACAAACAGGTCGAGGTCGCTGCCTGGACCCAAGTCTGCCGGGTAATCCTGAACCTGCATGAGACCATTACGAGGTATTGAAAGCGACATGCATTTCCAGTTGCTTCCAACTAGTAAGTGGCAATTTTCCTGTGATTTATGATGACGCCTTTTGACGAACGCGAGTTTCAACTCAACGTAAACCGCCGGACTTTCCTCGGCCGCGCTGCCTATGGCCTGGGTGGCATCGCGCTGGCGTGCCTGCTGGATCCAAAACTAATCGGTGCGGCTGAAGCAGTGCCGCCGGGAGAGCGCTGGCGTGGAATCGTCCATCCGCCTCATTTTCCCGTCCGCGCCAAACGTGTGATTCACCTTTGCATGGCCGGCGGACCATCACACCTGGAGAGTTTAGATCATAAACCCGAGCTCAAACGCCTCGATGGCCAACCATTTCCGGATTCGTTCACGAAAGGCCAACAACTGGCTCAATTGCAGAACACGCAGTTGAAGGCGCGCGGCGCGTTCACCGAATTCAAGAAGTACGGCGAATCCGGCCAGGAAGTGTCGAGCATTTTTCCGTTCATCGGCGGCATTGCCGACGATATTTGCATTGTGCGTTCGATGCACACCGAGCAAATCAACCACGACCCGGCACATGCTTTCATGAATACCGGATCCATCATCAAGGGCCGGCCGAGCATGGGTTCCTGGCTCCTTTACGGAATCGGAGCCGAAACCGAGGAACTGCCGGGGTTTGTCGTGCTGACCTCTGCCGGAAAATCCGGCTTACAACCCGTTTCGGCGAGGCAATGGTCGAACGGTTTTCTTCCCAGCAAATTCCAAGGTATTTTGTTCCAATCCAAAGGGGATGCGGTCCATTACGTGGGCAATCCTGAAGGTGTTTGCCAAAGCACAGAGCGCCAGGTGGTCGAAGAGATCAAGCGGCTGAACGGAATACTGGAAGAAGAACGAATCGATCCGGAGATCCAGACACGGATTAGCCAATACGAAATGGCTTTTCGCATGCAAACCTCCGTGCCGGACCTCACCAATTTCAGCAGTGAACCTCAGCACATCCTGGATCTCTACGGCGTGAAACACCCGGGCGATGGGACGTTTGCCTCGAATTGTCTCCTGGCCCGGCGCTTGGCTGAGCGTGGGGTGCGCTTCATTCAACTCTACCACCGCGCGTGGGATCATCACGGCGACATTGAAAAGGACATGCCGCTCGCGGCCAAAGATGTGGACCAGGCCTCGGCCGCCTTAGTAACGGATCTCAAGCAGCGCGGCATGCTGGATGACACGTTGATTATTTGGGGCGGCGAGTTCGGCCGTACACCGATGGGGCAAGGCTCCGGCCGGGATCATCACATCAATGCTTTTTCAATTTGGCTGGCCGGGGGCGGTGTCAAAAAAGGAATCACCTACGGCCAAACCGATGAACTCGGATATCGCTATGTTGAAGACGGCGAGCAGATGCACGTGCACGACCTTCACGCGACAATGCTTTACCTCTGCGGCATCGACCACAAGCGACTTACTTACAAGTTCCAGGGGCGCAATTTCCGTTTGACGGATGTTTTCGGCGAAGTCGCCAAGGGTATTATCACCTGAGCCAGGCCTGATTCATCGCACCAAGCCACCCGCGCGGCGTCCCTGCCGGGAATGGATGCCGAACAGGGACGCCCTAAGGCTGCGGCGATGGAGTTAACCGCTAAGATGTCAAAGAGCAGAAGGCTGACTGGCCGAAGGCATTTTGCGCCG
>DATJGF010000133.1:0-6619 GCA_035495315.1 Candidatus Limnocylindrales bacterium
AATCACAAAATCGGGCGGATCGGTTCCTCGGACTACGTCTTCAATCTGCAGGTAACTCTGTAAGGCGTCAAAAACCCAGGAGGCATCAAACGCCCCCTGCCTCACTTTGCCATTGGCCGCGAGGTTACGAAAAGCCGAGAAATGGGTTACGCCATTCATTTGGGCCAGCGAAATACTAATTCACGTTTCGCAAAAGGACAAAGTGCGGAATTCAGTTGGACACTGCTTACGCTTTTCAAGTACGTCTTCCCGGAGCGCATTGATATCATCGAAAAGCTCCGCATCCGATTTACTCCGCCGTCGTGCTTCAACGATCCATTTGAGGGGAGGTTCTGCATCGGTTGTTGGACTTGAGTGACGCGCAGACATTGCCGGAACGCTCGACCGGATCCAGACTGTTTCCCGTTCGAATGGAAACGCAGGCCCCTTGCGGTCTGCCGTGGACCACATTTCTGTTCCATTGCTACACAAACCCGTATTAGTCATACTTGAGTTCCGAATGAGTGACGGCCAAAAGACCCCGAACGCCCTTGCACCGGGTGAAGCGCCGGCTACCGATGGCTTGTTGTCGCTCGTGTACGAGGAATTGAGGAAGCTGGCGGCCAACCGCATGGCTAATGAGGCCGCCGGGCACACCTTGCAGCCTACGGCTTTGGTACACGAAGCCTGGTTGCGCCTGGTACGCGGGGGCGAGCAACGGTTCGAGAATCAAGCTCATTTCTTCGCCGCGGCGGCGGAAGCGATGCGCCGCGTCCTGATTGACCACGCCCGCCGCAAGTCGGCCCGCAAACACGGTGGCGGCCTCGGGCGGGTCGACCTAGAGCAGATTGATGTGCCGGCAAGGGCCGAGGACGAAACCCTTTTGCGGGTTAACGAAAGCTTGGACGCCTTGGCGCGCGAGGACGCCAAAGCGGCTGAATTGGTGAAGCTGAGGTTCTTCGTTGGCCTGAGTGTCGAAGAAGCGGCGGGAGTGCTGGGCGTCACCGACCGTACCGCCCGGCGATATTGGCGCTTTGCCCGGGCTTGGTTGCTGGATGCGCTGTCCGGATTGCCGAAAGGAGGTGATCCGGAGCGGTGATGTCCGCTCTGGGTGACGGATTGCGCATTAGAGCATGGATGATCTGCAACGAGAGCGTTTGGATGGTTCCGACTCGATGAATGACGGGAGCGAAAAAAGGCCGCGCAGTTTGCCCGATATTTTCCTCGAAGCAGCGGAAATTGAGGAGACTTCACGACGTGCCGCGTTCCTGGATGCAGCCTGCGCTAGTGACACGTTCTTGCGCCAGCGCGTTGAGCAGTTGCTGGCCGCCGAAGAAGCGGCCGGCCCACCGAGTGCCCAGACAATAGATTCCAGCGGACCGGGAGGCGAGGCCGTGGGTACGCGGGTGGGTCGCTACAAACTGCTGCAGCAGATTGGCGAAGGGGGTTGCGGGGCGGTGTTCATGGCGGAGCAGGAGGAGCCCGTGCGACGGCGCGTGGCCCTCAAGGTCATCAAGCTGGGCATGGATACGCGGCAGGTCGTGGCCCGGTTCGAGGCGGAGCGCCAAGCGCTGGCGCTGATGGATCATCCGAATATTGCGCGGGTGCTCGACGCCGGCGCCACCGACGCCGGCCGGCCCTATTTCGTGATGGAACTGGTCCGGGGGGTGAAAATCACCGAATATTGTGACCAACATCGGCTTTCCACCAACCAACGATTAAATCTCTTTACGCAAGTTTGCCAGGCCGTTCAGCACGCGCACCAAAAAGGCATCATTCACCGAGACCTCAAGCCCTCCAACATCCTGGTCACCGAATTGGACGGGGTGGCGATCCCCAAGGTCATCGATTTTGGCATTGCCAAAGCCGTCGAAGGGCCTTTGACCGACAAGACGCTGTTCACCGCCTTCGAGCAGTTCCTGGGCACACCCGCCTATATGAGCCCGGAACAGGCAACGATGACGGCGGCAGACATCGACACGCGCAGTGACATTTACAGCCTGGGGGTGCTGCTTTATGAATTGATGACCGGCCGGCAGCCGTTCGACCAGAAGGAACTTCTCCAAGCTGGCCTGATTGAGATGCGGCGAACCTTGCGGGAGCGCGAGCCGCTCCGGCCATCCAACCGGGTTGCTGAATTGGGTGCCGACGACCTGACCCAGACCGCCATCCACCGGCGAGTCGAACCGCCTCATCTCCGGCTGCTCTTGAAAGGAGATCTGGATTGGATTGTGATGAAAGCGCTGGAAAAAGATCGGAACCGGCGTTATCAGACCGCCAACGCCCTGGCCATGGATGTTCAACGATATTTGAGCAATGAACCGGTGCTGGCACGCCCGCCCAGCCGGCTATATCGTTTTCAAAAACTGGTCCGCCGTAATCGCGCTGTTTTTGTATCAGTCGCAGCGGTTAGCCTGGCGTTGATCGCGGGGTTCGGCACCTCCACCTGGCTTTTTTTCAAGGAACGGCAAGCAAGACTCGAAGCGCAACGAGGCCGTGAAGCCGAGGCATTGTTGCGCCGGAAAGCCGAGGCTCGTGAAATCATCGCGCAGGCAATGCCGCTGATTGAAAGAAACCAGTTTGAAAAAGCAGACCTTTTGATCGAACCACTGCTTTCTTCCGACGCGGCGGACGTGGGGATGGAAGTATTTCGTCCGTTGGGTGACCGGGCCGCACAACAGGGCAACTGGAGGCGCGCCGCCGAATATTATTCCGTTGTCGTGCGCCTGGACAAGTTCGAGCACACGGGGGTTTCTTCCAGGGATTACACCCGATACGCCGTGGTGTTGGCCGAGCTGGGCGAGCGCGCGGCCTACGAAAAATTTTGCCGCGAACCCATCAAACGATTCGGCAACACCAGCGATCTGATTATTGCCGAACGCATCGTCAAGAACAGCCTGTTGCTGCCGCCCAGCCCGGAACTGTTGGCCAGCCTGGCTCCTCTCGCTGATCGCATCGAGCGATCTATTCCCACCAACATTCTGTCCGCTCCTGCCAACGACACGGTTCCGTGGCGCTGCTTGGCGCTGGCGTTAATGAATTATCGGGCCGGCGATTACGCCAAAGCCGCCAGTTGGAGCACGCTCGGCCTGAAAATCGCCACCGGCCCCAGCTTCGCGCGCGTGGCCGGCCTGCACGCCATTCTCGCGATGGCCGATCATCAACTGGGCCGGGACGACGAAGCCCGGGCGGAACTGGCCGATTGCCAGCAAGTCATTGCAGAAAATTTCAAAACTCCGTTTTCGACTGCTGACATAGCGTTTGATTGGTTTCTGGCCCGGCTGCTGGAACGCGAGGCGGCAGCTTGTGTGAACGGCGCGCCGCTTGAGGCAAAATAACCGTTTCGCTTTTCCCGTCGGTATCAGCAGCGGTTAAGGCGCCGGCCAAAATAACACCGTTCGTTGAAAAGAACCCAAGAGAATTGGCAGGGATGGGCCGCTATTTTCGCTCGACGGGGCGAAGTGGCAGCCTTATGGCGGGCATGGGGAAGCCAGACTATGCTCGCCGCATCGCGACGACAAATCGGTCCGGGCCCGTTATCTCAAGCTGACCATTTTGAAGGGTGAGCCGGGATTGTGGAAATTTCGCGTTTACGGCCAGGTTGCCAGGGCGCCACGATAATCTCCGTTGGATTCTTCATATCCAAAAGGTGGTTAGGAACTAATTCCGAATATTAGTCATTCCTGTTACTGGGAACACTTTCTCGCCATTGCAATCGCATCTTCCGGGTGGGATGCTTCTTGCAAATCCCGACCGATGAAGTGCCACCATTGCCGCCTTGTGCTTGATCGACAGAAGCTTTCCATCTCTTTCCCCTAAGCCTGATTTGCTCTCCGAAAAACCCAACCAGACAGTAATCGTATATGAATAAAAACCACGCAAAGTTCGTTCGAAGGATGTGTATCCCCATAATCATTGCGGGAGCCGTATCGTGCCTGGCGTTGAGCGCCCAAGCATACGTCCATCCATGTATTCCGGCTACCAGCCAGGACCTGGCCTTCATCAAAGCCAGCCTCAATCAGCAACCCTGGAAGAGTGGCTACGCCCTTCTCGCGGCCGACAGTCATTCCCAGCTCACTTACACCATGCAGGGACCCTTCGGAACCGTCAGTCGCACTCCTGACGTGAACCTCAACCAATGGAAGAATGACATGACGGCCGTGTTTAACTTGGCGCGCATGTGGTATTTCACGGGCAACACCAATTACGCTCAGAAAGCACATGACATCCTCCTCGCGTGGGCGAATACACAGACCAATTTCGCCGGGCAGGAAATGGACCTTTCACTTGGTGACTACGCTTATGCCTACGGCGGCGGTGCCGACATCCTGCGCGGCACGTGGCCTGGATGGACGGCGGCGGACACGGCTACTGTCAAAAACTATTTCCTGAATTGTCACTGGCCTACGAGCCTTGCCGGTCTCAACTACACCGGCCCTGCCAACAAAGGCTCCCTCTACTGCGAGTCCGGGATCGCTGTTGCTCTTTTCCTGGACGATACCAACAAGTTCAACCACGTCATTGACAATTTCCGCACCGTGCCAAGCTCCGGCCTGCGCAACACGCTGGACACTGGCGAGATGGGCGAAACCGGTCGTGACGAGGGCCACAGCCAAGGAGACCTCTTAGGCTACGCATTTCTTGCCGAATGCGCCTGGAAGCAAGGTTTGGATCTCTTTTCCGAATCGGACAACCGGATACTGGCCTGCGGCGAATACTACGCCCGCAATACCTTGACTACCGATAATCCTTTCGTCCCTTTCGGCACCATTGATTACAACTACTATGCCAACAACCCCTATTATTACACCGCCAATCGCTCGATGCTTTACATTATCCAGAACGCCTACAAAAACCGCAAGGGCCTGCCTACTCCCTGGATTGACCTTAAACTCCAACAACAGAACGTTGATGCCAATAACTTCATGTATGCCAAGACCGCCGACTCCACCACCGCTACCATGTCGCCGGCCAGTTTCCCGACGGTTTCACTGGCATCCAGCGGGTTGACGTTGACAACCCTTGGCACGCAGGCCACGGGACGCAGCCTGTCTTTCACGAACAATGTGTGGACGATGACCGGCCTTGGGAACACCGTCTGGACGGGTGTGGGTGGATCTGACGACTGCCAGTTCGCTTATCAAGCGATGACCGGCGACTGCGCCCTCGTTGCCCAAGTCACCTCGTTCACCTATTCGGGCAATAACAACGGTAAGTGCGGGGTCATGATTCGAGACAATCTCTCCGCCGTTGTTTCGCAACGTGCCTGGATTGGGATTATACCCGCAGCCACCAACATTATGGAATGCCGTCAGGATGGCTGGACTGAAAACTGGGGAGGGAGCAATTGGTCACGCCGTTCCCAAAACCTTCCTCCAGGCATGCCTTACTGGGTGAAGATCGAACGCAGGGGCAACATGATCAATACCTACACTTCACAGGATGGCACCAGTTGGGCGGCCAATATCTGCTCCTACTACGGCAATCTGCCGTCCACCGTTTATATCGGCCTGTTTATATGCAGTGGAACGGCGACAGCCCAGACCGCCACCTTTGCCAACGTGGCGTTCACCGGTGGCAGCGGCGGTCTGGTGACCACTCCGGCGGCTCCGGCGGCCGTGTTTGCCGACGGTTCCAGCAAAACCATCACTGTGCGCTGGTTGCCATCGTTCGGTGCCACCGCCTATGATCTGCTGCGTTCCACCACTTCCGGCAGCGGCTATACTGTGATTGCCAGCAATCTCACGACTGACAAAACCAGCTATGTGGACACATCGGTGACCACTAACACGACTTACTACTACGTCGTTCAGGCAAAGAACTCTGCCGGCACCAGCGGAAATTCGCCAGAGTTTTACGGCTCTCTGCTTCCGGCACCGTTGGTCAACCTAGCCTTCAGCGGCACGGCCAACGACAGCGCCAACAACCCGGCCAACGCCGGGAATGCCTTCGACCAGAACCCGGGATCGCAATGGTTCTACACGGGAACGAACGGGTGGTTGCAGTATGACTTCGGCGTGGGCAACGCGCAGGTCGTCAAGCGCTACACGGTCACCGAAGCCGACACGATTCCCGCGCGCGATCCGAGAGATTGGACCTTCCTTGGCTCGCAAGACGGCTCCACTTGGACCACTCTCGACTCACAGACCAGCCAGTCCTTCGCCTATACGTATCAACAGCTCACGTATGACATCGGCAACACCACGGCTTACCGATACTACCGAATCAATGTCACCGCCAACAACGGCGACGCCACCTTCCTGCACATCGGCGATCTTGGCCTCTGGGGCGACAGCGGACGCACCATTCCCGACGGTCGTTATTACCTCGTCAGTCGCAACAGCAACAAGGTCATGGATGCCGGCACCGCGGCGAATGGCACGGCGATCTTGCAGCAAACTTACAACGGCAGCGACAGCCAGCAGTGGGACATTGCCTGGCTGGGCAATGGCCAGTATCGCGCCATCGCTGCCGGCAGTTCCGAGGCGATGGACAACGGCGGCACCTCCGGCAGGGGCGCTAATTTGGTCGTCCAGCCTTGGAACGGAGGCTCCAGCCAGAGCTGGACGTTTGTGCCCGACAGCGACGGCTTCTGCCACATCATCTCGGGAAACAGCGGGCTGCTTGCCGATGTCAGTAG
>DATJGF010000134.1:0-4174 GCA_035495315.1 Candidatus Limnocylindrales bacterium
TTGAATAACGTAGGCTCCTCACTACGGCGGGATTGCATGGTAGTACTCGTGCCTGGAGCGGTCAAATGCCCGAGATGTTGGCGAAATATCGCGTTTAACACCAACTACACCCCCAAGCCACCCCTTCCAGGAGGTCGATGACTGCAATCGCCTGACTACAATAATTACGAATTCGCCTCCGAGGCGTGAACCGCCTGATCGGGGGCTACCGCACTCTATTGCTGCAACTTCGCGTGCTCCGCCTTGGCTTCTTTCAGAAGGGGGATGTCGGGGTCCGCGTCCTTCCAGAGGGCGAAGAAGTCTTGGTACGCCTTCTTTGCACCGGTGCTGTCGCCCGCGAGCACTCGCGCCCGCGCTACCCCGACACGCGCCAGTGCGCCGAGCGGAAAATTCAGAACCATTCCCGGGTGGTCAATCAGTTTTTGAAACTCGAATGCTGCGGCGGAGCCTTGACGCGCAACCAGGTAGGCCTCGCCCCGCAGGTAGGCAGGATAGAGAGATTCAGTCTGGAAGGGCGGTGGGCTGCCCATTTCATAAGGGGCGGACGCCTGTAAAAGATTCAGAGCTTGGACCGAATTGCCGCGGGCGATTTCGATGGCAGCCTTGACGGCCGGTAACCAATACACCTTGAGCACGGTGTTGGACGAGGCGTTTTTTTCTAATTCATGGACGAATTTCTCCGCGGTCTTGATGTTACCGGCCCTAGCCTCGGTCAGGGCGGCTAGCAGTTGCACGTCTCGGCCGGGCGCCAGGATCAGGGCAGCTTCCGCTTCGTGCTGTGCAATCGCGCCATTCCCGACCTCAGCCTCGCGGAGTGCGCCATTCACCTGCCACAGGGCTGCTGTCTCTTGGGAATCGGCACGTTTGGCTGAATCTACCGCTCGTCGGGAAAGATCACGAGCCTTGCCCAATCGCCCGTAATAGGCCTCAGTATCGGACTGTGCCGAAAGCAGCGGATCTTCGTCACCCGGCTTGCCTGAACCCCAGGCAACCTCCCGCTCCATAGCCCCTGTGTCGCCTCCTAGAAATGCAAGGTCATATTGCATCAAATGGAGCAAGACACTCTCTAGCTTGCGCGCCTTTGCCTGCTCGAGGACAGCCTTTGCATCATCCAAACGGCCTAGGGCAAGGTAGGCTGAAGCGAGATTTGGATAGGCGGTGATCGCGTTGGGTTCCAACCGCATCGCCTCCTGGGTTGCCAGAATCGATTTGTCCCATTGTCCTAAGGCGGCGTAATTTGCGCCCAAGTTGCCGTGCGGAACCATATCCCGAGGATAACTTTGTATCCAAAGCTCATACGTCTGAGCTTCTTTCTCCAGTTCTCCCGTGGCGAAGGCGTAGTAGTCGGCGGTGATGCGCATCTTCTCTCGCTCGCTAACCCGATCCCGCAGTCCATACGCCTTCTTGATGTTGTCGCTCGCCAGGCTAGGTTGCGCCAGATTGGCGTATGAAACGCCCAGACCGGCATAAGCGACGGCAAAGTTTGGATCCTGTTCAATAGCTCGCCGGTAAAAAGGAATTGCTTCTGCGTCGCCTTTCGCACGCGCAGTCGTAGTCCCCAGGCTGAAGGCCTTGAGCGCTTCCAACGACGGGGTGGTCGCTTCAATGGGAACATCGAACTTTTGGATCGATACCAGCGATTCTCCCAATTTACGGCGCAGCACTGAGGCGGCCTTGCTCAACGCCTTGAGCACGTCTTCCTTGCCTGCCGCCTGTACCTGCTCTTCGGCTAGCGGATCGCCCGCATGGCAACTGGAGGCGTTCAGGCCGATCACGTATTGATTGCCTAAGTTTGAAACGGAGCCAGCAATGATGGCTTTGCTTCCTGTTCGCAGGCACAGTTCGCGCGCCACATCGAGCGTCACGCGGTCCGTGACCGCTCGGCCCATCAACCTCAAAGTTTCGCCCACCTTTCGATCCGAGAGCACATTTAGAAACGGTGACTGTCCCAATTCGACCGAAAGAGCCTGCTTCAGAGCGTCATCGAAAACGGCATCTCCGGTGGTATTGGCAAAATCAGTCAGGACAATCGTGTCCTTCTCGGTCAGTGCGCTTGTGGAGTGCGAGCGGAGATATAAGCCCCCTCCAACGAGGGCGGCGATAAGGAGCAAGGCCAGAAGGACCAGGACCTTCAAAAGTCTGCCGCTCTGGGTGACTGTTGCTTCGACCGCTTTGGTGGAGGACTGGGATGAAGCCATGGCAGATAAACCAGACCTTTGCGAGGGCGACTGACCTACCGACGGCAGGCTCGTCTCTCTGGCCACTGCGACGGCGCCCGAGCTCCCGACAGCCGCGCGGCCGGTATCCGTCTCCCTCTTCAGCCGCTTCAGGTCGGCCCGCATTTCCGCGGCGCCTTGGTAACGCAACTCTCTATCTTTCTCCAGGGCCTTATTAATGATCCGTTCCAACTCGGCGGGAGCATCCGGATTCAACCGCAGAGGAGACACTGGGGCGCGATTAAGAATGGCCTCGAAAATCGTCGCCGTACTGTCTCCGCGAAAGGGCAGTTGGCCAGTCGCCATTTCATAGAGCACTGCGCCGAAGGAGAACAAGTCCGTGCGTGCGTCCAACTCCTTGGCCCGGGCCTGCTCCGGAGACATATAGGAGACTGTGCCCACTGCCGAACCTGGAGTGGTCAGGTTTGGGTCTCCGGCTCCGGTTTCCGTCGCCTCCGTAGGTCTTGCTGCGGTGGCGCGCATTTTCGCCAGGCCGAAATCCAAAATCTTGGCGTGCCCGCCGCGCTTGGTTACGAAAATGTTGGCGGGTTTGATGTCACGGTGAACGATACCTTCCGCGTGCGCCGCATCCAGCGCATCCGCGATCTCGATGGCCAGGGACAGCAGTGTGTCCAGTTCAAGCGGACGGTTGCCGATCAAATGCTTCAGAGTCTGGCCATCCAAGAACTCCATGGCGATGAACGCCTGGCCGTTCTCCTCGCCAATGTCATAAATCGTGCAGATGTTGGGATGGTTGAGCGCGGATGCAGCCTGCGCTTCCCGCTGGAAGCGGCTGAGTGCTTGCGAGTCGCGGGCCACTTCATCGGGGAGGAATTTCAACCCTACAAAACGGTGCAGCCGGGTGTCCTCAGCCTTATAGACCACACCCATCCCGCCGCCACCGAGCTTTTCGATAATGCGGTAGTGCGAAATGGTCTGTTCGATCATCGCCGCGAATCTTACGTGGGTGAGACGGGTAAGTCAATGAATGTGAAGACATTGACCGGCGTCAAAACGGGTTGTTGGCAATAAATCGCCGTTACACTGCTAATTGCTTTGTCACTCGGTCTCATTCCTTTTCAACTGCTTCACTAATGAAGACGGTGCAGACCACAATTACGGCGCGAATTCACTCAGCCAGCGTCTGCCCTCCACGACCGAGGCTAGCTTCTTCATATCATCAGGGTTGAATTGTGATTTGTGACACCCCAATGAATGAAAGGCACTCATCTGGTCGGCTTTGGTGTTAGAGATTCGCACTGAAAGATAGCTTGAATTCGTGGGGTGCCACTGGACGCCTGGGTCCAGCTTATTCAACAATTTGACTTCCTCAGTCGAGACCCCCCACATAATCCACAGACTTGCCAAACTCTCGCCATGCAGAGACTATATCCGGGGCACCCATACGGGCCGCGTTAGCTCTGGGGAGTTCGACGTAGTAATCATGATCGCAGTTGCGACCAAAAGATGAATGGGGCGGACCGAGTTCCAGAGCTGAGACGATTACGAGCGAGCCTTGGTTGGCACAGCAGAAGCAAAACCTCCACGAGAGCGAAATGGCGCTCGTCGAAGAGCGCAATGTCGCAGTGTGCTGGAAAACTGCTTGACACCGCCGACATTGTCAGGAGAGGCGATTTTGCACCAACTACGAATGAAGATTCAGTTTCCGCTTGGCGCACCATGCTGGCGGAATATGGCGGGCCCCACCGGGAAGCGAAACCTCAACGTTCGGTGCCGTCGATCATTCGTTTGAAGGATGGGGCCGCTACTCGGGGGATCAACCGCACCGGATGTTGCTGTTGCCGATCACCTCGAAAACCGACAAAAGACGGGTAGCGCCAAGAAGTTGCCGAATCGGTTTTCCAATATTGAAGAGTTGCAAAGCGCAGCCTGCCGATTTTGCGGAAACGTACAGCCGAACCAGGGTGCCCAAGCCCGTGCTGTCCATTTGGGTTACA
>DATJGF010000135.1:0-5706 GCA_035495315.1 Candidatus Limnocylindrales bacterium
GCAGGCCTGCTTGACGCGTGTGGCGGGTGGCCTTGACATGCACGCCAGGCCCAGGAACCTCAAGCCGAATTTGCACGCGAAAAGCCGGTTTGGTTTCACGTTGGTGTTCGAGGACCACGTCGGCGGCGGTTATTGCCGTCAGGGTCTGCAAGTGTTCGAGTTGTTCCTCGACATGCTGGTGCCAGGCAGCCTGGGCGTTGAGGCTGAGGTAGCGCACGGTGGTTTTCATATTCGTTCAGGTCCAGACCTGGCTTCCGACGGCCCAGACGTGCGGCACACTTCGGACAACCTCTTCAAATTGCGTTTCATGATATGCATATTCAGCGCCCCTGTTTGGCGCGGCATCTTTTGTCTTCCCCCGTCAAGGTTGCTTGGCGCGTGCGCCATCACATCCTCGGCGAACTAACATTCCATCTGAATATCCGCCTTGTGCTTCAAACCGTCTATCGGGGAAGTCCCCGATTCAAGAACAAGCCATGGCTCTTCCGTTGACTTCTGCTAATCGTGAAATTCGTGTCATGCTCTGCGCTTGTGCCCCTTTGCGTCTTTGCATTTCCCACCCTAATTTCCGCTCAACTTCTCCGCTGACCAAAAACCTCCTGCGCAGTGGGCCACCCCATTGACGAATCTCAAAAATCCGGGAGGTTTGATCCGCTGCTGATTGGCTAATCGGTAGTAAAATGATTAGGCCGCGCACTCGATTAACTAATAATGGAGAGGAGTACAATATGGTGCTCAGATTCGAGGTAAATCAGGCTGAGGCATTCCGCCAGGGCGTCAACGTTGAAAAGTCCACTAACCACCTTGAAATTGATCCATCCAGGCTTCCCGAGGAGGAACGCAATCTCATTGCCGATAGATTGACCGGTATTGACGTTTGCTGGTTGCAGGTGGACAACTACCACAACGTTATGAAGGCGAAATCAAATTACGACGACGATGTCAGACATCGGATTGTCGCAAAACTTCCAACGTACGAAGCTTTGTTGGAAGCGATCAGGGCAAACCAAGTCGAAATTGAGGCCGAGTTGGGAAAGAAGCCAAAAGTGGTTTGACTGGATACCGAGGTTGAACGCCGTGTAAAGAACCCCGTCTCCGCACCCACGCAACCTCAACCTGAAAAGCCCGCGGCCGCTTCGCGTGCGCCAGCACCGCCGTCACCCGCGAGTCCATCTTCACCACCGCGCCGCGGCTTAGCCAACGCCTCAAAGCCGCAGACCACGTCGAAAAGCTCCTCGTCTATTCCGCTCTGTCGCAAACGGTGGAATGTGCCCTGGAGAGTCTCCAGCAGCTCGTCGATGTTCTTATCGGCGCGTTCCATCGCCGCTAAGCGGCTCGCGTTTTCGCTCGTGAGGGATTCGGCGCACGCCCGAAAAAGTGAGATGAAAAGATATTCGCGGATGAGCGCGCGCAAAGTCGCGGTGCTGCCGCCCATGATCTCGGGCACGAGCTTCGTCGGCCAGGGGGCCTTCGCCAGACCTTGTTCCCATTGCGTGTCGAGCGGCAACAATCGCTGGCTGACAGGCTCATAGAGTGCGCCGGATCGCGGGCGGTTATGAAAGACATAAACCCGCGCATAGCCGACTTCGGCCCGATACCCTTCGCTGGCGATTTGAATCTGCCCGACGAGCGGGGTGATGGCCTTCACCGAATTCGGCACTGGAAAGAGTCCCACGGGCGGCAAGCCTGCGTCGGCAAGGCGCACGTGAACACGCTCACCGACGGCCCAGACGCGCGGCTTGCCCGGCAGAGCTTCGAGCGTCTTAATCGCATAATCGGCCACCACGTCATTAAACTGGCCCACCAACCCCTGGTCGGATCCGAAAACGACCGCGCCAATCGAACCCGCATCGCTTTCTCCTTTCCCCTCGACCATCAATCCTTCTGGCGCGCGTTTCCGAAAGCACGCGCCCAATCCCAACTCAACGGTCCGATAGTAGTCGGTCAGAGAGCGCACGGATTTCTCATATTGCCCGATGCTCGACGCGGCCAGGGCTTTCATCGTGCGAACGACAGATTGAAGCTCACCCGCACTGCTTATTTTTCGTCGCAGGCTCACCATAGTGTCGCTCATGACTTCTCCTTATCCGCCGCTTTGGGTTCAGACTGAGCCGGCTGCGATTTGGGTTTCAGCCTGTTCTCGGTTTTGAATTCCGGTTCGGGTTGGAAATGGGCCAGCGCCCGACGAGCGACCTCGGTAATCGCTTGACGATCCTCGTGACTTAATTCCAGAGCCCCTTCCAATCGCGCGCATACCGCCGCCGGAATGCAGGCTGCCGCCTGCTGAACGGAGTGCTCGGCGTCTTTCATCCGGTCAAGCGGTACGTGGTCGAAGAATCCCGCCGTCAACGCCAGCAAAACGGCAATTTGTGCCGGTACGGACACCGGGGCGCCGTCTGTCTGCTTGAGGCAGGCTCTAATTCGCCGTCCATGTTCAATGATCTTGCGAGTGTCTTCATCCAGGCGGGCGCCGAACCGGGCAAAGGTTTCGAGTTCTTCGAACTGCGCGTAGGCAAGCTTTAGGTCGCCAGCCACCACACGGTAGGCTGCCCGCTGCGCCTTGCCGCCAACTCGCGAAACGGATTTGCCCACATCGACCGCGGGCAGCGCCCCTAAATCGAAGAGCGACGGTGAGAGATAGATCTGCCCATCGGTGATAGAGATGAGATTGGTCGGAATGTATGCAGCTATGTTCTGCGCTTCGGTTTCGATGATGGGCAGGGCGGTGAGCGATCCGCCGCCGAGTTCCTTGCGCAGGTGGGTTGCACGTTCCAGCAGGCGCGAATGAATGTAGAAAATGTCGCCCGGGAACGCCTCCCGTCCGGGAGGACGCCGAAGCAGGAGGGAAAGCTCACGATAGGCTTGGGCGTGCTGCGTGAGATCATCGTAAACGATCAGCACGTCATGACCTGTTTCCATAAAATGCTCGGCAATGCTGGTCGCGGCATAAGGAGCGATGTAGGCTAGCCCGGGCGCATCGTTGCCTTCGGCGACAACGACCACCGTGTAATCCAGCGCGCGTCTTTCGCGAAGGGTGGCCACGACCTTGGCGACCGCGGAAGCTTGCCGGCCAATGGCGCAATACACACAGAGCACATTCTTCCCGCGCTGATTCAGGATGGTATCAAGGCCGATTGCCGTCTTGCCCGTCTGGCGATCTCCCAGAATCAATTCCCGCTGGCCACGTCCGATTGGAATGAGCGCATCGATGACCTTAAGACCGGTCTGGAGCGGCACCGTGACCGGCGCGCGATCCATGATTGGGGCCGCAGGGCGTTCGATGGGCAAACGCTCGCCGGCAGGCAATGGTCCGTCGCCATCGAGCGGCCGGCCGAGGGGGTCTATGACGCGTCCCAACAATCCGTCGCCTACCGCCACATCCATGACTCGGCCTGTCCGCGTCACCTCATCGCCTGCGCGGAGGTCTTGATGCCCGCCCAGCAGTACGACGCCGATTTCCTCCTCGTCCACGTTGAACGCGATTCCAAACGCACCGCTGGAAAACTCAAGAAGCTCCTCGAAGCCGGCACCTGGGAGGCCTGAGACTTTGGCGATGCCCGTCGAAACGCTCGTGATGGTTCCCACCTCTTGTGGTGTAAGTTGCGGCGTGAAGGAAGCCCGGACCTCGCATATTCCGGCGAACACGTGATCAAAGACGCTCCGCAAGCTTTCAGGCGCAGCACTCATTGACTCTTTGGTTCACGATTCGTTTCGTCGGGTTCGGGCTCGGCTTTGACTTCATGTTTGTCCTTCCCATTAAGAAGCTCGCCCACGTCCTCTTCCATCGACGCAAGATAACTTGAGATGCTCCAGGACACTTTTTGGCCGTTCGCGCTGAGTTCGATTCCGCTGACCAGGTCGGGCGCCGTCTCGAACCGGACGTGGACGTCAGCCGAGAAGGTTTCGTTGAGCGCCTTTTGTATCGCCACGCGCTCTTGCCCGGGCAGCTCGAACGCGCTGCGCACGAGCGCGGGGCTGGATGCCGTCTTAAGGGCATCCGCGAGATCTGCTTTTGCCTTGCCGTCCATAGTGCGCAGGCGGCGCGTGAAGACTTCGCCCAGGCGCTCTTCTAAACTCGTCGTGGCCAGATCCATCAGCGCCTTTCGTGCAATGGCAAACACCTCCTCCTGCATCCGCCGGCCGATAGCCAGTTTTAGATTATGCGCATCTTTAACGAGCGTTTCGTGCCGTTTGGCACTTAGCGCGTCGGCCGCTTTTCGCGCTTCGTCAAGGAGCCGCTGACGCTCATTCTTCGCTTCGTCTGTTGCCTTGCTTAGCAGTGCCGCGCGCTGCTGGTCGAACTCTTCGTTCTTATACTGGAACTCGTCGCGTTCTCTCTTGGCTTCGGCCTTTTTCGCGTCGGCGTCCGCGAGTTCCGCCGCGATCCGTTTTTCCCGCGCATCAATTGCATTCAGGATGGGTTTGTAAAGAAAGCGCTTCATCAGCCATACCAGGATGAGGAAGTTGAGCGTTTGTGCCCCGACGGTGAACCAGTCGATCAGCATGAGTTACTTTCCTGTCGCCTGGACAATAGCGTGGTTCCAGAATGGGTTGGCGAAAATGAGAATCATCGATACCACGAAACAATAGATGGCCGTGGACTCGATCATCGCCAGACCGACAAACAGCGTCCGTGTGATGGTGGCAGAAGCGTCCGGTTGTTGGGCCAGCGCAGTGAGCGCCGTGGAGACCGAACGACCCTCGCCGAGAGCCGGACACATACACCCCATGCTGGTCGTGAGACCGGCGGTAACGATTGAGGCAACTGCGATGAGGGTCATGCTATCCATAATACTTCCTTTGGTTAATTCGGTGCGTTTTCAAGTTTGGGCGGCTTAGGCTCGGGCTTGCGAGTGCGTGTGGCGGCCGCGATGTAAACCGCAGCCAGGATGGTGAATATATAGGCCTGCACCATGCCGGTGAGCAGGCCAAGCGCCGTCATGACGATTGGAAATATGAATGGGGTGATTGTGAGCAAAATACCTATAATCATGGCCCCGCTCATCATATTGCCGAACAGGCGGACGGCCAGGGCCAGTGTGCGCGAAAGCTCGCTGATAATGTTAAATGGCAGCATGATGAACGTTGGTTCCACATAAGATTTGAGATAGCCCCCCATCCCCTGGTCTTGGATGCCGAATAGCGGCACCGCCACGAACACGCACAACGCTAGTGCCGCGGTGGTCGAGAGCGAGGCTGTGGGCGGCTCGTAGCCGGGAACGACAGTGAAGAGGCTGGCCGTGGCGACGAACAGGAAGAGCGTGCCCAGAAAACCGACATACTTCTTTGGGCGGCTTAGGCCGACATCTTCGATTTGTTTCTCGATAGCAGTGACGACGATTTCCAGAAAGTTCTGCCAGCGGGAACGTTTCAGACCCGTGGAAAGTTTTCGCGTAATGAGCTTTGAACCGACGGCCAGCACGACCATCACTCCCCACGTGAACACAATGGTAGCGTTGAGTTTAAGAAACCCGTTTTGCCAATAGATGATCTGGTCGGGACTAAGGCGCATCGCTGACCTCCCGTGCCGGGCAGGTTTGCTTGTCTCGGGGCAACCGCGTCATCCCCGTCACGACGATGCGTGCAAAAATAAATCCGATGAGACACGCCACCAGCCTCGCCCAATGCCCACGACCGACAAAGTAAAACCCCGGCAGAGCAATGCCCATCCGTGCGATCAGACTGCCTAAGAACCAAAACGCCGGT
>DATJGF010000136.1:0-25920 GCA_035495315.1 Candidatus Limnocylindrales bacterium
CGGTGAAACGGCGGACCTGGCCTTCGGAGACACCCAGGACTTTGGCGACTTCGGCAAAGGCGCTGCGGGATTGGAAGGTGGAAAAGCCGCCGACGACGGCGGTGCGTTCAGCGCCGAACTTTTCGAAGATGAGATCGATGACGTCGTCTTTGCGGTCGTGGGGGAAATCGACGTCGATGTCAGGAAGTTTGTTGAGGGCCATGCGCTCTTTGTTGAGGAAGCGGCGGAAGTAGAGGTCGAAACGGATCGGGCAAACGCCGCTGATTTCGAGGCAATAGCAGACGAGGGAATCGGCGGCGCTGCCGCGGGTGATCCATTCGATGCCGCGTCGCCGACATTCCTGGAGGATGTCCCACATGACGAGGAAATATTCCTCGTAACCGACTTCGAGGATGATGGCTAATTCCTCTTCGAGTTGTGGTTTGATGCTGTGATGATTTGTGGGGTAACGGCGCCGGAGTCCGTCCATTATCAACCGGCGCAAAAAGGCCGCTGGAGTAGACCCATCCGGGGGCGGGTAACTGGGAAATTGTGGTTTGCCCAGGGAGAAAGCGAACGAGCAGCGGTCGGCAATTTCGACGCTGTGCGCGAGCAACTCCGGGTGTGCGGCAAAGAGCCGCTGCATTTCGGCTGGGGAATGGAAATGATAATCACCGTCGAGCCGTTTTTCAGGGTGAGCCTGGCGAAGCAGGGTGAGGGTGCGGATACTTTGGACGATATCGTATTTCCAGCGATCGGAGGGTAGTTCGTAGTGGATGGGGAATGAGGCGACGCAGGGCAGGGGAGCGGTGCCTTTTTCAAAGGCATCAACGCCGTTGACTTCGAGGTAAAAGCGGTCGGGAAAAAATCGGGCGAGTTCGGCGGAGGGACTGACCGCGAGCAAACCGTCGGTCGACTCCAATGTAGGAGCCGACGTGAGGAGGCTGTGATCGTTAAAAAACAAGGAATTGAAGGACCCCTCACCCCAGCTCTCTCCCCTCAGAAGGGGAGAGGGAGGAGCCGCGGGTGTCGTGTCGACAGCCGCGCGTGCCCCGTCGGCAGCCATGAAATCGTCAGCAGGCGCAGTAGTGCGCCAGCGTTTTGAAGTCCGACTGTGCTGTGTCGCGTTGAGCTTGGTGCGGATCGTTTCCAAAGCGCCAGGGGACTGGCGCACCCCAAAACCTGGCGGAGTTTCCGCGTGCCCTGCCGTGGTGAGTATCCGGCACAGATTGTGGCAGCCGGCTTCATTTTGGACATAGAGACAGAGGCGGTGGCCGTGCCAGTTGAGTTCGGCGCCGATGATGGGTTTAATGTCGGCTTCAGCGGCCGCCTGAGTGAATTCGACGGCGCCGTGGAGATTATTTTTGTCAGTTAACGCGATGGCCGGCAGTTCATGGCGCTTTGCCAGTTCGATGATCGCCCTGGGTGAAAGCGTGGAATCGAGAAAGGAATAGTAACTGTGGACGTTGAGAGGGACAGGGAGGGTTTTTGATTTTCGATTTTGTTTTGAATGAGAAGCTGCTGGAGAGTTGGCGCCAGGCGGCTTTAATTCCATGCGGAAACGGAGTTCGGCGCCGGGCGAGGCGGTGACGCGGGCGAACGAATTGCCGAGGCGCTGTCGCTGGACGATTTTGGAATTTGCTTTGGCGGAGTTTGAATCACGAGAGGCGGACCGAAATTCCGGTCGGCTGGATTTTTCCCACCCACCGGTTGTTGGCCCTTGTTCTCTGATTTCCGGTCTCTGCGCTCGGTCATGTGACTTTTGCAACTCCGGTTCCTGGCCACGCCCACTTTTTACGCGCAGGATGAAATCATGGCTGCGAAGCAGAACCGTGCGACCGTATTTTTCGCGCAGTTCGTCAATGGTTTGGCAAAGGCGTTGTTGAGCCAGATGCCGGCAAGCGGATGAATCCAGGGGGAGCGCGCTGCGAAACCGGCCATCGTAGACGTTGCTGAGCCTGAGGGAGACCAGGCGGAGGCTGACACGACGTTGCCAGGCTTTGCGAAGTAAGGCGGAGGTGAGGGAATAGATGTCGGTTTCGAGGTCGGTCGGTTCACCCAGGCTATCACTAGCCTGTTGCTCGTCCATATCGTTGTAGCGTACTTTGACAGTGAGCGTGCGGATGCTTTTGTGGTCGGCCCGCACTTTAGCCATGAGTTGGTCTGCCATTCGGCGCAAGGTGGCGGTTAAGAACTCCTCGTCGGTCGTATCGCCGGCGAACGTTTGCTGTTCGCCATACGACTTGGCCGGGGCGTGCACAGGAATAACCGGGCGTTCATCAAGGCCGCGGGAGAAATTGTGCAGCTGGAGCGCCATACTGCCGACCAGTAGTCCCAGCAGGTCGATAGGGGTGTGCGCAATCTGGCCGATATAAGCTAAGCCAGCCGCATTTAATTGAGTGGCGGTTTTGGGGCCGATGCCCGGCAGCCATTTATTGGCGAGCGGTGACAGGAAGAGCGTTTCGGTGCCGGGCGGCACGTGCTCAAAAGCGGAAGGTTTTTTAAGTTTAGAGGCAATCTGACTGACGAGTTTATTGGAGGCGATACCTTCACTGACGGAGAGCTTGAGCGATTGTCGAATGGCGTCACGAATGGTTGTCGCGATGCTTAGTGGCGGTTTGCGTGTGCCGGTCAGGTCGAAATAACCCTCATCAATGGATCCGATCTCGACGTCTGGTGTAAAATCGTAGGCATACGAAAACATCAAACGGGAAAACAGTTCGTACTTCTCGAAGTCACCGGGTAGCAGGATAAGTTTGGAACAAAGCCGTCGCGCCAACACCGTGGGCATGGGGGTGTAAATGCCACATTTGCGGGCTTCGTAGGAAGCCGAGGCAATGATGCCGCGCTTCTCGCCGCCGACGGCGATGGGTTTGCCGCGCAAGCGCGGATCGGACGCTTGCTCGACCGAGGCGAAGAAGGCATCGGCGTCGAGATGGACGATGGAGCGGGGAAAGAACATGTAACGGTGGCGAGCTGAAGCGGAATAGCGCAGAGTTTCACTCTGCTGTAACGCAGAATTTTACTCTGCTGGAGTGCACTTTCAGCAGCTCTGCAGGTTGAAAACCTGCGATACAGCAGAGTGAAACTCTGCGCTACGATTCGGGTTTATTTGCATTTGCGAACTAGTGCGATCATGACGCCCTGGATTTGCAATTCTTCCTGGGGGATGAGATTCGGGTAGCGGGGATTTTCCGCGCGCAAATAGGGTTTGCCTCGTTGGGTAACAAACGTCTTGAGGGTGACTTGACCGTCAATGAGTGCGGCGACAGTATCACCTGGACGTGGTTCCACACCGTGTTCGATCACGGCGACATCACCGTCCATGATACATTTGCCAACCATAGAGTCGCCGCGGACTTTCAGACCGAACGTACGGGTGGTCGGTTTAATTCCCAAGGTATCGACATCAATCAAAACGCAGCCTTCTTCTTCCTGTGCCGCGTCTTGTGGCCGGCCGGCGGGGATGGAGCCGTAAATGGGCACGGTAACGATTCGCGGGCGGCGGCGGTCGTAGGGCAAATTGGGATTGACTACCTGCAGGGCGCGCGCGCGTCCCGGCAGGTTTTTCAAAACACCTTTGGCGAGCAGGGCCTGGACATGACACAGAGCCGCGTTGGGGCTGCTGAAGCGGAAGTGGGCGGCGATTTCACGGAAGGTGGGGCTAAAGCTGTCGGTTTCCTGCCTGCGTTGGATGAATTCCAAAATTTGTTTTTGCCGGTCGGTAAGCTCTTTCATAGGAACTCCTGATACTGGCTTGTCTGGTTAACTGAATCTGAGGACACCAGCTCTCATACCTGGACGTTGGATCAGATCTGTATATTTGTCCAGTAAAAGTTATTCACTGCCGGCGTTTGAAGGAAGTTGAAATTGCCAGGTCAGCAGGAAGATGGCCGGAAATCCGCTGAGCTCAGTCCAAGAGTTATCAGTCCTTTGCGAACAACTCGGCGACGGCGATATCAAAGCCGGGCAGAAGTTGAGAAGCGGCGATTTGGCCAAGGGTGCAGCGCGAGCTTAATTGGTAGCGGCCGTTCACCAGGTGCAAGACTTCGACAGTTTGTGCTTCGGGATCGACCAGCCAGTACTCTTTGACGCCGTATTGTTCGTAGAGGTCGCGTTTTTCGATGCGATCCCGCCGACGATCTCCGAGGGAAATGACTTCGACGGCGAGGTCAACGGGGCCGTTGATTGCTTTGTCAATAATGCCCAGGCGATCACGCGCAATAAAGACCACATTCGGTTGCATCACCCGGTGGGACGAGAGAACCATATCAATAGGGGCGGTGACAACCTCACCAAGATGATGATCTGAAACCCAATCATAAAGTTTCCGGGAAAAACGAAAAACCACCTTTTGATGAAAAAACGACGGTGCCGGAGACATTATGACCTCTCCATCCCAGAGTTCGCAGGGCAGGTTGCTCTCGTGCATTTCCGCAACCAACTCGTCGTAAGTGTATCGTCGAGGCTGAGGCTCCACCCGTTTTTGCAGCGCTGTGCCGCTTTCAATCACGTTGTAACTTAGGCCGGGCCTATATGTTTGACAAGCACGTCTACGTTCGGTCGCGTCAAAGCACCTTGGGCCAAAGTGACGCATTTTTGAGCATCACCTCGCGTAAGAGGCGGATTGGCGGGGCACCATGGCGGAGGAGTTCGTCGTGGAATTTCTGGAGAGAGAATTTCGAGCCTTCCTGGTTTTGGTAATCGGTCCGCAGTTTTAAGATTTCGAGTTTGCCCAGGGTGTAATAAAGGTATTCCGGGTCAAAGGTGCCGCGGACGGCCTCCTGGCGGGCGGGCTTGGGCTGGTAATAGCAATTCTTCTGGAAGAACCTGGTCGCTCCTTCGACGGTCATGCCGAAGCAATGCATTTGAATGGAGACGCAAAAGCGGCAGGTGCGCAAAAGGGCCTCATCGGTTTGGGCGAGGCGATACTTGGCAGCGTGGACCTGTTCCTCATGTGTGGGGTTCGCATTCAATGCAGCGCCAAAGCCTTCATCCAACATCATTTGCTCGGCATAATGAGCCCAACCCTCGGTGAAGGCATAACCGTTAAATATCTTTTCCAGCCGTGTAGCGGGAGAGGCATTGAGACAAAGGAATTGGACATAATGTCCGGGATAAGCCTCGTGGATGGAGGTCACATCGATGTCATAATAGTTGAAGGCGCTCAACCACTCTTCGGCCTGTTGCGGGGTCCAATCCGGTTCCACTGGCGTGACGTAGTAATAAGCCTCGGTAGCTTTGGCTTCAAAAGGGCCCGGAGTATCCATGGATGCGAAGCTTGTCGCGCGCAAAAATTGGGGAGTCTCGGTGACTTGCGCGCGGACCGAGGAGGGAATGGTGATGATTTTGTGGTCGACCAGGAATTGACGGATCATTTCCAGGTTTCTGGCGGTGTCCGGGATCAAATTTTGAGCGGTTGGATGCTCCTTTTGAATGGATTCAAAGACCTCGATAGGAGTTTTGGTTGGATCGATTAATTTTGCCGTTTCCGCAAACACTGCTTGTTCCCGGTGCAATTCTCGCAGACCAAGGTCGAGCAATTGGTCCGGCGGAAGGTTTATCATCTCGCCGATGTGCACGAGTTTTGAATAGTTTTCAGGTCCAAGAGCGTAAGCGTCATCCGCTTTGGGCAGTTTCTGCACCTTAAGGAACTGGACAAATGCATGCAGTTCATTGATGGCCCGTTTATTGGCGGCATTGAATGCGGCGATGAGTTCCTCCTTTTTCAAGGGCTTGAGCGCCTCAACCAGGTCCTTATTCAAGAAATCTGCGGCGCCGTTTGCGTTCTCGATGGCTGTTTCGACGAATGGACGGGGCAGGACTTCGGCCAAATTTTTACGCGCCGCGATCATAATGTTTGGCGCTTGATTGAGGATGGCGATAATTGACTCGACCCGGTTTTCAAGCGGGGCAAAGTCGCGTTTGATGTAAATGTTGACATCGAGAGCACCCGCGTAAGTCATCGGGTTTAGCCAGTAACTTTTCAGCCCCTCGAAGGTAAAGATCTCGCGTTGGATCGCGCTGCGAAGGATCCGATAGTCATAGAAGGATCGAGGACTCAGACCATTGGTGTTTAGTTTTGCGAGTTGGCGGTCAAAAAAAGTGAGGCGGGCGAACTCTCGATCCAGCGAGGACTGGCTGAAGTCGGTGACCTTGCCGTCGTATAGGTGAAGGCCCAGAGTTGTTCCAGTCTGGGGACGCCAGGCCAGATAACCCTTGATGTAATCATCTGCCAACTGAGCGAAGGCGGAATCGGAGGTTGAATCTATGGAATCAGATGCCGAGGGATGGTTGGCGCAGCCGGCCACCAAAAGGAGGGTCGAAACTAATACTGTCTTCACCGTAATTATCTACCCTGCCCGGATGCCTGTGAAAAGCTGAATTAGGCTCCGGTATCGAATTTCTTCGGGGACGTTTTCCTGGTGGCTGAAGGGAGGGCCTTGGGGATGGTTGCGAGTTCAGGTGCTGGTCAAACGTACGTCGGCGACACATTCAATGTGAGCGGTTTGAGGAAACATATCCAGCGGAACGACTTCGCGTACCAGAAAAGTTTGGTCAGCAGAGAGGATCTTAAGGTCCCTTGCCATGGTCGCTGGTTGACACGAGACATAGATAATTTGAGCCGGCTTTGTCTGAAGTAACAAGTCCAGCAGCTCCGGGCGGCACCCTTTGCGTGGAGGATCCAGCAACACGGTTGTGCATGCGGGGTCATGGCGGTGGAGCAATTGAGGCAACAATTCTTCGGCCGTTCCGGCGACGAATTCGCCATTGGTGATGTTGCGCGTGGCGGCGTTTTGGCGGGCAGCTTTAATCGCGAGGCGGTCATACTCAACGCCGATGAAGGATTCGGCGAGGTCGGCCAGTTCAAGACTGAAGAAGCCAACCCCGCAATAAATATCGAGCAAAAAGCAAGACCCGCTCTGCTTGAAGTGCGCGCGAACGACTTCGACCATTCCCGGCAGAAGGAAAAAATTGTTTTGGAAAAACGAATCCGGCGGGACCTCCCAACCTTCGGGCGAAATGCGCAGCACCACCTTGAGGCCGCCTTTGGGAGGCGGATGTGCGCGCACTTGTTTAATTTGGGCATTGAGGGCTGGCTCGGCGATTTTGCATTCTTGAATATCGACGACCAGCCGGTTGTCGGCGCGGATGAAACCAATATTGAGTCCCTGTTTGAATTTATCCCACTGGGTGCGAATCATGATGCGATTACGGTAGCCATAGGGTTGGGGACACGGGATAACGTTCTTGACCAACCCGGGATTGAGGTCGCCAAGGCGTTGGAAAATGTCAGAGATTTGCTTGTGCTTAAGCTCCAGTTGGGATGAGTAAGTCAGGTGCTGATATTGGCATCCGCCGCAATCGCCAAAATAAGGGCAGGGGGGCTGCACACGTTCGGGGAAGGGTCTAAGAAGGCGTACCAATTTTGCGCGTGCGAAGCGTTTCTTAAGTTCGGTCACTTCCGCCTCGACTTGTTCACCCACAATAACGAAGGGGACAAATACGACAAAATCTTCAATGCGGGCGACGCCCTCGCCGCCAAAAGCAATGTCGGTGATGGTTAACTGGACTTTATCGCCTACGTTCAGGCCCATACCGGCTCAACATAGGGGCAGCCTAAGGTGGGCAAAAGGGATTTTATGAGCGCGAGATATAGCGCGGTTACAGAAGCGCGTTGCCTTCGGGTCGATCGTTGAGAACGATCTGCAAAGGGTCTCAGTTCTCTTCGTTGGCGGCGGTGTAAGCGCGTGTTTGGGACTCGCGGAAGCTGTGGAGGAAGAGAGTATTATCGGCGACAGCTTTTTCGATGAGTTGCTTGAGGAGGAACAACTCGGAGCTATTAATCACCGCATGGACGCTTTGCTGGAAGGCCTGCATGGGGGTGAAAGTCTGGTAGGAGTTGCCGAAGAGGATCGTGGTCGCATGACGGCGTTGGCTCATCGGCATATGCTGCAAGGCTTGCAGTGTAAGGTTTTCACTGATTTCGTTAGCGGCGAACAGTTCCTCGATAATGACAACTTGATAACGAATTTGGCTGAAACGGATCAAAAAATCGCTATGGGTGGCGGCCGTATGGACTTTGTAGCCCAACTCGGTGAGCGCAGCTTTGGCGGCATCGAGCCATTCCGGGGTGGAAAAGGCAAGGAGCGCGGGCTTGTCCGTCGCGCTGATGAAATCAAATTTATTCGACATGACTTATTTGAGTTTCAGGGTTGTGGGGATGGGGGGCGCGGTGGCGGCGCGGGAGTCCTGGCCGCTGCGCATCCGCAATGAGTTCATGTTGTGAGTGGATTCGCCACGTGATTTCTTGATATTATCAATCCCGCGCATGACGGGTCCGCGTTTGGTGCAGTACAGCAGGGCGGTTTCTTCGCTGACTTTGCCTTGCTCGTAAGCTTCCAAGGCCGAGTAATCAAACGTGCGCCAACCGAACGGCTGACTGGCTTCGACGATCTCATAAAAGCTTTTACCTTCGCTTTCTCCGAGGCGGATGGTTTCCTGGGTGCGGAGGTTTGAGCCCATGATTTCCAGCAAGGCATAGCGGCCACCTTCGAGTCGCGGCACGAGGCGCTGACTGACGACCCAGCGGAGCGTATCGGCCAGGCGCGCGCGAATCTGCTCTTGTTCCTCGGTTTCGAACATACCGAGGATACGGTTGATGGTTTGGCCGGCGTCGATCGTGTGGAGAGTGCTGAGTACGAGATGACCGGTTTCGGCGGCGCTCAAAGCGATTTTGACGGTCTCGCGATCGCGCATTTCGCCGACGAGAATCACCTTGGGCGCCTGGCGCAGAGCGGCGCGCAAGCCGTTAGAAAAGGTATCGAAGTCAGTCCCGAGTTCGCGTTGGTTGAAGGTGGCAACATCGTGCGGGTGAACGAACTCAACCGGGTCCTCGAGGGTTATGATGTGGACGGGTTTGGTATGGTTGATTTCGTTGAGGACAGCGGCGAGGGTGGTTGACTTGCCTGACCCCGTCGCTCCGGTAACGAGCACCAGGCCGGTTTTCTCGCGCGGGATTTGCCTGATGATGTCGGGGAATTTCAACCACTCGAGCGTCGGGATGATGGTGTTGAGTTTCCGAAGGACGATCGAGTAATTGCCGCGCTGGGAAAAGATGTTAATACGGAATCGGGCTTTGTCGGTGAGGGTATAGGCGGTGTCGCATGAACCGCGACGGAGCAGGTCAGTGATATGCCACTGATTATCGCCCATGAGATTGAGGGCGACCATTTCTGTTTGAAACGGCGTCAGACTGTCAATCGTGGTGTCGATATTGACGGATTTCAGGTTCCCGACGGCCTCGACCTGGAGGGGCTTATCAACGGTGAACAGCAAGTCGGAAACCTCCGGCTGGGAGTCCAGCATGGTGGTCAGGATATAGTCGAGTTCGGGGCGGCGCATAAATCAGTTGTCGTCTTCTTCCGGCGGGTGAGGCAGGAAGCTGCGGAATTTCTTTTTGTCGATGGACTTGTCGTAGGCTTCTTCGGGGGCGATGCGCTTCATGCGCAAATGTTCGAGGATAGCGTCATCCAAAGGTTGGTTGCCGAGTTTCTTGCCGACCTGGATCATGCCTGGGATTTGATGGGTTTTACCTTCACGGACCAGGTTGGCGATAGCAGTGGTGAACACCAGGATTTCGAGCGCGGCCACCCGACCTTTTTTATCGATACGTTTGAAAAGGTTTTGAGCGATAACCCCCTTCAACGCTTCGGAGAGGGTAGCGCGAATCTTATTCTGCTGCTCCGCGGGGAAGACGTCGATGATACGATCAACGGTTTTGGCGGCGCTGGGAGTGTGCAAGGTGCCCAGGACCAGGTGACCGGTGCTGGCGGCGACCAGCGCGAGTTCAATGGTCTCCAGGTCACGCAATTCACCGACCAGGATGATGTCGGGGTCTTCGCGCAACGCGCCACGCAGAGCCGAGGCAAACGATTTGGTATGGACGCCGATTTCGCGATGATTGACGAGGCAATTCTTGCTTTCGTGCACGAACTCGATCGGGTCTTCGACGGTGATGATATGGTCGCGGCGATTTTTATTAGCATAGTCGACCATGGCCGCGAGGGTAGTGGACTTACCCGAGCCGGTGGGACCCGTCACGACAACCAAACCGCGGTGCAGCATCGAGAACTTCTTTAATACGGCCGGCAAAGGTGCATCGAACTTCTCGAAATCCTCGAAGGAGAGCACTTTGCTCGGAATTTGGCGGAAAACGGCCGCGATGCCATACTTCTGGTTGAAGAAGTTCGCGCGAAACCGTGAGATGTTGGGTATCTCGTAGCCGAAATCAACGTCGCCGGTTTCTTCAAAGACCTTGATTTTGTATTCCGGCGCGATTTCATAGAGCATCTTTTTGAGCTCATCATTTTCGAGCGGCGGGTGATCGACCCGCTGGAGTTCGCCGTTGATGCGCAGCATCGGGTTATTCCCGGAGGAGAGGTGCAGGTCCGAAGCTTTTTGCTCGAACATCAAATTGAAGAATGCGTCGATCTTCGCCATAAACGTAATACCATCTGGGGGCCGTGTAGCTAAATCCGCACCACCCGTTTGAGCGTGAGTCAACTGAGCGAAAAAATAGCCGCCGAAATACGAATGCACGGGGCAATCCCCTTTACCCGATTCATGGATTTGGCCCTTTATTGTCCTGTTTATGGATATTATGAAAAGGAAGGAGACACGATCGGGCGCGGCGGCGATTTTTTTACGAATGTGAGCGTCGGGACTCTCTTCGGAGAATTGTTGGCGAGGCAATTTGCGGAGTGGCTGAAAGGGAGCCAAAAGTCCAAAGTCCAAAGTCCAAAGTCCAAAGTCCAAGCGCTACGGGAAGAAATTGGGACAGAGGAAGTGGGCGAGGCCGGCCAAGAGCAGCTGCAAATTGTGGAGGCGGGAGCGCACCGGGGCACGTTGGCAGTGGACATATTGTCCTGGATGCGGGAGAACCGGCCGACCCTATTCGAGCGTCTGGAGTACTGGATAATCGAGCCGTCGTTGCGACGGCAGGAATGGCAGAGCAAAACGTTGGCTGGATTTTCCGGGCAGGTGCACTGGGCGAGCCAGTTTAAGGAAATGCGAACCGGCGAAAAAGGCGGACGCGTCGGGAAAGCGATCCGTGGAATAATTTTTTGCAACGAATTGCTTGACGCGATGCCGATCCGGCGTTTTGGCTGGGATGCCTCCCGGCGAGTTTGGTTTGAATGGGGTGTGGCTTTCGAACGGGAGTGCTTTGTTTGGACGAGGATGCCGTTGGCTGAAACTGCTGGCGACCTGCTTGCGCTTAAAGCCGAAATGACCGGTTTGCGTGATGTATTGCCGGATGGGTTTACGATCGAAAGCTGCCCGGCTGCAGTGCGATGGTGGGCCGAGGCAGCGGAATGTCTGGCGGCAGGGAAGATACTCGCGATTGATTACGGTTTTACCGACGAAGAGCTTTTGAGGCCTGAGAGGAGAAATGGCACCGTGCGTGCCTACCGCGGGCACCATTTGAGCGACGATGTTTTAGCCGATCCGGGACAGCAGGACCTCACTGCTCATGTCAACTTTAGTGCGATTCAAAGGGCTGGAGAATCGGCTGGCTTACGAACCGATGCGCTGCAGTATCAGTCACAATTCCTCATCTCCTTGCTTGAAAAGACGATGGTTGATTTGAGCTCCGATCGTGTCCAACAGTTTCAGACCTTGACTCACCCGGAACATTTAGGCCGGGCTTTTCGTGTTCTGGTTCAGGCTCGGGACTGGAGTTTGCAGGCCTTAGCCTGAGGGAAAGACGGCAAGCACTCACTGCCACCCCTCCGCAAAAGCCGCGTCCGCCAATGCACTTCAACTCCACCGATGGCCATTCCTTTTGCCATTCGCATCTCCCTTGAAAAAAACCGTGGAACCCGGATCTCCGATTGTCAACCAAACACGCTTAAGGATTACATGCGCCTGGCAGCGCGTGAAATTGTCGCAGGAATCCTCCGGAACCCCAGCGATTAGGCGTTGGACGGGAAACGGAACTCATAATTCAAAATGGAGAGGCAATAGAGGGCGGCGGTTTCGGTACGGAGGACCAAAGGACCCAAAGTAACCGGGCAAGCTCCGGATTTCTGGATCAGGTCAACTTCCTCAAGAGTGAAATCTCCCTCCGGTCCGATCCAGATACAGGCGGAGCTTGGGACTCTGGCGAATTTGCGGAAAAACTCGTTGAAACATTCGCGGGGATGGCGGGCGCCAGGCTGAAGTGAGCCGACGATAGCGCATTCGAACGTGTTTGCTTTTTGGACGAGTTGCTGAGGAGTCAAGGGCGAGCTGACGTGGGGCAGCCATGGCGAGCCGCATTGCTTAACCGCTTCAATGGCGATCGCTTGCCATTTTTGGCGTTTATTCGCGCCGTCTTTTGCGTCCAGCTGCACGATGACGCGCTCGGACAAGAGAGGTACGATTTGGCTGACGCCGAGTTCTGTCGCTTTCTGGACGATGGATTCGAAGAGCTTACCCTTGGGCAAGGCCTGGGCCAAAGTAATTCGACAAGGAGGAGGGGGAATATCGCGTTTTTCTTGAACCGCCAACTGCAGTTGTTGACGGTTGGCGGCGATGACTTCACAAAAGAATTCCCCGCCGGATCCATTCAGGACAATCACGCGTTCGCCAGTGCGAATGCGCAGAACATCCAACGCATGGTGGGCCTCGCGGCCTTCGAGGGTCAGGAGGTCACCTCGGCACCGCTCGGCGGGTAGGTAGAAACGGTACATTGGATGGAATGGTGACTAAAGCGGTCAAAGGCAGTAGAACTCTTAACCCGAATTCCATGTACCAGTCGATTTACTGGAACAGCTTCTTAGCTTTATCGAGGAAGCTTTGGCTAATGGGGCTTTCTTTGCCGTTACAGAGCTGAGCAAATTCTTCGAGCTTGGTTCGTTGGGGGGCGGTCAAGTGGGTGGGCACCTCGACATTGATGCGCACATGGAGGTCACCGTGTCCGTAGCCCTGGATATTTTTTACGCCTTTGCCTTTGAGACGGAAGACCGTGCCGGATTGTGTGCCTGCAGGGACTTTGAGGGAAGCCTTGCCATTCAAGGTGGGTACGTCGATATCGGCTCCCAGGGCAGCCTGGACGAAACTGACTGGCACGTCGCATAACAGGTCATCACCGTCACGTTGGAAGATTTCATGCGGCCTGACGTGGATGACCACATAGAGGTCGCCGCTCGGTCCACCCCGCCAGCCGGCCTCTCCATTACCCGAGGAACGCAAGCGCGCGCCTGTATCGACCCCGGCGGGGATCCGCAATTTGATTTTGGAGGTTTTTTCGCGGCGACCGTTACCGCGGCAGCTTTTGCAGGGTTTATCCAGGATTCGCCCGGCGCCCTGACAATGGGGGCAAGTCTGGGCAATGCTGAAGATGCCGCGTGAGCTGATGACCTGGCCGCGGCCACCACACGTAGGACAGGTGCGGGCTTGAGAACCGGCCTCAGCACCGGTGCCGTCGCAGACGTCGCAGCGTTCCGGTTTGGTGATGGAAATCTCCCTTTCGCACCCGTGCGCGGCTTCTTCGAAAGTAATTTCCATGTCATACCGCAAATCATCGCCGCGATGGGGCTGCCCGGGCTCCTGCTGGTGACCGCCTCCAAACAGGTCGTCGAAGATGCCGCCGCCTCCGAAAACCTCGCGGAAAACGTCGAAGGGATCGTGGAAACCGCCGCTGCGTCCAAAGCCGCTGCTGCGGCGGTCGAACGCGGCATGCCCATATTGATCGTAGAGTGCTCGTTTTTGCGGATCGCTCAAGACCTCATAGGCCTCGCCTAATTCCTTGAACTTTTCTTCCGCGGATTTATCTCCCGGATTTTTGTCCGGGTGGTATTTGACGGCGGACTTGCGGTAAGCTTTTTTGATTTCCTCTTCGGAAGCCCCTTTGGCCAGGCCGAGGACCTCGTAGTAGTCGCGCTTGGTCATGAAAGGGTTAGGAACCCGCCTTGGGCGGTTTAGCGACCACTACGGATGCCGGACGGAGGAGCCGATCGCGCAGCTTATATCCTTTGCGCAGCTGCTCGGCGACATGATCCTCAGGCACGTCGGTGGTTTCTTTTTGGGAAACGGCTTCATGCAAATTGGGATCAAATGGCTTGCTGGCGGCATTGATCTCCTCCAACCCTGCTTCGGCTAAGGTAGATTTCAGCTGTTGATAAACCATGTTAATTCCGGCCACTAAGGACTGCTGCGAATCACCCTGTGCATTTTGTGTTGCGGCCAGTGCCATGTCCAACGCGTCCAGGACCGTGATCAATTTGCTGATGAGATTCTCGTTAGCAAATTTTATCGCGTCCTGTTTTTCACGGGCAGCCCGCTTTTTATAATTGTCGAAATCGGCGGTGGTGCGCAACAAACGGTCCCAGTTTTCGTCAGCCTTGGCGGCACGCTGCTTAAGCTCGTCCAATTGTTCCGGGGTAATAGTGGCAACTTCGACTGGAACCACTGGCTCGGCAGTTTCCTGTTCCTTTTCCGTTTCCAAATCGCTCTCTTTCATGATCACAATTAATTCTGGAATACCAACTTGTGTGCATTCAGTACCAGACCCGTTAGAATAGACGATTGTTTGACCGAGGGCAACTTCTGGTTCGGGTTATGGGCTGTTTCCCAGGCAGGAACTCGGGTCAATTACCGATTCCTGCGGAGAATTAATCGTGTACTCGAGCTATTTGGCTCCCACCAACTGCTTAAACTCGGCCATTTGGCGCAATCCGGCGAACCGCTGGTCGGTCCTGGCTTCGGTGCCCAGGTCGCGAGCTTTGGGGTCCTGTTGACGGCGTTGATTGCTGAGGGTGACGGCTCGGCGCAGGTCCTGGATTGCTTCGGTAGGTTTATCCAGGCTGGCTTTGAGGGAGGCCAGGTCGTACCAGGCTTCCGCTGAATCAGGGACTAGCTTAACGAGCTTTTCGAGGGTGGACTCGAGCTTTTGGTAATTAAGCATCGAGGCATATTGTTGTGCGACCTGCAGCGTGGCGGCGGCGTCGACATTCGAAGAATTGAGGATCTGATCGAGCACCTGGGAAGCGAGTTCGGGTTTGCGCAAGTCACGGCAAGCCTCGGCATAACCAAGGCCGGCGGAGAGGTTGGCGGGGTTGGTGCGGAATTGCGCCTGCAGTTTATCAGCGGTGGTTTGCAATTTGGAGGATGCCTGAATGCTCGAATAGGCCTGCACGAGCGCCCGGAACGCGTTGACATCGGCATGCGGACTGTTCAATACGTGGTCCAAAGTTTCGATGGCTCGATCGGTTTGGGCCAATTGCAGATAGCTGCTGGCCAGGTTGAAGGCCGCTTGGAAATCATCGGGATTAGCTTTGAGAGCCTGTTCCATTTGTGTTGGATTGAATGCAGCACGCTGTTTTTTTGCGTCCTGAAGGCGGTTAACCAGGTCTACAAAGCCACCGTTGTAGGGGTCGAGCTTTTGGCAGGTTGCGGCGATGGTAAAGGCGTCATCGAATCGCTGTTGGGTGACGAGCAGGTTGGCGTACCGGAATACGGCTTCAGGGCTGTAAGGGCAAAAGGCGAAGGCCTGTCGAAAGGCGAAATCAGCTTCTTTGATCATCCGTTGCTGTTCGGGGCTGCCCGGCTTGGAGTTGGCAATACGCCAGTTATAGACCCCGCCAATCGAGCTGCGCAGTTTGGAAAACGATTTTTGCGCCTGGTCATCACGGATGAACCTGCGGTCTCCGGTAAATCCTCTGAAGTCGCGTCGCAAATAGACCTTCTCGACCCAGGCGGCGATATCTTTGACCGGGGTATCATAAGTGATCCAATTCCCAATTAGTCGTTCCGAGTATTGGGTCCAGAATTCGTGGTCGCGCCTGACCATATCTTCACTAAAGGAGGGCAGCGGTTGGCGGTTTATCTTCATGATAATGCCAAATGGGGTCAGGTGAGGGTACATCCAATCCAGGGGAAAACTTTCCTCGACGTAGAACTCGCTTTTCGGGTTGTGATCAAACATGACCTTAGTCAGGAGGCCGTTGATGGCCATAACGGCGACCTGGCCCGATATGGAGACTCGGCCGCTATCGCGATCATATTTTACATCCTCACCCGGCTTGAGTTGGTTCAGTTGAAGTCGCCGCTGGGCGTCAGCCATGTATTCGTTGAAGCAATGCGCGGAATCCTCCGGTGTGGCGATATATATTTCGCGATCGGGGTAAACTCCTCCGAGACTTTTGGCCAACTCCTGGGGATAAGCGGCTTCGAGCAGCAGGCGGTTGAGACGAACGCGTGTATGGCTTTGCGGGCTCTGCTTAATGAATTCCTGCAAATATTCTGAGATAGCAACGGATTTAAAGCGAGCGGGGTCATAGAGCGGAGGGGTTTTCAATAAGGCCTCGATTTCCTTGTTGAGGCTATCGAGTTGCTGCCGTGTGCGATCCGAAGTACCCCCGCTGGCGAGGTCCTGTTCCAGGGCGGCCTTTTCCGCCTGTTTTCTCGTGACTGATTTTTTAACCTTGAGTTCGCGGTCAATAATTACATTTAGATCGCGAGCGAGGCTGCTGGACAACTGGGTTTGGCTTCCGCCACTGGCCAGGAGTTGTTGTGTTTGCGGGGAGAAATTGTCGTAAAGGAATTTCGAGACCGAATCTTGTTGAGGTCCTGGTCGGAGGCGGGCGGCAAAGGCGGGCAAATCTTTAAAATCGGCTGGATTGAACCAGGAGGTGAAGGTGCGGCGATGTTTTTCGATTTGATCTCCAAGGCCAATGAACAGGCGGTCCAGTGGCTGAACAGTCCGAGCGAGGAGATTAGTAGCGTAGTTTTCCTGTCGTTCTTTATTCGAACGGAACAGTTCCTGGAAGAAAGGCGGATCGATTTGCGTGCTGCGGTTGTATTGCGCGCGAATGTAGTCGAGGTAGGTGCCGTCAGCGAGCGCATTTTGGGTAATGAGAACGACGTCACGCCGGTCGAACATGGGATCAAACGCTGGCTGGCACTTTTGCGGTATAAAGCTGTCGCAGAAAATCATGTACGTGGGACAAAACCGCCCGGGATCGGTGCCGCCATAGAGCACCGCGTCCCTCGCCATCTCCGGGTAAAGTGGTTTGCCATCTGATCCCTTATATGGGGGAGTGAACATGTCATGACCAAAGTAATAGCCGAACCAATGATTGCGCTGCTCGTTGTCTGACCAATGCGTCATGACGGAGTGCAAGGGCATGAGTGCAAAAACGGCGAGGGTAATGCCCAGCGGCGCACGATTGCGATAAACCAGCAGCGCGCCGACGAAGATGACCGCCATTCCAATCAGGATTAACCCGGCGTAGACGGGCAGGCCGTACTGGTCTTTGTTAGTGAAAGTTTCGCCGACGAACTTTAACAGCGTCGAGAGGCTGACGTTGGCTCCCTCGCCGAAAAACGTCTTTTCCGTGAGGTCCGTGAACGAATAGATGGCCAAGGCGACGGCGACGGCGCCGCCGGTGAGCCCCCAAACCCTGAAACGCTGGTAATGGGTCGCCATGTAGGCAGCGACCAAGGTCAGACCATAGCCGACCATCAAGGCGATCAAGACGTGTGAAGCGGTGAAAAAGACGCGCACGAGAGATTGTGCGGCCCGATCGGGCGGCGGATTGAGCAGGATGAGGAGCAGAACACCGAGGAAAAAGTAAAACGCGACGATGCCGATGAGCCAGGCGCGTTCGCGTCGATGCATTTTAAAAAAGAAGGCAAAGGGGATCAGGGCTGTGAAAGCATAGACCCAATTGAATTCCTCGATGATGCCGCTGCCGAGCATTGTCAACTGAGTGATAAAACGCATCGGATCGTGGATAAGGTCGGTGGGATTGGCCTTTTCATACTGGCCACGAGTGAAGGCATGGATGAAGCCTTCGACTGTGCGCGGGTAGCCCCATTGCATTGGGGGATTGGTCATGCCAGCCAAAGGCATGTAGAAATAGAATGCCGCCCCAAGGATCCAGCAGAGGCCACATATCATAACCACGAGCCATTCACGGCCAAGTCTCCAGGTGTCTCGCGCGAACTTGATCCAGGCGCCCAAAGCGGCGAGGGCGAGCACGATGAATAAGGCGCCTTGAATGGGCACTAGAGCCAGGAAGATGAAACAGGCCGCCATAGAGGCATCGAGTGCGAATTCGGCGAAGGTTTCTTTGGTCAGAATGCTGAACCAGATATAGGCTCCGATTGAGGCGACACCGACGACGTTGAAGATCACGAAGACAGCCTGGTTCTGTTCCAAAGCGGTCAGGATATGCTGCTGCTTGAGGATGAGGCCCGCGATGTAGATGATACTATTGCCCAGAAAGAGACAGCGCCCCATGCGAAAATTTGCGGCGGCGATTGCGACCTCGATGCCCATCGCGGCGACGATAAGTGTTTGATGATTGGTGAAAGAAATGCCGTGAAAGAAGAGGGCCAGATAGAGATAGCGGCGTTGGGAAGGGGCATAGATCCAACGCAGGAGGCAGAGCAGCACCAGCATCAGGGAGGCGACACTGAAGGAATAGACTTCGACGATAACGGACTGGCTCCACATGAATCCGTTGAAGCCGAGCAATGTTCCAGCGACGAAACCTGAGATTATGCAGATGGCACTTTCCCAGCGGCCCGCCATTGCGCGTAACTCCTCGACTCCCTCCATTAAGAGACTGCTGCCGCGGGAAACCAGGAATCCTAACAGCCCCGCTGCAAGAGCGCCTCCGGTGGCCTCGCCCAATGCGACACGCCAAGCGATGTTTTTTATCGGAAGTAGTACCGTCCAAAGCCAGGTATAGATGGTCCAGACCGGATAACCTGGGGGATGGGGAATGCCTGCGTAGAAAGAGCCGGTAGCTAGTTCGCCCGAGTCTTCCAGAGTTAATTCTGGGGCGAGCGTTAGGTAATATCCGATCCAAACTGCGCTGAAAGTGACCAGGAATGTTATCCAGTCAATGGAGCGGAACAGCGGAGCCGGGCCAGGGGCCGGAGGAGGCAATGGCCTCTTGACTGGAGATGCTGCGTCGGGAAGAGTCGGTTTGGAGTTCTGGTTTTTCGGTTTCTCGCTGTTCATTAATCGGTGCCTCTCGGACCCCGGAGAGGACCGATACTAGAAGACCAACCGTTCCCATTTGTCCATTCGAAAGTCTCCACAGGCAACCCATTTTGCTCACGGGCGAAACTGCCGGGTATCCAGCCAGCGGCAAGCTGGTTGCTCAAGGCGGCGGCTACCATTGTCTTGGATGGCGAAACCAATGAACCAGAGGGGTTATTTCGTTGACTCATGAGGACACATAGCACGACCAAGGCGCCGGTTGCGGGCGCAAGCCAGTGCAAGCGCGGGTGAGCAGGCGCGCTGGCGACTTGAGTCTCGAACAATCGTCGTTTAAGCCTCGCCGAAGGGCGGCGTGGCACCCAAGAGCGCAACTCTGTCTCCAGTTGGTTCATCATCTCGTTCATATGTTCCTCCATTTAAAGAATGTCTGAGCTTTTGCAGTCCGTAACGGTAGCGGCCCGCGGCAGTGTTGGGCGAGATCTGCAAGACCTCTCCAATTTCCTCAAAGGTATACTCGTGCCAGATTTTCAAAACGATGACCTCACGCTGCTCGCGTGGCAGGCGTGATAAAGCTGCCATGGCCTCGCGCTCAACGGCGGATTCGCCGGGCTCGCGTTCAAACCAGCGCTTTGATTCCCATTCCCTTGTAATGCGTCGCCAGAGACTGCGGCGGTAATTCAAAGCCTTGTTTCTGAACGTGCGGATGCAGTAATGTTCCGGTTTGTCAGGTCTTTCCGCACGGTGAATCAGCGCCACAAAAGTCTCATGCAGAACATCTTGGGATTCACCGTGAGATAATCCCAAGGCCCGGCCGTACAACAGCAATTCGGCCGCTTTCGCCTCGTAAAGCGCTTCGCACCACCCGGATTGTACGTGATCGTTCACGAGCTACGTTTCAACCCATAGACATCAGGATCGGCAAATTTGTATAAAAATTTTGGCATTCCAAAGCCGCTGGCGGCGTGTAGATACCCCCGAGTTGAACGATATCCGGGAGTGCGGCGTTGAAAGCCGACAGCGAAACAGGCATGTCTTCCACAACCGCCGACCCACGCATTTCCTTCGGCAATCTGCGCGTCGAGAAACTCCTCGCAGCGTCGCCGGGTGCTCGGAGAATTCGGTTGCCCCCAGAAGCTCGATATCGTACGCGAGCCGCCATGCACAAAGAGCGTCGCGTTCCTCGGGACGCGGAGGCCGGCACAGCTCCGTTCCGTTGGAAAGTGCAAAGCGAGGAATGTTTCGAGCAACGATGTGTCGGCTGCTGTGAGGGGACGTTGTTGTATCACGTCGTTCATGTGTTGTTGTCTGCCCAACGAAAAAACTCGCCGGGGCCGTGTTGCTGACGTCCAGCATTCCAAGACTTCACGCAATTAGAGACAGGATCAGTTCTGCCCTCTCGCTTTCGCTTAGTCCCAAGGCTTCTTGTTCGATGTCTTTAAGCGTCATAGCCAAAATTGTACCTGGTGCGGAACAACAGCGCAACTTGGGTAGTGCGGGCCGGCAGCGAACGTGGAGCCGAGCCGCAGCCGCACACTGAGCACCGAAGCCAACGACCAGTGAATCTCGAACCGCCACCGCAAACAGGAGCGCAGGCGGCTGTCGGCTCCGGCGATTCGTTGGGCAATGTCGCGGTCATAATGGGAAGTCGAGCCAAATTAGAGCTGACGCCGGCCATTTCCCGCGAGTAGCACCGCCCAGAAGGTCGACGCCCAAACCAGCGGCCACGACGCCAACGCCCACGGTTTCCCACCTTAGCGGGCGGAACGCGAGAAAGGCAATCGCGCCAAAGACAGCAAGCAATAACCCGATCCCGGCGGCAATGAGCCTCGCAGCCGTCGGCATGTCCCGCTTCACCTTGTCCTTTTCCTGCATCATTGCAGCTCCCGCTACTGCGCCCAACGACCAAGCGCACCGGGCACGATTAAAAGTGGATGCGAATGCGCTTTTGCTCCCCGTTGCTTCATCTCATTAACACCTCCATTTATGGAGGTGTACCAGATCCTCGGTAGATCGAACCCTTTCAAAGGGTTTGTCGCCACCGCCCACTTTTAATCGCACCCAAGCGCACCGCTGAGCCGCATTTGCCGGTGCTTGTTGGCAGGCTCCAATAAATTCCTTATTTCGGCTCTAACCGGCTTGGGGGTTCATCACGCGTCCAAGGAAGAGGATGCTTCCACTCGCGTTGTGGCGTATGACAAACACAAAAGGGTGATCGGCCCGAAAGATGACTGGCAAGTGAAGCGGTCTGGAGCTCTTCACCACCACGGCCGTCGCTGCCGCTGCTTCCGTTCCTTCCTCGTTCACGTTGATAAAACCGGCGTGTTCGACGGCCGAGAGAAACGGGGACCCCTCTTCTGTCATCCCTCGGAAGTCGCTGACATTGGTTAATCCCATACTCTTGAGAATACCCAGCAATGAGAAGGCCGACGAAAAGTTGAACTTGGGCAGGTAAACGGGCAACGCACCCTTTCGCGCCGGGAGACTTATCAAGGACCGCAGCTTCTCGGCCGTCAAGGAATCCTCCAGCTTCGCTAAGCCATCCTTCGCTTTCGGCAAAAGAATGAACATGGAACACGCCCGACTCTCTGAAGCGGCCCTGTAGGGCAGCTCAAGGATCTGCACCTCCTCGGTTTCACGATAGGGAAAGACGAGGTACTCTGCGTGCATCATCGGAACTTTGGTGACTTTCGCAGGTGTCACATAGAAATCGTCCGGCGCAGTCTGCGTCCCGGCAAATGGCTCTACCCACTTGCCTTTGAAATAGATGGCACTTACCAGCACCAGGACCGTTTGATTGTCCAGCACACCCTCATTCAACAACTGGGGAATCTTCCCGGAGGTTCGGTCCGCGACCCAGGTGTTGATTTCCTTTCGCCCCGGTTCCGGGAAGGTGGTCCGGGCCAGCTCCGCTCCGTAGTTATTCCGCGTGATAGCCAGAAATGGGTCTCGAAAACTGTAACCCTTCACACCCCAAAGGCGATTTGCGACAGCTAACTCCGGGTTATCTCCCGGGAGCGATTTGACCAGCTTGCCCAAAGCAGGATGAAGACGCTCCTGGCTCAGTTCAAAATGCAGGACATTCGACATCTGCCGCTCGGTTTCACCCCGGGCTCCGGCGTAGGTCATCGCCAGGGCGAGCGAAATTGAAGCCGGGGATAAAACGAGGTTTTCCGACTGCTGGCGCACGTTGGAGTAAAGGCCGACCACAAAACCGGTGTTATGGTCCACAGCAGCCCGTAGATCCGCCCCTGGCAGTTGCAGGTCTTTCCCTACCTCCCATGGGGGGAGGGTCACTGGAGTGTCCTCAGAGTTGTTACATCCGCCGCCCAGGAACGCGCACGCCAACAGGATGAAGAGGCCTTTCATGATACCTCCGCCAGCCGCCGCCGGATGATAGTGCGCGACCTGGCAGCCGCCGCTAGTGCAAGGACTGTGAACTGATTTAGGCGCGCACTCATGCTGCCGAACGCCAGAACTGAGCGAAGCGGTCGCCTAAGGGCGATCGAATCGCCGACTGGCATGGCCCGCCCGATTTCCCTCCAGTGATCTGGTTCGGCGAGGCCATCACGCTCTCCCTTTCATGAAGGCCACGAATCGTCCCGTGGTGTAACCCGCTAATCTTCCGCCGCCGAGAAGCACGATGATGAAGATGGAAGACCCCACAAAAAACCGGCTGCCCTCTGGAACCATCGTGCCCAATCGCTCGAACAACTTTGCAGTCCACGCTGGCAAGGCGATGAGCATGGCCATCGCGATGCAGCCGCCGACGATAGTGCCAATGTCACTGGGAATTCGCTTATTCATAGAATCTCTGCCGAACGGTCCGAATCAGCGAGACCGACTTCCAACATGGCTGCAGTCCACGCTCGCGGGCTTCGCTGCATTCGGTTGGTTGGGCCGTTCGCTCACTCATTTAACAGGGAGCGGTGGACCGACGATTTCCATACCATGGGCTCGGAACAATCGCTGAAATTCCTCCTCCGGCGGCAGGACCGTGAGCTTGCCAATCTCGCGGAAGAACGCCTCCATTTTGCCCGCCGGCTGGAACACATTCATCATCTTTCCCGGCTTGTCGCTCACGCAGGCCCAGACATGGTCAATCTTGCGCGGTGCGAAAACGGACTCCCCTGTCCGCAAACGAAATTGATCGTCGCCTACCTGAAAATCAAACTCACCATCGATGACATAAAACCACTCATCCTGATTATGGTGGACGTGGCGCGGAGGGCCACCTTTGCCCGGCGAGGTAAACTCGAAAACACAGAGCGCACCATTTGTGTCTTGCGTAGATACCTTGCAATCGTTAGGGGCGCCGCCCAGTTTGATGTGTTCACTGAATCGATCGCCGCCAGCCGCCACACGTACAGCGCCTTTTGAGCGCTCGGCAGGTGAAGGTGCTGCAGCGATGGACAGCGGAACAGCGGCGAGTGTGGCCTTTAGGAACGTGCGGCGTTTCATTTGGTCGATGATGCCTGATAGTGCAGGTGGTGTCGAGCGACCCAACAGTGCCCATCAGCCGCCCGCGCCATTGGTGGGCAAAATGCTAACAAGGCGTTATCGCGGGTCGGTTGCATAGGGCTAGTTAGGCCACGGCGGACAAAGTGTGGACATCGCGGGACAGAAGCCAGCGACCGTCGCGCAGCTTGCGATATACCGTCATGCGATGCCCGGCGAACTGTGCCGCCTTCCCGCCAGCGCGCGGGGTCACGGACAACGCGTCCCGGCTCCGCGTGTAGGCGACCTCGCCGACAACAACGACCTCCTCTAACTCGCTGGCACAACAGATCCGCATCTGTTGGTGGGCGGCCCTAAAGTTGGAGGAAAATCCCTCCCGATCGAACGGCGCTTGGCCGGGGGTGAGAAAAACGACATCCTCCGCGACCAATGTGAGCAGACGAGCCAGGTCGCCGGCATTGACGGCATCAATCCAAATTGAATGCACCGTGCGGATTTCTCGTTCATCAGATGCCATAGCGTCTCTCGGGGCCTAGAACGTCCTCGCACGCGGCGGGGTATGCGTTCTGATTCATCATGTGAATGCGAACAAACAACCACACCATGTCATCTATTACACTCCATCTCGGTCTCGATGTCCATAAGGACTCCATCACCACCGCCGTCGCTGACGGCCGCTCCAAAGACGAGATCCGCCTCTTCGGCAGCATCACCAACGACCTCCACGCGCTCGCGAAGGCTTTGAGTTGTATCCGCAAGGCTCATCCTGATGCGCAGTTGGATGTCGCCTACGAAGCTGGTCCCTGCGCCTTTGGCATCGCCAGACCCCTCAAACAGCTCAAAGTCCCTTGCCTGGTAGCTGCCCCCTCGCTCATTCCCAAGCAGCCGGGTTCACCCTTCAAAACGGACAAACCCGATGCTCGCACCATCGCCCGGCTCTTGCGCGCCGGCGAACTCACCGCCTCTACATCCCCGAGCCCACTGATGAGGCCATTCGCGATTTGTGCCGCGCTCGGACCGCTGCCGTCGACGATCTGCGCCGTTGTCGCCTTCGCCTCAAGGACTTCCTGCTGCGCCACGGCTACCGCTATCAAGGCAAGGCCAATTGGAGTCAGCCCCACATGCGTTATCTCCGTGAATTAGTCCTGCCTCATCCAGCCATGAAAACTATCCTGGAAGAATATCTTCAAGGCATCGACGCCGCTCACGCTCGGGTGAAACGCATCGAGGCTTCGCCGCCGCTTCACCTCCAATCGATTTTCGGTGGACGCTACTTCGAAGAAAAAACGAAGAAGAATTACTTTCGCCTGTTGACATTTTGTCAGCCATATCAACGCTGCGCAGCAGCGGCCCCGCGCCGCTGGCTTCTGGAATGTAAAAAGGAGTTCATCGCGGTGTTGGCTGCATGGGCTTGTTACGCCGTATCGGCCTCAAGGCGACCGGATGCGGTAGAAACGTTCCGGATAATTCTTCCACTGGGGATCGCTGAAATATAGCAGCCCGTTCGTCAGCGTGCAGGTCTGCAGCGGTATCCAGGAGTCACCTGCAAGGCCGGCGCTGGCTTCAATTACGACCGGAATGTCTGCTGTCCCTGCGATATTGAATCCGAATTGGTCCTGCCGCACCCCGAAGCTTCCATCGGTTGTCTGTGCTTGCGGGTTCCAGAGCATTGCGGGGACGCCAGCGTAGGTCAGCCCCCAGCCCGTGGTCCCCGGCATGTAATAAACCGTTACGTTGTTGGAGGGAAGGAACAGATCAGACCAGAATCCTACCACCGCGGGGGCGTTCCCTTTGAAATAAACGCCCACCAGGTTCGAGCAGCTTTCGAACGCCCAGTTGCCAATTGTCGCCAAACTTGCGGGCAACGTGACGTTGGTCAGGGCCGCGCCAGTGAAGGCATGAGCGCCGATGTAGGTCGGGCCGTTCTCGATAACCACATTGGCGAGGTTGACACATCCAAAAAATGCGTAGGCCCCCAGGTTGGTAACGCTGCCGGGGACCACCACGCTGGCCAGGCTTGTGCAATACTCGAAGGCATAGCCTATACCAGCTCCAAGCTGGGTCACGCTCTTGCCTATCTTCACCTCGGTCAGACTAGAACAACCAGCAAACGCAAACTGGCCGATCGTTGTGACGCGGTCAGGTATGCTGACTCGTGTCAGTGCCGTGCAGGCATCGAAACTTCCGCCTCCGATGTAAACAACGTGGGTGCCTAGGCTGACATTCGTTAACGCACCGCACAGCGCGAACGCCCCCGCTATAAAACCACCGTCCTCGATGTTGGTCACGCTGTCCGGGATCGTGATTGCCGAGAGGCTTGTGTTTCCTGTAAACGCCGATCCACCGATTGCAGTGACTGGCAGTCCGTCAATAATCGCTGGGATGGCGACGTTGCCTCCGGGGCCGATGTAATTCGTTATGGTTATCGAGCCGTTTGTGATGGTGTATTGAAAGTCTTCTCCGCGCAATCTGCCACTCAGCGGCAA
>DATJGF010000137.1:0-6970 GCA_035495315.1 Candidatus Limnocylindrales bacterium
CGCACTCCAAGACCTGCGGAAGAACTAGAGCGAGCGTCCGTCCTTGTCGCCCTGCTCTGGTGCATGACTCTCTTAGGGTTAATCGTCGTTGGGCTGCTGCATTCCGCGCGCATGGATTTGATTGTCCAAAAGAACTACGGCGATCGCATCCAAGCACATTATATCGCGGTTGCTGGGATAGAAAAGGCCAAGGCCTTGCTCTATCGCGACGCGCGCGATCGCAGCCGCATCAACCGTAATCATAGCGGGCAGCTGTATGATTCTCCTGAAGATTTCCGCGACGTGAGTTTCAGCCGAGGACAATTCCGGGTCTTTCATCAGGGCTCGTCGGAGGACAGCGGCAGCATTGTTTATGGAATCGATGACGAGGAATCCCGCCTAAATGTAAACTACGCCTCATTGGGTGCGTTCAGCAAAATTGAAAATATGACCCCCGATATCGCCGCCGCGATCATCGACTGGCGTGACGAAGATAACCAGGTCACACCCGGCGGCGCTGAATCCGATTATTACGCATCATTACAACCGCCCTATCTTCCACGCAACGGCCCCGTTCAGACCATTCGTGAGCTGCTGATGGTGCGGGGGATCACTCCCGAACTCCTCCTGGGGAGAAACGGGGGCAAAAACGGCGGCGACGACACTGAGCCGGCGACGGGTATTATCGACAACGGCTGGGCCAGCATGTTTACCCTTGATTCGTGGGTCAACAACGTCAGTGCCGCTGGTGAAGATCGCGTGAACATCCAAACGGCCGATGAGCGGGCCCTCACCGCCGTTCGCGGGTTCAACGCCGATATCGCGCGAGCGATCGTCGCCTATCGCAACCAGCACCGATTTGACAATGTCGCCGACCTGCTCGATGTGACCGCGGCGCAAAACCAAAACCGCCCCGGTGCGCAACCAAACCAACCCGCCGGCTCCCCGGATCAAAACCCAACGAACCCCGGCCAGGCGGGCGCCCAGAATCAGCCCGCTTCGAATCCTTCCGGCCCGAAAGTCATAAGCCAGGATTTGTTAATGGACGTTGCCGACGATCTGACCGTCCAAACGGCGCGCGAATTTCCGGGCGCGATTAATATCAACACCGCGCGGCTCGAAGTGCTGATGTGCCTGCCGGGTGTCACGCGGCAGTTGGCACACGCCATCATCTCTTACCGCCGGTCCAGCGGCTATTTTCCGAATACCGCTTGCCTGTTGCGGGTGCCGGGCTTTACCACGGACTTGCTCAAACAGGTGGCGCCGCTCGTCACCGCGCGTTCCGAGACATTCCGAATTCTAAGTGAGGGACGAATTAAGTCGTCTGGCGTTCGGCAGCGAGTCCAGGAGATTGTGCATGTCGGCTTGCACAGTCTCACCACCGTATCTTACCGGGAGGACGATCTGTGAGCGCATTCAATTTGGCCAAAACCGTTCCCATCTATTTCGAAATCGGGCAGAGCACCCTGCGCGTCTTGCAGGGCGACCAGGGCCTCGAACTGCCACTGGAACGTTTGCCCGGCGGAAGACTCAGCAGCGGCTGCAAGGAAAACCTGATACTCAGCCTCAAGAGCTTCTTTAAACGAGACCGTTGGAAAGGTTCTGCTCGTGCGTTCTGCGCGATTTCTGCGCGAGGCGTCTCCTTGCGCCACATCACCCTGCCGAGCGCTTCAAAAGACCTCCACCGCCTGCTGCTGCTGCAAATCGAGAGCGAGTTCCCGCTGTCCCCGGACGAATTAGCCTGGGGCTACCTCCCCGTAAACCCCGGCAAAGCGCCCGGAAACGGTTCGCCGGCACAGCAGGAATACCTCATCGCCGCGGTAAAAAAGGAGGTCATCGAAGAATACACCGAACTGCTTTCCGCCTGCAGTGTAACTCCGGTCTTTACCGTTGCGGCTTTGGCGCGCCAGGACCTTTGCCCGAAAACAACCCGCCCGCAGGCCTTGTTGGATGTCGGCCGATTTTATTCCGAGCTTATTTTATTCGCCAACAACGTGCCGACCTCAATCCGCGTCCTGCCCTGGGGCGGCGAGACTATCACGCGGGCGATCGAAACAAAACTGGGTATCAGCCGGGCAGAGGCCGAAGAGCTCAAGCTCAAACGCGCGCAGGGACCGCTGAATGATGTCGGGACGGAGCAAAAGGTCCAGGCCGCCATCGAAGAGGCACTGGATGCGCTCGCTCGCGCCGCCAATGGATACGTCTTGGGTGAAAAGGTTTATCTCACCGGCCAAAGTGCGAGGCTCAAAGAATTAGGCCCGAGTCTGACGCGACGCCTGACTTCAGGGATCGTTTGCGAAACCTTGGAACCCGCCGTTGCTGTCGGCAAGTCCGCCGCAATTCAAGGCCTGCAGATTTCGGCCGACCCTGGCAACGGCAGACGACCTTTAATTATCCAGGGTAAACCGACCAATGGCAGCACCAGGGAAGTCAGGACCGCGCCATGGCAATGGGTCGCCCTGGCGGGTTCTCTCGCACTTGCCATCCTGGCGTTGCCATACCTTGAAGCCGTTGCCCTCAAACCCTACCTCGCCGGCAAGCTCACCGCGCTCAAAGCCGACCGCCGTAAACTCGCCATGATCGATGCCGAATGGGGTTTCTTTCAGCACCTTAAACAAAATGCGCCACCTTACCTCGACGCGCTCTTTCTGCTGGCGAAAGCGGCCCCTCCCGGCGCCCGTTTTGACTCCCTTTCGATGAACCGCCGCGGCGATCTCTCCTTACGAGCCTCCATGCAGAATTCGCAGCAGGTCGCCGATTTCAGGTCCAAACTGATCGACTCCGGTTTTTTTGCCAACCTGACCGTCGAAGAGCAGACACCTTCACCGGATCGGCAAAAACTCACCGTGCGGATGAGCGCTCAATGGAAGCCGCTCAATGCGCGGCAAGCGCTTGCGTTCGGGCCCACCGCCGAAGAAATCGAGAAGGCCAAAACTCGCAAACGAGAACCACAGATGGGTGGGCCAATGCCGCCAATGATGGGCGGACCGATGATGCCCGGCCCGATGCCACCGGATCAGGGCGGCCCAGGCCCGGCACGCCCACGCCCCGCGAGAGTCAACCCAACCGGCGGAGCCCTGCCCCCTGAAGCCCTGCCCCCCGGAGCGATGCCACCTGGCGCGCTGCCGCCCGGCGCTGTCCCGCCTGGAGCCGTGCCGCCGTCGCAACCTCCTCCAACCAACCCCTAATCGATGCGCGCTTTAACTGATCGCGAGAAACGCACCGTCCGAATTGGGGCGGCCATTATTGGCGCATACGTTCTGCTCTTTGGCGGGATGCAGCTCACCCATTTCTTCGAACGCAAACGAGTCGAATACCAGAAACTCGTCACAGAGGCGCGAACCCTTAAGGGCGAAATCCAGCTTTATGAGGACAAAGCCATTGCCCTCAAGAAACTGATGGAGACTTTCAATCTCGATCCCGCCCGACTCTCCCGCACCACCGCCGTCGCTGAAGCCAGCGCGGCAATTCAAAAAACAGCCGCGTCCACCGGCATACAGGTCGGTGCCGTGCGGGAGTCCTCCGGTCGACCAGCGAGCAAGGAATTAGGGACGATACAAATGGAAACCACCGGCCCGGTCCCGGCCGTGACGGCGTTATTGGGTCGCCTCGAGGCTGTCGGTTATCCGTTGGTCGTCGAAACCGTTCAGTTCAGTGCGGAACCGACGCGCCCCGGACAGATCAAAATGAGCCTGACTATCCAGGTGCTCGATTTCGACCAGTGGAAGAAAGATGAGGCTCCCAATGCTTGAACGCGTCGAGCGCATATTACGCCTGGCTTGCGTGGTCTTAGCCGCTGCGCTGCTCGTCCGGTTCGTCTGGGGTATTGCCCATATTAATCCGCTTGCTCATCTCAAGATACCCGCCGTGCCCACTCTGGCAGCACAGGCCACAGCCGCCGGTGGAAAGGCAACGAATACGGTTAGCATTAAATCAGGGCCTAAACAGTCTACGAACACAGTGGCCGGCGCCAAACCCACGGAACAAACGAATTCTTCCACAGCGAGGAAGAGCGGCACCAACACCGCATCGGAATCAGTCGTTCAGAAAACCAATTCCACGAATTTGACTGCTAAGGCCGCGGCGCTGGAGACAAACACGCCCAGTAGCACTAACGTCGTCACGCGCACTAATTCGGTCCCCGGCACTAATGTGATCGCCGCCGCGACGTCGGAACAGAGCCGCACCAACACGTCCAAGGAAAAAAACACCACAAACGCCTTAGCCGAAAGCCGGTCTCAAGCCAAGTCCACGAGCAGTAATTCGGCTCCGCCAAAGGTCGCCGGCAACGTAAACCCGCCGTCCATCCCGGGCATGCCTCCAAAACCGCGTGAACTGTCGCCGGAAATTCAAGCGCGCGTCGATCGCATCACGGATAGTGAAATCCTCGGACCGGTTATGCGCCCCATGCCGATGGCCCTGCTGGGCATTGCCGGCAACGTTGCCTTCATTCGCACCGCGACCGGGCAGACCGGCCTGGTCAAAGAAGGTGAGGACCTCGGCGACCTTAAACTGCTGCGCATCGGCACCAACCGCGTGCTGGTCGAGCAGGAGGGCCAGAAAAAAGAATTGATGATCTTCTCAGGGTTAGGCGGCGAATCACTTGTACCTAAAGAATCCACATCTCCACCATGAAAGCACTGCTTACAGTTGTTTGTTCTCTGCTGGTCATCGGCTCTGCCAGGACCGGGTTGGGTCAGGACACCGCGGCTGCTACAGCACAAAAAGCCACGACCGACGCAACCACCACTAATGCCCCCGCGGTCCAAAACGCCGAGAAAAACCCCGCCTCAACCAACCTGGACAGCCAGACAAAAACCAACGCCTCCGATGAAATTCAGGTGAGCTTTCAAGGCGCCAACATCGACATGATTGTCCAATGGCTGGCCCAAACCACCGGCAAGAGCGTCGTCAAACACCCGCAGGTGCAATGTCAGTTGACCATCACGAGTTCCAAAAAAGTTTCTTCGCGCGACGCGATCAACCTCGTCTACCGCGCCCTCGCGCTGGAGGGATTTACCGCCGTGGAATCGAGCAATTCCATTCTGATTGTTCCTGAAGGAAAGGAACCGAAATTAAGTCCCGAGCTGGTGGATGCCTCACGCAAAGACATTCCCGAAGGCCGGCAACGGCTGGTGAAGATCTTTCCGCTCGCTCATGTTGAGGCGGCGGATCTGAAGGAAAAAATCCGCGCGGTACTTTCTGACAAGGGGACAATCGAAGCCGATACGAGTGTCAACCAGCTCATCGTGACGGATTACAACGACAACCTCCGTCTGCTGGCTCAATTGATCAACGAGTTCGACGTTCCCCAATCCGGGCTGGTGCTTCAGATCTACCCCTTGAAATACGGTGATGCCGAAGAATTGGGCAGTCTGATTAACCTAATCATGAGTGCGCAAAACCCTCCTTCCGGCGCAAGTCGACCTTCCGGCGGCAGCAGCCGCAGTTCCGGCGGACCGATGGGCGGACCGTTTCCCGGCGGCGGCCCGATGCCTTCCGGCGACGGCGGTGGTGGCGGCGGCGGAGGTAGTTCGCCCCCCAGCGCTGCATCGGGCGCTTCGGCTCAAGGGATCCGCATCTGGCCCGACCGCACCGCCAATCGCCTCGTCGTCTCTGCGCCCAAAGCGCGGCTGCCGGAATTTGAACGGCTGCTGCTGATTCTCGACACCGAAAAATCAGCCGACGTGACGGTACGTGTGCTGCCGCTCAAGAATATGAATGCCGTCGATTTGGTCAAAGACCTCGGCCCGCTTTACCAAAAAATGGGCAAGTCACCGAAGGAAATCGTTGAGGTGGCCGCCAGCGATCGCTCCAATGCGCTGATTGTTCTCTCGAGCGAAGCCAATTTCCGCGCGATGGAAAAGCTGGTGGCGTCGCTGGACACAGAAGGCGCGCAGGACAAAATCGTGCGCACGTTTCCTTTGAAGAATGCCGACGCGCAGGACGTTGCCAAGCAGCTTCAAGAGTTGAATCGGGACCAGGATAGCTCCTCGCGGTATCCGTACTACATCTTCTTTTCCGGCAGGTCGAATGAGAAGGAAACCCGCAAGATGAGCGTCGTCGCCGATCGGCGGCGCAATTCGTTGATCATCCAGTCGCCCCCGGCGCAGATGGAGTCCATCGCGGCAATGATCGAGGAGTTAGATGCGCCCGTCGGCGATGAGGGTCTCGCGCCTAGAATTTATCACTTAAAATATGTCAGCGCAGTGGATATCGAGGATGTCTTGAACGAGCTCTTCCTGAAGAAAACCCAGCAACGGCCGTACTACTATTTCTTCGATGAGAGCCCGGAGACGCAGACCGACCGCGATGTCGGTCGGCTTTACGGCAAAGTGCGGATCACCAGCGAGCCGTACTCCAACACGCTGATTATTACTTCCAATTCGAGGGAAAGCCTGGCGGTGTTGGAGGAAGTGTTGAAGGAATTGGATGTTCCGTCGGAAGCCGGTGAAAGCACCTTACGGGTGCAACTGAAATTCGCCAAGTCAGCGAACGTCGCCAACAGCATCAATATTTTGTTCGCCAAAAATGGCTCGCCACCGTTGCGCCAGCAAACCCCGCCAAACCAGCCCCAGCCCAATACGCCGCAACAGCAACAACAGCAGGGTGGCATTTCTCAGACCAGCTTCGCTTTGGAACAGGAGAGCAAAGAAGAAGGTTATTATCCCTGGCTCGGCGGCCAGCCGGATGCTCCGCGTTCGGCCGACGGACGGAATGCGACGCGGCCAGTCAGCGACCTCGTCGGCCGCGTCCGCGCCGTGGCCGATCTGCGCAGCAATTCCTTGCTGATTTCGGCCAACGTCCATTTCTTCCCGCAAGTCATGAAGCTCATCGAGGAACTGGATGCCCCTACCGCTCAGGTATTGATCGAAGCGCGCATCGTTGAAGTCTCGAGCGATTTTCTCGACAAGCTCGGTGTTCGCTGGTCGCCCGATGGCAGCAAGGTGTTCACGGCGGACGACTACGATAATTCTCTTTTGATTAGCTC
>DATJGF010000138.1:0-3093 GCA_035495315.1 Candidatus Limnocylindrales bacterium
CTCTTTTAACGCCCCGAGTACGTGATCCGCCAACTGCCTCTTCCCTGCCCGACGTACGGCATCAACGCTCGAACGAATTCCACCGCCGGCGGCGGCGATCTCTTCGTAGCTCGAGCCTGCAGTTCGCTTTTCAAAGTCAACCAATCGCGGAGAAATAAAAGCTGGATGGGTATGTGAATCGACAAATCCCGGCAGAACCACCTTTCCTGCGCAGTCAATCTCGACAAGGTTCGTGCGATTCTTCTTCACCCAGGAATCGCGGAGCGCATCTCTGGTGGTGCCGACCGTGACGATCTTCCCGCCGAGGCAAACAACCGCTCCATCCTGGATGATTCCAAGTTCGCGCAGATCTTTACCCCGCCGCGGGCCATGAGCACCAGATCGCAGCGTAACCAGCTGTCCGATGTTCGCCAGAAGAGTGGGCTCATCAGAAAAGGGTGGTCGCTTCACTTTTAGAGCTGCCTCGTTGGCATCCTGTTTTCCGCTCCAATGATACATTCCGGCGCTCGTGCGCGTGGATTTGATCTCTTTCGGTCCAAGTAGCGGTGCAGTCGTCGACTAAAGGCGTTGGTTTCAACTTTACATTCAGTTACTGCTTGACAGACGGCCAACCGTCAATTCGCCGAAAACCACACCAAAAAATAAGGAGCGCAGTTACCACTGCGCTCCCCGATGCAATTCAGAACATAAGGCTATGTCAACCAGCGCTGACAGCTGCTGCTTTATGGCGTCGTTGAGGTAATAAATGTTCCCCAGTTGGCAAATGGGATGAACGGCGCCTGCTCCGGAGGAATAACCTCGGCGCCCATCCAGATATTTCCGCCCTCGTCGGACGATGCAGACCCATAGTCGCCCCAACGGCCTACCCGCCCTGGAGATGAAGAGACGCCAACATACGGGCTAAACCCATCGTCCGGCGCAACTCCGTTGAACGAAATCACGATAGGCCCAATCCCATTGGAGGCGTCGAGCGTGGCATATCCCGCGCTGGGATAAAAATCCTCGCCGGCAATGGAAAACGAAACCACTCCTTTTCCCGCTGCATTCACGCCAACGGCGGGAAACAGCACGCTGTCCTGCTTGGGCGAGTTGATCGCGACATAGCCTTGATTCACCACGCTAGCCCCTGTCTGAGTACCTGTCGCCCAGGGGGAAAGGATGAACCAGGCACCTCCCGCTCGCACCGGCCCTTGCTGCGTCTGCACAACGGTCGGAACCGAGGTCCAGAGCATCCCATTCGCATAGGTTACTTGCTGCAGTCGGTCGTCGTTGTCCGCTATGAGTGATTCGTGGTTCTTGATCTTCAGCACCTGCGCGATCAAGTCGAGCAATGGTGTCGGGCCCGGCTTTTGTTGGGTTGAAGGAGGCTGGCCATATGTCTCGGTGTCGATTACGGAGTTAGTGAAGTTTAGATTGGGGGTCGAATTCAGTGAGCTCGTATTGGTAAGTGCCCACACCGTCAGGCGGTTGTCAAGCGTACCTGTAAAATCGAGTGAGCTGACAAAGTATTCGGTGCCGCCATTCATGGTATTGAAGTTGCCGCCTGGCGGAACAAACGACGGCTGAATCGAAAACCCGGGGCCCTCGGCCTGATTCAAGTTTCCGAAGTGCACGGCAGTAACAGCGATCGGTGTACCCGATGGAGCGGCACTCTCCAGCGCTGCCTTCGACATGGCGTAAACCTGAGCTCCGCGGAACCTGAATGTATCCAGGGAAAAAGCATTGGCGCTTATGTAATAGCCGTTGCCGTCAAATCCCACCAGCGGTTGATCGCCAAAGCATCCATGCGGGCATCCGCCGAAGCGGGCATCACCCTCATTCGAGGTATCGAGCGAGAACACGTTAAAACCGTCAAAGGGATTCGCATCGAGCGACACCGCAACCATGAAATGGCTTGTGGCGAGCAATGCCCCGGTATTGGGATCCACATCAATTTCCACAACGGAAACAAAAAAATGGCCGGTGCTGGCGTCGTAGAGAACGCGCGGGTCTGAAATGAATGCACCGAAGGGAGGGCCGGAGGCCCCGGTTTGCGGGTCAAACGTCGCTTCTGGTCCCTGCTCAAAGAAGATATTGAGCGCCAGGGAATTTCCAGATCCCAGGAGGTTGTGGCCGCTGGTATCATAGACAGTGAGCGCGTCATTGGTCGCTTCAACTAGGAATCCATGGCCTACGGCTAGGCCTTGGTCCGGAGGCTCAAGTTCGCCATTTACGCCGTTTGGACCGGCAAAAGCCAAGTATGCCTGTTCAAACTCGCTTAGTCCGAGAAAGCCCGAAAAATTGCCATTGACAATGGCGTTGCCCGCTGGAGTCGGAACGTGAGCGGCCCGCACCCGCGCCGGACTGTTGTTGCCGTTCGCTCCTGGAATATCAAAATCTTCATCAACCTCGATACTCTTTCTGAAGAACCCACCGGAAAGTGATCCTCCGGATTTTCGTGCGGCGACACCGCGTTGAAGGTGCGTAGTTCCAACGAACTTAACGCCGCGTATCGAACCTGCTGGAGTCTGAGCCGCAGCTGTTGCGGTCAGCGCCAGCCCTGCAAACGCAACAAATAAAGGCTGGATCTTCTTCATCATGCTAGCTCCTTAAAAATCAGTCTTTTCCTCAAGTACAAACGGCAAAATTGTATATCTCGGGCTGAGAAAGAACGTTAAAAGCTCGTCGAGAAAGCGGGCTAGTGAAATCAATAAAGTGAGCAGGGAAGGCAAGCTGCATATCCCCGCCCAAAGTTGTCAGGCCACTGTAAATTCGTCGCATGCTTCTTTTCAAGCGATTGAAACGGGAATGTAAAGTTATTATTGGAAGTATTCATTGTGAAACGCAAAAGTTTTCACAATCTCGCAACTGCAGTTCAACTTTGAATGATTTCCACAGGCTGGGGAGGGATGGATTGTCGTAATCCCACTTCGAACGCACAGCCCGAAGGGACGCGTAGCCAGATCAACCAGAACCAAAAGGCAATTCACCGCATCGGGATGTTAATGCCCTTGCGCACCGCAAACTCTTGCGCCTCTTTATATCCGGCATCGGCGTGGCGAACGATGCCCATCCCAGGGTCGGTCGTGAGCACGCGCTCGATTCGTTTGGCCA
>DATJGF010000139.1:0-13959 GCA_035495315.1 Candidatus Limnocylindrales bacterium
ATGTTCCAGAGCTGGCGCGAGGATTGCTTTGGAACGATCCGCAAGTCGGTATTCGCTGGCCGATCGCGGAGCCGAGGCTTTCCGAGCGCGATCGCGGCCTGCCGTTGCTCTCCTCTGTGTCGTGAAGATTCTGCTTACCGGGCCAACAGGTTTCGTCGGTTCGACTTTCATTCGTCTGGCGTTAAAGCGCAATCACCAGGTTGCCGGGCTGATCATCCCCACCGAGCCTATTCCTTCCACGCTGCCGAGCACACCAGCTCTGATTTGGTTGCGTGGAACGCTCGAAACCGCGTCATGGCCGGAGATCGCCTCCTTCAAACCGGATGTTTGCGTTCATACCGCCTGGATTACAACGCCGGGGATTTATCTTGAGTCACCTGAAAACGAAAAATTCCGCGACGCCAGTTTCCAGTTCCTCAGCAAGGTGTTGGACATGGGAGTTCGCCACGTACTCGCCCTCGGTACTTGCATTGAATACCAAATCCAAGACCGCCCCTTGGCTGAGGACTCCACGCCGATCGCGCCTACCAGCACCTACGCGAGATGCAAAGACGAACTGCGCCGCGCCCTTGAAGCCGAAACCAAAACCAGGGACTTTAGCTTTTGCTGGGGCAGGGTGTTTTATCCTTATGGGCCGGGCGAGCATCCTTCGCGCCTGTGCAGCTCCATTATTCAGAAATTGCGGCAGGGCGAGAAAATCATACTGAAGACCCCGCACAGCCTTAAGGATTACATCTATATCGAGGATCTGGCAGAAGCTCTTTTGACGGTGATGGAGAAAGGCTTTCGAGGCAATATCAACCTGGCGACCGGCGAGGGGACAACGGTCATCGCAATCGCCCGCGCACTCGCCGAACTCATGGGCAACCCCGACTTGATCGAAGATGCCGCAAAGCCCGAAAGGGACCCGTTTCCATTCGTGGTGGCCGATGCGACCCGGCTTAAGTCGCTTGGGTGGCGGCCGAAGGTAGCGATTCAGGAAGGATTACGGCGGCTGGTCGCAGCGCAAGTCACAAAGCCGTAACGCTCGCATGAATTGCCGTCATGTTTTGGAGTGTGCCAGTGCTCTGGCGCTTATTGAGAACAGCCCGTCTGAAAGCGCCAGAGGACTGGCGCAGTCCAAGACGCTGACGCGCACTTCCCGACGACAGGGGTTATTACCTGCAGTCTGCGGGCTGTTCCTGAGAAGACTCATAACGTTGGCAGGTGCTCTTTCGGTTCTGGTTGACCTTACGGCGCGAGCTGCGGCTGTCGACTCACTTACTGAAAACTTCGCCCATCCGCCTGCCTCGGCACGGCCGTGGGTGAACTGGTTTTGGGTCGATGGCAACATCACACGCGAGGGGATCACCGCCGACCTCGAGGCAATGCAACGCGTCGGAATTGGGGGCGCATTGCTGATGGACGTTGCGCAGGAGGTGCCACCTGGTCCGGTTGCATTTAACAGCCCGGAATGGCGAGCCCTTCTAAAACATACCATCACAGAGGCTGATCGCCTCGGTTTGCAGATCAGCATCCACAATTCCCCCGGTTGGTGCGGTAGCGGTGGACCATGGATTACCCCCGAGCTCGCAATGCGAAAAGTCCTCTCCAGCCGGACCAACCTCATCGGGCCGTCGCACTTTTCCGCTACCCTGCCGCCACTGCCCGGGGATAACAGTTCCGCCCACGATATCGCGATTCTGGCTTTCCCGACGCCCGTCGGTGAAGGGGCGCCAGTTCCCGGTTTCGCACCTAAGATCACGAGCAGCGGCTCTGAGCCGATCGGGGCTGAAAAACTACTCGACAGCGACTCTGCTACTTTTGTCACAGTGCCCGCGCCGGCACACAGTAAGAGCTACCTTCAATTGGAATTTAATGAGCCGTTTAGGGCTTCGTTCCTAAAACTTGTAGAACGCAAGCCGCAGCATTTTCAAGGTCGTCTCCAGGTTTCAGATAACGGACGGACATTTCGCGACGTTCGCCAATTCATCAGCTCCGATAAAGGCCTCGCGCTGCCGTTCGAGGCTATATCGGCTAAGTACTTTCGAATTTTGTTCACTAAAGCGGATCCGCTGCCCCAAGGATTGGAGTTCACCGAACTGGAATTGATCCCGGTATTCCGAATCGAAGTCGCGCCGGCCAAGGCCGGACTTGGCCGATTGCCACCTGGCGATAGCGGCATCTCCTCGGTTTCCAATCTTCCGCCTTACGTTGCAATTGCACCGGAAGGAATCACAAATCTAACCAGTCTGGTGAGCAAAGCAGGGCGTTTGGATTGGGATGTGCCCAAAGGTCGTTGGACTGTTGTTCGCATCAGCGATGTTCCGACCGGTCGAGGTAATCATCCCGCGCGGCCCGGAGGCATCGGTCTGGAATGCGATAAGCTCAGCAAAGAAGCCATTGACGCGCACTTTGCCACCTTCCTGGCTCCGCTCATCTCTGATGCAGGCGATCTCGCCGGAAAATCCATGGTCGCAACCCATATCGATAGTTGGGAAAACTCATTCCAGAACTGGACGCCGCATTTCCAGGAGGAATTTCAAAGACGACGCGGCTACGATCCGTTGCGCTACTTGCCGGCGTTCACCGGACGGATCGTGGGCAGTCTCGAGCAATCCGAGCGGTTCCTCTGGGATGTGAGACGCACGATTGCCGATTTGCTGGCCGATAATTACGCCGGTGGTTTGGCCGAACTGGCGCATCAGCATGGAATGCAGCTTTCGATCGAGGCGTATGGCAACGGTCCATTCGATGATTTGCTTTATGGCGGACGTGCTGATGTGCCGATGGCGGAATTTTGGTTGGAGCTGCGCGATTACTCGGACTTCGAGTGCCGGGCGATGCCGTCAGCAGCTCACACCTATGGCAAACCTATCATTGCTGCCGAGGCCTACTCCTCTTATCCCACCGTTGCCAAATGGCAGAACCATCCCTTCTCCCTGAAACCGCTTGGGGATTGTGCTTTTTGCGAAGGGATCAATCGGTTCGTATTTCATCGATATGCCCACCAACCGTGGCTGGATCGGCAACCCGGTATGACCTTTGGCCAGTGGGGTGTCCATTATGAGCGGACGGCGACCTGGTGGGAATTTTCCAAGCCGTGGCACGAGTACGTCGCGCGTTGTCAGTATCTGCTCCAAAGCGGAATATTCGTTGCAGATATTTGCTATCTCACTACTGAAAGCGCCTACACCGAGGCTCCACCCCGTGCCACTTTACGACCGCCAGTGCCAAACGGCTACGACTATGATATGGCATGCCCGGAGGTCGTATTAAAGCGCATGTCCGTCAAGGATGGACGGCTGGTTCTGCCCGACGGTCTGAGCTACCGCGCGCTGATTTTGCCGGCCACGGACAAAATGACTCCTCAGCTTCTGCGCAAAATAAAGGAGTTGGTTGGAGCCGGAGCAACCGTTGTTGGCACGCCGCCCAGCCGCTCACCCAGCCTCGCTGATTATCCACGTTGCGACGCTGAGGTGCAGACTATGGCCGGCGAACTTTGGGGCCCATGCGATGGTAAGCGGATTACTGAACATGATTTTGGAAAGGGGAAGATTTTTTGGCCAGGACCTCTGCGACAAATTCTGACTGATGTTGGCGTCCCAAAGGACTTCGACCAAACTACGACCGTTAAGGGCTCTCCCGTGCATCACATTCATAGGACCATAAACGGAACCGATTTCTATTTTGTTGCCGACTCCAATCCCGAAGCGCAGACGGTCGATTGCCGTTTCCGAGTCAAGGGCAAGCAACCGGAGTTCTGGTACCCCGAAACCGGCCGCATTGAGAAAGCGGCAATTTGGCACGAGGAAAAGGAGGGAACAGTCGTGCGCCTGAGCTTTAACCCGGTGGGATCGGTATTCGTGGTGTTTGGTGAGAGCTCGACCGGGATCGATCCTTTTACGACGATTACGCGCAACGGGCAGGCTGATCAAGAGTCATCGGTGCTTTGGAGCACGAACGGCAACATCGAAATCATTACCGAGAGAAACGGCAGGTACCAGGCGAAGGCCGTTTCTGGAAAGCTGTTTCAGGCGGATGTCGACGATATTCCCAAGCCGCTCGTCCTCGAAGGCAAATGGGATGTGAAATTCCCGCCGAATTCGGGAGTCCCTGAGCGTGTTGCCCTGGACCGGTTGATCTCCTGGACCGAGTATACGAACGCAGGGGTGAAATACTTTTCGGGCACGGCAACTTACACCAAGACATTCGAAATCCCTGCCGAGCTTTTTGCAGGACATCGTCACCTGAGCCTGGATCTAGGGAAGGTCCAGGTTATTGCTCACGTAAGATTAAATGGACAGGACCTCGGGATTTTATGGAAACCGCCGTTTGAGGTTGATGTCACTGAAGCTGCAAAGACAGGCAGGAACGAGCTTGAAGTTCGTGTGGTCAATCTTTGGCCAAACCGGCTAATCGGTGACGAGCAACTGCCAGATGACTGCGAATGGCGCACGCACGGGGCGGGTTACGGAGACCCTTTGCTGAAGTGGCCAGACTGGTTTTTGGAGGGAAAGCCGCGTCCAACCGCCCGAATCACTTTTTCAAGCTGGAAACATTGGCAAAAAGACTCGCCGCTGCTGGAGTCCGGGCTAATCGGGCCGGTGAGGATAATGTGCGAGCAACGCACCATCGCGAGGGAAACAGCAACTTTAAACCGCTAATCTACGCTGATAAACGCTAATGGAAGACAAGACAAGTTAAAGATGCTTTAGGTGGCAACCGAAATCCTCTCATTAAGATTGGCGATGTCGTCTCCTGCAAGTTGTGGGATGAATTCGGACAGAGTGAATCTCTTCCATTCAAGTGTTTCTTTATGACCAAACTTAACCAGGTAGCCAACAGGCTGTCTGCAGATGCCCATATAATTGATAAGTTGCGCCTCGTGCTCTGGGACGAGTTCTGTCACTGCCTTGAGTTCCACAACAAGACAGCCAAAGACCAACATGTCCGGAACGTACCTTTTCCTTAATTCGTGGCCTTTGTAGTAGCACTTGATTTCGGCTTTTGATTTAACCGCAACGCCGCGCATTCCGAGCTCGATTCCAAGCACTCGTGATAGAGCTCCTCCGCCAGTCCATATCCGCGGTCGTTATAGACTTCAAACGCTGCACTCATGAACTCGTAACCCTCTCTTTTGTAAATTTCCCGTTTCATGATGGTGCAATTTTGCCCTGAATCACTTGCCGTCGCTAATGGCAAAATAGATTGACCAAGGAGGGTCGAGCATCTGTTCTACAGCTCTGGCTCTGACTGTCGTCATCCCGGCCTCTGCTGGGGTATCAGCGTTTGTCAGCGTGGATTAGCGCTTCCAGCTTTTAAGGGCTTTGGAGTCTGTAGAATTTTGTCGAGGCGGTAAGAGGCAATTGGACCGTTGCGACGTTGTTGGCAACGGCTGGCAATGCATTCACTTTAGTCCAGCTTAGGGATGGACCATCCGCTTGCTGCAGGACGAACTTGCTTGCCCAGGCTGGCCAGGACAACGTGATCGACTCGTGTCCGGAGACTATGCTCAACGACGGCGGCGGATTAATTGTGATGTTGCCGTTGATGTAACTGGTGTTCAACGCTGTTGCTGTAGCATCGACTACTTGCCGCACGACCGGTTGATCGCTCAAAGCAAGTGCATGGCTGCCAGCTGCAGCCACCGCGGCGCGCAGGTTGAGCTTAATTAATTCCTTGGTGCCGGTGCTCAAGCTGGTGCCGGTTGGCAGTGCCAGCGCGAAAGCAACCCGACCGGAAGCAGCCTGGCCGGAATTGATCTCAAGCGTCGCGCCGGGAGCGTCGGCCCCCAACATTGCACCATTAAATGAGAAGACCGCAGGGTCAAACTGCACGGTGAACCCGGCGGCGTTCTCGCCACCCTGCGCATCCAGCAAAACCGATAAGTTAGCCGATTGGCCTTGCGCGAGAGAAACGTCGGTAATTCTAACCTGGCGCGGATTGAGGTCATTGCTGCGATGTGCAAGGCTTCCACGCGGTTCTTTGCTTCCAGCGCCTGCGGTGACCGCGTTAGGTCCAACGTCGTGTGTCGGACCGCCGGCTACGGTCATCGGGTCGAGCCCGGCGGCGTAGCGGCCCACCTGGACCCAGTCGGCGACAGAAATGGCGCCATCGCCCAACGTGTCACGCGGGGCACAATCTGCCCTTTGATATTGGGCACCCGTCGCCGGCGCATCCAATTTCGCGGCGTACCTGCCGGCGAGCACCCAGTCAGTGACGGTTACCTTTTTATCGCCATCGGGACGTGGCGTGATATCCCCTTCGAAATCCGTCGGCGCAATCGAGATGGAACCCGTGCCGTAGGTGGCCGGCAGTGGATTGGCGTTAACATCGGAGATTTGGCGACTTGTTGGCTGATCGCTAAAAAATAATTGAGCAACTGTCGAATTGGTCAACGCGGCGGCAACAAAACTGACCTCGACGAGCTCCTGCGTTCCAGCAGTGAGGGTCATCCCTGGTGCCAATGAGAGCAGGACTCCTAGAAGCCCGCTTGAAGCCTGGTTGGTGTTACTGACGAGAGTTGCCCCCGAGACGCCGCTACCCAAGGCGATATTCGCGTAGACGAGGAGCGAAGGCGGAAAATCAAGGCTGAAGCCAAGTGCGTTCTCATTACCGTTGGCGACGATTGTGACCGGTACGGTGACGACGGTTCCACCGAGGCCGGCCGTGTTGCCAATGTTAAGAAGGGCAGGCGGGAGCTTCACAGTAAGGAGAGCATTGCTGCTCATCGTAAATCCGAGGCTGTTAGACACCACAACGGAGTAAACGCCGGCGTCACTCAATTGCACATTAGTAATGACCAGCGACGCGTTGCTGGAATTTGGAAGTGGCGCCCCATTTAAACTCCATTGGTAGCTGAGGGGTTGGGTGCCACTGGCGCCCACGGTAAACACCGCGTTCTGCCCGACGGCGACGGCCTGATCCCTCGGTTGAAGGTAAATGACTGGTGCAATCGGGGTGACGCACTTGCCAGCACTGTCAGAGTCATAAATGCTTTGAATTTCACTGGAGGATAGAGCCCTGTTATACAAGCTCACCTCGTCGACCACGCCATTAAAGTTCCATGGTCCTTCAGCGTGTCCACCAATGAGCAAAGGCATGTCGGACACAGTAATCGGTCCTGTGACAGGTAAACTCCCGTCCAGGTTTCCATTTACAAACAGCTTCAAGGCAGAGCCGTCATATGTCATCGCGACATGGTACCAAGTATAATTAGTCAGCGCGGTATGACCGTCGAAATTAGAATAGTTCCCCGGTGTTCCAACATGGGCGCGGAATGCCCAATGACCAGTTTTATTACCCATCCCAATCAGATACTGACGCAGGGGTGAATACGGGTCATCTTTGCCAATGATGGCTACCGACTCATGCGAAAAGACCCGGATGAAGACCCATGCTTCCAGTGTGAGGGCAGCAGGCGGGTTGAGGGCGGGCGCATCGGGAATGCGAATTAACTGGTCGATTCCATCAAAGTCGAACGCACCACCGACCTCACCCTGAGAAAACCCTGTTCCGTTGACGATAGACCCCGTGTTTCCTCCGATTTCATCCAAGGCGTTGCCTTCGGCGCGCCACCAACCGACGAGGCCGTGAGGCGCAGGCGTACAAGGCGGGGCAGGGTTGACCGTTAATACCGCGTTTGAACTGACGGCGGACCCCAATTCGTTCGTCACCAGGACAACATAAGTGCCCGCCTGGGCCATTTGGATATTCAGCAGAACCAGCGATGCATTGGTCGCGCCTTGCAGTGGGGTGCCATTGAAACTCCATTGGTAAACCAAAGGCGCGGTCCCACTCGCTCCGACAGTAAGATTGGCGGTTTGTCCCACGAACAATGTTTGATCTGAAGGTTGTGAATAGATTGTCGGCGGCACTGGGGTGGCGCATTTCCCTGCGTGGCCTGCGTCGAAAACAGACTGGACCTCGCTGAGGGATAGTGCCCTGCTATAGATGGGATACTTCATCGATTCCGCCTTTGAAGTTGCAATTGAGCCGAGGATAGCTCGGGTGCAATCCGATGAGCAGAGGTTGAGAGTTGCTTAGATCGCCTTGGTTTCCAGTCGGGTCGAAAGTGGAAATTAAGGCCCCGTCGACGTACAGGTTGCCTCCCGTTGTCGAGGCGCGATGGACAGTGACCGCGACATGATGCCAGGACCCGTCGCGCAAATCCGGTCCGGTCAAACCGACCAGTTGAACACCTTTGAAAGGCGAGTCAGAAATCTCAAAGGCGATCCTCCCCCCGCCAAGATAGAGCTCATACCCCACTGCTGACGAATCTGAGGTAACCAGTCGCTTGTCGACTATGTTCATCACATCATAAGAGGTCGAAGCCGTTTCGGGCCGAACCCAAGCCTCAATTGAGAAATCTGCGCCCGGACCGAAATTGAGATCGGTCGCGTCAGGAACACTGATTCCTGAGGGCACGTCCTCGAGTGCCAGTCCTAATCCCACTTCCGCTGGAATCGGACTGACGGCGCCAACAATTGTGCCGGTATGATTAGCAGCAAGGTCCGTCGCGTTCCCTTCAAGCGGCCACCACGCTACTAACCCAGGGGGCGGGGCGACACAGCCATCCCCATAAAGCGGCGCGCGGAAGAATATAATGGGCAGGAGCAACAAGGGCATCCAATAAGAACGGGCCCGCGAAGAAAGAGTTTTGAAGTTCATGAATTTCCTTTTGCGGTTGGTCCTCCGACAAAATTGAATCCAACGGCCTCAGTCTACTGGCTGCTTCGTAAAAGTCAACCTATTTTCTCAGAAAACGAACGCAAGGACTCCCAAACTCTCACACCTCATCCGCGAAATTACTTTAAATTGATTAAAATGACCGCAACCTGGCGCAATCAAATGAATCGTTGTTCATTTTTGCAGCCGGTAGTACCGGGTTGCCCCAGTCATAGGTAACGTGACCGTGGCAGCGTTGTTCGTGATAGTCAGAGCAGCAGGCACGTTGGACCACGCGGATGAAGCCGACCATGGTCCATCGGCCTGCTGAAGCGTGAAGTTTGTCGCCCATAGTGGCCAGGAGAGGCTGATATTCTGGTCCGCGCGGGTAGCAATCAGGGAAGGCGGTGGGCTCACGGTGACGCTGCCATTGATATAACCGGTCATCAGTGGCGTGGCGGTGACATCCACTACCTGGCGAATCACTGGTTGGTCGGTTAATGCGACTGGATACGAACCTGCCGTGGAAGCAATGGGGCCGAGGTTCAGTTTAATGATCTCCTTCGATCCCGAAGTAAAGCTGGTCCCGATAGGCATCTCCAAAATGAAAGCGGCATGGCCCGCTCCGAGTTGATTAGTGTTGGTAACCAAGGTGGCCCCCGATGCGTCCGCGCCGAGGCTGGCGCTTAGATACGAAAGCACTGTCGAATCGAACGCGACGCTGAATCCGAGGGCATTTTCATTTCCTTGAGCATCCAAATAGATGGAAACCGTTCCGCCTTGTCCTTGAACAACAGTAACATCAGCAACCCGAACCTGGCGTCCGGATCCTTTGGGGATGGGTTTGGTGCCTGAAGTTGTCTTAACGATATTGGGGCCGACATCGTTCGTTGGACCGCCGACACGGGTCGCCGGATCCAGTCCTGCGGCATAGCGTCCGGCCTGAACCCAATCTGCAACGCTGATAGCGCCATCCCCCAAAGTGCTGCGCGGTGCGCAATCGGCGCGCTGGTATTCACTGGCGTTAGTCGGGTAATCCAATCGCGCAGCATAGCGGCCGATCAACACCCAGTCGGTGACGGTGAGGACTTTGTCGCCGGCGGGCAGCGGCGAGACATCTCCCTCGAAATCAGCCGCCGGGATAAGGATTGAAGTCCCGGCGAAATTAGCTGGAAGCGGATTAGCTTGAGGATCGGAAAGCTGTCGGGCGGTGGGTTGGTCACCGAAGGCCAATTGAGCCGAGGTTGAAGTGGTCAAGACTGCCGTCGTGAAACTCACTTTGGCCACCTCCTGGGTACCGGCGGCAAAAGCAGCGCCCGTCGGCAGCGAGATGACCATGCCGAGCTGCCCATTTGGCAACTGGTTGGTGTTCACAAATAAAGTGTCGCCGACCGCTCCAGCTCCCAACTGGACATCAGCATAGGTTAACAGCGAAGGCGAAAAATTGAGACTAAAGCCAAGGGCATTCTCGTTGCCATTGGCGACCAGGACGATCGGCACAGACAGAAAACCATCGGCCTGAGGTGAGGTCCCCAAAGCCAGGACAGAAGCCGGGGGGAAATTGACTGTCAAAGTGGCATTGCTGCTGGCGATTGAGCCTACGCCATTGGTGACCAGGACCGCGTAGATGCCTGCGTCAGATCTCTGCACACTGGTCAAGACCAGCGGATTATTGGTGGCACCGGCTATGTTGACTCCGTTGAAGCTCCATTGGTAACCGAGAGGCTGAGTGCCACTGGCTCCCACCGTAAACATAACGGATTGTCCGATCGTGGCAGTTTGGTTGGCAGGTTGACTATAGATCGCAGGAGAAGTCGCCGTCATGCATTTCCCCACAGAATCAGCACTGTAAAGGGCCTGGATCTCGGCGGTCGAGAGCGCGTGCGCATAGATGCTGACCTCGTCCAAGCCACCGACATGGCGTCGCCCACCCCAGATATCTACACTGCCCACGGGCCGATAGCCTAGATTTACAGAGAGGTTGCTCTTGGGCTGGATCAAACCGGAGAAAGTATTAGTGGCGACATTTGTGCCGTTGACGAACAAATTGGCAACGTGGGCTACGGGGTCAAAAGTGAAGGCGACATGGGTCCATTGGTTAGGTACGATCAGGCCACTAACGGAGGCAACATACGCGGAATCAGTCAGGCTGGCATCGCGGACAATACCGTAAAGGCAGCCTGGGCCGCCACCGAAGCTGTACCAAAACTGAATATAGGAGTATTGCCCTGGGTCACCGTATTCAAGAATGGGACGGGGCAGGCTGATATCTGTAGGGTTTATCCAGGCTTCAATAGTGAAGCTTTGCACGGCGAGGTTCGGCGCCGGGGGAACAACAATCGCACCTGTATTACCGTCGAATTTAAAGGCCTCTCCCACCTTGCCCGGCATAAATGTGATCCCGGACAGAATACTTCCTGTATTCCCGCCAAAGAAATCTGAAGCGTCTCCCTCTGCCCGCCACCAACTGACCAGTCCCGCCGCAGGTGGGGCACAAGGCGGCGGAGGATTGACGGTGAGCACGGCATTGGAGCTGAGCGCGGACCCGAGCGCATTCGTGACCAGCACCGAATAGCTCCCGGCCTGGCTCGCTTGCACATTGGTTAGGGCAAGCGAGGCAGCCGTACCCCCCGTAATCGTGTTTCCGTCGAGACTCCATTGATAGCTCAGGGGAGCAGTCCCACTCGCACCCACTGTGAATGTCGCGTTTTGGCCGGCAAAAATGGTTTTGTTGGAAGGTTGAGAATAAATGAACGGCGGGGCAGGCGTGGTGCATTTACCAGCAGTTGCTGCCGAATAAATGGCTTGGACTTCAGCCGCCGAAAGGCCCCTGTTGTAAATGCTCGCTTCGTCGATTCTGCCGTTAAAGTCCCACGGCCCTGGGACACTGCCGCCGATCAACACTGGTTCCTTCGATACTATGACTGGACCGCTTACCGGCAGACTTCCGTCGAGTGCGCTGTTTACGTAAAGCTTTAGTGCTGACCCATCGTAAGTCATCGCGACGTGATACCATGTGTGTAACTGGATGGGGGTAGTTCCGTTAAAGTAATTGAAGCCGCTGGCAACACCCAAATGCGCGCGGAACACCCATTTTCCCAGAACGTTGGCTAATCCGATGACAAACTGGCGGGAAGAGTAGGGATTGTCCTTTCCGAAAAGCGCTACGGCATCGTTGCCCGAATAGCCTTCAACATAGATCCAAGCCTCGAGGGTCAATGCGTTGATCGGGTTGAGCTCAGGAGCGTCTGGGATCTGGACGACCTGGTCGATCCCGTTGAAAATGAAAGCCTGGCCGACCTGGCCCGGAGCGAAACTGGTGTCGTTCAAAAGAGAGCCGGCATTGGTACCCGCATCGTCCAAACCGTTTCCTTCCGCACGCCACCAGGCGACAAGCCCGGGAGGCGCGGGCGCACAGACATCTGCCATGACGGGGCAAACAATCGAGGAAATGGACAGAAGAACTACAGCGATAAAACCGAGCGACCGCAGTCGCCGACTGAGCCCGACAAAAATAGTTTTCATAAGTCGTTTCTGGCGCCTTCCCTCCTCCTCGCCCCAACCTGATAGTCAAAACTTCAGGAGATTCTCTCTCTAACAGAAGCTGTTTGTCAAGCGCTTTCCTGGGCGATAGCAGGAATTAATAGAAACTAATTTAGCAATCAAGCGACTGTTTTGCGGCGCGCGGCAATGTAGCAATGGCTCAACTTATCATAATTATTGTGCGCAGGTTACTGTTGCAGCCTGTAAAATCGGGTGCTGCTAGTGATAGGCAGCGCTGCGGTGGCCTGATTGTTTGTCACTCTAATGGTGACAGGGACATTGGTCCACCTGGTGGATGCGAGCATTGCGCTATCAGCTTGCTGCAGCGTGAAGTTAGTTGCCCAGAGCGGCCAGGAAAGGAGGATATTCTGGTTTGCACGAGCAATGCTCAAGGTCGGCTGCGGGTTCACCAGGACAGTGCCATTGATGTAGGCGGTGCTAAGAGGAGTTGCATTTGGATCGACGACCTGGCGCACAATTGGCTGGTCAGTGAGCGCCAGCGTATAAGAACCAAGGGCAGAGGCGACAGGAGTCAAATTAACCTCGACAACCTCTTCGGCGCCGGCCTGGAATGACGCCCCGGTTGGCCGGGCAAGAACGATCGCCAGCCGTCCTAAATTCACTTCGGAAACGTTGATGTTCATGGTGGCCCCGGCAGCGTTGGCTCCGAGCATCGCGCTGTTATACGCAAAAACCGCACGGTCAAAAGCCAGACTGAAGCCCAGGGCATTTTCATCTCCTTGAGCCTGCAATACGACAGAGATCGTGCCGGGTTGGCCGGGAGCAAGATAGGAGTTTAGGACCTGGATTTGTCTTGAGCTATTGCCTCTCCTGCGTGGGGCCGAGCCATGGTCGATGACTTTCGAAGTCGTGGAACCGACGATGTTCGGTCCGACGTCATTCGTCGGTCCGCCCGCGCGGTTGGCCGCGTCGAGACCCGCGACATAACGACCGGCCTGGACCCAATCGGCGACCGTAATAGCGCCATCGCCCGAAGTGCTGCGTGGGGCGCAGTCGGCGCGCTGATATTCACTGGCGTTCGTTGGGTAATCCAGTCGGGCGGCATAGCGGCCTTCCTGGACCCAATCGATAATCGTCAGGGCCCTGTCGCCACCTGGCCGCGGAGCGAGGTCCCCTTCGAAATCGGCGGCCGGGATAGATAAGAGGGCACCGGTGTAAGTAGCGGGCAGGATGTTGGCTTGTGGATCGGACAGTTGCCGAGTGGTTGGCTGGTCGGCGAAGCTGACTGGAGTAGAACTGGAGTGGGTGAGAGCTGCGGCAAGGAAACTGACCTCTGCTACTTCTTGTGTGCCGGCGGAAAGAATCGAACCGGTGGGCAACTCAATCGCGACTCCAAGCTTCCCCAGGCTCACAAGATTCGTATTGAGCACGAGGGTGCCTCCGAGTGTTCCACTGCCGAGCGTCGCATCGACATAACTCAATTGGGAAGAGGAGAAGTTCAGGCTGAAGCCTATGGCGTGCTCGTTACCATTTGCGATTAGTACTATCGGGAGAGTGACAGATCCGTCGACACCAACCGAATTGGTTAGCACTAGCACATTGGCTGGTGGGAAGTTTACTGTGAGAAGAGCATTACTGCTGATAGCTCCCCCAGCAGTATTTGTGACGCTGAAGGCATAGACACCCGATTGGCTGCGCTGAACGTTCGTTAAAACGAGCGACGGGAGAGTTGCGCCGGGAATCAGTTGCCCATTAAAGGTCCACTGGTAATTGAGGGGATGCTCCCCATCAACCGCAGAGGTAAAG
>DATJGF010000140.1:0-20921 GCA_035495315.1 Candidatus Limnocylindrales bacterium
ACAGACTAGCATTTGACTTATGAGAATAGAATGAATCATGGCAGCACGAACCCTTCTGAAGATCAATCTGGATTTGTGCCGCTGTGTTTCCTGATTCAAACGCGAAGGAGCCCAAAATGAAGTCAAGGATTAGATCCGGAGCAACATTCGCTGCGCTGGTTTCCGCGACAACAGTCACATTCGCAGTAATTGCACCCACGGCCGCATCGATAAGCCTGGCTTGGTACTCAAGCCCGGCACTCGCGTACCGCCGCCGCCACTCGTCAGAACCTCTTTCCTCGTAATTCGACTCAATTCAGGGTGCATAATTCGTCTAACATCCTTTTTGAGGCAACGAAGGCTTTACTCAACGCTTTTCGTCCACTCCCGGTAACAATTTTTTTGAGGCAGTTCGTATCCGGGGCGCATCTCAATTTTTGTTCACCTGTTCGTCGGCTCTCATTAACACCCCGGTTCAGCTTCAGCGGGGTGATGCTATGTGCTGGGCCTTCCAGGCGCTTCATTCAGCGGTTTTCCCGGTGCACAGTTAAGACAGGCACCCTAAACCGCTAAAGCGGTTCCGGTCGGTGTTCGCTGTCTTCACCCCGCTGAAGCGGGGTGTTAATGAGAGCAGCATATTCAATCATCTACGGCTCGGTCAGGTTCTCAAAAATTGAGATGCCCACTCGTATCCGGTCTGCAACAGAATGCCGTTGATCCGAAATGTGACATTCGATATAGTACATGTGTGTGGTAGATTCAAAAGGACTCCTTATGAAAATTAAAGGTTTGCACGGGAGCTGGCTCACTTTTTTAAGTTTCTTGGTTTCAACCATAAGTATCCCCATTCATTCGTTCGCTCAAAATAGTAACTGTGTGCCTTTGCCGGCAGGCATGATCGGTTGGTGGCGCGGGGAAGGCGATGCGAGCGACAGTTTTGGAACTAACAATGGCGCACCCGTTAACAACCCGGGCTTTATGTCGGCCAAGGTGGGGCAAGGATTTTGGTTTTCAGACTACAACCAGCGGATCAGCGTCCCTGATTCACCCTCGCTTGATTCCACAAATGAGATGACATTGGAGTGTTGGATCCTTCAAACCAGCTTCGGCCAAGTGGGCCAGTGGTTGGTAACTCCGATCGTCGAAAAGGGAGACGCAACCTCCCTTGGGTTTGGTCTCCCGTCTCCCGATTTGCAATACTACATCGGACTCACCAACACAATGTCTTATGATCCCGACCATTGGTTTTTTCAGGTTGGTGTTCGTCTGTCTTCGGGAATTGCCATCGCAACGGGAAGCACTGCCGTACAAGTCGGCATATGGCACCATGTGGCAATGACCTATGATGGAGCCAATCTCAAGCTATACGTCAACGGGAATCAGGAGGGGAGTGCCGGCGCAACTGGTTCCCTTATTCCCTCTTCAGCATCGCTCGATATCGGTGGACACGGTGTTCCCTATGCAGTGCCGTGCATTGTGGATGAGTTAAGTCTCTACAACCGCGCATTGGCGTCCAATGAAGTGCAGGCGATATTTCAAGCTGGCAGCGCGGGAAAATGTCACGGTTCCACACCACCAGCCGTCCCGGCATGTGTACCACCGCCGACGGGATTAGTCGGTTGGTGGCAGGCGGAAACCAACGCCTTCGATTCTATTGGGGATAACGACGGAACCGCGAGCGGAGTTAGTTATATTCCCGGAAAGGTTGGAAACGCATTTTACTTCCCGAACTCCCCATACAGCTCTGTTGCGGTGCCAAACGCGCCGGATGTTAACCTCACAAACAACATTTCCATAGAAGGCTGGGTGTATCCGCTCGGGTTCCCGCCCGGAACATTTGCGCCAATCGTGGAAAAAGGCATTCGGACGACGCCCCCGCCCGGCGCCTATCGATTTCTCATGAGGTCAATATCGGGCGTGTGGCATTTTGACGCGATTGTTTGGACGATCCCACCCAGCCCGCTCAGCCCTCAAGAGGTCATTGGAGCCAGAGTGATCCAAACCAATACATGGTATCACATAGCGATGACGTACGACGGGACAGCCGTAAAGCTTTACGTGGACGGAGAGTTGGACGGAAGCGTCACAGCCAACGGGCCCATCAATTCGATTACAGACTCTCTGGTGATTGGCTCTGAAGGGAGCGGCTATTTTTTCATCGGCCTTATGGATGAAATCGCTATTTACGACCGTGCGTTAACAGCGACTGAAATAAAGGCCATTTACGCGGCGGACAGCGGGGGAAAATGTGCCAACGTTTTGCACCTTTCGGCGTCACCGGGCAATCTGTCTGTGTCTTGGCCTTTGAGTGCACGAGGGTTCCAATTGGAATCCACCTACAGAGATCCCACCGACACAAACTCGTGGAGTCAGGCGGCTTCGAATCTGCAAACCAACGGAGGCAGAATTCAAATTGCGGTGCCAATGTCCGGAAACAAGGGGTTTTTCCGTCTTCGCCACCAATAGCATTATACGATTTAGAAAGTACCGAACCAACCGAATGAGACTTCTTGCACACAACCTGTCAGGTTTACACAACTTCTGCACACGCCCCCAAGCCGGCACGGTTGCGACCCCTAAGGAATCAGACGGTAAAAGGTTATCAGATTCTCAAAAATTGAGATGCGCCCGGAAGCGGCGTTGGTTTGATAGCTGCCTTGAATCCTGTTCAATTTTTTTTCAAACTGGCGTTCATGAAACACGTACGAGGTATCGCACCCAGTAGGCGCGCCCTGCGCTCGGCGGTATTAACCGGAATGCTGGCTCTTTCCATTGCCGCGGATGCGCAACCGGATGGGGCCGAACCGCGCCCGGAAAAGTCCTTTCCCGCCCTGCCGCTGGAACAGTCGGCGAGTCGCGGCATTACAACTCGGGACCCATCCAGCATCGTGAAATGCAAAGAGGATTACTGGGTCTTCTACACTGGCCGGGGCGTGCCTTCGTATCGTTCGGGCGACTTGGTGAAATGGGAACGCGGGCCGGCCGTATTCAAAATTGCACCGGAATGGATCGCCAAGGTCGTTCCCGAAAACCGTCGCATGCAATATTGGGCTCCCGACGTCATCCAGCTGGGTGACCGGTATCTGCTTTATTACGCGGTTTCGACGTTCGGCAAAATGACCTCGGCCATCGGCCTCGCGACTAATCCCACGCTGGACCCGGACGATCCGGCCTATCATTGGACTGATGAAGGATTTGTGGTCCGGACGCAGGACGGCGACGGCTACAATGCGATTGACCCGTCGGTGTTTCACGACCGCGATGGAAGTTTGTGGTTGGCTTTTGGCTCGTATTGGTCCGGCATCAAACTCATTCAGCTGGATCCCCAGACTGGGAAGCGGATGGCGCCGGATTCGAAGCTGTTTTCCATCGCTCACAATGAGTCGATCGAAGCATCGTATCTGTGCCGGCATGAGGACTATTACTATCTGTTTGTGAACTGGGGTAGCTGTTGCCAGGGCCCCAAGAGCACGTACAACATTCGCATCGGACGCGGCAAATCCGTCAGTGGGCCATACCTGGACAAGACGGGTGTGGACATGCTGCACAAGGGGGGCAGTCTGTTTCTGGCAACGACCAACGGCCCGTTGATCGGCCCGGGACATGCCGGGACTTTGAACGCGCGAGGAAAGGATTGGTTCACGTCGGACTTCGAGGGTGACCTGCGAATGGAAGGAAGAGCCACCCTGGCAATCATGCCACTGCGTTGGAATCTAGACGGCTGGCCGGAGGCGACGGTGAATGATGTGAAGGATGCTCGGCCCGCGGATTCGGCGACGAAGTAAAGTTCTTGGCTTATTCAACCGTGTGACGCCAGCCAGCGCAGGATGCACTCGCGGCTGGGGAATTTCGCATTTGAGATTTGAGATTTCGGAGGCGATTCATAGTTTTGGTTACTGTCGATCTGAGGGGTGCGATTAAAAGTGGGCGGTGGCGACAAACCCTTAAAAAAAAGGGTTCGATCCACCGAGGATCTGGTACACCTCCATAAATGGAGGTGTTAATGAGATGAAGCACAGGGAGCAAAAGCGCATTCGCATCCACTTTTAATCGGGCCCTGAGCTGAGCGCGGCTGAGTTTTGGGATTGACGCGAGTTTGGCGCGGCTCCTAAAGTGTTGGTGTTCCCGGAGATCTCTTATGAGGATCGGAGAATCGGGCATCGAATCGAAGCCGCAAGGTAGCTTCCAATCCCAGGAAAGGGAAAATGTTGGAGTGAGGCTGGGCTGTCTTGGCTTCCAGGTGGGTATCCTGTTGCCTGTTGCTGCCACAGCGAAGCGTGTTTCCGCCCCAATTCAAAATTCGCACAGAGGTTTTGTATTTGCGGTCAGGGGTGAGGTTATTTTCCGAACGCGACAGGGAGGTGCAGCATGCCTGTAGAATTGCACGTGATTCGGGCGAGCGAATTCATTCGGCTGGACGCAAACGAGCGCCTTGATTTCCAGGCGAGCGCGAAGGTCCTTGAGGGGCTGGCGCAGGCGTGCCGGAAGCGCGGGTTGAACAGCGCGCTGCTCGACTTGAGGACGCTGCCCCCGCTGGCGAAGCCGCATTTCACGACAAAGCAAATTGCCGCTCTGGTTGGGGTTTTCCGTAACGCTGGTTTTTCGAAGGAGCAACGACTGGCGGTGCTCTACCATCACGATCTGTATGGCGGTATTCGCGATTTCGCTTTCATCAGCCGAATGGGAGGATTGCAGGTTCAGGCGTTCCAGGAATATGAAGCGGCATTGCAATGGCTGTCTGCGGCCACTGAATCGGAGGCCGAATGCCGCCGAGGCGAAGTCTCGATTCCGATTACGAAGAAAGGGAATGACGCCAAAAAGTTGCCGGTTCGTGCAGGTGTCCAAGCACGGCGCGTCAGGACGCGCCGGACTGGTTCAGAAAATGGCCTGAAAGGGAAGGCCGCTTGAAACAATCGGTGAAACACTCACCCACCAGGAAGTCGGGGGCTAAAGAACCTCCGAAAAAAAAGCGGCCATTGGGTTCGCCATCACGCACCAAGTGGATCATCGCGGGAGGGTGTCTCGCAAGCGCGGTCCTGGCCACTTTGGCGATCAACTATCAATCAGGGCCTTCAAGTCATGAGCATGGTGCGCCGACTGACGGCTCACCCTTTACACCGACGATTGCTAATACATCGCAATCACCCGGTCCCACGCCTGAAGGCATGGCGTGGATTCCGGGAGGTGAGTTTTCAATGGGGAGCACGATGGAAACCGAATCGCTGTGCGGACTTCCCGGGGTGACACGTGATGCGCTGCCGGTACACCGGGTTTATGTCGATGGTTTTTGGATGGACGCGATGGAAGTGACCAACGAGAAATTTGAGCAATTCGTCAAAGCCACTGGTTATATCACGATCGCAGAGCGCACGCCCACCAAGGAAGAATTTCCTACGGCCCCAGCCGAAAACCTCGTAGCCGGATCAACTGTCTTTACGCCGACACCCGGCCCCGTGCCACTGGACAATTTTTACCAATGGTGGCGTTACGAAAAGGGGGCCAATTGGCGCCATCCTGAAGGACCGTCGAGCGATATCAAGGGACGTGAGAAATACCCCGTGGTTCACATCGCCTATGACGACGCGGTGGCTTACGCAAAGTGGGCCGGCAAACGGTTGCCAACGGAGGCGGAGTTCGAATTCGCGGCGCGGGGCGGCAAAGCGGGGCTAATCTATGCATGGGGAAACGAATTGCACCCCGGCGGCAAGTTTATGGCGAACACTTACCAGGGAACTTTCCCGGTGAAGGATTCGGGCGAAGATGGTTTCTCCGGCATCGCACCGGTGGGGCAATTTCCACCGAATCCTTATGGCCTTTACGACATCACCGGGAATGTGTGGGAATGGTGCAGCGACTGGTATCGGCCGGATTACTATGCGGAACTGGCGAGGCAGGGCAGGGTCGCGCGCAATCCCCAGGGGCCGGACATTCCATTTGATCCGGCCGAACCGACGGAGAAGAAACGCGTTCATCGCGGCGGCTCGTTCCTTTGCAGCGACCAGTATTGCACGCGGTACATGGTTGGCACGCGCGGCAAAGGGGAAGTCACCACGGGCAGCAATCACGTGGGCTTTCGCTGCGTGCAGCCGGGCGGATCTGGAACCGCACACGGCGCGAATAAAGGCAAGCCATCGTAACGAGAAAGCAGATGGGGTTCCGACTGGCTGAAACAAAACTCAGACGTGCTGGGATTAGGATTACGAGCGAACGTTGACCCACACAACCTATGAAAAAATTCATGATCACCTTTATCGCCGGCATACTCGTCGGCTCGGGAGGCTATTGGACATTTCGCGACGGGCCGCTGGCGACCCGGGTGCGCGAAAACGCGTTGGTGCAGAAGATCGGGGACAAATTTGACGACCGCGCGACCAACCGGATGAAAGAGGAAATGGAGAAGGACGGCAAAATCGTCGTGAGCAAGCCGGCGGGATCGACAATAGCGCCACTGGATGACGGGAAGTTGGGCGACCTGGTGAAGGCAAAAATGGCCGCCGAACCGATGCTGGCCGAGACAAATATCAAGCAACAGGTCAAAAGCGGTGAGGTGAGTCTGCAGGGGACCGCAAGTTCCTACGACCAGGTCGCCCGTGCGATACGCCTGGCACTGGAGTGCGGCGCGACCAAGACGGTAGTGTCGACGATCGAGGTAAAGACCAAGTGAAAAGTAGTGAAAAGCGTCCTATAAAATCAACTTGGACACCGGCGAGATAGGAGCACAATGTTCGCCTGCGTCGCCGGAAACCTGAGCAGACTGCTCAGGCGACGACCGTAATCAATACTAACGAAAAATAAAAATAACCACCTCCATGAAAATAATACATAAGGCTCAGGTGTTTGTTCTTGCGTTGTTTTGCGCATTCAGCGCGCTCCAACCTCAGCAGTTGTCGGCCGCCGAACAGGCGGGCGTTACCCAGAAAGCGGAAGACATGGCCAAGCAAACGACTGCGGCAGTAGAAAAGGCGGGCAGCGATGCCGCAGAGACGGCCAAGACCCTTTGGCAGCGGATTGATTCGGCCCGGCTCAAGAATCGCACGGCTGACCAACTGGTCGCCTGGGTTATCATGGGGCTTTTGGCGGGAGCATTCGCCGGGATGATGACCAAGCTTAAGCCAACGGGGATGGGTGTGTTTGGACGGCTGGTGCTTGGTCTGGCCGGCGCATTCCTTGGAGGAATCGCGGTGGCGGCGCTAAACGTCGATTTTGGGTGGGGACCTGTTCTGATACGTTACGAGGAGCTTCTTTTCTCACTCGTTGGTGCCGTCGTCATCCTGGTCCTGTGGCGATTGATTAGTTCAGGCATGAAAAAGAAAGAAGCGGCTCATTGAGCCTTTTACCTCGTCGTTGAATGGGTAATGAAGATCAAGTTCTTCACGACGGGCGGGACAATCGACAAGGTGTACTTCGATGCGAAGAGCGAATTCGCGGTAGGTGAGCCGCAGGTACGTGAGGTAGTGGAGAACTCGAACGTAGGGTTCGAATATGAGATCGAATCAATTCTGCGCAAAGACAGCCTGGATATGACCGAGCAGGACAGGGCGCTCGTGAGGCAACGCATAGAGGCCGAGCCGTGCTCGCGGATCGTGGTGACACACGGCACTGATACGATGATCGAAACGGCAAAAGCCCTGGTCGGGATCCCCAACAAAACCATCGTCTTGACCGGTTCGATGCAACCGGCGCGGTTTCGGGTAACCGACGCGAGCTTTAATATCGGCGCGGCGATCGCAGCAGTGCAGGCGTTGCCGGCCGGGGTGTATATCGCAATGAATGGGCGCATTTTTGATCCGCATAAAGTGCGGAAGAATCGGGCAAAGAATGTGTTTGAAGCGACGGAATTCAGGGCCGGAGACGGAATGAATTCAGGGCGAGAGACGGAATGAATTCAGGGCCAGAGACAGGATGAATCCAGGGCAAGAGACGGATGAATCCAGGGCCAGAGACAGGATGAATCCAGGCCCAGAGACAGAATTCACAACTAGATCCCCAGGAATCATATCTCATTAACACCGGGCTTCAGCCCGGTGTCACGCGATCGGAGCAGCCCTCAGCCGTTTCAACGGCTTGTCTGCACGCTGCACAATAAACTGTTGAAACAGTTCCTTTCGTTCAGAGACGGTCACGCACCGGGCTGAAGCCGCGGTGTTAATAAGAGTTCGCGCAACTGTGAAATTATCCGGGCGCGAAATTATCCGGTCAGGGCTGTTGCGAGAAGAAAACCCAGGGCACTACCGCACTCCAAGACACAGGCACGATAACTTAAATCTTAGCGGCGATGATGAGGAATTGCTTGCCCAAGATAGGCCAAACGATTTGCATTTTTAAATAAACTCGCAGAAAAAAGACGGGATATTCGGGCGCATTGACCATTGTGTACGGCAGAAAGCGATCGTGACACTGTTCGATCTTGAAGCCGCGGGTTTTCAGGCCTTCGCTTAAGGACAGCTCGGTCAGGGGGAGATAATGGTCCCAGAAATCCCAATATGGGCCTGGCAGAAACTTGATATTCGGTCCCATCGCAATCAAGCGGCCGCCCGGCTTGAGACAGCGGTGAGCTTCCTCCAGCGTCCGTCCCAAAGTTGCCTTATCGGGAAGGTGCTCGAAGAAATTACTGGTAAAAACCGCATCGAGAGTATTTTCCATCAGTGGCCACGGACGCGAGCAGTCTTGCTGAAAATAACGGATTCCTGGTGCCAGTGACTTCACCGAATCCGGATTGAGATCCATTCCGTATTTCTCACGAGCGAGGATTTGATTGATGAACTCGCCGTAACCACATCCGAGATCGAGGACCGCGCCGGCTGGATTTATGACGCGCTGAAAAAAATCCGCGGTGAGCACGTGCCAAATTTTTTGGCGATAGGCCTGGTTTTGCGCGAAGCGGCGACTATAGATGGCCTGTAGTTCTTGTGCGGTCTCGGTCATGGGCAGGTCAAGTCCAGCCAATTTGGATGCTTTTCGGCGTGCGTCGCAATTTCTTCCAGAATCGCCGCGAGGTTTTTTTGCGGTTTCCACTGCCAGCGCTGGGCGGCAGCATGGCAATCCAATACGAGCCATGGAACATCAAATGGCCGCGGCTTGGGATCGGCCTCAATCCGATGCAATCCGAAGCGCGTCGCGCACCATGCGCTCAGTTGCGCCAGGGAGATGCTATTTTCAGGGCCGCCGGCGAAATTAAGTGGAGCTTCCATCGTTGTCGAGGGTTGCTTCATTTGCCGGGCTAAAACAGGCGCCAGGTCGACCGGGTGCAACGCGTCACGCACCTGGCAGCCTTGGCCGTTAAAACCGATGTACTTCAGAGGGCGCCGCCGCGCGTAGGAGTGGATCCAGTAGGCGAAGATCCCCTGATCTGCACGACCGAACTGGCCGGCACCGGCCAGCACGCCACACCGGTTGATCCAGGCGGGAAATCCAAAGGCAGCGCTATATTCCTGGGCCAGAAGTTCCGACGCCAGTTTGGTGCTGCCATAAAGAGAAAGCGGTGGTTTCGTGGAGAAGTTCTCGGCAAACCCATCGACCGATGCGCCAAGAGGCCAACGTTGGTCGGGTTTCGGGCGGAACGCGTTCTCGCGGGCGGTCACTTCCAAGGCCGCCATCGGCGCGACAGAATATACCCGGCTGGTACTCAGCAGGAGGAACCCGGCGCGGTGCCGCCGGCAAAATTCGAGGAGGTTGATAGTGCCGCCAAGATTATGTTCCAGAAGTTGACGTGGTGCCGAGGAACCTTCGAGACCAGCAAGAACACTGGCATTGGCAGCAGCGTCGATTACCCAGTCGACGGCGGGTAAGGAATCAATGTCCGATGCGCTGCGAATATCCGTGTGGAAAAACTTTACGCCGAGGGGATCGAGCTGACGCCGGTTCTGTTCGCTGCCTGGCCGGATCAGATTGTCGATACCCAGGAGCTCAAGCCCGCCGATATGCTCCAGCAGCGCGCGGGCCAGGGTCTGGCCAACGAAGCCGCAGATGCCAGTGATCAGAATCTTCATACGGCAGTCACAAACTCAGTCGGAGTATGCGCACACAACAGCATTCTAAGGCCGAGAGGTAATAGGACCGAATCGACAGAAGCAAGAGGTTTGTAGGACAGGACCATGGCGAAGGCCAAGAGCCACGGGCTGAAAGAAGGGCCAGCCCGAATGGATGAGGGTTGGCCAATCAGAAAACCTGCGGCAGGCCCTCTTCCAGGACTCTGAGCTTGCGAGTGAGGCCCTGTTCAGCGGCCAATTGCCGCAGCCAGCGGGGTGGCTCATCCATATCTTCGAACGATAACCGGAAGGTGCCGTAATGCATCGGCACCAGCCACCGAGCGTGCAACTCCCTAAATACCTTAATCGCCTCGTCGGGCCCCATGTGGACATGACGAAATGACTCCGGGTGGTAGGCGCCAATCGGGAGCAGCGCAATCTCTGGCCGAGTCGTTTTCCCGATTTCCTTGAAGCCGTCGAAGTAAGCGCTGTCGCCGGCGTGATAGATGCGGCGACCTTGATGTTCGAGAATAAAGCCGCCATAGCCGCGATGGTTATCCCGCAGCACCCGCGCACCCCAGTGCTTTGAGGGCACCAGCGTTACCTTCCAGTCGCGATGGGAGAAACTCTCCCACCAGTCCAGTTCGACGACGCGGCCAAAACCGAGGTCAAAGGCCAAATCCCCAACGCCCCAAGGCATAATACCGATTTTAGGATGCGGCAAGCGCCGGAGGGTGGGTTTGTGGAAGTGATCGAAATGAGCATGAGTCAGTAGAACGAGGTCGATGGGCGGCAGGTGTTCGATACGCAGGCCCGACCGCTTGATTCGCTTCAGCAGGAACAGCCAATTGGCAAAATTCGGATCGATCAAAACATTAAGGTCGGTGAACTGCACCAGGAAAGAGGCGTGGCCGATCCAGGTGATTGCCACCTGGCCATGGCTGAGTTTCGGAAAGACCGGAACCCGGTGCTGACCGGTCCGGCGCGTCAGCAGCGTTTTCCACACCATTTCCCGAAAGAAGGTGCGGGGATTGAAATGTTTGGCCGGCGTCAGATCTTTGAACGAGCGAGGCAACGGCTCGCGCACGACCGGTGGGCGGTACGGCTTGCGTTTCGACATAATACGACCCGAGTCTATCCATAGCCTCGTTTGAGTGAAACTCAAACCGGTTAAAACCCTGTAGCGTCAGGCGTCTGGCCGTCCGGGTCCGCCGGGCATGATGCCCGGCTCTACGGCAAGCGAGCCGCCCGCCGCTACGACGCGGAGGATCAGTGGGCGGAAGTAAGCACCAGGACCTGTTCCAAGGTGGAAAGGCCTTCGCGGACGCGATCGAGGGCGACCATGCGCAGGGTGCGCATGCCCTGACCAATGGCGACCTTGCCCAACTCGCGGGAGTTGGCACGGGCAATAATCAATTTGCGGAGTTCATCTGTAACGGTCATGGCCTCAATGATGGCCAGGCGTCCAGCATATCCGGAATTCTTGCAACGTTCGCATCCGCGGCCGCGATAAAGGGTGATGCCATCGAAGATGCTCGGATCGATGAAGAGATCCTGATACATCTTGGACGGGTAGGTGACCGGCTCTTTGCAATGCGAACAGATCCGGCGCATGAGCCGTTGGGCGCAGGCCAGAATGACCGAGGAGGAAATCAGGAAGGGCGCGATCCCCATATCGTCCAGGCGGGCAATGGCGCCAGGGGCGTCATTACAGTGCATGGTGCTCAAGACCTGGTGACCGGTGAGGGCAGCCTCGACAGCAATTTCGGCCGTCTCGGTATCGCGAATTTCGCCGATCATGATAATGTCAGGGTCCTGGCGCAGAATCGAGCGGAGCGCATTGGCGAAAGTGAGCCCGATTTCCTTTTTGACGGGGACCTGATTAATGCCTGGGATCTGGAACTCGACGGGATCTTCGACGGTGATGATGTTATAAACCGGATTGTTGAGTTCGTTGAGTGCGGAATAAAGCGTCGTGGTTTTTCCAGACCCGGTCGGGCCGGTGACCAGGATAAGGCCGTGGGGAGCATCAACGGCGATTTTGAACTGCTGGAACGTTTCCGGATCGAGCCCAAGCTTGTCGATGCTGGCGGAGAGATTGGATTTATCCAGCAAACGCAGCACGATTTTTTCCCCGTGGACCGTCGGCATGATCGAGACACGGAGATCATATTCCTTGCCGCTGACGCGAATGCGCATGCGGCCGTCCTGGGGCAGGCGGCGCTCGGCGATATCGAGGCTGCTCATGATCTTGAAGCGAGAGGCGAGGGCCAGCTGCATCTGCTTGGGAGGCGGGGTGGCATCGAGCAAGACGCCATCAACGCGGTAGCGCAAGCGGAGACCCTTCTCGAAGGGCTCGATATGCACGTCACTGGCACGATCTTTGACTGCCTGAATGAGGATCAGGTTGGCGAGTTTGATGACCGGGGCCTCTTCGCTCGAGGCGGCGAGTTGGTCGAGATTAACCTCCTCAACCGCTTCGCGGGAAACCTCCACTCTTTCATTGTCCGTCTCTTCGGTTTCGGCCTGTTGCTTGGCGGCATCCTTGATGATGTCCTCCATGCTTCCGCTTTTGGCGGCATCGACGTGATTGAGTTTGTCGATGATGGCCTTTTCGGAGGCGATGAGCGGAGCGACCTCAAGCTTGGTGATGCGGCGAACGTCGTCGATGGCGAGAACGTTCAACGGGTCGGCCATTGCGAGAAACAGCTTGTTCTCGAGGCGTGAGACCGGGATGACTTTATAATTGTGCGCGACCTCCCGAGGCAAGAGGTCGGCGACATCGAGCGAAACGGTCAAGCGGGCAAGATTGACGGGAGGGACATTAAGAACCCGCCCCATCGAGATGGCCATGTCCTGCTCACTGACGTAGGCCTTCTCGAGCAGGATTTTAAGCAGCCGCGTGCCTTCCTTCTTCTGCTGTTCGAGCAATTCATCAACCTGTTTTGCCGTCAGCAGCCCGTCTTCGACGAGGGCGTCAGCGATGCGTTCGCCGAATGTTTTGACAGGAGGCATAGTCGTTTACCGGAAGGCCTTGCGCACATTCTTGACCAATTCAATCGGGGAGACCAGATACCAGAGCAACCGCTGCCCCGAAGCAGTCGCCAATTCTTTGGCGGCCTGTTGATTGAAAGGATTGGCAGTAGCCACCAGAATCGACTTACTCATTCGATCAACCGGCAGAACACACCAGCGCTGACAGGTTTCGGCGGGGAAAGTTCGGGCCAAATCGATGTCGATGTCGTAAAGGTTTAGCGGCAGAAACGCGAAGCGCGATTTGTCGGAGAGAATCTTGAGCGATTTTTCCACCGGCAGGATCCCTTTTTCGGACAGCACTTGAATGAACGGCTCGACCACCGCGCTGGGCCGTGACGAAGGATCGACTTTTGGCCAGCAGAGGTCAAAATCGCCGGCGCTGATGACCTTGGCATCGACGAAGATCTTGTGAATGGCGCGGCGGCCGTCTTCCACTTCCTGGACCGGTGCTTTGACAGTGGTTTTGGAAAACTTGGCCGTGTCACCGTTCCTGCGAGGTACTGGAGCGGGTTCGGGGGGCAATTCCACCGGGAAGCTGTTTGCGCGTGACTCAATTTCCTTAAGTGCGCCCTGAACGTCCGGATCATCAGGGTAGCGCTGAAGGATGGTTTCATACTCCAGGATGGCCGAAGAAAGCTGACCCATCTGGACGTAGGCCTGCGCGATCCGTTTTGCGGTATTAACGACGTCTTTTTCCCGATTAAGCTTGGAGTAAGCCTCTTTGAGGATTTCCAGTGATTGATAGTCCTGGGGTTGCGATTGAGTGATCACCTCGAACATCTCAATCGTCTGGGCCAACTGGGCCTCTTCGCTCGCGCTTAATGTACTGGCCATGCCAAATTAAATTGAGCCGTTAACAAACCCGGACATCATGAACCTTCCGCCAACGGTCGAGCGTGTAACAGCAAACTTCCGGCCAGTTTTGGCCATGAGAATCACCCAACGAGCGACAATCAAGGTGGGGAAGACCGGAATCGCTCGGTTTTCGGCCACAAACGGCCCTTTTAAGCCGGATTAACGACTGAAATAAGGCCGCCTGAGCGCATGGGCTGCGATCCAGACTGCCATTATGTCTTTCGCGGTGGTCATCCCGCAGACACTTTTGCCCAAAATTTACACTGGCCAGTTGCATTCCCCGCTGTAAGTGCCAATTCTATCAGGTAATTAAGAGGACACGCTTGGAATATTTGGTCCCAATCATGGCTCCAGCCCCTGGCGACCGCTGCCTGCGGTTTGTCGGTGATCGAATCCGCTTCTCGTTAAAAGACCGCCATGGGCGACCCGGGGTGCAAGGATGGCGCGGTTTGCTGCGGACCAATATCGGCAGGGCGGAGCAACTGCGGCAGGAGATTCTGGAAGCCCACACGCATGGGTTGCCGTTAGCAGGCAGCTCGTGGCGGGATTTACCAATGCAGGAAGACCCCGACGGCTGGTCATTGGAACTCCCGTTGATTGAGGTGGGCTATTTTAAGGCCAAGGCCTACCTGCTGGATCCTCGTGGTTGGCAACACTGGACCGACGGACCCGACGCAGGCATTTCAGTTCATCCCGATCGCTACCGTACGGCCAACATTCTTTACTGTGCCTTCCCTCGCATGTTCGGTGCCCGCCCGACTTCGGCGATCGCAAAGGACGAACTTAATGATAAAAAGCTGCAGACGCTGGATCAGGCGGGTTACACCATCATTCCGCCTTCAGGCAAGCTACGGGATGTGACCAAGCAGCTGCCCCATATTGTGAATACCCTCGGCTGCCGGTTGCTGCATCTGTTGCCGGTAAATCCGACACCGACCACCTACGCGAGATTCGGTCGTTACGGCAGCCCCTATGCCGCGTTGGATTTAACGGCAATTGATCCGGCACTTGTCGTATTCGACAAGCGCACAACCGGTGTCGACCAATTTCGCGAACTGACCTATGCCGCGCATGTTAACGGGGCGCGAGTCTTTCTGGATATCGTAATTAATCACACCGGTTGGGGGTCGGAGCTGCAGGAGAACCGTCCCGACTGGTTTGCGCGCCAGACGGGGGGCGAGTTCCTCAGTCCTGGCGCCTGGGGTGTGACTTGGGAGGATTTGGTGGAGTTGAAGCATACCAACGTCGAGCTCTGGGATGAATTGGCGGAAATGCTGCTGACCTGGTGCCGGCGAGGTGTCGATGGCTTCCGATGTGATGCCGGATATAAAGTGCCGGTCGCCGCCTGGCAGTACATCGTCGCCCGTGTCCAGCAGGAATATCCGGAGACAGTTTTCTTGCTCGAAGGCCTGGGCGGCGCGTGGGAAGCAACGGAGGCGTTGCTGACCGAAGGTGGCATGCAATGGGCGTATTCTGAGCTCTTCCAGAACTACGGCGGGGTGCAAGTGGCCGGCTATCTGGATCACAGTCTGAAACAAAACCGGCGCGTGGGATTGCTGGTGCATTACAGCGAAACTCACGACAACGAGCGGCTGGCCAAAAAAGGAAGTGCCTGGTCGCTCCTGCGCAACCGTCTGTGTGGATTAACCAGTCACAGCGGAGGATTTGGTTTTACTGCCGGAGTCGAATGGCTCGCGACCGAGAAAATCGACGTGCACGGAAACGCCGACATGGCCTGGGAAAACCCCTCCAACCTTGTCGCCGAACTGGCACAGCTTAATCGGCTCCTGGCCGAACATCCCTGCTTTTTTGATGGCGCTGAGTTGAGGCGCCTGAGCTCGCTCAATTCGCCGGTGTTCGCCCTCAGACGCCAGTCACAGGAAGGCAAAGATGCTACCCTCGTTCTGGTTAATACTGATGTCGATAATGCTCACACACTGGAGCTCAGTGAGGCGGACATCCTTGGTGAAACACCTGGTTGCAGTGGAACAGCCCAGGGCGTCGCGCCAGTGGAAGAGTGGATTGATCTTTTGGATCAAACCGCGCCGCGCACCAAGAAATCGAGTGCGGGGAAGATCATATGGGCATTGAGCCCTGGAGCTGCCTATTGCCTGGCGCCAACCGCGACCCCGCGTGGATTAAGCGGCGAGGCATACCGCCGGACGCGAGCCCAGGCGGCTTGGGGACTCTCCGCGTTAAGCCGGACGGTACCCGCCGAACGCATTGGGCAGCTTGACTGGCAGGCTTTGGCTGCCGAAGTGGAACGATCCCCGGCGAACTTCTTAACCCGGATTTCTGATTTCGAAACGCGATCGCGCCCTGAGGATCTTTTCGCAAATTGGCCGGCCAGCGATCCGGCACGAGTTTTCCCTAGAGTGGTCCTTTGGGGCTTGGCGGATCGACATCGTGTTACGCCGGTGCCGCCAGGCCACTGGCTCTTGCTGCAGGATCATGCGCCGTTCCGCGCGTCCTTGGATGCTGGCGCCCGCTCGTCGCAGCACCTCGAGTCCATTCCGGTCAAAGATGGCCACATCGCTTGCCTTGCCGCCCGTCACAAGGAACTCGAGGCTCGCCTGGTTCTGGAAAGGTACACCGAAAAGGACAAACTCGTAGAAGCCACCGTGCGCTTTCTGGCACCAAACCCGGAGATCGACAGAGCTTCCAAGGGCGCTTTAAGGCCGACGAACATCGTTTTGTTGACAAACGGCCGCGGCGGCATGGCCCGGATGTCCGTTGATCTTGGGCGTGTGCTCTCTAAATACGACTGCGTGCTTGGGGCTAACTTGCACCCCACTCTGCCGGTCGACCGTCACATCTTTGCCAAAAGAATTCGGGTCTGGGTCAATGCCCAAGGATTCATTTCGCCATTGGATTTTAGGAGCATCGATGCTTTCAGGCCGGGTCCGCCGGCTGTTTGGAATTTCATCGCCAATGCCGGTGACGGTCAGACCGTAGAGATTCAGATGGCAGCGCACATGGTCAACGGCAGCAACTCGACCGTGTTCAGCTTCAGCCGGCCAACCATTTCTGAGGCGACCGGAAAGCAACTGCCCGCCGAAGCCGACGTGCGATTAACCGTGCGCATCGACATCGAGGACCGCAACTTTCACTGGGAGACCAAAAGGAATGGCGGCGCTGACTATCATTTCTCAGCCAACGTCCGCACCTTAAACACAGGCGCACTGGACGGCAAACAGGCACCGTCCGGGGCGAAAATCGGATTTGCTTTTGGTCCGGCGTCGGATCGAGGGTTGCGCGTTTTCGCCGACCAGGGCTTTTACCATCCGGCAGGAGAATGGAGCGAGAATATACCGCATCCGGTTGAACAAAGCCGTGGCCAGGTAGGCAGCGGAGATGCCTACAGCCCTGGATGGTTTGAACTTCCACTAGCCAAAGGTGGCTTGGTCACTTTAGTCGTGACAGCCGATGCCAAAGATCCGGACGACATCGAGGGCTGCCGCCATGCGTTTGGAGTCACTGCCCAGGAAAACTCGCGCACCACCGTTAATTTTGGAGAACAAGTTCTCCGGGCTGTGCGAGCGTTCGTAGTCCAGCGTGACAGCGGCAAAACCGTCATTGCGGGATATCCTTGGTTTCTGGATTGGGGGCGCGACACGCTGATTTGTGCCCGGGGGCTGCTGTCAGCCGGGATGGTGGAAGAGGTAAAGCAGCTGTTAATCACCTTTGGGAGTTTTGAGGACAAGGGGACATTGCCGAACACGATTCACGGGGCCGATGCGTCGAACCGCGACACGACGGATGCCCCATTGTGGTTTGGACTGGTTTGCGAGGAAATAGCGCGGATTGTCGGGCCGATCAGCGCGATCCGCCTTCCAAACGGGAGGACGTTGTCACAGGTCGTTGAGAGCATCGCCCGAGGTTACATCTATGGCACGCCAAACGGCATCCGCATGGATCCCGAATCGGCATTGATTTGGAGCCCCAGTCATTTCACCTGGATGGATACCAATTACCCTGCGGGCACACCGCGTGAAGGATATCCGATCGAAATTCAGGCGCTCTGGATCCGCTTGTTGCGTCAACTGGCGAGTCTGGCGGATATCGACAAGAGAGAGGCGTGGGAAGAGCTAGCGCGCAAAGCGTTGCGTTCGCTCGACTCGCTTTTCTGGTACGAGAAAGGTGGTTATTTTGCCGATGTTCTGCTGGCCGGTCGCAATCAGCCTGCCCGCGCCGCAAGGGCCGATGACGCCTTGCGAAGCAACTGCCTTTTTGCCATTAGCCTGGATCTGGCAAGCCCGGAACGCGCCCGTCGATGCGTCAGTGCCGCCGGTCGTTTTCTGGTTATTCCTGGGGCACTCCGCTCTCTGGCTCCTCTCCCGGTTACCGTGCCGCTCCCCATACACGGAAAGGACGGGCACTTACTGAATAATCCGAGCGATCCTTATTGGGGGCGCTACGAGGGTGATGAGGATACACGCCGCAAGCCGGCTTATCATAACGGCACCGCGTGGACGTGGACTTTTCCGATTTTTTGCGAGGCACTGGCCCAGGCATGGAATTTTTCGCCCGAAGCCACTGCCACCGCGCGCGCCTATTTGGGAAGCATGGGGCGGTTGATGCACCAAGGTTGCCTTGGGCATATTCCGGAGGTTGTTGATGGGGACGCGCCACATACGCCGCGAGGTTGCGATGCGCAAGCCTGGGGAGCGACTGAAGCATTGCGCGTCTGGAAATTGCTCGAACAAAAGTAGGATCGAGCTGCGGGTTTTGGAGTAGTCCGAAAGGGGTATGGATGGGTTTTGACAAGGGGACTACCGTAGGTTAGGTGTAGGTTTGGTAATACGCCTCATCAGATGAACCTTCAAGGCAAACGAGGCCGGGGTTTTAACCGTGCATGCTGGCGGATACTGAACGGTTTCACCCTAATCGAGTTGCTCGTGGTGATGGCAATCATTGCGATCCTCGCGGCATTGATTTTGCCCGCCCTGGCAGGTGCGCGCGCCAAGGCCAGGACCATCACCTGTCTGAATAATCAGCGGCAGCTTGGGCTCGCCTGCCAAATTTACACCGACGATTTCAATGACCGGCTTCCCTACAACCTCGGCGAGTCCGAAATTCGCCAGGCGGTAGCTCAAAATCAGTACCTCAATTGGAACAGCTCAATCATGGATTGGGAACCCGCTCACCCCGACAATACGAACATTCTCCTGGTAACCAGGGGCGGTGTAGGGCCGTATACAGGGCGCAGCGCGAAGATTTACAAATGCCCCAACGACAATTATGTGAGTGACCTGCAAGCCGCTGAGGGCTGGAGCGCCAGGGTGCGGAGCTATTCCATGAATGCCATGATAGGCGATGCCGGCGAATTCAGCAAAAGCGGCGCGAATGTCAACAACCCCAACTACCGACAGTTCTTCAAATCAACTCAGGTGCCGAAACCGGCCCAAATCTTTGTATTTATTGAAGAACACCCTAACAGCATGGACGATGGTTATTTCATCAACAATCCCGAACATTTGACCTGGACGAATTTGCCGGCAGCCTTTCATAACGGCGCTGTCAATTTGAGCTTTGTCGATGGGCATTCGGAAATGCACGCATGGGCCGAAGCCCAGACGAAACTACCCGTGCGTCCCGGAGTTGCCTACCTCCCGCTGGAGGTGCCTACGCGTGCACAAAAAGATTTCAAATGGTTGATGTATCGCACCAGCACCGAGGGTTCCGTCGATTACAGTTCCGACCCAACAGTCGGTAAACCGACCTGGCCTTGAGGTGACTCTCTCGCGAATTCCAATAGCCAAGCGCTCCGAGTTTGAAACTTCTTTAGCTTGCCGAACGGCCCTTCTATAGGCCGTACTTCTTGAGAAAGTCTTGTTCCGCGGGACCAGCAAGCACGTAGGTATTTTCGCCTCGGGTCCAGGTCGCGGTGAGGTACGAACTGACTTTGGTCAACTCGGGCTCTGGCGAATCAGGCGGATCCTTCAGACCGGCGCGAGGCATGACGAACAGGAAGAGCATCTGTTTATTGCCTCGATCAAAACAGACCATGGAAACAGGGTGATTCCGCCAGGTCAGAGCCGCTCCGCCCGTCAGTTTCAGTTGTTCGAGGCCGCGAGGCACATCGTAATTGGCCGGCGCGCCTTTGGCGGCCAATAACTGGCGCAAGCCGTGCTGATCATTGGTGGTCCAGTCCATGCGATAATTCTTCAGGGCAATGCTGACCATCATCTCGCGATAATTAGCGAAGTGATCCGGCACGGCGAGCCGGGGTCGGAAAGGAAGCCAGAGCAGCAGCAGGAACATCGCCGCCGCAGCCGTGAGCCAGATCGGGTTTCGCCACCAAGGCTCGAGCGGGACAATTTTGCGCTGCGCGATAAGCGCGGCTTTCAAATGGGCGGGCGCCTCGATTTCGCGAAATTTGGCCCGCATGACTTCCTGGAAATGACAATGGTTCTGGAACCAGCGCCCCAGTTCCAGATCACGCTGCGCGAGTTCGATTGCCTGCTGCACCTGCGGGTCCTCGGCGTCGGCTGTGCCGGGTCGATACAGCAGAAGGACTTCTTTGGCTTGTTCGGGATTCACGACGTGCAGTTTCCGGTTCGTTCACTGGCAGTGCGCTTCAACACCAGCGCCTTGAGTTGAGCCAGGCCCCGGGCAATACGGGATTTCACAGTGCCCAACGGCACGTCGAGGATTTCGGCGATCTCATTGTACGAATAATCTTCCAGATAAAAAAGGGAGACAGCGGCTTGAAATTGGGCGTCGACTTCGGATAGCAGCCTGACAATAGACTGCGCGTCGAGATGGTCGACCAACTCGGGTTCGATATGCGGCAGATCGTCGGCCACTTCGCTAATTTCTATGTGCGGGAAACGGGCCATTCGCCGTTGGGATTCCAAAAAACGCCGGTGCAAGGTCGTGAACAGCCACGCTTTAACTTTGGCTCGGTCGCGTAGTTGATGGCCTTTGGATGCCCAGGTCAGGAAGGTATCCTGCACCAGATCACCGGCTTGACTTTCATTCCGTATGAGACTCATAGCGAACCGATACAGCGGGCCATAATGCACATCCACAAGCTGTTGGAAGTCCAGGTCGCCCTGCGGGCCGGTTTGATCATATGAG
>DATJGF010000141.1:0-8164 GCA_035495315.1 Candidatus Limnocylindrales bacterium
TGCGTGAGCGTTGGGGTTTATCCCCGCATCAAGAGCTTTCTCCAGCGCTGGAAGACAAGCTGGCGTATTTTGCGACAGTCGCCGGCAGCTATGAGATGGCAGCCCGTTTAGCCTGCAAGCTAGGTATGCCGATTGAGGACTCAACCGTGCGTGCCCTGGTCCAACGTTTAGGTGCCCGCGCACAGGAGCAGACCGAACAACGACTCAAGACCGTGCCGCGGGAAAGCCAACCGGAGCGTCCGGCCAGCCCGCTGGGTGTGATCATGATAGACGGTTTTCAGGTGCGCCATCGGGGGCCGGATTGGGGTAAGCGAAAAGCCAAAAAGGCTCGTGTAGAATGGCATGAGCAGAAGGTGGGGGTGTTCTATCGACAGGAACACAACGCCAAGGGCCACTTGAGCGAAAAAGTGAGCGTGAGTTGGCAAGGTGAAGCAGTGCGATTGGGAGAGGGTCTTCATTGGGAAGCCCTGCGCCACGGTCTGGGGCGGGCCCAACACAGCTTGGCTGTTGGCGATGGTGCACCTTGGGTCTGGGGCCTGATCGCAGAACGCTGGCCACAAGCCCACCAGTTGCTGGACTTTTATCACGCCAGCCAACACCTGCATGCTTTGGCCGAAGCACTTTATCCGGAGCAGGAAGAGTTGCGGCGCCGTTGGGTGGACCAGCAATGCCATGACTTGCGGCACGGCAAGGAGAAGAAGGTTCTACAACGCATCAGCCAACTGCGTGAGCGAGCGGCCCCGCCGGGGGAAATCATCCGTCGGGAAAAGAACTACTTTCAAACCCATCGGCAACGGATGAATTATCAGCAACTAGCCCGGCGAGGCTGGCCCATTGGAAGCGGGCCGGTTGAATCGGCTTGCGCCCAAAAACAAGGTCGCTTCAAGCGCCCTGGCCAGTTCTGGACCCGAAAGGGCCTATGCCATCTCAACGCCCTCATTGAAACGCGTGACCTCAACTACTGGGACCAGCTCTGGACCAATTGAATGATGCCGGTGTTGAGTTACGCCCCTAGGCAACTATCGAAGTGACCCTATCTTGACAAGAAGGCCATTAGTTGGCACTCTTCTTTCATGGCGTTCGCCTTAGCAAAGGAAAATGAGGATTTTATCGATCGAATGATCCGGTTGGGCCGCTTCAACAATCAAAGCGAAGTTGTGCGGGAAGCTTTGCGGCGGATGGAAAAAGAGGAGAATTCGTATCTCAATCCTCCGCCTCTGTCACCCCAGCAGCTCAAAGAGATTTACTCCCCAGGAGGAAGTGACGACCGGCTCGAAAAGTTGGCTGCTAAGGCCGCTCAGAGATCTTTTCGGAGAGCAACCTCGAAAGTAAGACGAATTGAAGAACTGTGAATGCCTGGGACATTTACACTTTCGATCCCGGATATGGTGATCACCCTGCCGTCATCATCTCCGAGCCCAATCGCGTCGCAAACAAACCGCTCATAGAAATCCTCCTTTGCTCCTCTCAACGTCCGAACCGAGCAGCGAAACCCAACGAAGTCTTGCTCGACACTGCAGACGGCTTGAGTTGGGAAACGCTCTGCAAATGTGATTTGATTTTGGCGGTGGACAAGAGCGATCTGCACACCGAACGCGGAAGCGTTACTCCTGAACGGCGCAAACAGATCGTTCGCACCATGATCGCGGCCCACGGGTGGAACAGGTTGTAATGTCTTGGCACCCGCTTTCGGCGCCGCAAGCTCGCTTGTGCAATTTACTCACTTGGATGTCCTTCGCCATGGGCCTCTTTTACGCCAATCCTTGTTTTGCCCAACGGCCCGCCCACGGTCCCATCTCCCAAACCCGTTATACTGCGGCCGATCTGGGTTATCAGCTGGTCTGGGAAGACCAATTTGACGGAGACGTTCTCGATCCTCAGAAATGGGAGGTCCGTGGTGTTGGTCCACGCGGTCTGGCCTTCGTCTCTCCCGAAGCGGTCCAGGTCACTAATGGCTGCCTCCAGCTGAAGGCGTTCAAAAAAGAAGACCGAATCTTGCTCGGAGCTGTCGGTACGCAAAACCATTTCATGACCCGGTACGGCCTTTTCGAGTGCCGCGCCGAATTGCAAAAATCTGCCGGCATCTGGGCCGCCTTCTGGATCCAGTCGCCGGAAATTTCGAACGGGGAAGACCCGGCGCGTTATGGCGCCGAGATCGACATCATGGAGTTCTTTAAAAAACTGGGACCTGACATCGTCTCGCACAATGTGCACTGGGCCTATGGTCCGCATCAGAAAACCACCCATGGTATGCAAAGTTACCTCAAGGAGGTCAGCGAGGGCTTTCACACCTTCGCGGTGGAATGGACGCCGGAAAAATACGTCTTCTTCGTTGATGGTTATAAATTCTACGAAGTCACTATCGGGATCTCGCAAATCCCTGAGTACATGATTCTCAGCATGGAAGCTCCGAACGAAGCAAAAGAGCTCAAAAACGCCACATTCCCCGATATCTTCTTAGTCGATTACGTTAGGGTCTACAGAAAGAAGAGCTGACCAAAACGGTCTTAGTTCCATCGCATTTGACGGTGCATTAAGCCTGCCTGAACCGGCACATCCGCTCCAACAGGTTAGTGGTGATCTGCCGAACGCGAGGGTCTGGCCCCTGCGGTGAGGTATATACTGAGGGTCGAACGTAGCCGGGCGGCTCAGCGATACCGTCTGCCCACCAGCAGGTCGATGCGTTGAAGACGAAATTACCGTGCGGGCCCTCGTATATAGTCGCTGTGTAGATTCCGCCGTTCGGTTTACCAGGCGCCTCTTGAGTGGGGCCGGTTGCAACCACCGCCAGTCCGGGAATCGGGGCCGGATCGCCGTGCCACTCCCATCCAATAAGACCCGAGATCCGTTCGCCCAGCTTCATTCCAGTTTCAGCATAAATCCAGTGCTCAGGCAGGGAACAAATCCAATCAGCTCCACCGGTGCAGGGCGGCACATTACTGCGAGCGCCTAACAGCAACGCCTCCGTTGGGCTCTCGTGGGCGAACCCATCCATCGAGGGGAACCTGTGGATCATTCCTTCGTCCCGCGGTCCGAAATAGTCCACTCGCCCGAAAGCGCGGCGGGGAGCACCGCTCAAACTGGGGCCAAGTTCGATTCGTCCGCAGCACGTATTGCCGGAGAGAAAAGCCACATTAAGCCCGCTAGCGACGGCGCGCCGGAGATTTTGGTACATCTCCAGCGAGTAATACTCATCATGGCCTACCGATAAAAATCCTTTGGCGCGTTCCAATCCGGCTGCCCCCGAATGGGTGTCGAGGTTGGAGACATACGTCACCTCATAACCATTGGCCTCCAGCCAGTAGGCCAGCGGAAATTCCCAGAGGAACCATTCTCCCGAACCGGTTGACAGCGGCGCGTCCAGGATTTGGCAGTACTTGCCATAAGGCCGATCGAAGCTGACCTCCACGCCAGGGCCACACCACCATTGTTCCTTCCCGTTATCGTACAGCGCAAAATGGTCCGGCCAACGGTTGTAAGCCTGCCACGTAATATCCGAGCATTGAAAAATGATGTCCGCCGGTCGGCTGTCCCGTACGATGAAGATGACATAGCTTTCTACCCCACTGCTCGAAGCCGTGAGTTTTCCAACGTAAACCCCGCTCACCCAATCTTGCGGAATTTGAAATGACGTGCACGCTTCCCACCGGCATTCGCGCAACCGGTCTCGTCCCACTCCCGGATCAGCTTGTGTGCGCCCATGGAAGCCTCCGAGTTTGCGCATTAACCGCCCCCCGGCTCCGCCGTAAAATCCCATCCGGTAAATCTCCACTAAAAAATCTGATTCCGGGTTCGTGCTGACAAATAAGCTCAGGCTTTCTCCAGCTCGAACGCTGGTTTGTGAACAATATCCCTCAATCCAGGGACAGCGATACTTGGTGTTCGGGTCGATGCGCGGGTTGGTGAGCAACCAGTCGTGCGTTCCAATCCGTTCGTTTTCCCGGCTGACCAAATGCATTTCGCTGGCGTGGGCCTGGCCAATACCGGATCGATGTTTTTGGGAGGTGCAACCTGACAGCGCCGCCCCGGAGCTTACTCCGACTAACGCTCTTAACCATTCACGGCGCGTCATACCTCAGTCTTTCGTAGATTTAACAAATCGCCGCTTGTCAGGAAAAAGGGTGCTCGCTGAATATAGTCATGCCTCGCGACCTCTTGGCAACTGCATTCCGTCAGCCCTCAGCACGCCATTTCCTAAGAAGGGCACGATTAAAAGTGGATGCGAATGCGCTTTTGCTCCTCGTTGCTTCATCTCATTAACACCTCATTTATGGAGGTGTACCAGGTCCTCGTGGATCGAACCCTTTCAATTCAAGGGTTTGTCGCCACCGCCACTTTTAATCGCAACCATCCTAACACGCCCAAAAGGCACTTGTGGCTTTCTTCCTGACCGCCCGTCTGCTAATTCTGGCTCAAATCCTCCACTATGAAACGACGAGACTTTCTGCGATTGGCCGTGTTTGCTGGCACATCGAGTACAAGCTTTTTTACAATCGCCTCTGTTCCTGCAGCAACCGCCTCGAGCCGAGCGGCACATCGGGTCAAACCGTTTGCGTTGGATGAAATGACCATCTCCCAACTGCGGGAGATGATGTCTACCGGAAAGACCTCGTCGGTTGCCCTGGTCAAAAAGTATCTCGGCCGCATCGAGGAAATTGACCGGCGCGGTCCCGCCCTCAATTCCGTAATCGAGCTCAATCCTGACGCCCTTTCGATTGCCGCCGCGCTGGACGAGGAGCGCAAGGCAAATGGACCTCGCGGCCCCCTGCATGGAATCCCGGTGCTCCTGAAGGACAACATCGATACTCACGACCGTATGACCACGACCGCCGGGTCGCTCGCCCTGAAAGGTTCTGTTCCGCCGCGCGATTCTTTCGTGGCCGCGCAGTTGCGCCTCGCCGGCGCAGTGATCCTCGGTAAGACCAACCTCAGTGAATGGGCCAACTTTCGCGGCTCCCTCTCGACCAGCGGCTGGAGTGGCCGCGGCGGCCAAACCCGAAATCCGTATGTCCTCGATCGAAACCCCTCGGGCTCAAGCTCCGGGTCGGCGGTCGCGGTTTCGGCCAATCTTTGCACCGCCGCGATAGGCACCGAAACTGACGGTTCGGTAACTTCTCCTTCCTCGTTCACGGGCATAGTTGGCATTAAGCCGACGCTTGGCTTGATTAGCCGCTCGGGGATCATTCCAATTGCGCACAGCCAGGATACCGCGGGCCCAATGGCGCGAACCGTCAGTGATGCTGCGATTCTCCTCGGCGTACTCACGGGTTCCGACCCCCGGGACAGCGCCACCGCCGAGTCCTCAGCCAAAAAGCTCAGCGATTATTCGACTTGTCTCGATGCCGACGGATTACGTGGCGCCCGGTTAGGCATTGCCCGAAAACTATTCGGGTTTCATCCAAAAGTGGATGCTGTAATGGACCAAGCCTTGGCTCTCCTCAAAACCAAGGGCGCCGACCTAATCGATCCGGTTGATTTTAAAAAGCCAAGCGAGATCGACGAAGCCGAAATTCAAGTGCTGCGCTACGAGATGAAAGCCGACATGAATGCATATCTGGCAACCCTTGGCTCGAACGCTCCGGTGCACACTCTCAAGGAAATTATTGAATTCAATCAACATCATGCCGACCAGGAATTGCAATGGTTCGGTCAGGAAGAACTGCTTAAGTCGGAAGCCAAAGGACCGTTGACGGACAAAGCTTACCTCGATGCGCTGGCGACCTGCCGTCGACTGTCCCGGACCGAAGGCATCGATGCCGCTTTAGACAAGGACAAACTCGATGCATTGATCGCTCCGACCACCGGCCCGGCGCATATCACCGACTGGCTCATTGGAGATCACGGCCTGGGCGACAGCACGACCACCATGCCGGCAGTTGCGGGCTATCCTCATATCACCGTACCCGCCGGTTTCATCTCCGGTTTGCCGATCGGTATTTCATTTTTCGGCCGTGCTTGGAGCGAACCGAAATTGCTCCGCATTGCGTATGCTTTCGAACAAGCCACCAACGCGAGACGCCCCCCACGTTTCCTACCCACGCTCGCGGGAGCATAGTCGAATTTAGGATTTAAGATTTAGGATTTAAGATCTGCAATCACTCCCCCGCCTCACCCAAAAGTTACATTATTTACGTTTCACGTTTTACGCATCACGTAACACGCAACACGGAACACGTATCAGAATGAACCCTTTACGCCTTTCCCCCATCTCGCCCCTTGCCTTCCCGCCCGCGCGTTACTACGTTTAATCACGATGCATCAGTTGTTGGACTCCTTGCTCGAACTCATTCGACGCACCTCGGCCGAGATCCCGGATGACGTCCATAAAGCCATTCTCGCCTCACGCGAACGCGAACAGAAGGGGACCATTGCGCAGAGCGCGATGGAAATCATCTCCCGGAATATTGATCTGGCCAAAAACAAGTCGCAGCCGATTTGTCAGGATACGGGCAGCATTATTTTCTATGTCGATTGTCCGATCGGTTATGACCAATTGGCGTTTGGCGAGGCCGCTCGCGAGGCCGTGATGCTCGCTACGAAAAAGGGGTATTTGCGTCAGAATTCGGTCGATTCGATTAGTGGCAAAAACGACGGTACTAACGTCGGTCCGGGGTCGCCCACACTCCATTTTCATCAACACCGCGGTGACGGCCTCGAAGTCCGCCTGGTCCTCAAAGGCGGTGGATGTGAAAACGTCGGTGCGCAGTACTCGCTTCCAACCGAAAAACTCAAAGCCAATCGCGACTTGGATGGCTGCCGCAAGGCAATCCTCGATGCCGTCTTGCAGGCTCAAGGCAAAGGATGCGGCCCGGGCATTCTCGGCGTCTGCATCGGCGGCGATCGGGCCACGGGTTATGAATTCTCTAAACAACAGCTCTTGCGTAAATTGGACGATCGCAATCCCAACCCCGAACTGGATGCCCTCGAAAATGACATCGTGCAAACTGCCAACAAGCTGGGCATCGGCCCGATGGGATTTGGCGGCGCGACCACCCTGTTGGGCGCCAAAATTGGGGTGCTTAATCGCCTGCCCGCCTCTTACTTTGTCAGCATTAGCTACATGTGCTGGGCCTATCGCCGACAAGGTGTCGCTTTAACTCCTGATGCTGCCATTCAGAATTGGCTGTACTAGAAACCGCCGCTTTGCTTTCATGAACCATCGTCGTCCTCGTCCTCGTCCGCGGAATGGGCCGAGCGGATCGAACGCAACAACCAGGAGACAGAAATCAACGGTGAACGTGGCCCTCGTAACGCAGAGTTTCACTCTGCTGTATCGCAGACTTTCAGTCTGCAGAATGTCGGGCTTCTCATCCCTACGAGGACGAGAACGAGCACGATAAAAGATGCGCCAAACTAACACAAAGCTTTCTATGATTTCTCTCAATACACCCGTTTCAGAAGAGCAAATTCGAGCGCTGAAGGTTGGCGATGAAGTCTTCATTTCGGGCCGGCTCTTTACCGGACGCGATGCGGTCCATAAGTATTTGCATGAAGGCGGAGCATTGCCTCCGGGAGTTAATCTGGCCGGCGGCATTCTCTATCATTGCGGGCCGGTCGTTATTAAAGACCAAAACGGCAATTGGAAGTGTGTCGCCGCTGGGCCGACTACCTCGATCCGCGAGGAACCCTATCAATGGCAAATCATTCGCGATTTCGGACTGCGCGGTGTCATCGGCAAAGGCGGGATGGGCGAGAAGACCCTAGAGGCGTGCCGACAGAACGGCTGCGTCTACCTGCACGCTATTGGTGGCGCGGCGCAAGTCCTGGCGGAGCGCATCCAACGCGTGCCCAACGCGTATTTCCTCGAAAAATTCGGCGCGCCTGAAGCAATTTGGGAATTCGAAGTCGCGGAGTTCCCCGCCGTGGTGACAATGGATTCTCACGGTCACTCACTCCACAAAGATGTTCTCGCCGCCAGCCAGGCTGAGTTGGCCAAATATGTTTGAAAATTTTCTGAAGTCCTAGGATAAAGTCGGTCAACGCCAATGTCGTATGAAGGCCTTGCAGTTCCTCTCCGTGCTCAAGAGGCTGCTCATACTTTTGCTGAGCGGCACAACCTCAAGCGTCGCCCTGAGCCAATCGCTTCCGGCGGGTTCCATCTGGTCCTATACCCTCGTCAATGGCAGTCAGCTGCTCGACGATTGTCCCATTTGTGATCGGGTAA
>DATJGF010000142.1:0-113071 GCA_035495315.1 Candidatus Limnocylindrales bacterium
CAGAAGGTAGCCGCAGCAAACAACCCTTTCATAACAGACAGACAAACACTGCGCTCAACGTGCCTTGACCACAAGTCGAAAATAGCTTTCCCTCCTTCCGAAAGAACGTCACCGTGAGTTGGAAATCTGTTGCAGGTCAGTCCTACCAAATTCAAAGTGCTTCAGAAGCGACCAGCACCGATTGGGCGAATATAACGGGGACCCTGACCGCAACGGAGGGTGCGATGAGCCAAACGGTGCAGACTAGCGGTGCTTCGCAACAATTTTATCGTGTGGTCTTGCTCGAATAATGAAACTTCCAAGCGTCTTCCTAGCGTCACTTTGCGTGACCATGTTGTCCCTGCCGACCTGTGGCGTGGATTTCTTTGTAGCGCCGGACGGCGCCAATGTGCCGCCTTATAATTTATGGAGTACCGCGGCGACGAACATTCAGGACGCCATCGACGCGGCAGCCAAGGGCGACACTGTGTGGGTCACTAATGGCATCTACGCCTTCGGCGGAAAAGCGCCCTCCCAAGATTTACTGAGTCGTGTGATGGTGAGTAAGCCACTGAGCGTTCGGAGCGTGAACGGTCCTGCTTTCACCGTCATACAAGGGGCGCGGGATCCGTCAACGACGAATGGCCCGCTCGCGGTGCGGTGCGCGTGGCTTACCGACGGAGCCAGTTTGAGCGGCTTCACACTGACGGGCGGGGCAACTGCGTCGAGCGGCCTTCAAAAAGGCCATGGAGGTGGCGTGGCGGGATATTCAACCAATGCGATCGTCGATAACTGCGTAATCCGCGATAACGTCGCCCAGTTTTCCGGCGGAGGCGCATACCGCGTTTCGCTGACCAACTGCTGGTTGATCAACAATTCCTGCCCGCTTCCAGCATCAGCTTTTGGGGGCGGAGCGGACTCCTGCGGATTGAAAAATTGCGTGCTCACCGGCAACTCTGCTTATTCCGGTGGGGGCGGAGCGGCTAGTTGCATCTTGAGGAATTGCGCGATTACCAGGAACTCTGCGGGGCTGCAAGGAGGCGGGGCAAATAACAGCACTCTTCTCAACTGCACGCTCGCCGGCAATCGAGTAACAGGCAGCATCGTCGGGGGAGGTGGGGCAGCTGGTTGCAGGCTGACCAACTGCATCGTTTATGCGAACTTTTTCGCGAGTCCGAGCACAGCAAATCAAAACGGCTGTACGATGAGCTTTTGCTGTTCCTCCCCATTACCAGCTGGCCTGGGCAACATCCAAGACGATCCCCAACTCGTAGGAGATTTCCACATCTCCGCGAGTTCACCCTGCCGAGGTGCCGGGACTAACACCGTTCTCACGGGCAATGACATCGATGGCCAGTCCTGGGCGAGCTCGCCTTCGATCGGGTGCGATGAATGGCTGCCCGACGCCGTGATCGCTGGCCAACCACGAACTACCATTACAGGATTTCCCGTGACCCTGAGTGTCGCGTTGACAGTTGCAGGCCAGGAACCGATCGCGATCTGGTGGAACAAAGACGGTTCGGTGCTCGATGATACTCCCCATTACAGCTCGGCGCACACGACTAACCTGGTTGTGAATAATCTGGGACCGGCGGATTCGGGCGTTTACCTCGCGATTGCCAGCAACGCTTTTGGAATGGCGACCAGCGCCGTCGTCCACGTGACCTTGCATTGTGTCGATCCGGGATCGGCAACGCCAGCGTCGCCATACTTGGATTGGTCCAGCGCCGCCTCAACGATTCAGGATGCCGTCGATGCGGCCGCGCCTGGCGACTTCGTGCTGGTAACGAATGGGACCTACGCTACTGGCGGGATCGCCATTGCAGGGGACTTGACCAATCGCATCGTGATCTCGAAACCGGTGCTGGTGACTAGTGTCAATGGTCCAGCTTTCACTTCGATTGTTGGCGAGGCCGATCCGGTCACTACCAATGGCCCACTTGCACTTCGTTGCGTGTGGTTGGGCGACGGCGCAACGCTTAGCGGATTTACTATTTCCGGCGGTGCCACCCGCAATAGCGGCGATATTGGGACCCTTCAAAGCGGCGGAGGCGTTTGGGCAACATCCACCAATGCGACTGTCTCCAGGTGCATCATCTCGAATAACTCCGCTAGCTACGGTGGCGGAGGATACTCAGTTCTGCTCCATCGCTGCAGAATCTGGAACAACACCGCCCAATCGGGTGGCGGGGCCAGCCTGGCAATGCTCGTCAATTCGCTCGTTCAGACCAACTCAGCCCGATACGGCGGCGGGGTGGATAATGCGACTTTGGTCAACTGTACCATCATGTACAACTATGCTAGCGGCTCCGACGGCGGCGCCCATCTGTCGACTGTCAGAAATTGCATCATTTACTACAATCGCGCAGGCTCGTTCTCAGGCACGACTCCCGGTTCGAACGGGGCCTTCCCGACCTTTGGCACGATCGCCTTCACCTGCATTCCGACTGTCTGGCCAGGCACCGGATTGATCGCCAGCGACCCCCAGATCGTCGATGCACTCCATTTGACCTCGGGTTCGCCCTGTATCGGCGCGGGCAGTTCGGCCTATTCTTCAGGCACCGACATTGATGGCGAGCCGTGGAAAAATCCTCCGAGCATGGGTTGCAAGGAGTTTTATCCGGCGGACTTTGTCGGGCCTTTGGCAGTGAGACTCTATTCGTTGTGGCCGGCGGTCGTTGAACGGGGCCAGGTCTTCTTGTGGGCGCAATTAGACGGTGCCGCCACCCATGTCGCCTGGGATTTTGGAGACGGAACGCAGTTAACAAACGTCAGCCAGTTGGTCGACTGGCACGGCTGGACAAATGCCGGCGACTATGTCGTCACTTTCACCGCCTACAATCAGGACTATCCGAACGGCGTTTCAACCACGCTCCCGATGCACGTGCTGGTTACGGTGCCACCGACACTGGTGAATAGTGCCTTAAGCGGCACCAACTTCAGCTTCACTTTTCTCGGTCAGCCCGGTGCCTGGTACGTGGTGGAGCAAACGACCAATCTGATTCCATCGTCGGTCTGGCAGACCGTTGGGACCGTGGTTAGCGACGGGTCTCCGCTGCAGGCTATCGACCGAAATGCAACTGACCCGATGCGCTTTTACCGCGTCCGCAGGCAATAGGCAGCGAGCGGTAAAATATGCTCGCCGCAAGCTGGGCATTTCAGTGCTGCCGCAGAGCTGCGCCATCGTTCCGAGTGCAGGATTATTCCGAGTAATTTTCAGCAAGACTCTGATTCCTGGGTTCTTGTGCCTCATTTGAGCTTTCCGACTCGGAATAATCCGGGTGTCCTGTTCCTGCAACTTCGCAATGAAGTCAACAGAAAGGACAATCATGCTAGATCTATACTATTCCCCGGGAGTCCAATGGGACCGTCTGCGACGTGGCCCTTTAGGGCCCCATGTTCAGAACTACGCGCGACTATTGGCAACTCAGGGATACCCTCTCTTCACTGGTCGTTGGAAACTGCGATTGGTAGCCAAGCTAAGTCGGTGGTTAGCTCGGCGCCGTTTTGGCCTTCACCAGCTCGATGAGGAAACGCACAGCCTGGTTAAACTGACTGCGGGGCACCTTAACTTTTTTATCCCGTGGACACGGTTTGTCCACCAATACTGGGTGAACTGTAATTATGAGACCCCGTTCTCCACGTCATCGCTACCAACTTATGCGAATTCCTGGTCGAAACCGACCCCGCAGAACTCCGCGAAAGCTTGCTCTCCGACGCCGACAAGTTCACACGCTTCGTCAACTCCATGGTCAGACTCGCCGAGGGCGGGATCAAATGCCAACTCCACAAATTTCGCGCGCAAGATCGAAGCAACGAGGCAGCCAAAAACAAAGCGAAGGCCGAAGCCCCCGGAATCAGCGAAAGAATCACTCAACGAAGCAGAGAGAAAACTCAAACTCCTCTAAGCAATGTAGCCAACGGACACCAACGGTCATCAAAAGTCACCAACGGTCACCACGAAACCTCAAATACTTCCTACCCTACCAGCGCCAGTGGATCCTCGACTCCTCCCCGTGCTCGCTTTGGGGCCAAGCTAAACGATCGTCTGGTTTATTCTGGGTGTAAGGCGTCTTTATGGCGTGAATGCGGCGCATCTCAATTTTTGAGAACCTGACCCATCCCTAAATGATTGATTGTGGTGCTCTCATTAATACCCCGCTTCAACGCCCTATCCATTCAGTTGCCGTTGTATCTGCTCTCATTAACCCCCAGCTTTCAGCTGGGGGGTGGGCTGCCAAAGTGATCGGAACCGCTTCAGCGGTTTAGGGTGCCTGTCTTAACTGTGCACCGGGAAAACCGCTGAATGAAGCGCTTGGAAGGCCCAGCACATAGCTTCACCCCGCTGAAGCTGAAGCGGGGTGTTAATGAGAGCCGACGAACAGGTGAACAAAAATTGAGATGTGCCCGCGTGAATGAATCGGCTCGTTATCCTCCTCGATCTTTTCCGAGGCAATTGGTCCCGCTTGTCTCACACTCCGCGCCATTTTTGTGGCAGTCGTCACACTCGTTGTTGCAACTCGCAGGTGGCAGGCCACCGAATCGTTCGATACGCAACGCGCGCAAAACTAGATTGACCTCGCCTCGCCGATACGACCCATGCAAATTCCCCACATGAAACTCTCAGCGCTGCTGCTTGTGCCCTTGCTCGCCATGGGTTGCCACACCCTCTGCCGCGCCGCGTCCTCTGATGGCTTCGAGCCAATCTTCGACGGCCAGACCCTCAATGGCTGGCAAGGACAGGACAACTCGTTCTGGTCCATCGAGGACGGCGCGATCACTGGAACGATTTCCCCGGAGCACGCGCCAGCGTTAAACCAGTATCTCATATGGCAGGGCGGGATGCTCGATGACTTTGAATTGAAGCTAATCTTCCGTTTGCGCAGCACAAATTCACCGGCGGTCAACAGCGGCTTCCAGTTCCGCAGCCGCCGTCTGCCCAATGGTGACGTCGCCGGTTACCAGGTCGACAACAACTACCTTCAGCCCTGGAAGGCGCGACTCTACGATGAATTCGGCCGTCACGATCTCGCATTGCAAGGCGAGCGCACCGTGTTCGATCGCGATGGCACCAAACATACGCAGAAATTGCACCTCGAACCTGGGGCGGACGATTTCCAGCTCGATCAATGGCACGAGTATCACCTCATCGCGCAAGGCCGCAAACTCTCGCTACGCGTCAACGGCAAGTTGATCGCCGAGGTCACAGACAACGACGACGACAGTTTCGAGGCGCTGGGCTTGCTGGCGATGCAACTACACACCGGCCCACCGATGAAAGAGCAGTTCAAAGACATCCGGCTGAAACGCCTCAAACCGGCGCAGAAACCGACCGCTCGTGACGCCTTGCTCGCCGATGCCTCGCTCTGTTGGCAATTCGGCGAACGATTGAACGCTCACCAACCGCCCCTCAATGCCGTCGGCAAGATCACCCCGAACATGCCGGCCACCGGCGCTGGCGCGCGTCCCGGCTCGTTCGTCGCCAAATTCGAGAGCGCTTACTTCGACCTCCAGCGCGACTTGAACCAGCCCAAGTTGTGGAGTATTCCCGGCGAGGCCCTCAGCGTTTATTTACGCGCCCGGGTACCGGACGGGAACTGGAACGCCGGCTTGCTCACCAAACGCGGCAATCACGACGTCATGAATTTCTGTCTGTTTGGCGCGGATTTGCCAGATACGCCGGGGCCGGACATCGGCTTCGAAGTTCACACCGACAAGGGCTTCGTGATGGTCAGCTTCCCGGTTTCGCAGGTTGACGCCACGGGCTGGCTCCACCTGATCGGGCGCTATGACGGCAAGAAAATCTCTCTGCTCTGCAATGGCCGCTTGATGGCTGAGAAAGCCTGGTCGGGAAAGCTCACCGAGAATAACGAACCAATCCTCATCGGCGCGGCCTCCTTCGACGGGCTTCCCAAAAGGTATTTCAGCGGCGAAATGGAAGAGGCCGCCATCTGGTCGCGCGCACTGAGCGATGCCGAGATCTCCACCCTGCTCCGCGTGCCGGCGAAGAAAGTTTTGCCCGTGCCGGATAAACTTGTCGTGCTCACGTTCGATGACGCCGTGAAGTCGCATCGCACCTTCGTCGCGCCGCTGCTGAAGGAGCTGGGCTTCGGTGCGACTTTTTTCGTCACCCACAGGTGGATGGACGACCCAACCAACTTCATGACGTGGCAGGAGATTGCCGAAATTCATCAAATGGGGTTCGAAATCGGCAACCATAGTTGGACGCATTCCGATTTCTCCTCCCCCAAAGACGCGAACCGGCTGCCCGGCGAGCTGTACCTCGTGGATCGCGAACTCGATCAACTGAAAATTCCCCGCCCGACAAGCTTCGCATATTGCGGCAATTCATTTGGCCCGGAGGCGGTGCAGAGACTCAGCGAACTTGGCTACCATTTCGCGCGCCGGGGCGAGCAGCCCGAGGCAAAATACGCGACGCTTGAAATCGGCTCGACCTACGATCCCAAACGCCATCATCCCCTCCTCATTCCAACCACCGGTGACGCCTATCCGAACTGGTCGCTCCAGCACTTAAAGACCGTGCTCGCCCGCGCCAAAAGAGGCCAGATCGTAGTGCTCCAATTTCACGGCGCACCGGACGTCGCGCATCCTTGGGTCAACACACCCCCCGAGCGGTTAGAGGAATACCTGCGCTACCTGAAGCAGCACCGTTACCGCTGTATCGCCCTGCGCGATCTCGAACCGTATCTGGATCGTTCCCACCTGCCTTCCGATCCGATGCTCACCGCACGGCAGCCGAATAGCGACCCGCAGAAATTGAATTGGCCAGTGGAGATGGCCGCCTCCCGCAAAGAATCAGCTTACTGGCTGGAGAACATGCTCGTCTATCACCACTTCACGACAGACGAAGCGGCGCGAGTGCTGGGCTGGAGCACTGCGGAGATTCGAAAACGGACAGATGAACTCCACCTCACCACCCAGACGAAAGAGGTGACAGCTGGCAAAACCCGCGTGCTCCCCTACCCCGGTGGACGCGAAGTGCGCCTGGGTTTTCTCGACGGTAATCGCGACTGGCAGCGCGGCACCAAGGCCAGTGTGTTTCTGCCCTGGGATCCCAACAGCTACGTCGTGATGGATTTGCCGGAAGCGATCTTCAGCGGCGACCGACTACTCTTTCTCGGCCACACCCATTTCCCCACCGTCTTTGATGAGCACAGCCATTGGCTCGACAATGTCGATTGGGCCCGCGAGCCGAATGGCGGACTCCATTTCGAGCGCGTGTTCACCAACGACTTTGCGCGCTTTGCTTTCGGCGCGTCGATCCAACCGCGAACCAATGGCGCCGAAATGGAACTGTGGTTGCGCAACGATTCCGACCAGCCGTTAACTGGACTGCGCACGCAGGTTTGCGGCCACCTTAAAGGCGCACCGCAGTTCAACGAGCAAACCACCGCCAACAAAATCTTCCGCGCGCCGGCCACTGCCGTTCACTCCGCCGAAAAAGATCGGTGGATCATCCTCGCTTGGGAGCGCTGCGGGAAAACTTGGGGACAACCCAACGTTCCATGCATCCATGCCGACCCGGTGCTGCCCGATTGCGCGCCCGGCCAGACCGTGCGCATCCGAGGACGACTCTGGTTCTACGAGGGTAAGGACATCGACGCCGAACTGGCGCAGGCCAAATCGCGATTGTTCAACGGAAACTAGAACTCGACTGCGCAGTCCAATACTCGCGCCCAATGACTTTGGACCTTGGACTTTGGACCTTGGACTTTGGAGGGCACGATTAAAAGTGGATGCAAATGCGCTTTTGCTCTCCGTTGCTTCATCTCATTAACACCTCCATTTATGGAGGTGTACCAGGTCCTCGGTGATCGAACCCTTTCAAGGGTTTGTCGCCACCGCCCACTTTTAATCGCACCCGACTTTGGACCCGACTTTGGAGGGCACGATTAAAAGTGGATGTGAATGCGCTTTTGCTCCCGCTGCTTCATCTCATTAACACCTCCATTTATGGAGGTGTGCCAGGTCCTCGGTGGATCGAACCCTTTCAAGGGTTTGTCGCCACCGCTCACTTTTAATCGCACCCGACTTTGGACTTGGCCGTTTTTAAGTATTGTCATCGGCCTCTTTTATGTTAGGTTCCCCGCTCATTTTAACGAACGCTTTATCGTCACATGGCAAAAACCGAAGTCATCCTCACGCATAATATTGTCGGTCTGGGTGCCGAGTCAGACCAGGTAAGAGTCGCGGCTGGGTACGCCCGCAACTACCTGTTCCCCCAAGGCTTGGCCATCCCGTTGACTGGGGCTAATAAGCGACGCCTTGAAGCGCTTAAACAGCGTCGCGCCGAACGCGAAGCCCATGAACTGAACACCATGACCGAATTGGCCAAGGGTTTTTCCAAGCTGATTTGCGTCGTTACCGTAAAAACCGGCGAGGACGGCAAGATGTTCGGCACAGTCACCTCGGGCATGATTGCGGATCAGCTCAAGACTCAGTTCGATATCTCGCTTGATAAGAGAAAGATTCATCTCGACCAGCCGATTCGCGCGCTCGGCGAACATGAAATCGAGTTGCGATTGCATGCCGACGTCGCCAGCAAGCTCAAGCTGCGCGTCGAGAGCTCGACCCCGCTGCCGGAACCGCCGGCCGCGCCGGCAGCTGAAGCCAAGAAGGAAGAGCCCAGAACCGAGAAGCGTGGCAGGCGACCCGAGGCCGGCGCCGATAAAAGCCCCAAAGCTGAAGGTGCGAAGCCGGAAGGCGCAGAGCGAAGGCCTCGTCCGCCTCGGGGTGACCGGCCGCCAAGGCATGACCGCCCAGCCAGGGCCGATAAAGCCCCCAAGTCAGAGAAATAACAGTATCTAGTTGAACACCTGACGAGTGTATTAACCTCAGAGACGCGCAGCTGGCAGAGATTTCGAGACGTGCTGTTCTCTGCGCCTTTCGCGTCTCTGCGGTTTAAGGGTGCATTCAAAATTGGCTTTCTGGCCCGATAGTTAGTTCTAGCCCCGGGTTCCGTATTTTCGCTCACCAATCTCTGACTGGTCGACGACGATCAGCGGGTTTCCCTTCCGGACGCATTTGCAACATTTTCTCCTCACCTTTCTGCGAATCGAGGAGCTGCCGCGCCTGTTCCGGTGTCATCTGCCCGGGAGCATAAGTTTCATCGCCTTCTTTGGGTTCCGAATCCTGGTTAGTGTTTCCTGATTGTTGGGCAGCCTGCTGTTGCTGTGCCTGCTGTTGTTTTTGATTTTGCTCCTGCTTGGCTTGCTGTTGCTGCTGCTGGTTTTGGTCTTGCTTCTGCTGGTCCTCTTGGGCCGAATCCTGTTTCTTTTCCTGCTGGTTTTGCTGCGATTGTTGCCCTTGCTGATTTTGATCCTGCTTCGACTGATCATTTTGCTGCTGTTGCTGTTGCTGCTGCTGTTGTTGCTGTTCCTCTTCTTTCTTCAGCAATGCCGCCAATCCGTTAAGCTCCCGATCCTCGGGAAACAAACGCAAACCAGTAACAATCTCGTTCTTGGCTTCCTGCTTTTTTCCAAAAATATAAAACTGCGCGCCGCGATGAAAGTAGTCGCTGGCCGTCTGGGCGCTTAAGCAGAGCGGAGTGAGGAAGAGACTAATGCGGAGCAGTATCTTGTACACCGGTAACCTCCTTCAATCGTTGGATGAAGTCGCCATAATAGGCGGTGGTTGGGTCCTTTTCGAGTTGCTTCTGCATAATGTCCAGCGCGTTGCCATATTCACGCCGGTTGACGGCTTCATCGGCCGCTGCCTTGGCCTTCTTAGCTTCTTCGCTCGGTTCGATCTGCTGCGGCTCGCCTTTTTGTTGTTGTTGCTGTTTCAGTTCTTCGAGGCGTTTTTTGACAAATTCACGATTGTATTTTGCGTCGGCATCCTGGGGGTTCAGCTTTAGACTCAAGTCATAATCCTTCAGTGCTTTCTCCCAGGCGTCGGTTTTCTTCTTGGGATCGGGAATGCCTTCTCCCAACCGGTAGAGCGCGTTGCCGCGGTTGTAGTATGCCAGTTGTTGCAACTTCACATCCTGAGAGGCCAGCGCTTCGTTGAATTGTTTTGTCGCAATATCGAATTGGCGGCTGCGGTAGGCGGCCGCCCCGGCGTTGAAATGCAAGCGCGAATCATCGGCGTTGCGGGTCAATAATTGCTCGTATTCCTTTAAGGACTGTTCGTACTTTCCTGACTTGTACTCCCGCAACGCGCTCGACGTTGACCCAAGGGCGGCTCTTGGTTCAAGCAGGGCCAGTCCGATAAGAACCGCTGCCTGCAGCACGGGTTTCGCGACAGCTGCTTTTTGCCGGGCGGATTCCTTTTTCCGCTCAGGCAAAACCATTTCGAGAGCAACCAGTAAAATGGCCAAACCCAAAGGCCATTGGTAGCGATCTGTAAACTGCTTGATCAACCTTTGTTGATGTTCGGATTTGGGTAACTTGGAAAGTCCTTCGGAATACAGAGAGTCTATGGTTTTGGCGCCGCGCAACGGCAGGTAAAAACCACCCTCGCTCGCGCCGGCAATTTCTCGCAGGAGAGACTCATTCAAATGCGATTTGACGACGTTACCTTGTTCGTCGCGGATATAGTCGTCCTGGCCGTTGGCATTTTTGATTCGCAGTAACTCGCCGTCAGCGGTGCCTATGCCAATGGTGTAAATGCGCAGCCCGGCCTTCGCGGCCTTTTGCGCCGCTTCCAACGCGCCCGAATCGTGATCCTCGCCATCGGTCATTAGGACCAAAACGCGGTGATTGTCTCCTTCTTTAAACGCCGTCTCCGTCGTTTCAATCGCCTCGGCAATAGCGGTCCCACCCTCCGGTATGGTATTCACGTCCAAGGCGTCGAGACTTTGGCGAAAGGCGACATCGTCGATCGTTAGCGGACATTGCAGGAAGGCGCTGCCGGCAAACGCAACGAGGCCCAGGCGGTCACCTTTGGAGACTTGCATCAGATCCATTGCGGCAAGCTTGGCCCGGGCGAGGCGATTTGGGGCGATATCCTGCGCCAGCATGCTCTTGGAGACATCAATCGCGACGACGACATCCACGCCGCGCTGCTTGACTTCCTGCCAGGCAAAGCCCCACTGCGGACGGCCTAGCGCGACAATGAGGCAGGCAACCGCCGCCACCAAACATGCCGAGCGGATCCGCTGTCGCCGGGTGGACACCCCCGCCACCAACCCGGGCAAGAGCCGCGCCTGAATGAACTGCGTCATCAGTTGCTGTCGCTTGCGTCCGGACCACCAAAGGAACGCCATCAGCAGCGGTGGGAAAACCAGCAGCAGAAATAAAATGTTAGGATGGGCAAATGACATGCTCAGACATAGTGCGGGCGTCCCGGCGTAATAAGATTAAGACTTGAGGGCGTTTCGCCGGGTCCTTTTGTGTCTTGCGCGGCGAGACGTCGCCGCAACTCCCAGGCGTGGACTGCCGAGCTACAGGATTTGACGAGGTTAAGCAACTCATGGGAGTCGCCTCCAGGCTGTGTGTCTCAACAAAATCTCCAGTAACAACAGGCTCAGGCCCGGCGTAATCACCCACGCAAATAGCTCTCGATGTAGCGCGAATTTTTTGATTTCCTTTTCCGTTTTTTCCAGCTTATCGATCTCAGAATAAATTGCCTGAAAGCGGGCTGTGTTGTCCGCGCGGTAATACTTTCCTCCCGTGCGGTTGGCGATCTTCGCCAAAGTATCTTCGTCGATATCGACCGGTTCGGGTCGAGTGCCAACCCGCCGGCCGCCAAAAAAGACCGGCATCGGCGCCATCCCGCGCATGCCTACGCCGATAGTGTACACTTTGACCTTGAGCGCCTCGGCGGCTTCCGCGGCGGTCAATGGCGCGATCTTGCCGGAATTGTTCTGTCCATCGGTCATCAGAATGACAATTTTGCTCTTTGACTTCACTTCGCGCAGGCGGTTGACGGCGGTGCTCAAGGCTGAACCGATCGCGGTCCGGTTCTCGTCGATGACCCCGATCTGCAGCCGGTCGATGTTTTGCAGCAGGAAATCGTGGTCGAGCGTGAGCGGAGTCGCGATATAGGCTTGCGAGCCGAAGACCACGAGCCCGATGCGATCATTGGGGCGCTTGTCGATGAACTGTTTTAGTACGGTTCGGGCCATTTCGAAGCGATTCACTCGTCCACCACGCACTTCAAAATCCTCTGAGATCATGCTGCCGGACATATCGAGCGCGACGACGATATCGACACCGCTGGCGCTGACTTTGGTTTCGCTTTTCGTCAGCCGGGGCTGAGCCAACGCGATTATTAAAAGGGCTAAAGCCAGCCAGCGAAGCGCAGAAAGGAACCCGCCCGATTTCGTTCGAGTGATGTTGAGAATGCCGCGCACCAACTGAACCGATGAATAGACAAAGGCAGGTGGCTCGCCACGCCTGCCTTTGAGCCAGGCCAGAGCTGGCAAGAGCAACAGCAGGAGGAGGAAATAGGGGTGGGCGAAGGTCATTTGAGCGTGGGCCGTGAGCTTCCTGTGGCGTCGGGCTCCAATGTGTTGCGTGTTCCGTGTTCCGTGTCAACAGGGCTGGACGGTAGCGGTTCTGTTTCTTCAACGAGGCGAACGGCAGCACCATGAAGATCATGCAACTCAGGTTCGCCGGGTTCGTAACGTGCAAATTTTACCAGGTCGCAGCGTTTCAAGAACTCGCTCAGGCTCTCTTTTTGGTCCGGGAGCAGGAGATCCGTTTCCTGCAGTTCGTATAAAAACTCTTCGGTGGTGCGCTCCGGGGCGTGGAAATTAAAGCGTTCCTCGAGGTACCAGCGCACGGTGTCGGAAACCAGGGTACAGAACTCTTTGGGTTGGCTGATGAGAGCAAGGGCTTCCTGCAGTTTTTGTTTCGCCCTAACGTGTGCGGGAATACCGGGCACAGCCGGTATTTCGGCTTTTTTCTGTTGCCAACGTTTCCAGGCCCAAATCAACAATGCGCCAACCGCAACTGCACCCAGCCCCACCCATACCCAAAACCAGGGATTCGGAATGTCTACCGGCGGTTTGATATCCCGCAAACCGTTAGTGGCCGACCCGGCACTCATGAGAGCATTTGGATTTGTCGCCGTCATCTCCGTTGATTAATCCCGGCTGCAATTTCCAATTTTAAACAAGAGTGTACCGCAGGTCTTGGAGTGCGCCAGTCTTCGCCGCTTTTGGTATGGGATGGTGTAATCGACAGCGCCAGAGGACTGGCGCACTCCAAGACGCTGGCGCGTTGAACGAGGCAAATTCCCCACTCCGCACTCCGCATTTGCTCACCCACGCAGCCTCCTCTTTTCACGTGTTTCGAAAAACTTTGCCAGTCCTACAGAATACGGCTGGTCGGTCCGCAACTGAATCGCATCGATTCCCGCCGAGCGGAACAATCGCGTCAGGTCCGCGTTGGTGCGTGTTTGCCGCTCGGCAAAATCCTTGCGCTTGCGCTGATCGCAGGTGTTGACTTCAACGATCTCACCAGTCTCGGCGTCCTGCAGCACAAGCCGGCCCAAGGCGGGAAGCTCCAGCTCAAAGGGATCGGTGATTTGCACCGCGACGACATCATGCCGCCGATTTGCCTGCCGCAACATTGGGTAAGCGGCTTGGGCGAGCGACTCCAGTAGCATCATTTGCGAGCGTAACTTACCGCTGCTTCCCTTGGCGGCGACTGCGGGCGAACCGATGAAATCGGAAACTATTACGGCGATAGCTTTGTGCGGAGTGACACGGAGCAAGAACTCCAGCGCCCCGTTCAGGTCCGTACCCTGCCGTTGCGGTTCGAAGAAGAGAACTTCACGAATCACTCGCAGCACATGCCGCCGACCTTTGCGTGGTGGAATAAATTTCTCGACCTCATCACTAAAAAGGATGAGACCGACCTTGTCGTTGTTGCGAATTGCAGAAAAGGCCAAGACCGACGCGATTTCGGCGGCCAGTTCGCGTTTCGATTGTTCGCGCGAGCCGAACACGCCGGAACCACTCACGTCGACCACCAGCATCAGTGTCAGTTCGCGTTCCTCGACGAACTTCTTTACAAACGGATGATTCATCCGCGCGGTGACGTTCCAGTCGATCGAACGCACCTCATCACCCGGCTGGTATTCGCGGACCTCCTCGAAATTCATCCCCTGGCCCTTGAAGACGCTGTGGTACTGGCCGGCCAAGGTCTCGCTGACGAGCCGATTGGTCCGAATCTCGATCTGGCGAATTTTTTTGAGGATTTCTCGCGGGATCATGGCCTCAATTGTAGGAGTCGAGGTAAGGAGACTCAAAATCCTCGGCATTTGTGTGAACGCGTAGTGGCCCTACGGCTCCTCGTCCTAGTTGTCGTTCTCGGCCTCGATCTTTATCCGAGATCGATGTCGTGCAGGAAACGGAGCACGATCCAGACGCTTCCTGCTCCGATGAAAACCGAGCTTGCTCGCCTTGTGCCGAGCAGTAGATTGGACTAATGAGCGCAGCAGAGTTGCTTGAGCAGGCTAAGGCTCTCCCACTGGCAGAGCGGATTGAATTGGCACAAAATCTCTGGGAAGACATCATGGATCGATACGATCCTCCCCTGACCCAGGCAGAGGTGGAATTAATCGACGCGCGTCTCATGGAAGAAGCCGCAAACCCCGCAGATGTGGTTTCGTGGACGGATCTAAAGGCCAAGTTGGACGAGAAGTTTAAGAAATGACCCCCTCGCTGGTTTTCCGGCGGTCCGCAGAACGTGAGTTTGAACACTCCATCAATTGGTACGAGCGCGAGCGGCCAGGCTTGGGAAGGGAATTTGCCGTAGAGGTCGAGTGTTGCCTGAGCCGGATAACTCGGGCTCCCGACCAGTTCCGAAAAGTCCGTGGGCAAGTTCGCCGGGCTGTGGTCCACCGTTTTCCTTTTGTGATTCATTTGAGGGTGGATGAGGATCGAATTCTTGTGTTGGCCGTTTACCATACTAGCAGAAACCCAGCTAACCTTAGACACGCCACTAAACGACCTCACGGCACCGGCAGTTCGTCGAAAATCTTTTGGATAATCGTTTCGCTGGTCTTCTCTTCCGCTTCGGCTTCGTAGGTGATCGCGACCCGGTGGCGCAATACATCCATCCCGATGCTCTTGACGTCCTGGGGAGTAACGTAGCCCCTGCCCCGCAAGAACGCATACGCCTTGGCAGCCAGCGTCAGCGAGATCGTAGCCCGCGGCGAGGCGCCTAATTGTATGAATTCCTTTACCTGAATCTTGTGCGCTTCGGGGTCACGCGTCGCACAAACCAAATCGACGATGTAGTCTTTCACCTTGTCATCGACATAGATGTCGTTGATCACCTGGCGCGCTTTGAGGATCTGTTTGGGCTCAACCACCGGCTGTGCCTCCGGTGTTCCTGCCGTGCGCGCCATCAGCTCCAGGATCTGGCGCTCCTCGGCCCGGGTTGGATAGCCGATCTTCAGCTTGAGCATAAACCGATCGACCTGCGCCTCCGGCAATGGATAGGTCCCCTCCTGCTCGATGGGATTTTGCGTCGCCAAAACCAGGAACGGCTCTTCCAGTTTGAAAGTTTGTTCGCCAATCGTCACCTGCTTTTCCTGCATCGCTTCAAGCAGCGCACTCTGCACCTTGGCCGGGGCGCGGTTGATCTCATCCGCTAACACGAGGTTCGCGAAGATGGGCCCGCGGCGCGTGGTAAAGGCACCGGATTGCGGATTATAGATCTGGGTTCCGATCACATCGGCGGGGAGCATGTCCGGCGTGAATTGAAGTCGCGAAAACTTCACGTGCAGACAGTTTGCCAAAGACTTCACGGATAAGGTCTTGGCCAAACCCGGTACACCTTCGAGCAGTACGTGGCCGTTGGCGAGCAACCCGATTACCAGACGTTCGACCAGGTATGTCTGGCCGACAATCACCTTCCCCAATTCATTAAACAGGGGGCGGACGAACGCTGCCGCCTCCTGCACCGCGTCGTTTATGGCACTAATTCCTGTATTCATGAGTCCAAAAGCTTACTCAGCGATGGACAGCAAAACCAGAAAATGTGTTCAAAGCCTGGGAAAAGCTGCAAAAAGGTCAAGTATTACTCGCGTAGGTGCACCGGGCGGTTATCGCGGTGCTCGAGGAAGTGGGTGACCAGGTTGGTCTCAATTGTAGGGCCCGGTCCGGTTAGAGTTTCATCGCGTTTGGGCAAGCGGACGGCCTTACTGCACCAAATACCGAATGCTTTAGTGGCGGAGTCGGCCTGTTGCTCAGGTGTCGATTCGAAGTCGTAGGAGAACTCAGCGAAGCCAGGCAGATGGGTCAGTGACCGATGTGCGATGAAACGGAGTGCGGCATAACGATCCGTCAGCAGGCCGGGAAGCAGAGCGGCTTCCCAATCCTTTCCTGAAGCAGCGAGCGCCGGTTCCCAGCCAAAACTAAATGCCGCCAGCGCGCGCTGGCCGGTATCGCCACTCAGCAGCAGTTTTACCATCGCCGATACTTTTCCATCCTCCTCGCTCAGTTCGGGCATCGGCTGCTTATACCAGTTGGAGAGCTGTTCACTTGCCCATTTCAAGGTTTTGTCCAGGTGACACTGGTTGCAGGCAGTTGGACGGCCGCTCTTTAGCGCCGACACCACCGTCGGGCTGGTGATTTGATGCGAGCGAATGCCGCGGAGCAGGCCGTACGAAGTATAAGACATGTGGCAATTGTAGCAGAGGGAGCCGGAGGAATCGGCCGCATGATGCGTATGCTCAGCCAGGTTCTTTTCATACTGCGGATGGCAAGCAAGACACGCCTGGTTCCCGCTCATGCCCTCTTTGACTTGTTTATCGGGATCGCTCTTGTGCATTGAATGGCAACTGACACACGCAAGCTCGCCTTTTTGGTAGCAGGCGCTCTCGATGAGGCCGTTGAACTCGCGACCCGTCACCCGGATCATCCCGTCGGGCCAAAAGAAATCCTTCAGGATATCAGGATGCTTCGCCAGGACGTCCTTTAGCCAGGGTTCCTCGGCGAGTTTGCCGGGGCGAATGATGGGCGTTGTCTTCTCAAGATCATCTCCGGGTCGATACGTGAAACCGTTTTGTTTCCAGCTCGGCGTCTCTTCGAACCATTTCATGCTGTGACAGAATCCGCACACCTGGGAGGACCGCACATGGTCCAAATGCGCGGGCTGGATGATATCCCCGGGAGAACTATTCGACTCGGTTCCCTCACGTTTGTGCTTGCGCTCGGAAGCAACATGAGTTTGCCCCGGCCCATGGCAGGCCTCACAGGCAATCCCCAGTTCGGTCACATGCGTGTCGAATATCTTCTTCTCCGTGATTGGCATTGGGCGCGCACCCGTTGTGTGGCAACGGATGCAAATCAGATTCCACTGTTCCGGCCGCGGCTCGGTGTCAGGATCGCGAATGAAATGATCATTCCGCAAGCACCAGCGCTTTTCGGCGACCAGCCAGGTAAAAGGGAATCCAACCTGCCGATTGCCGTGTCCCGTCGGAATCCAGAACACCTGGAAGTGATGCGAGCCGGTCACCATTTCCATCGGGATCCGATTTGGTATTGGCGGTGGTCCGTTGGTAAGCTGCGCTGCCTTGAGTTCCGCAATTCCCTGGATATCAACCCAGAAAAGGTTCTCCGATTGGTGCAGCGTGAATCGCGCGCCGCCCGATTCCATTACCACGCCTTCAAACTGCGCCTGAACGGTGTTGGTATTCATGGCCTGCGTCATCTGGCGATGGTGCGAACGCCACCAGCTTTCATATTGTTTAGCGTGACATTCCTTGCACTCCGCCGAGCCGACGTATCCGACAGGCCCGCCTTGCTTGGGAAGTGAGTTGGTCAGGGATGCCAGATCAGCAGCGTTTGTGCGAGGAATCTCCGCATCTGTACCCCGCAACGGATTGCGACTTCTGCCCCAAATCAGCACTGCACCGAGAATAATCCCAACCAACAAAACCATGGTTATCACCAAAAACCATGGAAACCGGGATTGGCCTGAGGTGGGGAAGCCTTCCATTTATGTGATCATGTGCAGCGGAACCAGCACGGTTACGTGAGTTGAGTCCAGCATAGCGGGCTTGGGGCGACTGGCAAGGAGTTCTGGCCTGGGCGGGAGCTATAGCACGCGCAGAGCTTCTTGTGGCCGCCTCGGCGAGGCGGGCGTTAAAGAGTTATCTGGTTTTCTTAAACCGTCTTAACCCCTAGCGTCGCTGCCTTTTTCAACAACAGGTCTAAATTTTCCAGGCAGAAGCGGGACCAGGATTCGTAAATCGATAACTCTCCAATGGCCTGCGGGATGGGGATAAACTCAGGGCTGACGATGCCGCTACGGCGTCCGGCAACGTCCTCGCTGGGTACTTGCATGACGTGAACCACGCCGAAGTGAACCTGTCCGACGTCGGTACTATCATCGTTAATGACCGCGACCGCCGCCTCGTTCATTCCTTCTACCGCGACCTCCTCCATGAGTTCGCGACGCATCGCATCATGGTAACCGATGTTTTTTGAGAACAGCCCATGGTCTTCCTCCGAGATGTGTCCGCCAACCCCTACAGAATATAAGTCGTGAAGGCGCTTTTCCTGACCGCCTTTCCCCCGACGATAGCGCAATATTTTACCACGGCAAAAAACGAGGACGTACGGGATGAGCTGTTTGTAGCGCTTATCGTTTTCGGCCTCGCTCCGGTTCAGGTACACCAACCGGGAAGAAGCCGTCAGAACGGGCAGGTACTTTTCCACGTCGGGGCTAAGCCCCTGGAACACGCCAAGTTCTTCGAAAAACTTTCGTTCAAAACACAAAACTCTTTCTTCTGCGGGCATGCTTAGTTTGTCTTTCCGGATATTTGGCGGCTAATAGTGAGGATGGTGATGCCAGGCTACGAGCAAAAGCTGTTCACAATCCATTCACGACTTATTCAGCGGTTATTCACGTCAATCAAATGCCGCAAAAAACCACGAAAATGCGCAAAATCACCACGCCACGATTGCTGCAGTTCCCTTTGTGAGCTTTGATGCCTTCTAGGGGCCATTTTGATGTTCGCTCGTCTGGACCGCCGATTGCTGGAGCTTCTCAAATTCGCTTACGGGCATGGGCAATGTCCTTAGTGATCTGCTCCCGCAGTTCTTCAAGCGAACCGAATTTGGTTTCGTCGCGCAATTTTTCAACGAAGACAATTTCGAGAGTTGTTCCGTATAGATTGTCGTTGAAATCAATCAGGTGTGCTTCGACCTGCAGCCGTGGTTTTGGATTCTGCAACGTAGGGCGAGTGCCGATATTGAGAACGGCGCGATAGCTGCCTGTATCCGCCACTGCTCGGACGGCATAAACCCCGTTCGGCGGCAATACGAGCCCATTGGTATCGATGTTCGCCGTCGCAAATCCCAACTTTCGCCCTACGCCATCGCCACGGATAACCTCGCCGCTGAGGGAGTAAGCCCTACCCAACATTTGGCTGGCGGCGTCGAGCCTGCCGGCGGCAATCGCTTCGCGGATACGCGTGCTGCTGACAGTTTTTCCGTCCAGGGAAACCGCCGCCATTCCGTGCACATTGAAATTCAATTGCGCGCCGAGCTTCCGCAACAGCTCGACATCTCCGGAGCGCTTGCGTCCGAAGGTGAAGTTGGCACCTACGCAGATGCTCTGAATTGGGCCCAAGTCGCGCACCAATGACCGGACAAACTCCTCCCCTGTTTGCAGGCTGAAGGGCTTGTCAAAATGCAGCAGGAGGACGGCATCGATAGCTAACAACTCGATTTGCCTTAGCTTTTGCGGCAACGAATAGATCAGAGGCGGAATCCGGGCAGGGGCGACAATCGTATTGGGATGCCGGTCGAAAGTGATGACCAGTGCCAGGGCCTCATGCTGCCGCGCATCGGCAATGGTTTGGCGAATGATTTGTTGATGGCCCAGGTGCACGCCATCAAAAAACCCAAGGGACACGCACACTTTGCGCAGCCGGTTTTTTAATTCAGCAGCCCTATGAACGAGTTGCATTGAACAAAGCCGCTAAGATTGCCGCGAGACCGCACCGGCAAAAACAGAGAATAGCCGATATTTCAATGTTCGCGCCCTTTGAGTTTTTTTTGTGGCTATTAAAGCCGATCATCCGGCAGCGAGTTTCAGGAATGGTATCACATGCCGTTCGAGCTCGCTGGGCGTCAGCTTAAGCACTTGTTCAAATTGGATAGCTTGCCCGACGTCGAATTTCCCAGAAGTGACGCGGCGCAGCGTGGCTAAATGCGCACCACACCCCAGTTTCTGGCCCAGTTCGTGGGCGACACTGCGCACGTAGGTGCCTTTGGTGCAAGCCAACCGAAATACCGCGACCGGCTGTTGGTACTGACTGAATCGAAAAGTATAAATGTGGATCAACCGTGGCTCGCGTTCGATTTCGATACCTTTGCGCGCCAGCTTGTACAAGGGAACACCTGCTTTCTTCACTGCCGAGACCATCGGGGGAGTCTGCATCTGGTCCCCGATAAATGCGGCGGCGGCCTCGTTGAGTTCCTCGACGGTCAGTGGCGGGACTGGCAAGGATGCGATGAGTTGACCTGCGGCGTCATAACTATCGGTACTCTCGCCAAACTTGATTGTGCCCTCGTAAACTTTGTCATCCGACATCAGCTTCTCGGAGAGCTTGGTCCCACGCCCCAGCACGATTAGCAGCAAGCCGGTGGCATTAGGGTCGAGCGTGCCGCAGTGGCCGACCTTCTTGATATTGAAATGATGGCGGATCGCATCGACCACGTCATGGGAAGTTGGTCCGGCCGGCTTGTCTATTGGGATTGCGCCATCGAGCGCGGTAAATTCCTGCATCATTGTTAGCTTCTTGCTGGGTAAGCTTCCATCAAAGCGCGTTGGGAATCAATCCAGAGCTCGATCCAGTTCGCGAGAGAGGGACATTGGTTTGATCCCCTGTCACCCGCCCGGGAAATCGGCTGGAAGGCGATTGCTACTCCTCGTTGCTCTCGCCGATGGCTTCTTCTACCGGTTTGCCGGCTTTATGCAGCGATTGCTTCTGGTAAGGCGAATGCAAATTGAAGTAGATACCACATAAGGGACGAGGTCCCTCGTTTTGGCTGAGGATGACAGTGACCTGGCGGTCGAGGGCAATGCCGTGACGCAATTGGGGTCCCCTACTCTCGTAAGCTTTGATGGCTTTGTTCAGCAGTGAGACCAGAGAGGCCTGAAACTCATCCGGAGTCTTGTCCAGGCAAACGACGTGCCGTTCATACGCTTTCATCGCTTCCGCGATTTCGGGCTTGAAGGTTTCCACTGTCACGCTACCAGCATAAAAGCGGAGCGTAAAAAGGGAAAGCAAAAAAGCTGGCGAAAGGAGAAATACCCAACGATCTTTGTGACTACCTGGCTCATTCCGCGAGGCTCGCGGGTTCGATGCTCTGTATTACGGGCGAGTCGGGTGTCGGCTCTTCAGCCGCGAGCAGCAGGGTCAAATCATCTCGAGGAGGAGTATCGCCTTGAAAGGTCTTAAAGGCGGTCAGGAAATCTTCTCGCAGTTGGCTTGCTGATCGGCTACCGCCGGCGTTTTGGCCCAGCCATGTGGAAAGCCGTTCCTGGCCGAAAGGCAATCCAAACGCGTTGCACGCTTCAGTTAACCCATCCGTATAGAGCAAGGCGCAATCGCCCGGTTCAAGCGCGACAGTTTGTTCGACGAATTCAGCCCGCATATTAATCCCGAGAGGCAAACCGTGTGGTGCGATTTCCCTAGTCGGCCCCAGCCCGTTGCAAAGCAGTAAGGGACAATGGCCGGCATTGGCAACGCGCAGCAACCGACGGGCGGTGTCGATCTCGACAAATTGGGCGGTGATGAACATATCGACACTGGAGAGTTCCTCATACATTTGCCGGTTGATGCGCCGCAATAATTCATGAGGCGGAAGTTTCCGTTCCAAAAACGAGCGCACCAAAACACGCAAAGAAGCCGCAAACAGAGCCGCCGGAACTCCTTTCCCCATTACATCGGCTATAACGAGCAAGGCGCGAGTATCACTGAGCGGCAGTGCATCGTAGAAATCACCACCCACCTGCCGGGCGCTTTGGCAGAACCCGGCCAGCCCGAAGCCCGGGAGTTTCGGGAACGCTTTGGGTAACAATGAAAGTTGAATGGCGCGGGCGACCGCCAACTCGTTGGCGAGGTCGCTATCCACGCCAACTGTGGCAGAAGGCAACGTAACACTGACGGTCGCTTCCAGGCCGACCGCGGGCACCAGACCGGGTGACAAGCTCTCGACCAGCGCGCCGCCCGCCTCAATGTTCTGGACAGCTTTCATGCGTCAGATTCTGGTCCGGTGCAACGAGTCCTTCCCATGGCAACTCTGGTTGAGCTTTCGCTCGGGAATACAGCGCCCCAAGGCGGTGATACCACCTGGTCCGGCCGGCTTTGCGGGGAGGGCGCAAAGTGGACAAGACAAACGGATCAGGAATAACAGCTACCGAACCATTCTGCCAATTGATGAGACGATTTCCCCAAACCAATGAGTTCGTGACTCGCGCAAGTCGGCCCACAAAGGTGTTTGGTCCCACCCAACTGGCCGACACTTCCCCATCCGCTTCGATGAAACTCCCATCCTCGACAATGCTGCCCGGTCCAAGGATTGCCCGCGCTCCGATTACAGCAGACTGCCCCACCCAGCAGGGGGAGTGCAGGTTCGCTTCCGGCGAGACGCGTGAGTTCGTTCCAACCCAAATTCCAGGGCGCACTTCACGCATGCCGACACGCTCGGGGGTGAAGGCACGTGGCATCCAGCGGTGCAACCCCTGCATGAAGCCATTATAGGTCTGGAACAAGCAATGCTCGGGCTGTCCTGGGAAATGATCCAGCACGGCGACGCTCGGCAGCTCCGGTTCAAGGGGAAGCTTGGGAGTGTATTTCAGGAGAGCTTCCTCAGACGTCAATTCACTGGATTGAACCACTACTTTCACGTCGAGCCCCCAACGAGCGCCTGATCCAACCATCGCTTCGATCTCCGCTGGTCGATCCTGCACCAATACCAGCACGCTATGCGTACCGGCGGCAGCCAAATGCGCCATCCAGTACTCCAATAGTGTCTGGCCCAAGAATGGGACTGCGACGAGCGGGAGCTCGATCGAGAACCCAGAGAATTGTGTAGGCGTTGCAGGGCAAATTAACAAAGCTTTCATCAGCACGCACCTTTCCCGGACAAAACCGCAGGTACCGTCCGTGCCAAAATTTGGAGGTCGGTCCAGAAGCTATGATTTTCGATGTAATCGACATCGAGCTTCACTTGTCCGGAGAAATCGATTTCGCTTCGCCCACTGATCTGCCAGATGCAGGTAATGCCGGGTTTGGTTGCCAGTCGCCGACGGTCGGCCAAGGAGTATTTGGCGACCTCTCGTGGGACCGGGGGACGCGGGCCGACCAGGGACATATCTCCCCGCAAAACATTATAAAGCTGAGGCAGTTCATCGAAGGAATACTTACGGAGCCATTTGCCGACGCGAGTAATGCGTGGGTCATCCTCAAGTTTAAACGTGATGCCTTCCTTGTGCCGGTTCCTGGCCAGCAGTTCCGCAAGACGCGCCTCGGCGTCCAGGCACATTGATCGGATTTTGTACATTTTGAAGTGCCGGCCGTACTTTCCGACCCGAGTTTGTGCAAAAAAGATTGGCCCGCCATCCTCGATCCAGACCGCCAATGCGATCGCGGCCAGTAGCGGCGTTAGCAGCATTAGTAGAACCAGGCTTAGAATTATGTCCAAGCCCCGCTTGAGGCATTCCGAACCGGCCATTAACCAGCGCATCCGCAGTCGCTGGAGCCGAATTTGAGAATTCAACGCTAAGCGTCCGAGAGGATTCTGCGCTGTCGAGTACCGGCGCAGCAGCTGAGTTTCCAATTGCTTGCTCATAGTCCGATGGGCGCTTTTGTTTGATGGATGAGGTCCTCAAAAAGCTTTTCCAGGCTGGTGATCTGCCGGACCGGGTCGTATTGAGTCACCGAGTCCTGCGCGTGCTGCCCCATCCTCCGGGCCAATTCTTTGTATTGGAGCAACTCTTCTATGCGGGCTGCAAATGCGTCCGTGTCTCTCCAGGGAACCAAGAACCCGTTCTGGCCGTCCTTTAACCACTCCTGAATGCCGCCAGCGTCGAAGGCGATCACGGGCAATCCGTATCGCATTGCTTCAGGTCCGGCCATGCCGAAGGGCTCGGGCCATAAAGAGCTCATCACGAAAGCACTCGCCTCGAGGTAAAAAGGTTCCAGTCGATCCGGAGGCACATACCCGTGAAAGCGGACCCTGCTGTTCAAACCCAATCGCCCGCATAATCGCTCACAATGGGCCTGGTGGTTTCCTGTCCCGACAATGTTGCATCGAAAGTGCGTCTTCACCTTTCGCAGCGCTGCGAGCAATACATCCACCCCCTTGCCACGAATGATCTGGCCCACGAACAACAGCACATTTTCAGGACCGAAAGAACTGACGTTCTGCCGATCATTGGTTGATCGCACCGGCACACAGATGTCGATCCTCGAGGGATCAAAACCGTTGCGCGCCAATTCCTGCCTTTGATAATCGGAATAGACCAACAGCCGATCACAACGTTTGGTCAATTGCATGTCCTTTTGACGCTGCGTGTAACTGGCCCATTTCACCGGCAGGAGCCCGTCCGGATTGCGAGCCAGCGAGCCCAAACAGGGAAAGGTGCAGTATAGCGACGCAGGACGCCGGCAAATCTGACGCGTAAAATAGTTATATTTGTACGTTCGCAAGCAGGTCAGCGAATGATCATGAATCATCCGCACCACAGGTTTTTGTGATCCGAGAATCGCGTCGAAAACCGCTAAATCGCTAAGATGGTGCAAGTAAATCAAGTCTGGCTCAAACCGCTGTATGGCGTGTTGAACCTCAACTTGTGTATCGGCCTGACGGATCCTGAAGCTTTGGTCGAAAACCTGCCGCCAGTTTTCTTCATTCCTGCCTGTGCCGTGCGCATAGAGCAACGCAATGGAATGGCCGCGCCTTCTCAATTCCTCGGCCGCCAAATGAATATTCGCCTCTGCGCCCCCAAATTCACCACACCGCTCATGAACAAACAAAAAACGCCTCGAAGGCTTGCTCGTCGCTTCGTTTCGGCGACCCTCGGATTGTTTCCCCTTGCTTACCGCCTCCACGAAACGCACCTCATCATGCCCCACGCCCGCCTGGGCACTGACACTGCAGTTCAATTCCATGTTTGTTTTACCGCGAAGGACCCTAAGCCCCCTCCTCTTGACCTAAAAGTGGGTGAAGACAGCAAAGGTCAATACACGTGCACCCCAACCAAGATCTTCTGGCTCAGGATGTGCCAAAGAACCCGCACACACGAAATGCCCAGAGATGAAAATCCACGGAGCCATTTCGCAAATAGAGTTCATTGGGGTCTGCGTTTTGTGCCACTCGTAAGGGCCCCTTCGAACGTTTTCGGTATTAACGAGGGAGGGCTTGGTGGCCATCGCTTTTGGCGGTGGGCGGGGCATCACTCACTCCAAATGCGCGACGCCCATCCGGCAATTGAGCTTCGGCTTCGATCCACCTTGACTGGTTCGAAGCTGAATCAACCGCGAAGGTTTGTCCAAAAGCGGGCTCGCGGCCCTCAGTTTCCCACACGATGCGAGCCGATGTCAGATTCAATCCAGGGCTTTCGAGATGCGCAACAACGCGATTTTGAGAACCGGTGCTGGCGAGAGATTCAACAATTTTTGCCGGAACAGGTTTCCATTCCTGCCGTTTGAGCGGACCGCTGGCCATCAACCAGGCTAAGTATCCCAACGCTCTAGCCTGGTTCACGATGACAAACTCCTGGGTTAAATTGAATGCGTCGCCCCACCGATCATAAAAAGGATAAGGCGCACTTTGACCGTCCGGTGGGAAACTGAGTGCCTCGGGTTCCTTTTGATACACATTATTCCAGCCAAACCCGGCCTGAACATTGCCCAGTGGAATGCCTGTCGGAGGCAGAACTCGCCGATCGTTTTGAGCGTACTGATGAACAATTTCGCGTTGTCGATGCCAGCCCAAACCGGTCAGATAAGTCACATTGACTGGGTTGCAGCCTTCCTCGTAATTCAAATTGCTGATCAAGGCTTCCTTCATTTTGGCACGTGGGTCTTTGCTGATCGGATAATCGAGCTGGCAAGCGACTACCAGATCGAAAGCGGCATCGCTCGAGAAGTACCAGCCGGCGTTGAGAAACTTCTTTGCCTCCTCCGGAAAGCTGGTGCCGTAGGCGCTGTCCTGGGCCCGTCGGAGTTGATCGGCGCCGGCCTCAGCGATTTCGTTTTGGCAAGCCTCAACCAGCAGCGGATTGAGCTGTCCGGGTTGCATTCTGCCGGTCTTGCTGGCGAAGGCGTAACTCCGAACCGCGCAGCCATACGCATCAAACAAGCGCCACCAACCCCATCGCCGCGTGGCCGGGTCAGAAGGATTGAGCCACTCGATCAACCGTTTGTGACATTCCGGATCACCGGTGGCGAGGTAAACTTCGCAGGCGGCCCACGCCAACTCGTCGTCATGGATGAACTCATCTCCATAGTGCGTGATTTTTTGATAAGCGCCGTCTTTTCCGAATTTCTCAAGCGCGTGTTGGAGAAACGACCAGCCCTTCCTGGCTTTCTGCAGATACTGCGCGGCGGCTTCCGGAAACTGCTGTTTGAATGCCGGTGAGGAAGCGCATTGGGCGAGGGCTGCCGTTGCCGCGGCGGTAGCGGAGGTCGTTTTTGGAAAAACGACCTGCGGGTCCCCATGATCGGGCGTTACGTCGCCTTCGTACTCGCGGTTAAGCGGGTAAACCAGGAAATAAAACCCGCCATCATGGTCCTGCATTTTGGCTAGAAAATCGGCTTCCCACTTCGCCTCTTGAAGCACATCACTCTTGCCGTCATCGCTTTCGGGCAAGCCGAGATTATCGAGATCCTTCACGCCCGGAAAGGCGTCCACAGCGAATACCAAATGATGTATAAAGGCAGCGCTATTGATGGTGTATTTGCTGTAGTCACCGGCGTCATGATGTCCCCCGTGGACATCGACCGGTCCATGGTTCAGAAACGGGTAAAGTGAGGCATCGACATTCTTCAACTGGGGCGCCGTATGCCGGGAATTGGATTTATAATCCTCGGTCATCCTGGCAAGGCAGTCATTCACGAATTGGAATTTGTGTGCCAGGGTTGGGACTTCTGCCGGGACGGTATGGCAAGGCGCATGCGTAAAGCGCGTGAACGGGAGGGCATTATCTGTGCCGCACCGTTGATGATAAATTCCCAGCGCACAAGTCCGCACGAAGGCTCCCGCGACAGCATCATCAATGAAAAACGAAAATGATTTTCCCAGCCCAGGAACTTCCACCCAATACTGTCCCGGGGTTCGTAGTTCCGTAAAATCAGCCTGCAAAACCTGCTGGTAACATTCGAATGGAAAGCCACGATCCCGGCGCGAAATCAGCTTTCCTTGAAACTTCATCGAATGAGACTGCGCATCAACGATTTTGAACGTCAATTCGGAACCGCCCTTTTGGTTTGTGTCGGCTCCGAGCGCCTCTGCTAACTGTAATTCTCCCAAGCTTCCGAGGTAATAGCCGACCATAGCCTGCTTTGGGAGCTCGGGAAGATACCCGGTTTGATTGACATGGATAGCAGGTGTCCAACGTTCCGCATCGGCTTGGACCAAAAACTGTGTGTTAGGAGGCCAAAGTTTGTGGCTTGGGTTCGTAACCTCCACCGTTTGGCCGATGGGAATGGGATGTTCCATCATCAGATATAGAACGTTCGCCACCCGCAGATCCCAGTGCTTGAACGGCGCATACAGCACTCGCCTTTTGAATCCAACCGCTTTCACCGGAAAGACCTTTTTTTGGCTTGTGACTGTGAACTCTTGCGGGGAAGGTAGGGCGCACTTGCCATTTTCGTCGACAAAATCCCAACCCGGGACCCGGGCCGGGGCCGCTTTCTTTTCGACAATGTAATTTAACTCTAATACACGCGGGGCTATCAACCGCAGTTGATAGGAACCTGGAGCCGGCATCAGAAGAGGGTTTTCGTCTGAAATTCGAAGATCGGTGGCACCCGTGCTCGATACAGACAATAAACCGATAATCAAAGCTGCAGCTGAGCGTATGATTAAATGCTGAAACAGCGCCCTGCCAGTTAAGCCGCATGTCCCGTCCATAGCGACTAATAATGGCGCAGCATGGCTGTTAAGTCCAACGACCGGCCTTTCACCGGGCGGGCAAGGACCCGCAGAACATTTTTGGATTGGCCCGAATCTATGTCGCTCGGTAGGGAAAGACCCTAGCGAACAGTACCCAGCAAATTCTCGTCAAAAAACATGGCTTGAAGTCACAAATGGCGTTAAATTCGACGGTTGAATTTAACCGAGGAAGGCTTTTATGCAGAAGATACGAGTTGTTTTGGCTGACGATCACACAGTAGTTCGGCAAGGTCTGCGTGCCTTGCTGATGAGCGAGGAGGATATTGATATTGTAGGAGAAGCGGAAAATGGGCGGCAGGCGTTTCAACTCGTGAAAAAGCTGCTACCCGACGTCGCAATCATTGATATAGCAATGCCTGTCCTCAATGGGTTGGAGGCGACTCGCCAGATTACCCGCTCGGTTCCCGCCACCAAAGTGCTTATTCTTTCCTCGTATAGTGACGACGAATACGTGCAGCAACTCACCGAAGCGGGCGCGGCTGGATACCTCGTCAAGCAAACGGCTGCCACCGATCTGCTGAAGGCCATCCGCGAAGCTCATAAAGGAAACGCGTTCTTCAGTCCCGCTATTGCCAAACGACTGCGCGACCAGTGCCGGGAATCCTTCGTCACCGGGCAGCCGGTTAAGCGCCGCAGTGATTACTTGACCACGCGGGAAGCGGAGGTGTTGCAACTGATCGCTGAAGGCCGCGCCAATAAACAAATCGCGGCTGAGCTTTGCATCAGCATAAAAACTGTTGAAAAACACCGCCAGCAAGTGATGAACAAACTCGGCATTCACGATGTCGCTGGCCTGACCCGGCATGCGATTTCAAAGGGTATTATTGAAAGCAATACCGGCCTAAGGAGCCTCTAATGGGCTGAATCGGGTAAGCTGGATTTTCTACATTATTTCGTTCTCAGTGATTTTTCGGTTGCCTGGCTCGGTCGGTTGGGTCCAAAACCCCATAGCAACGGAACTCTTCGAGCTTATGGTGCATCATGGGTTTAGGAGCAGTTTTGATCGTTCTGTTAGCGCTCGCGTTGATTGGGGTGCTGCCCACTTGGGGCTATAGCACCTCTTGGGGCTACGCCCCGGGAGGCATTGTCGGTTTGTTGTTGGTGATCGTAATCGTGCTTGCTCTTGTGGGCAGGATTTGACCGGGTTTGCACATGCCTTGCTCGTTGGGTGTTCACCAGGTCAATGATCCCAAAGTCATCGAGGGCGAACGTCGCTTAACCACTTTTTGTGGCTGTTGAAGAAAGCGAGAGTTAAACCATCTCCCCCGGGCTTTATTTCCGCGAGGGGTCGTATACCCCATAGCATTAGGGGTGTTTTGTCCGATATTCGGTACGGGAGTTAATGAGCCAGTACTGGGTGGAAACCAGGCTACTCGTGACGACCGCGTGAAAAAGACAATCGTTCTAAAGTTTGAACCACCCTGTCACTTACCAAAAAAGAGAAAAGCTATGAAAACACTAACACGTTTCTATCTGTGGACGGCGCTTGCCGTAGGGGTCGCATTCTCAGCCATCAACGCTGTGGGCCAGCAATCCCCAACCGGACTAGGTCAACCTGCGTTAGCAAACAAAGTTTTTGGGCATCAGGTGATGAGTTCTGATGGGCAGAAGGTGGGGAACCTGAATAATTTGGTCATTGACCTCGAGTCGGGTCGTATTCTTTACGGAGTGATTGGCACCGGTAGTGAGCGGGTTGGAGTAGCTCCGCAAATTTTTACGCAGACTCTCCCTTCAGGCAACGAACTGCGAGTAAATGTTGCGAAACAGAAGATCGACGGCGCTCCTAAGTTCGGGCCTTTTGATAAAACCGAACAGCTGGGACAGGCATCTTACGTTGATCAGGTCTATTCGTATTTTGGCCAAACCCCGTGGTGGCAAGGAAACACGGCGGCCAACGTCGGTTCGTTCCATAATGTTCACAAAGCGAGTCAATTAACGGGGATGGAGGTTCAGAATGTTAACAACGCGAAAATTGGAAAAATTGAAGGCCTTGCGGTCGATCTTCCTTCAGGGCGTGTCGTTTATGTCATCCTGGCGCCAGATTCATCTCTAAACCTCGCGCAGAATCGTTACCTCCTGCCTCCTCAGGCAGTCACCTTAAGTCCAGACCATAACCACTTGGTCACGGGCATTTCCAATGACCAACTTACTAATGCGCCGCACTTTACTCAAAACAGCCCGCCAAACCTTTCTGATATGACGCTTGCGTCACAGATTTATCAATATTACGGCAAACAACTATGGTTTAATACTGCCGGCACGCAGCCGACAGGTCGTTAAGCACTGCTCACCCGGACCGCGCAACGGTTCGCAAGTAAAGGCGGTGATGGGTCATCCCATCGCCGCTTTTTAGTGATCATGCTTAAGCCTGAGTCTGCAGAAGTAATTGTCGTCGGCGGCGGTCTGGCGGGCCTCTCAGCTGCTATTTATCTGGGTCGCGCCAAGCGCCCGACACTGGTAATCGATGCAGGCAAATCGATGGCGCGATGGGAACCGGATGTTCAAAATTACTTGGGGTTCCCCAAGGGCATCAGTGGAACAAAACTGATTGAGCGCGCGCGCAAGCAAGCCCGCTTGTACGGAGTCCGATTTCGACGAGACCAAATCTCCTGGGCGCGTGTCCGCAAGGACCGATTCAGTCTTCGTGGCAGTCAGACGTTTTACACCTGTCGACGGCTATTGTTGGCGACTGGCATTTTCCACCTGCCACCCGAGATTCCCGGGGTCAAGGCCTGCCTTGGCCATAGTCTCTTTTTTTGCAAAGACTGCGATGGTTACCGTCTGCAAGGACAAAGAATTGCCATTTATGGCTGGACAGGCGAAGCCGTAGAGTATGCGCTAGCGATGCTAGTCTATTCCGACCAGGTCGTAATTGTGACTGACGGCCGAGTCCGCCGTTGGAGCGCTCAATCTGCGCGGTGGATTCGCGAATATCAGATCCCTGTCTACCAGGAGCCCGTCAAGCGACTGCGCAGAAAAGGCAGCCAGATTCTTGCCTTGGAGTTCGAGAACGGGCGCAACCTTCCTCTTGAGGCCCTTTTTACCACCCGAGGTGACATTTACTTCAATGACCTGGCCAAACATCTTGGCGCTAAAGTGAATGCCAATGGGGAGGTTGTGGTGGACCTCGAAATGCAAACCACCGTGCGAGGGCTTTACGCCGCAGGGTGTGTGACGCCGGCGAATTGCCAGATGATCATCGCTGCTGGCCAGGGAGCAGTTGCCGCCCAGGCTATCAATCGCGACCTTTTCCGGAAAAGCCTCGCTACCCATTCTCTTCGCCGCTTTCGCCGCCGCCGCCAATTGCGCCACAGAAAACAAAGAGCTCCCGTTGTGGTTTAATCGAAATTCTCGTTAACGCGGCTGATTACGGCTCTAAAGCGCCGAGTGCCTTCTCCAGCAAAACTCTCTGCTTTTCGTTATAAGCAAGCTCTTTTGCATGGATTCGGCCTGCCGGCGTCATTTTGTTCCAGGATTTTTGTAAAGCATTGATCATTTTGTGCTCGCTGGTTTTTTCGGCAAGTGCGGCGAATTGGTATTGCAGAAAAACCAGGCAAAGGGCGTCTTCAAGCACTCGCCCCTCAGGATCGTTCGGGAAATTCTTCTTTAGATTGAGTGCTTGCACCCGGCTGATTACCGCATTGGGGTAGCCAGTGTCGCGCAGGATTTCACCTGCTTTTTTGGCATGGAATTTCTTAAGTTCTTCTCGCCATTGCAAATACCCTGCTCTGGTCATGGGAAAGGATTCGCGCGGAATAATCCATCGGCAGAGATGCTGGCAGCGCGCGGCCAAACGCAATTCCTCGCCAGCATTTGGACACAGTCGTAAGACCCAATCGCTTAAACGCTTCGCATATAAAAGCTCTCGCGCGTGGTGCAGGCCATTCTCCTCCTCCACATTGGGATCACAATTGTTCTCCGCGTCGAATCGGCGCAGTGCTTCCTCAAAGCGTTGCGAGTTCAGTGGAAAAAATTCGTCGGGCATCCGTCTGGCCTTATGTCAAAAGTGCAGTATGGTAGCAAGAGAGTTTATCGAGAGGAACCATGCAGAGCACAGTTTTTAGCGGACCGCCGACGCCAGATGAAATTCAGCGGCAATTGGCCGAATTCATGCGCCAACAGTTTCAAAGTGCACGCGACCAAACCAAACCTGAAACCGGGAATGCACCAGAGACCGGGTCTGGCGATGTCAATCAGAACGCATTTGAATTCAAGTACAAACCGCGGGACATCAAAGCTTACCTCGATCGGTTTGTCATCAAACAGGACGAGGCAAAAAAGGTCCTAAGCGTTGCCCTTTGCGACCACTATCATCACGTCCACCTGGCCCTGCAGGGCAAAGAATCGCCCAATTACGCCAAACAGAATATCATTCTTATTGGCCCTACCGGCGTCGGCAAAACCTTCCTCATTCGCAAGGCCGCTGATCTCATTGGGGTGCCGTTTGTTAAGGCTGACGCGACAAAATTTTCTGAAACAGGTTATGTCGGGGGTGACGTCGAGGATATGGTGCGTGACCTGTTGCGGCTGGCCGCTGGCGATGTCACACGAGCACAGTATGGGATTATTTATATCGACGAAATCGACAAAATTGCGACAGCGAGCAATGTCACCGGCAGAGATGTCAGTGGACGCGGAGTCCAAACCAACTTGCTCAAATTGATGGAGGAAACCGAGGTTCCAGCGCGCTCGCCAAATGATATCGCCGGGCAAATCCAGGCGATGATGGATTTCACACAGCGCGGACGCAAAGCCCCGGCAACCATCAATACCAAGCATATCCTTTTCATCGTTAGCGGCGCCTTTGGTGGGCTGGAGAAGATTATTCGACAACGACTCCGTGAGGCGACAATTGGCTTCGCCGCCAAGGAGCGGCCCCTGGACAGCACCGAGGAGGTGCTCGATCAAGCCCAGACTCCCGATTTCATCGAGTTTGGTTTCGAACCTGAGTTCATCGGCCGTTTGCCCGTGCGGGTAGTATGCCATTCGTTGGTTGAAGACGATTTATTCATGATTCTCAAAAACTCGGAAGGCAGCATCATTCGGCAGTACGAACAGGATTTTGCCGCTTACGGAATAGAAGTGCTTTTCGCAGACGAGGGCCTGCGCCGAATCGCCGAAAGGGCAGGTCAGGAACGTACCGGTGCCCGTGGTTTAATGACCGTTTGCGAGCGCGTCTTCCGTGATATCAAATTTGAGTTGCCCTCTTCTGACGTAAAGCGGTTCGTCGTCACCCACGAACAGGTTGATAATCCGGTCGCGGAGCTTGAAAAAATTCTTTCTGACCCGCGCTGTGAAGAGCGGATCGTTGCCCGGCAATTCGTTGAGGAATTTGCCCGCCGGTTTCAGGAGAATCATTCGATGAAGATTACCTTCACTCCGGCGGCGGCTGATTTGCTGGTCCAGGAAGCGCTTGAGAAATCACGATCGGTGCGCGACCTCTGCGCTGAACGTTTCAAAGATTTCCATTTTGGGCTTAAGCTGATCGCCCAGAACTCAGGCCAGCGTGAGTTCACACTCGACACCGATGCAGTCGAGTCGCCTGACAAAATTCTCAGTGAATGGGTCGTTGCCAGTTATCGGCCGGAGGCCAAGGCGTAGGTTTCACCTGCTTTCCCTTTCGGCCATTTTTGCGCGTCGCATTCTGCGCGGGATTTCGCGATTTATCCTCGGACGCTTTTCTGATTAGCTGATAGCGCTGCATCCCAGCGTTGATGTTAAAAGATAAACAACGCCTTTCCAAAAGGGCAGATCGACCCGCAACATCGCAATCTACCGGCGAGAAATGGCTGGCGCCGTCCCGGATTAGCCTGTTGCTGATACTGGCCACTTTGGCGATTTATTGGCTCGCTGCTCTCAACGATTTTGTCAACTACGACGACCCGGATTACGTCACCTCCAACAATCACGTGCAAGGCGGGTTCAGGTGGCGGAATATTGTCTGGGCCTTCACGTCAGGTGACGCCAGCAATTGGCACCCGTTAACCTGGCTATCGCACATGATAGATTGGCAGTTATTTGGGAATCGCCCCGGCGCTCATCACCTCACGAGTGTAATATTTCATATCGCAAACACGGTGCTGCTCTTCCTGGTTTTGCGAGAAATGACCGGTGCTCATTGGCGCAGTGCGTTTGTTGCCGCCCTCTTCGCCCTTCACCCTTTGCATGTCGAGTCGGTCGCCTGGATTTCCGAACGAAAGGATGTGCTCAGCACTTTGTTTTTTATACTCACCCTCGGGGCCTACACACGGTACGTACGATGTCACACACGGAATTCGCCCAAAGCATCCCCCGCGCCAGGAGTGCTCGGCATGCCGTGCTCCACATTTTATTACTGCGCCGCGCTGCTGCTGTTTGCGCTGGGTCTCATGAGCAAACCGATGCTGGTGACAGTACCCGCGCTGCTGCTTTTGCTCGATTATTGGCCTCTGAACAGATTGTCCAGAAAGGCAGGAGAGGAAGTAGGACGAATTCGATTCCTAAATAAATCAGAGTCTCCTTATGCCCTCTCTTACAGTTACGCTATCCTGGAAAAAATTCCTTTCTTTATATTGACGGTGGTTTCCTGCGTCATCACGTTCCTGGTGCAACGCAAGGGCGGAGCTGTATCGGCCAGCATTTCGCTGCTCGAACGTGTCGCCAACGCGTTCGTTTCGTATGCTCGCTACCTTGGAAAGATGTTTTGGCCAGTTGACCTGTCCGTTCTATATCCTCATCCGGGACATTGGCCCGCCTGGCAAGTGACTGCCGCGGTAATCCTGGTGCTGGGCATAACCGTTATCGTGACTGTGCTCGCGCGTAGCCGTCCCTACCTGGCGGTTGGCTGGTTTTGGTTTGTTGGGAGTCTCATCCCGGTAATCGGCCTTATCCAGGTTGGTATTCAATCGATGGCAGATCGATATACGTATATCCCCATGATCGGCTTGTGCATCGGTCTAGTTTGGGGCGTTTGCGAACTCGTGCCCGTCTCGCCCGCACGCGGTCATTTATTCGCTCTGACTGGCGGATTGTCGTTGCTCGCATGTGCCGGCCTGACGGCCCGCCAAATATTCTTTTGGCATGATAGCGAATCGCTCTTTCAGCGAGCGGTCACTGTCACGTCAAGGAATTACCTGGCCTATAATAATCTGGGTTTTTATTTGGCGAACCATGGCAAGAGCGACGACGCGCTGGTGAATTACCGCAAGGCCCTGGAAATCAACCCGCTTTACGAGGATGCTTTGAATAATATCGGCTACGCGCTGGCCGGAGCGAAGAAGCCAATGGAAGCTATTCCTTATTATGAAGCCGCCCTGCGCGTGCGGCCAAAGCATGTCGAGGTGCATAACAACCTGGGAAATGCACTTTCAGAAATCGGCCAAATCCCAGCGGCAATCGAACACTACCGATTTGTTCTCAACGAAAAGCCCGAGCACGCCGACGCGCATAACAATATAGGAATTGCTCTGGCTATGCAGGGCCATCTGGACGAAGCAATCGAACATTTTCGCGCCGCGATACACTTCAAACCGAATTATGCCAGCGCCCATAGCAACCTGGGCAACGCCTTTGCCGCGCAGCGCAAATTCAACGAGGCGATCGCGGAATACCAGGAATCATTGCGGCTGAATCCCTCCGACGCGCAAGCCCACAATAACCTCGGCAATGTATTGGCTGAGCAAAACAGGCTGGATGAAGCGATCCAACACTACTCAGAAGCTCTAAGGCTAAATGAAGATAATCCTGAAGCGCAGTTCAACCTCGGCATGGCCTTTGCCCGCCTGGGTAAACCAGATGAAGCCGCCGCTCATTATCGGCAAGCCCTCAGGCTTAAACCTAATTACCCCGCCGCCCGGCAGCAGTTGGAGAGCCTGACCCCACAACGCCATTAAGCCGTTTGTGGTGTCTTCCCTTTGCAGCAATCGATCATGCTTTTCTCTGTCTTACCTCGCCCGCTTTGGTCAATTCTGCCACGAGATGCAGACGGTCGACACGGGCGCAGAAAGCGACGTCTTCCTTTAACGCCGGATGCGCGAGCAACCTGCGGCCGTTACGCGACTCGGAAAAGGCCTCGAAGAGGTCTTTATGAGCCAAGTGGAACAGGCGGCGTGCCATGCCGGCTGAATCGGCCACCTTGCCCCGGCCAAACCGGTGCCATACCAGGTCGCAGCACGCGCCTGCAGCCAAAGTATCCTCGTAGGCCGCTTCCTCATGGGTGCCGCTGCAAACCAACAACAAATGCGCAATCTCCTGCCCGGCGATCAATTCCGTAGTTGCGCGCAAGTTCAGAAAACTGCAGGCCATCACCGACCGGGCACCAGCGCAAGCACGCATTGCACGCGTCCCGTTGGTGGTCGTCATGACGATTGTCCGACCACGAACCATCTCCGGCGTAAATTCTCGCGGCGAATTACCGAGCTCAAACGCAACGCCGCCCGCTAAATTCGGCTCAATCCGCACGCCGTCCCGTTCTCCTGCCAACAATACCTCTGGGCGCCGTTGCCGGATCGCCAGCGCTTCGGGAATGTCAGCAACAGGAATAATGGCGTCGGCACCGTTGCCCAGCGCGGTCACCATGGTACTCGTCGCCCGCAACACATCGAATACAACACACACTGTTTCGCTCAGGTCGCGTTGTTTCAACACGACAAACTCGGCCGGTGTGAAAAGAACTTCGAGCGTTGTCATGTTTTTGCCATTTGCCCATCTACAGTTTCCAATCTGCAATTCTCAAGCCTCAAATCTACGTTCCTCCTCCCCTGACGCCCGTCCTCGCCCTCGGCCCTCGGAGTTGTGTTCCTTGTCTTCCGACCTCTGTCCTCTGTCGTTTGGTTCTCATATAATGAAATAAGTACTGCTGCGCATAACCGCCATATGGCCCAAAATATTCGGCGGAGAACCGTAGCAGCCTGGGCAATTTCACTTTCCGACGCGGGAAATAAAGCTCGCGCAACGCTTTCATCACCCAGATATCAACCGGAAAAGCCGATTGCATACCATAGCCAAAAAGCAAAACACAATCGGCGATCTTCCGCCCCACCCCCGGCATCATCATTAGCCGTTCCCGCGCGAACTCAACCGGCAGCCCGTTCAAACTCGCTAAATCGAGTTCGCCACGCGCAATCTGTTGTGCCGTCTTTAGTAAGTACGGCGCGCGGAAGCCCATTTTGCATGCCCGCAAATCCGTTTCCTTAGCTTCTGCGAGGACAACTGCGGGGGGAAAACTATGCGCGACAGGCACTCCGAGCGGGGTTATTACCGCCTCACCAAAACGTTCGCACAACAATCCTACAATTTGCTGAATTTGCACGATCTGCTTGGTCGAGGAACAAATAAACGAAGCCAGGCATTCCCAGGGATCCTGTCGTAGTAACCGCAGGCCACGGCAAGCGGCAGTGGCTGTACGCATCGGTTCGTCCTCCGGGAATTGTGTGATCACGGAACTGATGTTGGTTTCGAGTTGCAGGTACTGCTGCAGCCAATTCCAATCCGAAACAGGCGCGACCGTTTCCGCCCGGATTGAAGTGTCGTCCGAATCCAGCCGCACCCAATGGTGGCCAATCACACCAACCCACTTGTTGTCGAGGGAACGCCAGCAAAATGCCTGGCCCGAAGATAATGTCGCCGCCAGGTCGTAATCGCGGATCGGGAAGCTTTTCAATACCAGACCTGCGCTCATTTCAGGCCTCGGCAGGCATATATTTGTAATGGCCGCACCAGCCTGCCATGATACAGAATATTACTCACTCCCATGTCCGATACCGATTCAAACTCCCTCAGCAGGCGGTCCGAAGGCGGCAATGGGGCAGGATTACTACGCTTCAACTCGCGCACATAAATCGCGTTCTCGCCTTTACGGCGGTCATAACCGGGCCAGAAATAAAACTGATTTTCAGGCCGAGTGCTCGATCGACAATAAACCAGCGGGTCATCTTTCACCGCGCTTTGCGCCTCAGGGAGGTAAAAACTGAACTGACCAGCCAACCCGTAATCGTCGGCGATGATAAATACTGGTTTGCCCTCCTCGAGCAAGGCGCGCCTGGCTTGGCCAACGGCTTGCGCGGAGGTGTCCCACTCGCGGACTCGATGCAGAATATCCAGGTTGACCGGAAGGTAATAGCCAGTGAGCTTCTGGATCAAATTGGTGTTGTGCGCGAAAATCACGACAGTAAATCCCAGCACCAACCCCAGGGCTAACCAGCGCTTTACCTCTATATTCCCGAGCCGCCACCGCATGTCCCAATAGACTGCCATCAGGCAAAACAACGGCAGGACGGATGGCGCTATCCAATTCGGCAACAAACGAGCCTTAATGGCTTGCAACAAATAAACTATGAATACGGGCGCCCCCATACTGAACAAATACACCTGTAGTGGATTCCTGCGGCCATGCCGCCAAAAGGCAATCATCGCCCAGATCATGCCCATAAAGAAGACCGGGTTCAGCAAACCCAACTCGCTCCCCAGGAATTCGCTGACATTCTTCAACGATTTGAGCAGTTGTTCTCCCGTGAGTTCCCATTTTTCTCCCACACCGGCGGCGCCAGCCACATGCGACACCGTCACCCAATCGTGCTGGCTGTTCCAGATCAGCACCGGGAGTGCAAACAGAGCGTTGAGAAGCAGCGCCAGGTATGGCCCCGGTCGCCGCAAATGCTTTCGGGCCGGGGGCCAGAGCCAGAAAAAGACTGCCCAACACAACAACTGGAATAATTCCGTATACTTGCTCAGGAAGCCCAATCCCATCCATACACCCACGAGCCACCAATCAGTCGTGGTGCCTTTCTCCTGCACCGCGCGCCATCCGGCAAGCATCGCGGCCGTCCAAAACAGCACCGAAAGCGGATCGATCGTCATCAACACCGCTCCACCACCGAGCAGAGGTGTCGCGTTAATGACAAGCAGCAGGAGAAAGCCGGCGCGCGCATTGACCTCACGGGCAAAGAAATGAAGCACCGCCAGGCTCATGACCGCGGCGATGAGAGGCGAGAAGAAGCGCACGCCAAAAGCGGTATCACCCCACAGAGCCGTGCCTACAAACTGCGTGTACGCGATCAGTGGCGGCTTGCTGTAATAGGAAAGCGCCAGGTGCTTGGACCATACCCACTGGTAGGCTTCATCCGCCGAAAGTTGAATCGTTCCGCTGGCGATGTAAATCCAGCGCGCCAGGAGCAGCAGGACAATGCAAACATATCCCGATCGCAGCCAATGAGTGTCAAGAGTGACATGCGGCGCCCGGAAACCGGCTGGTGCAATCCCGCGCGTCTTGGGTAGCGGCCCGGAAAATTCTGCCTCACCCTCTTCGTCGGTCGACTCGGACCGCGCCTGCACCGCGACAAGGGACGGCAGCTTTTCCCACCACAACGGAAACCACCTCTGGCCAGCACGACGCCACACGTTCTCGAGAGCCCACACTATTGCCACGGCGTAACCCGCTCCGAGTATCGCGCCCATGATTACATCGCTCGGGTAATGAGCCCCGGTGTAGATGCGTGAAAAGCTCACCAGGATCGCACCCGGCAACATGAGCCAGAGGCTCCGGGGGTAATAAATAAGGGCGACCATTGTTGCAGCAAACCAATTGGCTGCATGCGCCGAAGGCATACTGCCGGATCCGCTCAGGCCCACCAACCGGTGTGTATCCGAGATCACCAGGAAGGGACGCTCTCTGGCGATTGCGTGCTTGATCGTATTAACGACTAAGCCATCTCCAACGGAGACGACCAGCAACATCACCAAAACGCAAACCAGGCCCCGGAGCCCTCCTTTCCAGATAATCAACGCTGCCAGCATTACCAACGCAGGGCGGAACCACTCGTTTCCGCTCAGTAACGGCATCAGAAGATCGAACACCGGATTCACCAACTTGAGGTTGACGAACCGAAACAGCTCAATATCCAGCGCTTGCAGCCAATCCATTCGGCCATCAATCTAACTGCCTCCTCCAACTTTCAAATCAAAAAGCACCCCTATAGCACATTCGGCGTGCGCACGGCGCTATTCGACTTCGGAATTACGTGGCATATTGGCCCTGAATTCCGACAGAGCTTGTCGAAGATTGCGTCTTGAGTTCTGCGACGGTTGGGCCAGACTCGCGGCGGTTCCCATATGCGCGCAAAACATCCGGTCTCGCAACCTGTTGCCGTTCGTACATTCCTGGTGTGGATCGTCGTCTGTTGTTTGATTCTTATCACTGTCGAGTCGCAGCCTACTGACAGTTTCCCTCCGAGCGACCCGGCGCTTCCGAAAATAGACGAGCCGCGGCAGACTCAGGATCCATCAGTTTACCGCGCTCGCCGCGAGGCCTTAATGAAAACGATCAATGAAGGCGTGGCCGTCGTTTACGCGGAAGGTGAGGAAGATGGAGACGGGTATCGGCAGAGCTCGGATTTTTTCTATCTAACCGGCGTTCAAGAGGAGAAGGCCATCCTGGTCCTGGCGCCGAAAGAGCGGACTTATCGGGAATTTCTTCTACTGGCCAACCGGGACCCTGAGGCTGAGCGCTGGACCGGAGAGCGCGAACCCCTCGGCTTGGCTCTTCGCAAAAAGTACGGCTTCGAAAAGATTTACCGAACGGATCGACTGTTGCGCCTGATGCTGGAGCTGACCATGCGCTCTCCGGTTTTATGGCAGGTCGTGACCCCAAACCCTGCTGCCGACAAAAAGCCAGCCGACCTGGAACTGTACGACAAAGTTTCATCCCTGCTAGCTGGAGTCACCAAACGTCCGCTGCCTTATTCACTAGCGGAGATGCGTTCACGCCATTCGATGGATGAGATCGCATTGCTCCAACGCGCCGTGCGCATCACTGAAAATGGATTTCGCGCCGCCGCTACGGAGATCCGCCCCGGTTCGACTGAAGCGCGCGTGGAAGCCGAGGCTGAACGGATCTGGAAGGCCAGTGGAGCTCGGCGACCGGCATATCCGAGTATCGTTGGTTCGGGGCCTAATTCGACAATCCTGCATTACCCAAAAAGCGAGCGGAACATCCAAGAAGGGGAACTCATCCTGCTGGATATGGGAGCCGAGTTTGCCCATTACGCTGCCGATATCACCCGCACCTTTCCGGTCAGCGGCAGGTTCACCGCCCGTCAGCGGGAGATTTACGAACTGGTGCTCAGGGCGCAAAAAGCGGCATTGGCGAAACTCAAGCCTGGTGTTTACATCGAAGACCTTGATGCCGCCGCCCGCCAAGTAATCGAGTCGGCAGGGTATGGCGATTATTTCATTCATGGCCTGGGTCATTTCGTCGGCCTCGACGTCCACGATGCTGGCGCTTACCAGCAACCGCTCGCGGCTGGCATGGTCATCACGCTCGAACCCGGCATATATATTCCCGAGGAAAAACTGGGGATCCGCATCGAAGACGACGTGCTGGTGACCAAGACCGGCGCAAAAATTCTCAGCGACGGTCTGCCGCGCGAGTCGGGGGAAATCGAAAAATGGTTGGCTGACCGACGAGCCCGGTCGGATAAGCCCTGAGGAAGGCAGAAATGGGGCACTCGGAGTCCTTTGGGTTTTTATGCTCGAACGCAAGCGCGGCGAGCGACCACCGTCTCCAACGATCACTCCTGCTTGGGCTTTGTCGCATAATCTATGATAACCATTTCGACTGGACGATGCGCGAGCGTCAGCTGTAACCCAAGTTGGTCGTGGACCGCCTGAACGATGACTTCGGGCTTGGCCTCCCCTTCCTTCTCTTCCTTCCATTTCACTTCATAATCATAATGGTTAGTCAGCCCTGTCTCATCGAACACCGGAATTCTGAGATTGGACTCAAGGCCGCCAGCCAGCGAGGAGACGGGTTGGTTAATGGCTTGCAATCTGCCGGGACCGGATTGGCCAGAAGAGCCTCCGGTTGAGACTGTCGGAGTGAATTTACCTGCGGCCGATTGTAACGAGCTGAGTATGTACACAGGCACTGTACGAGTTTCGCGCTTGGCCTGTAGTCCGAATGTAGCTTCGACGGCTTGCCGCAGCCACGTCCTGGCGATGTCGCCCTCTTTTGAAGGTGTTTTGATAATGAAATCGAATTTGCCTTCAGGCAGAGCCGCATTCGTAATAACGCGTACGAGGTTGATATTATAGCAGGAGGAAAGCACACCAAAGACTGTGCTGCCGGCAATGGTAATGCAGCCATTACCTGAGGCCATACTGCTGCTGTTTTGCAATTCCGGCGGAGTAGGACGAATGAGTACTTGGAACAGGTTCGTCTGTTCATGGTCGTTGGAGTAGGGCACGTAACCAGGACGAATACCATCGCGGCGATCGGAGGATGGTGTTGCCAAAGCGAGCCGCTTGCCGGCCAGCACATCTCTCAGGATTTGGTCGGTCAAAGCGGCGGGGTGCGTTATGGCAACAATTCTCCCTTTCTTATCGACGATGACCGTATGTGGTATGCCAGTAACTGCGTATTCTTTGAACATCGATTTATCGGTGTCGAGTCCAACCCACGCATGAATAGGTTTCCGTTTCAAGAACTGCGTAATTATCTTTTCATCTTCATCGGTAATGGCGATGAACTGAACGGGTTTATTCTTGAAAGCATCTGCCAACTCGTTCAGATGCGGAATGGCGCCGACACACGGCCCGCACCACGTCGCCCAGAATTCAAGAACCACGACCTTTCCTTTGAGTGCGGCCCAGGTCGCTTTACTCCCCTCCGGTGCCTGTAAAAGCCTTTCAAGCGCGATTGCGGGAGGGTAATCCCCGATCTGCGGTTCCGCGAACAACCTTTGAACAACGGGAGTGAGGCTCAGACCGAGTGCAGTGGTAAGAATCATTGTTCTCATTGGTCGTACTTGGCGGTCCCAGATGGTTAGACACCGAAGTAAGTCGAAAGTTTCTGGTATCAGAAGAAAGTCATATAATGGAAGCGTTGGAAGTGGAAGCCGATTGCGTTTCGTTCAGGGGCCTGTATTGTAGAGCAGTCTCCCGCAAAGAGCAGCCTGGGTGGCAGTTTTGCCAGCAACAATAATGGGGTCTCAATCCGGTTGATATTGCTGCGGCATGAAGCGCCAATATAGCTGAGCGGGAGGCGACCGGTTGAATTAACCAGCGAAAGCCTTGAGCCAGCCTATACGGTCGCATCACTGCATTGTTTTGCTCCCCCTTCTCGTCGTCTTGGCATTGGTCGTGTTGGGCAGCTTACAGGCGCCTGCGGTCGGAACCTGGACTGCGGTGGTTCACCCCGCTCCCAACACGGTTGACACCTTATTGTTACTTTCCGACGGCACGGTGATGGCGGCCAATGCTGGCGATCGGAATTGGTTCCTGCTAACGCCGGACACCAAGGGCAGCTACGTCAATGGGACCTGGAGGACGATCGCGTCGATGCATGACATGCGCCTTTACTATGCATCGCAGGTTCTGCAGGACGGCCGCGTGTTTATCGCCGGCGGCGAATATGGGACGGGCAAAAGCACCGCTGAGCTTTATGACCCGCTCACTGACCGCTGGACCTACACACCCCTGGCCTGGCAAAGTTTTTCCGATGCGATCTCGGAGATCCTGCCCAACGGCAATGTCTTGATTGCACCGGTGGGACCAATTCCTTCCGGCACCACGATCATTTACAGTCCAGCTTCAAACTCCTGGCGGCCCGGCGCCAAGCTCTTTCGCGGCAGCTACCAGGATGAAGCTTCCTGGGTCAAACTGCCTGATGACAGCATTCTGACGATTGACCCCTTTGGCACAAATAGTGAACGCTATCTTCCTGCCTCCAACACCTGGATCAATGACGCCAGCTTGCCCATTGCTTTATACGATCCTTACGGCGGCGAACTCGGCGCCGGCTTTCTGCTCGCTGATGGTCGCGCGTTTTTCCTTGGTTCCAGCGGGCACACAGCTTTTTACACGCCAACCGGCACCGCCGCTCCAGGCGCCTGGACCCGCGGCCCCGATTTGCCGGATAGTCAGGGAACGCCCGATGCCCCTGCAGCGATGATGGTGAATGGCAAAATCCTGTGTCTGACCTCTCCAATACCGACCTCCACTAATCATTTTCCCGCTCCCGCCACCTTTTACGAGTACGATCCGATCGCCAACTCTTTCACACTCCTGGCTTTCCCCAGCTCCTTGAGCAGCGTGCAGCCGTTTGTTGCGCGAATGCTGGACTTGCCGGACGGCTCGGTACTCTTGTCCGAATCCAGCAGGCAACTGTATGTGTACTTCCCTGACGGCGCCCCGTTGGCCGCTGGCAAGCCGACCATCACCAGCCTTACCCAAAACAACGACGGCTCTTATCACCTGATCGGCACGCTCCTGAACGGCATTTCTGAAGGCGCGGCTTATGGCGATGATGCGCAGATGAGAAGCAGCTATCCGCTGGTGCGGCTAACCAATTCAAGTGGTGGGGTTATTTATGGCCGAACTTTTAATTGGAGCAGCACGTCCATAATGACCGGAAACCGGCAGCTCTCGACTGAGTTTACGCTCCCAGGCAATCTCATTCCTGGCAACTATTACCTCGTAGTCTCCGCCAATGGCAACGCGTCGGATCCAATTACTTTTGCGACCACGATCTGGAACGGCACCCCAAACGGAAATTGGGATATGAGCACCATCAACTGGTTGAAATCCAGTTCTGGGGCCAATTACAACGAGGGAGACTTCGTAGTCTTCGCCGATATCGCCGCCGGCAGCACCAATGTAACACTGACAACGACGCTTACCCCCGGAAGCATTTTTGTTAGAGCTGCGCAAACCGGCTACACCTTTGCTGGACCGGGTCGATTAAGCGGCGCCGGGCGCTTGATCATGAATGGTTTAAGCACGCTGACGCTGAGCGAGAGTGGCGGCGATGACTTTACTGGAGGCATCGCTGTGAACAGCGGCACGCTAGTCCTCGACACCCTCAACAGTTCTAGCTCAGGTGGCATGACCATCGCCTCGGGCGCAACGGTAGTTATCGGCAGGGGTGGGATTCCCTTGGGGAGTATTACCAACAATGGCCAGATCATTTTTAACCAGGCGGGGGATTCCGTTCTCGCCAACGCAATTTCTGGCCTCGGCGTTCTAACCAAGAGCAACGCCAATAAGCTTACGGTCACCAGCAGCAACACCTGGTCAGGGAGCACCCTGGTCATGGCTGGGACCCTGGAATTAGCAGGCATCGGTTCTATCGCGGGTACCACCAACATTACGGTCGTTCTTGGTGCAGCGCTTGCCGTGGCGAACCGAATTGATGGCCTGCTGACCTTAATGCGAGGCCAGACTTTGCAAGGCAATGGGACTTTAGCGGGCTCTCTCCTGACCTTGCCCGAGTCGGCGGTGATGCCCGCGCAGGATTCACTCTTAGTTGGAGCATGGTCCGTTTTGGGTAACGCGACACTGCAAGGCGCGCTTTATATGAAGGTCGACGCTGCCGGTGCGACGAATGATTCGCTCCATGCGTCCGCTATAAATTATGGCGGTATTCTGGTGCTGACCAATATTTCATCGGCGTCGTTGTCAGTGAGTAACGTTTTTCGCCTTTTCGCCGCGACCAATTTCAGCGGCGCCTTCAGTGCCATCCTGCCGGCGATCCCTGCTCCTGGTCTGGCCTGGAACACCAACAACCTGCTTAAGGATGGGAGCCTCGGTGTCATGTTTGCTCCCGGCCTGACCTGGTCTGGAGCGAATGATAGGAACTGGGACTTTGCGACCGCGAATTGGTCCAGTGGAGGCAACCCGACCAACTACGTTGAAGGAGCTCAGGTAGCGTTTGATGACTCGGTCACCGGATCCGCAAATGTTGTCCTGACACAACCTGTACTGCCAGGCAAACTCGTTTTTAATAATTCCTATTCGAATTACATTCTAAGCGGGACAGGAAGCCTCACAATAACGAACGGCCTGATGAAAGATTTACCCGGAACCGTGCGGCTTGCGGAAACTGGTGGTGATAAGCTCAGCGGCGGTCTGAACCTGAGTAATGGCACGTTGATTTTAGACAATACTTTCACCGCGCTAAGCGGCAACGCGGCGATCGGTTCAGGTGCGACGCTGCAACTTGGCCTTAATGATACCAATGGATCGTTGCCTCCGGGCACGCTGCTCCTGAACGGTCGCCTCATCCTCGATCGGACTGATAACCTCACCGTCTCGGCACCTATTGCCGGTTTGGGCATGCTCATCAAAAGCAACCATAACCTGGTACGGATTTTTCAAAATAATGTTAATTGGACTGGAGCGGTGAGAGTCGCTCAGGGCACGCTGCAGATCGGCACCATCAATGCTTTGGGCAAAGGGACCAATGTATCGATTACGGTGAGCGATGGCGCCGCGCTCGATCTTAACGGAGTCAACGGCACCAACGCAGTGACCGTTTCAGGGACCGGCCCCGACGGCAAAGGCGCCATTATCAACAACAGTATCGCGAGTGCTTCCCCAGGACTGGCGTTCTTGCACCTCGCCGGAAACACCACGATCGGCGGACTCAACGGCTGGGACCTCCGACCTGCCGGCGGTTCCCCGGATATTGCCGGGACCACTTTCGCCGGCCTGAGCACGGGCGGGCAACCATTTACTCTGACTAAAATCGGTCCGAATGTAATTGGTATTGTCAGCGCAAATATCGATCCCAGCCTTACGTTCATTAATGTGCAATCGGGCACGCTCGTTCTTGAAGGGGACCTCCCAACCCTGGGTAATACAAACACACCGCTGACGGTTTCATCCAATGCGATACTTGAGTTCCGAAATCTCGGCGCCCCGTTAACCAAGAACATCGTACTCGATGACGGCGCAACAATCCTTAACACCGCAGGCATCAATAGTTTGGTTGGTCCGCTAACCCTGAACACAAACTCCGCAGGCACCGGGGGAAACGGCATATTCAATATCGGCGCGAGCTATCTCTGGATGAATGGCGGGACCGTTGGTGGCCCAGGCAATTTGATAAAAACGGGCAGTGCAACCTTGCGGCTCAGTGGATTTAATACTTATAAAGGCAACACTTTGATCAATGCGGGAATTTTGTCTCTTTGGGGGTCTGGCTCCATCCGCGCAACGACGGAGATCAATATTGCCCCTGGAGCTACGCTTAAAGCGGACGACCGTGCCGACAAAACCTTAGCACTCACCGCGGGCCAAACACTCAGGGGCAACGGGATGCTTAGTGGCATTCTCGTTGTGGGCCCCGCCTCTACAGTGAGCCCAGGACCGAACGCCTCTGCCATCGGTTCCTTAACCGTCTCGAGCAATGTAACCTTGCAGGGGACTGCCGCCATGAAGTTAAATCCGGCGTTCAGCGGGAGTGATTTCCTGCGCGGTAATTTGATCACATATGGCGGAACACTAGCGCTAACTAACGTCTCTACGGCTCCGTTCGCTGCCGGAAATAGTTTCCATCTGTTTAGCGCAACAAATTATACCGGCTCTTTCACCAACATATCTCCGCCCAGACCAGGGCCAGGGCTTCAATGGGACACCAACCGCCTAGTTGTGAACGGTACGTTAGGTGTTGTCCCCCTGCCCTCGCCTGCAATCGTGAACTTCGCCGTTGCGGGCTTTGACTTAGTGATTTATGCGACCAATGGCGTCGCCGGCAGCTTATGTTCTGTGATGACCAGCACGAATTTAGCGATGCCGCTCACCCAATGGACCATCGCCTCTATCAATAGATTGAGGAGCAGTGGCAATTTTACAGTGATTGCGACGAATTCAGTTGATCCCGCGGCTCCCCAACGCTTTTACACGTTGCAAGTGGAATAACTGACTGATTGTGTCGGGCCTCTAATGGCCTTAGCTCGTTAACCTCCAAAGTACTTGTATACGCCAAGAGCATTTTTACGCCATTCAGATTCTACAGCCTTTCTCATTTCCGCACGGCATAAAACCGGCTCTTGGACAGACATGACGTTCAATATAAGGTCCCAAATGCCGGGGGTTATTTGGGCACTGGCCCTAGCAGTGCCCGTTCGGGCTTCGGCTGCAGATGTGGTTTCAATTTGGGGCGGCGCGCGTGGGACTGTAGTGCGCAAATCAGATGGCACTGTGTGGACCTGGGGAGCCAATTTTTCGGGCAAATTAGGCGTCGGCGTCAGTTCGACCAATCTGGTGCGCGCGATGGTCCCGGCCGAGGTGCATGGTTCGCAAGACCTCGGCTTTTTCAACTCGGTGTCCGCAATTATGGGCGGCGAGGTTCATAATGTCGCACTCAAATCAGACGGCACTGTTTGGGCTTGGGGAAATAACATGTTCTGCCAACTCGGCAATGGTTCAACCAACGAGACCCATACTCCCGTCCAGGTTAACGGACTTGCTTCTGTTATCGCGTTAGGTGGAAGAGGCTATCACACGCTAGCGATTGATTCCGGCGGCTCGGTCTGGGGCTGGGGATGGAACTCGTCAGGGGCAATGCGGCGATAACTCGACTACGGATCGTTGGCGACCGGTTCAGGTAACCGGAATGGGGCCACGAGTCAGCTTGGCGCTGAACATCAAAGCGAGCCAACAGTCTGGCTATGTAGATTTGAGTTGGGCCAGCACCGTCGGTGAGTTTTTCAACGTTGAGTATGCTTTCGACCCTGTCGCTGCCTTCACGACCGTAGTCACCAACGTTGAGGCGACCGCTCCAATGAACTTCGTCACGATACCCGTCACAAATAAAGTCGGTTTCTATAGGCTGAGGTTTTGACGGCTGCCAGACCTCATCGCAGCTCAATAAACCACCAGCGAGCGGACCGGGTAGGGCTTCAGTTTTTCTCGACCTTTGAGGAAGGCCAGTTCAATCAGAAAAGCCATCTCTACAATCTCGGCGCCCAATTTCTTCATAAGGGCGGCAGCGGCGGCGGCGGTACCCCCGGTCGCCAGGAGGTCGTCGATGAGCAACACCCGGCTGTTTGGTTTGAGCGCATCAATGTGCACGGCAACCGTTGACGTCCCGTACTCCAGCTCATATTCCTGCTCGTGGGTCTGGTACGGGAGCTTGCCCTTTTTGCGGATGGGTATGAATCCAGCGCGCAGTTTGATTGCGGCGGCGGCGGCAAAAATGAAACCGCGCGCATCAATGCCGACAACCGCGTCAATGGTGCCGGGGTCAAAGGAGTCGGTTAAAAGATCAATCGTGCCGGCAAACAGCCGAGGGTCTGCCAGCAGCGGCGTAATATCTTTGAACTGGATGCCGGCTTTGGGAAAATCGGGGACATTCCGGATCGCGCGTTGGATTTCGGAGAGGCTGGGCGGGCTTTGAGTCATGTGTGTGGAGGAAAGTGCCCGGGGAATCGGGACTGTGTCAACTCTTCCATGTGATCAAAGTGGTGGGGTGACCATCGGCGCCGTTGCTGCTTATGATTGTGAGATGGTCGCAGCGGAAAAGTGGGCACCTTGAGCTAAGATTAGTCGATCCAGTTCCTAATCCTAACCCTACTCGTAATCCTAATCTTCTGACTATTAAACAGGCGGGAGACTACGTCTTGGTTGTCTCCATCTTTTCGATCATTTTGCGCAGTTTCTTCAGCGCGATGTTCTGGATTTGCCGCACGCGTTCCCGGGTGACGCCAAATTTCTGGCCGACCTCTTCCAGCGTTTTTTGGGGACCGCCATCCAGCCCGAACCGGGCACGTAAAATCGTCGCTTCGCGCGGGTCCAGCGTTTTTACCATCTCCTGCAGCATCCGCGTGACGGTCTTTTCTTCGAGTTGTTCGTAAGGAGTGTCGGCGCTCTCGTCCTGAACCACTTCGGCGAAATTGTTCGAGTCCTCGTCGCCAATCGGAGCGTCCAGAGACGCGGGGCGAATCGCGGCCATGCGCATTTGCGCGACTCGTGAGGCGGTGATCCCGAGTTCCTCGCCCAACTCATCGTCGGTCGGTTCACGTCCGAGTTCCTCCTGCAAGCGCATTGCGGTGCGCCGCATTTTGGAGATTTTGTCAACCAGGTGTACTGGCAGCCGGATGGTCTTTGACTGATTGGCCAACGCTCGCTTGATGGATTGTTTAATCCACCACGAGCCGTATGTCGATAACTTGCCGCCTTTGGCCGGGTCAAAGCGCTCTACCGCCTTCATCAGACCGATGTTACCCTCGCTGATCAGGTCGAGCAGCGGCAGACCGATTCCTTCGTAGTCGCGCGCAATCTTCACCACCAGCCGCAAATTGGCCTTGATCATCTGTTCCCGGGCCTTTTTGTCACCCTTCTTGATCCGGGCGGCCAATTCAATTTCCTCTTGTGGGGTCAGCAGCTTTACCTGACCGATCTCGCGCAGATAAAGTTTTATCGCGGTGTCCCCGTCGTAAGAGGAGCGTTCACGGCTGCGCTGCTCCGCCGACTCTTCCGGTTCGTGGGCGGCGGCAGCAGCGGCAGCTGCCTCGGCAGCTTCTTCGGCCTTAAGTGCTTCCTCTTCCTTGGCTAAATCCTCCGGCTTGGGCTCCTCATCCTCCTTGGGCAATTCGTCTTCCTGCACCACAGGTCGGACTGGGAGCAACTCGGCGACCCGTCTGATTCCGGCGTGCAGCTTGCCAGGCCGATGATGCTCCTTCCGCGCAGAAATTTTGCGGTGTTTGTTGTGGGCTACCATAAGCGGTTAAAAGTTAGCTTTTGAGGTGAGGTTGGCAAACAAATTAAAACGAGCTACGGATCGATGCATGACCATTGCCCATACCAGAATTCCATACCGGCGTGGATGGGGAGTCTTGCCCAGGGGCAGTCAACAGAATACTACTTCGTTTCAATGTCGTGTCAGTTCGTTGGACACTGCCTAATCGCGAAGCAGCCAATCAGCGCCTCCCGTGCCGCGAATCAAACAGTCTCTGCAAGTTCAGACAAGCGTTCTAATCAATGCGTTCAACCAGCGGAATACGTGCCAACCCCAAAAATCCAACATTCGAAACCAAAAGCCCAATCAAGCACGGCAAAATAAGGGCGCCAAAATCAAAGTAATTCTCCAATTCTGCACCTCGATCTCTCTGTCAGTGGATCGGAAAAACTCAGGGAATGAAGAGAACCAAGCAAAGCTAATTGGGTCAGGTAATGTTCAAAACAATGCAGCTTGAGTGATTTGAGGCATTCGGCCATTTGGTGAGGCCTTTGCCTTGGCTAACCTTCGGCCACCTTCGGGTAAGGCCTCATATATAACGGCGAGGCGGGCACCCTCGCCGCATTTCAATGCAAAAACGTTGGCGACAGAAAATAGAGGTGCCCCGCCTGAAGCTTCGGCATTTCAACTCCTAGCTCCACTTTGACCGCCTTGGAGTCGGATTTACCGAAGAGGCGCAGGAAATCCGAAAAGTCATAGCGTTGCTGATATTCAATTACGTTGGCACTGCCGATTCCTGTCAAAGCCTGACAGCGTTTCAGAGCATCCTCAAAATCGCCTAATTCGTCGACAAAGCCCAGTTTGCATGCTTCGGTGCCGGACAGAACCCGCCCATCGGCATAATCCTGCCAATCGGAGGCAAGTTCTCGGCCTTTGTCTTTGGTATCCTTGTTTTTGTCGTAGGCCTTGCGGCGGCCTTCGCCGACGACCCGTTTGAACTTGTCAAAAGTCTCATTGATCAGGTTTTGTACCATCGCCTTTTCTTCCGGCGTGATGCTATCCGGTTCGCGCGAACCGCTCAGCATATCCTTATACTTGCCACTTTTATACACCTGCGGAAGGACGCCGACTTTATCCATCAGTCCCCGGTAATTCCACGCGCTCATAATGACCCCAATGCTGCCGGTAATTGTCAGGTCATTTGCCACAATCCAGCGGCAGGGGGCGGAAATGTAGTAACCGCCAGACGCTGCCAGGCTGCCCATGGATGCAATCACGGGCTTGGGGGTGCGTTTCTGGAAATCGACAATCTCGTTGTGGATCTGGTCAGCTGCCATAACCTCCCCCCCGGGAGAATCGACTTTCAAGAGCACCGCCTTCACTCGGTCATCCTGTTCGGCGCGCTTCAACTGCGCCCGGACAACATCGACCATGTTATAGCCACTCTGGTCAATCGCAGTGTCGGTAATGATCCCGTTAACCTCAATCACTGCGATCTTGTCAGAGGCGCCATTCTCTTCTTTGATAACTTCCTCAAGCTTTGGGCCGGCGACGTGCGCATAATATTTCCCCCCACCGCCACGGACGGCACTTCCGATAAAGCTCGTAATGTTGAACAAAACGCTGATTCCCAGGAGGACCAGTAGAATAATCGCAACGACCATCCAACCACGGCCACGACGCGGCGGCCGAGGGGCCGCAGCCGGCCCAATTACCGGCGGCGGACCAACCGGTGGTGGAGCAGCAGGCGGTACCGGTGGCGGGGTTAATGGCGGCGAATTTTCTTCCATAATCTGCGGAAACTAGCCTATCACCTCCCACCCGGCAAGTCCCGCCTTGGTCAGGGTCTGCAGGAGTTTATTCAATTGACTCCCAGTATGTTCGCTCGAAAAAGCGAACCGGAAGTAGGGTGTGCTCGCTCTTGATGGATAAGACAGGTATGGCGGGAAAATGCCCGCCCGGATTAGTTTGCGGTGTAATCTCAGCGCCTCTTTTTTGTCCGGAGGCACCAGCCGCACAATGGGTCCGGGAGTTGCCCTCATTGCGGGATAGGTGGCGCGAAGCCTGCTTTTTACAAGTTCTGAATTCCGATTCAGTCGCGCACGCAAACCTCGATCTGTGCTGAGTAAAACCAAGGACGCGAGTGAAGCTTCAACCAAAGGCAGCGGCAACGGAGTGCTGCTCGCAAACAGTGCGCTCCGGTCGAGGATGCGTTGCCGAACACTCTTCGAAGAGAGAATTGCTCCACCGTAAGTTCCAAATGCCTTGCTCAACGTTATTGTTTGAATGACGCGCTCGCGCCCAACGCGTTCATGTTCGAGCGAACCTTTGCCCGTACTGCCGAGAACACCTGCGCCATGCGCGTCATCGACCAACAGAACAGCGTCAGGCGGGAGGACTTCCAAATACTGGGCCAAAGGCGCCGCGGAGCCGTCATGAGCGAAAAGACCATCGGTCAGCAGTATCAGTCTGGCACCGGGTCCACAACGAAAAGCGCAACTGGCAATGTCTTCGGCACGCTGATGTTTGTATGGGAGGACGGGGCAGTCCAGTAAGCGCGCCGCATCCTGCAGTGATGGATGCGCTCGCTCGTCAATCAAGGCATGAGAAAAATGTCCGGCCAACGTCTGCGCCACTACCAGGTTAGTCATGTAGCCGCTGCCGACCAGCAAAGCGGTTGGCGCCTCGAAAAAAAGCGTCAACTTCGCCTCGAGTTTGCCATACAAACGGTGGTTTCCGGAGGTCATGCGAGAAGCCGCGACGTTTAATCCGTACCTGTGCGCCGCGTGAGCCAGGGCCGCTACGACCTTCGGATGACTAGCTAATCGAAAATAGTCGCAACCGGAAAAGTAGGAGAGTTTACGGCCCCGGAAACGGACATAGGTGCGGTTCAATTGCTGAAGCGGCTCGGGCTCGATCATCGCGCGAGATTACAAATCGGGTCGAAGGGCGAAAGAAAAATCTCCTGACCCAAATAGAGGTCTCGGTACGCCAGCCACATCAGGAGTTTATTAGCTCCGCTCTCATAAGTAAGTTGGCTGCAATTTGCTGTCCCCCACGTTTGCCGTTAGCCGGCCGACGCTTTAACTTTTGTAGCGTTTACGAATGCCCGAATTGCCTGACATCACGATTTATATTGAAGCGCTCGAACGCAGAGTTCTGGGGCAGACATTGGATCGGACACGCATCGTTACGCCGTTCTTATTACGCACCGCGGCGCCACCGCTTTCAGCACTGGACGGTCGTAGGTTGATTGAGCTGCGCCGAGTCGGAAAACGGATTGCTTTCGGGTTGGAAGAGGGGCTTTGGCTGGTTCTCCATCTCATGATCGCGGGGCGGTTGCATTGGCGGGGACCGGGCATTCGCGTGGTCGGTCGACAGGTCGCCGGGCAATTTGATTTCCCGAATGGTTCGTTGTGGTTGACCGAAGCCGGAACCAAGAAACGCGCCTCGCTGCATCTGGTGCAAGGCGAGGAATCTCTTCGACAATTAGACCCCGGTGGGCTGGAGGTTATCGGCTGCTCGCTCAATTCCTTTTCTGAGACGTTGACCCGTGAAAATCACACATTGAAACGCGCGTTAACCGATCCCCGGCTCTTTAGCGGAGTGGGGAATGCCTACTCGGATGAAATCCTGCATGCTGCGAGACTCTCCCCCGTTGCTCTGACCCAAAAACTGCCTGGTGACCAGGTCGCGCGCCTCCACCAGGCGGTTCAGGAAACCTTGTTAAGTTGGACTACGCTGTTGCGGTCGCAGGTCGGCGACGGCTTTCCAGAAAACGTGACCGCCTTTCGCCCGGAAATGGCGGTACATGGCAAGTTCGGGCAGCCGTGCCCAAGGTGCGGCAATAAAGTGCAACGGATCCGTTATGCCGACAATGAAACGAATTATTGCCCCACTTGCCAAACGGGCGGTCGGTTGCTGGCGGATCGCAGCCTCTCGTTGTTATTGAAAAAAGATTGGCCCAGGACTCCGGAAGAGCTCGAGGAATTGCGGGGCACTGAGCGGAAGAGATCTTGAGCTTTTGCTCAACCTGCCGAGGAATCCCTGCTCGAGAGTCAACCGATGATCAAAAGGATGGCGAGGCCAAGGGCGGTTGTCAGGATTGTTATTGGAATACCCACGCGGGCATAATCCCAAAAACCGATCTCCACTTTGGACCGTGCCGATTCCAAGACGATGATATTGGCCACCGAACCCAGGATGGTGAGATTGCCGGCGAAGGTCGTTGCCAGTGCCATTACCTTCCACATCAATTCAGGCTGGGTAAAATTGGAAATCCATTTTCCTGCAACCAGGACAAAGGGCACGTTCGAAAAAAGATTCGACCCAACGAGAGAAAGACCGGCGAAGGTGGTTGCCTGGCGAGCGATGGAGTCGCCAAAGAGCCCGTGTATACGCCGGTAGATTTGGTCCGGCAACCCGGTTCCGTTCAGTCCTTCGACCACAATAAACAGCGCGGCAAAGAAGACCAGCAAATGGAAATCCACCAGCTTAAGCACTTCATGTGTGTCTCGGCGCGCAACAACCATCAACACCGCTCCGCCGGTCAGGGCTGTCCACGATAAGTCAAGCCCGGCAAAAAACCCCACAAACACCAACGCGAGAATGACGAGCGTCCAACTCAGCAAACGTCGGTCGATGGCGCGCGGCTCACCGGCGGGCCGTTGAATGACAACCGGTTTGAGCACCGCGTCGAACGCAAAACGCAAAATCGCATACTCGATTGCCAGCGCCACCAGCGCGACCGGCAGCAATGAAATTGAGAATCGAACAAAAGGAATATGTGACATATGCCCGATGATCATATTCTGTGGATTGCCGACCAAGGTTGCGACGCTACCAAGGTTCGCACTCATCGCCAGGCCCAGCAAATACGGCACCAGCGGCAACCCCCCGCGAACCACAACCGCGACGACCAGCGGCGTCAGCATGAGGCAAACCGAGTCGTTTACCAGCAGAGCGCTTAAGGTTCCAGAGGTGAGGATTAAGGAGAGCAGAAGCCCTTGAGGTGTCGTCGCGCGGTGCAGGACCCAGTCCGCGGCCCACTCGAAGAAACCGGCCAAAAAGAGATAGGCTGAGATAATCATCATTCCGAGAAGCAGCACGAGGGTGTCATAGTCGACCGCTCGATAAGCTTGGGCCGGCGTCATTACACCGCACGCGACCATCAACACGGTGCCGAGTAAAGCGGCCGCGGGGCGGTTGAGGGGGAGGAAATTCAGACGCCTCCCACTAATCAGCAGGTATGTGATGCAAAAAATCGCCGTCGCAGTTAGTTCTTTAGGAACTGCCTTCATTCTGAGCAAACTCCAGCAATGGGCTGGAAGGTAATCATCTCTCTTTCCACTGTAAATCTTTGTGGCCTTTGCGTTCTTTTGTGGCAACTGTTTTGGTATGGCCGAACACAAAGCGACTATCAGTTGGCAGAGGACCAGCCCTGACTTCCTCCGCGGAAAATATTCGCGGGAGCATACATGGACATTCGACGGGGGCACCAGCGTTGCCGCTTCGTCCTCGCCGTCCGTTGTCCCGCTGCCGTACTCCAATCCGGCAGCGGTAGACCCGGAAGAAGCCTTCGTCGCCTCGATTGCAAGCTGTCATATGCTGACGTTCTTGTACCTGGCATCGAAACAGGGATTCCAGATTGACAGTTACAGCGACGAAGCGGTGGGGCTGATGTCAAAAAACGAGCACGGCGTTCCGTGGGTGAGCGCCGTTACACTTAAACCGAAAATTGCTTTCAGCGGAGATAAGACCCCTTCGGCTACAGAGCTCGAGCACCTTCATCATCAGTCACATGAGCAATGTTTTATTGCCAATTCGATCAAGACTGAAGTGAAAGTGCTGCCGGTATAGTTTACGATTTTACGGGAACTACTTCACCAGTTCTCGACCTTGGACTAATCTGAATTTCTGCAGCCGGCCGCTATTGCGATCTCACCAGCGGCACAAGTTCAGAGACGTTTACTTCACGCGATTTCTGAGCAATCGCGCCCGAATAGCGGCCTTGCAGCGAACGCGCCTCGTCGAGCATCGAAGAGAACGCTTCTTTCAATTGTTGGGTTGTCAACGTACGCCCGCTGGCATAATAGCGCCTGGCGACCTGCCCCAATGCATAGGTACTGGCGAAGGCAAAAGCGGAACCGGCGGCCTGGCCGGCGAGACCGCCCAGCAACCCCCCGGCAATGCCACGCGCCAGACCGCCGACGAGCCGGCGAGTAAACCCTTCAAAAACCTGTGAGGTCAGTCCGATTCCAACCGTCGCAAGAAAATCCTTGATGTGTCCGCGGTCCAGCTCGTGGCCGTACTGTTTGCCAATGTTGTACACCATCCGCATCTGCAAAGGGATAATCGCCATCGTCGCCAGCGTGTGCGGCATGATCTCCAGGGCCCCGTTGAGAATGGCGGCGTTAAGAATGAGCCGATCAAGTTCGGCCTCACGATTGCCGTCAATAATCGGTGGGACTGCGCTGGGCAGAGGCTGAACAGCCAGGCTCCGTGCGGTGTCTTGATGGGCAGTTACTACCGCACTATCGAGTTGCAGCCCCTCACGCAACTCGGCCAAAAACTTCGTCTCAGCGTCCTTTAAAACCCCATCGGCGTGGCAAACACAAACCGCCATTTCATACGCCAGCGCTTTGGCCGAGGGTGATTGCAGGTCTGCTGCGAGTTGAGTCAGTGACAGTTTTCCTCCGAGGGCATTCTGGTAGACAGAAATGAGATCGACGCTTTCGTCAGAAAAGCCTTTGAGAATCCGTTCGATTTGTGTCCGCTCGACTTCGTCCTGAGCGCCGTCGACAAACGCCGCCAGGACACAAATGGAGATAATCGCTTTGTGTTCCTGTTGACTTAAGGGCTGAGGTTGAATTGACATGCCACAATATGGCTTGGTTGTGGCACACATCCAATTCCAATCGATCGGACCGTTTGTAACCTTTTAAGCCATTCAACAAATATTTAGACCTTGGATTTTAGATTTGAGAAATCTGTGGAAGGTTATCGAAACATGACCTATGGCGATTAAAACTCAAACGGAGGCTGCGGTCCGAATAGAAAAAGATGCTTTGGGCCCGGTCGAAGTACCGGTGGCGCGATTGTGGGGTGCGCAAACAGAACGGGCACGCGGCAATTTTCAAATCGGCGTCGACCATTACCGCTGGGGGCGCGCAGTCATCCGCGCGCTTGGTATTCTCAAAAAATGTGCCGCGCTGGCTAACGGAGAACTGGGCCAACTGCCCACCGAAAAAGTGGGTTTAATCGTCGCCGCAGCCCAGGAGGTAATCGAAGGCAAACTGGATGACGAGTTTCCGCTGGTGGTGTTTCAGACCGGCTCAGGGACACAAACGAACATGAACGCAAATGAAGTCATCGCCAACCGCGCGATCCAACTTGCGGGCGGAGTTGTGGGTTCGAAGAAGCCGATTCATCCGAATGATGATGTTAATCACAGCCAATCTTCGAATGATACCTTCCCGACTGCGATGCATATCGCGGTGGCCGAGCTGCTCGAAAACCTGCTGCTGCCGGCCGTGGGCAGGTTGCGGGATACTTTAAATGCCAAATCCAAGGCTTACGCGGACGTTGTCATGGTCGGCCGGACGCACCTGCAGGATGCTACGCCGGTAACTCTCGGACAGGTTATTTCCGGCTGGGTCGCTCAACTCGACCAGGCGACGACTACTTTGCGAGCGAGCTTGCCAGCGATCTTTGAGTTGGCGATCGGCGGGACGGCAGTTGGTACAGGCTTGAATGCCGATCCCCGTTTCGGAGAACTGACCGCAAAAAAGATCGCCCAGGAAACCAGTAAGCCCTTCGTTTCGGCGCCGAATAAGTTCTCGGCACTCTCGGCGCATGATGCAATGGTCACGCTCAGCGGAGCGTTACGCACATTGGCGGGGGTACTGATGAAAATCGCCAACGACGTTCGCTGGTATGCGTGTGGGCCGCGCGCGGGATTGGGAGAGCTGAAAATTCCCGAAAACGAGCCAGGCTCATCGATCATGCCGGGCAAGATTAACCCGACGCAATGCGAGGCGCTGACGATGGTCGCGGTCCAGGTGTTCGGAAATGATCACGCGGTCGCCTTCGGCGGGTCGCAGGGAAATTTCCAGCTCAATGTGTATAAGCCCGTGATCCTGCATAATGTGCTAGAGTCGATTCAATTAATGGCGGAAGCAATCCGTTCATTCAACGAACACTGCGCCACAGGGATCGAGCCGAACGAAAAGCGCATTCAACAAAATCTCGAAAATTCGCTGATGCTCGTGACGGCGCTCAACCCGCACATCGGATACGAAAGAGCAGCTCAGATTTCGTTGAAGGCGTATCGCGAAGATATCACGCTGCGGGAAGCAGCGCTCAAATTGGGCTTTGTAACTTCTGAAGAGTTCGATCAATGGGTAAGACCCGAGGAGATGACCCACCCGCTCAATCCAGGGCAGCGAGATGAATAAATTGTAGGAGACGACGTAAGGAGAGTCTGATCAATCATTCTTTGCTAACTGTAATTTGATCAGAGTCTGAACGGTTGGACCCCTTGAGCCCTGCCCGTCTCCATGAGCCGTCTGTGTCGTCCTCGATCTCGTCGTCGTCCATCGTCCTCGAAAATCCAGGAAGAAGATCGAGGACGACGACGAGACCGATTACGAGGACGAATTAATGCGGTCAGTTCATTGGTCTCATGCAGCTTCTTTGTGAGGCTTTGAGTCTCCTTAGTCGTCTCCTACAACACATTCTGCAATCGCGCTACGGTTTCGCGCGTGCTTTAATCCGGGCGAACGCTTCCAACGCTACTTCGCGAGCAATGGCATGGCTAACAATCGGCTCCGGATATGTACGGCCACAATCGACCTGCGCCGAGCACAGTATCTCAGCGGGCGCCTTGTTAGGCTGATGAATGAAAGCGTTTGGGAGTTTAGCAATCTCGGCACACCAGCGGCGAACATAATTGCCGTCCGGATCAAACTTCTCGCCCTGGGTTGCAGGGTTAAAGACACGGAAAAACGGCGCCGCATCGGCGCCACAACCAGCAGTCCATTGCCAGCCAAGCGTGTTGTTCGCAAGATCGGCATCGACGAGTGTGTCCCAGAACCAGCGCGCGCCTTCCCGCCATGAGATCAGCAGGTCCTTCACCAGGAAGCTGGCGACGATCATGCGCACACGATTATGCATCCAACCGGTCGCCCACAGTTCCCGCATCCCGGCGTCCACAATCGGAAACCCGGTTCGGCCTTTCTGCCACGTCTTTAGCCACTGCAGGTTCGTTCGCCAGGGAAACGTTTTGAACTCAGCCCGCAACGGCTCCTCGGGTGTGTCTGGGAAATGGTAAAGCAGGTGATGGGCAAATTCGCGCCATCCCACTTCAGTCAGGAACTGGCTGCCTCGCCAGCGCACGAGTGGCCAACGATTTTTTTCAGCGAATTGCCGCAACCTGTGCCATATCTGCCGCGCACTAACCTCACCAAAGTGCAAGTGCGGTGAAAGCCGGGAGGTGCCGCTGATATCCGGTCGATTGCGATTGGCAGAGTAGTCCTCGAATCCCCCTTTGACCCAATTTCGCAACTGCTCCGCCGCACCGCTTTCGCCCGGCCGCCACGCTGCATGGAGGCCACTGGCCCAATTGATTCTGGGTTCCAATTGAAGATCTGCGAGTGACAAGGAGGTCGGCCATTTAGAGGGCGAGATTAAGCGTTTAGGAGCCGACACTGGCGGAAGAGGATCCGGCTGGTTGAGGCAAGCCTTCCAAAAAGGTGTGAATACCCGGAAGGGTTTTCCCTTCTGATTGCGAATCGTCCGCGGCTCATGAAGCAAGCTGGCGCTATAGCTCTCTACCTGCAGCTTACCTGATCGCAGGGTCTCTTTGATTAGCTGGTCCCTGGCGATCACAGCGGGTTCGTACCGCCGATTCCAGAACACCGCCGTCGCCCCAGTCTCTTTGACGAGATCCCGCAATGTCTGCACCGAAGGCCCACGGCGGATGATCAAATGTGAACCAATCTCGGCAAGACGCTCTTGCAAAGCTTTGAGGGATTGATGCAACCACCATCGCGAAGCAGCTCCCGGTTCCCAAGGCGCTTCCTCTTCCGGCGCGTGAATAAAAATGGGGACCACCGGGCCGCCGTGCGCAGTTGCGGCGTGGAGAGCGGGGTTGTCGGCCAACCTCAGATCAAGGCGGAACCAAACCAGTGAAACCATCGGCAAACTTAACAGGGTTTGCGCTAGGCGCTAAGGAATTTTAACGCGATAAAACCGCAATGGCAGGTTAGTGGCCGTGTTGTCAACGAAGACCGCACTGCCGTTTGTCAATGGGAGGGTTTGCAGATCCTGCCATCCCTTGAAATCCATTGTTGCCTGCACAGTTGCTTCGGTAGCACCGGGCGCAGTAAATGCAAAACTGAAGCTCCCGTCCGAAAGTCGCGCAAGCGACTGTGCATTTACAAAGGGCATATTGATACTGAAATAGGCGTCGCCTACGTCAGTCAAAGCCGAGTTGGTCGTGCTGCGGATTTTAATCGAATAATCGCTGCCTGGGTTTAGCGCTGAACTAACCTGCCAGAGATAGGCGCCGGAACTCGCCGTATTGCTCGAAATCGTTGCAACCAATATACCCCCCTTATAAAGCTCAAGGATCACATTTTCAGCGATATTCGCATTCCACTGAATAAAATAGCTCAAACCGCTGCGCCACATCTCGCCGCCGTTCGGTGTCGTCAAGGTGAGGACAGGGGCAACGGTCCTGAAAGAACCGCTCGCCCAGTCACTCGCTCCGGCTTCGTTCCACGTCCTGACGCGATAATAATAGGTCGTATTGGGCCCTGCGCCGTTCCAAACGTAAAAAGCGTCTGTTTGATAGGGGACTTGGAATACCTGGCCCGAGAAATCCTGGTTGGTGGCCACCTGAAACTCATAAGACTCCGCCAGGCCTTTCGGCGACCAGGAAAGCAGAATCGGACGCTCTTGATTGACTGCATTGATGATCCCTGGCACCGCCAGCCTTGGCGCGATAACGTCGTAAGGCTGAACGCCTCGATAGTTTTCGACCTGCCCCAGCATCGGTGGAAATGCCACATCCGCAATATCCGGATAACAGAAAATGAACTCGCCCAAATCGCCGCCCTGAGCGGAAAGATTCAGATTTACCCGCAATGTAGAAATCGCCTGATTGTACGTTGTGACTTGCGGCAGGAACAGGCCCTTTCCGGATTGGGTTCGATACCACACCGTCAGGTTGTTTGGATTGGCGAAACCGAAACTCGTCGCATTGAAATCCAGATTGACCGTCATCGTATCAACCGCAATTTCGCTTAACTTCACCCGCACTGGGAGCACGCGAGGCGCTTTGCCCTGAAAAAGCGGATAGACTGGAGCATACGGTTCACGACTGACCGACACCCGATTGTAACCACCCCCGCCACTCAGCAACTGCAGCGAAACACCGGTATCGCCCAACGTATAGCTATTGCCGGAGGCTACTTCGGTCACGCTGGCCTCGTTGGCCTGTGACTGCGGGGGATACGGGAAGCGGTACGCCCGATAGCAGATCACGTTTGGATTGTTAAACTTCATCTGGAACACAACGTTGGTATCGGCAACTTCGGTGCACGCGTAAGGAGTCACGTTGGGCAGACCGCCCCAACCCACGAAGCTGTTGCCATTGGCGAGGCGCTCGGCATTTCCCTGGAACGGGCCGGGAACGTTGGGGCTGGGTTTGTAGGTCCAGATATGTGTCGCGATCTTGTTGGTTTCATCGAGCGCATATTCGTGGACGGAGGAGGTCGTTCCGGACGCAAAAGCGCTATTGTTGTAGAGCAGCACATGGCCGTTGGCCAGGCGATTGATGGCATGGCTGCGGAAGTCATTCGTTCCTTGTTGAGAAGTCACGCCGACGAAAGTGAATTGGTTCTCCGTGCCTCCCAAATGCCACAGGATCTCCCCGGTCTGCCGGTTGATTTTCTTCACCCAATCCGGCGTGCTGATCATCAGATGGCCATCGTCATCCTGAAAAACGCAATTCACGTGAAAGGCGGAAATTACCGCGTTAGTGGAATTCACCCATTGGCTGCTGAAAGGGTAATGATCCCAGGAACGCCATTGGAATACGACATTCCGTTGCGCATCGAGTTCTTGAATGATAGCGCCGGAGACTAACGCAGCCGGGTTCCCGTTAGGCACCACCTGGCTCATGTCCACCTCGCTGAGGTAGTAACCGAGCACCAACACATGGCCGTTAGGCAACATCTGGAAATCATGTGCCTCCGCGACGTAGCCGTTCCCGGCCTGGATGGTTTCCACCGGATTATAACTGTCATCCAGAATATCGTGGATAACATGGCCGCCCCCGGTATAGGTCAACGCTTTGATTTGCTGCGCATAATGCAGATAGCCGTTGGGCAGGACCTTAAAATCATAACATGCATTGGTCAGCTCCTTGTACCAAATTGGCGTGCCGTCGTTGGTGAGAATCATCGCGTAGTACCCCACGTTGGTGGCACCGAAATTATTGCCCTGGAAAATATAGCCGTTGGCAACGGCCGGCGCGTAATTGGTGAGCACCGTTACCGTGGGAAAATTTGCTGGCAATTGTGCCTGCAGGGTGGTTATGCCGAATGCTGCGCAAAGCGTCAGGAGCGCCGAAAACCGAACCGATCGAGTCTGCATTATTTTAGGTTGATTGCCGTTCATCATACCGAAGGCCAGCAAGGGACAAAAGCTTTGTTACGAAGTATAGCCGCGCTCTCGGCAGGTTTGGTGAAGTCGACTCGTCAGCGATAGCACTCGCTGGAGGCCGGATCCCGCGAGGGTGCATAATCCCGCCGGTAGCATTTTGCCCCATTTCGCCAGCGGTTTGATTTCAAGAGTATAGCTCGACCCTGCCTTCCACCGGCTTGGTTGAGAATATGCCCAAACTTCCATTATCGGCCGGCTATCTGCATTTTTTCTGGGCAGGCATTGCCAGGCATTTAAAAACGGGATCCATCTTTCCATCACAAAGATTCCTGGTTGAAAAGATGATCAAGCCGATTCCCACAGACTACGCCGGACGGGTCGTCGAGCTCGGATCCGGCAACGGAACGCTTACCGTGCGGCTCGCGACCAAATGCCCGAAGGCGCAAGTAGTGGCCTGCGAAATCGACCCTGTTTTAGCCGAAGACACACGCAAAAATCTATTCAGAGCCGGCATCAATGGCCAGGTTCGGGTCCGGGCGCAGCCAGCGCAAGATGTGCTGCGGAATCTCGTGGCGAGCTCCGAAGAAAAGCCCGGCTATATCATCTCCGGCCTCCCCATTGGGAACCTGCGGCGCACAGCGGTCTTGGAACTCCTTCAGACCGCGCGAACCGTTCTGTCCGATCATGGCATGTTCATTCAGGTTCAGCATTTTCTGTGGGACCGCAAGTATCTGCGGATGGTGTTTGGACAGGTGCGCACCGCCCCGGTTCTACTCAACGTGCTACCTGCGTTTGTGTACTACGCAGCGAAAATGCCACGATAGCATCGCGCCAGAGGTTGGCTCACTTAATTCTGCTACAGCTTCCAAAGACGCCCTCGCCAATGTAACAATATGTGACGTTAATCTGACAGGTTGCTGCAGCATGCGCAGCCATAGTCTATGTTCAATTTGACTCAGCGACGAGTCTAACGGATGAAGTAGCATGCCAAAGCCGGTAATCTGGACAGTCGATGACGACCCGGACGTGTTGCGCGCCGTCGAGCGCGACTTGCGCCGACAATACGGCAACCGCTATCGCATTATGGCCGCGGATTCCGGCCCCTCGGCCCTTTCCACGGTTGAACAACTAAAACTCCGCAATGAGCCGATCGCGCTGTTTCTCGTGGACCAGCGCATGCCGCGCATGTCTGGAGTTGAATTTCTGGAAAAGGCGTTGGCGCTCTATCCCGATGCTAAACGCGCGCTTTTAACGGCTTACGCCGACACCGACGCTGCCATCCGCGCGATCAACAACGTCAAAATAGATCATTACTTGATGAAACCGTGGGACCCGCCGGAGGAACGCCTTTACGGTATCGTCGACGACCTGCTGGATGATTGGCAGGCCTCTTACCACCCGGTCTTTGACGGGATTCGTGTCGTCGGCCACCGTTGGTCACCTGCCGCGATGGAAATCCGGGATTTCCTGGGCCGCAATTTTATTCCGTATCAGTGGTTAGACATCGAAAAGGACGAAGCCGCCCAACAACTCGTCACCAGCAGCAAAACCGAATGCTCCTCGCTGCCATTGGTAGTGTTCCGCGACGGGTCATTCTTAGCGCGCCCGACGGCGGCTACTGTCGCCGGGCGGCTTGGACTGAAAACCCGCGCTGAGCAACCCCTCTATGACCTCGTCGTAGTCGGGGCGGGTCCGGCGGGATTGGCCGCGGCGGTTTACGGCGCGGCGGACGGATTGCGTACGCTGCTGATTGAGCGCGAAGCACCCGGTGGGCAGGCCGGCCGGAGCTCGCGGATAGAAAACTATCTTGGTTTTCCGACGGGACTGAGCGGAGGGGACCTGGCTCGGCGGGCCGTAGCTCAAGCCCGGCGTTTCGGCGTGGAAATCCTCGCGCCGCAGGAAGTTGTTGGTGTGCGAATCGAGGGGCCCTCCCGAGTTCTCAAGCTGTCAGACGACAGCGAGGTGGTCACGCGCGCACTACTGATTGCAACGGGCATCGCGTTCCGAAAATTGGAAATCCCCGGCCTGGACCGATTGCAAGGGGCGGGCGTCCACTATTACGCACCAATGAGCGAGGCGTTTTCGCAGCGTGGTGGAGATGTATACATCGTCGGCGGCGCCAATTCAGCAGGTCAGGCCGCGATGTATTTCTCAGGTTTCGCCCGGCAGGTAACGATGGTGGTTCGCGGCGAATCGCTCTCTTCGACGATGTCGCAGTACCTGGAAGATCAGATCCATACGACCAAAAATATCGCGGTGAAGGTCAACTCCAAGGTTGTTGAGGTGCGCGGCACTGATAACTGCGAGGAGTTGGTCATTGAGAACAAGAAATCAGGCGAAAAGGAAATCGTTCGAGCGAGCGCGCTCTTGATCTACGCAGGTGCGGTCCCACGAACTGAGTGGCTGGCGGGTGTAGTCGAGCGCGACTCGCTGGGTTATGTCGTCTCCGGACAGCATTTCCTGCAAAGAGACTCCCGGCGCCCCCAGGGCTGGAATGTCGACCGTGATCCTTACTACCTCGAGACCAGTGTTCCAGGGATCTTCGTCGCGGGCGACGTGCGGCATCGCTCCGCCAAAGGAGTTACCTCTGGAGTAGGCGAAGGCGCCATGGCGGTAAAACTCGTCCACGAATACCTCACTACGTTATGAACCTCGACGACAGTTTGGTACAAATCATTCGCCAAACACCCCTGTTTGAGGGGCTCAAGGACGATCAGCTCGATTGCATTCAGTGCGGCGAAGTTATTGAAGTGGCGCCGGGCACTATACTCGTAGAGGCGAACGCCCCCGCCGAGTTTTTCTTCCTGAACCTGGAAGGCGAAGTTCGCATCTCCCGTCGATATGATAACCAGGAGGTGTTGCTGGCCGTGAACAAGCCGGGCATGTTTATGGGCGAGATACCGCTGCTGCTGAATGCCCCATGGCACGCGATGGTCCGGGTCTCCAAGCCCTCGCGCTTGTTTCGCCTCAATCAGGACAATTTCTGGAAGATGCTTAGCACGTGCCATTCAGTGGCCCGGGAACTCTTCAGAACAGCGGCTAATCGCCTGCGAAATCTCGAGGGCTACTCTCATCAGCGCCAGAAGCTCGTTTCTTTAGGCACAATGGCCGCCGGTTTGGCCCATGAATTGAACAACCCGGCTGCGGCGGCCCGCCGCGCCGCCGCGCAACTGCAGCAAACTGTCGGTTCCGTGCAGTCGCTCATCTGCCAGCTTGGCAAAGTCTTGAAAGGTGATGACTGGGAAAATCTGCTGGCAGCGGAACAGGATGCAACGCGTCGGTTGAACGAAGCCACTCCACTGGACTCACTCACCCGAAGCGATCGCGAGGAAGCGTTGGCCCAATGGCTCGCTGAGCACGATATTCCCGAAGGTTGGACACTGGCCTCCAGTTTCGTCAACGCCGGCCTGGACCCCGATTGGCTGAAGGCAGTCACGGCAAAGCTGATGCCAAATAGCCATGCCGTCGCGCTTAATTGGCTCGATTCGCGCCTGACACTGCATTCGTTGTTGAAACTCGTCGACCAAAGCACCAGCCGGGTTGCCGATCTGGTTAAGGCGATTAAATCGTATACCCACATGGACGAATCGCCGATGCAGGAGATCGATGTCCATGACGGCATTGAGAGCACGCTGACGATGCTGGGCTACAAACTCAAGAAAGTGCAGGTCGTCCGGGCTTTTGATCGCTCGGCGCCAAGGATCCTGGCCTATGGCAGTGAATTAAACCAGGTTTGGACCAACCTAATCGACAATGCGATCGATGCAGTCGATGGCACCGGCAAGATCTGCATCGGCACTTTCCAGGAAGATAATCAACTGGTTGTGGAGATCGTCGATAACGGGCGCGGGATACTGCCCGAGATCCAGGCGCGAATTTTCGAGCCATTTTTTACCACGAAAGGCGTCGGCTCGGGAACTGGTTTGGGCTTGCTGATCAGCAACCGGATCGTTGCCAACCGCCATGGGGGCGAGATCGAATTTGAATCCAAGCCTGGCGAGACCCGCTTCAAAGTGCGTCTGCCGCTTACTCGCAGTCCTGCCGCTAACGATCCTCCTTAGCGCCTCGACGGAACCTGTGTTATCCTAAACTTCGTTCGCACTTCACCTGGATACTTGTAATTTGCCTGATTCATGAGCACCGGTTTGCAGGAACGTGAAGGCGTCGTCGGGATTCTTAATTCTCAAGAACTCCCCTCGCAACGCACGGATACGCCGCAAGAGGACCGACAGTGGGCCGAGGCGGTGCTGGCGGGCGAAAAACGAGTGTTGGAAATGATCGCCGGAGGCAGCGGTCTGTGCTCGATCCTCGATACGTTATGCAAGGTGGCCGAGGAAATATCGTCGGATTCACTATGCTCGATCCTGTTATTGGATGCGAAAGGCGAGCGACTTTGTCACGGCGCGGCTCCCAGCCTTCCGAAGAGCTACACCGATCAGTTTTATGGCCGTGAAATCGCTACCTGCTGGGGCCCCTGCGGCGCGGCGGCCTTTCGCAAGCAGCAAGTCATCGCCGCTGATATCGGCAAGGACCCGTTATGGGAGGGCTGCAGCGATCTGGTGCTGGCCCATGGACTGCGGGCCTGCTGGTCGACTCCAATATTTTCCTCGGACGGCAACGTCCTGGGCACTTTCGCGATATTGTCACGCGAACCCTGCCGACCACAGCCAAAAGATCAAAAACTCATCGAACGCTTTACGCATCTGGCCAGCATCGCGATCGAGCGCTCGCGAAGCGAGGAGGCTCTGCGGCGAAGCGAGGCTTACCTCGCAGAAGCACAGCGACTGAGCCAAACCGGGAGTTTCGGCTGGAACGTCTCCACTGGCGAGTTGATCTGGTCAACGGAGACTTTTCGCATCCTGGGATATGAACGCACCTTGAAACCCAACCTCGAAATGGTCCTGCAACGGGTCCATCCCCACGACTTAGCCCTCGTCCAGGAGAAGATCAAGGTAGCGTCGCGCGAGGCCACCAGTCTTGATTTTGAACATCGTCTGGTGATGCCCGACACCTCCATCAAGCACGTCCACGTCATCGCGCATGCCGTGCGCAATAATTGTAAGGCAATTGAATTCGTCGGTGCTCTCATGGACGTGACAGAGCGGAAACTCGCCGAGGCTTTGGTTACCGGGGAAAAGCGCCTGTTGGAAAGAATTGCCAGGGGAGGCGCACTTTCGCCGATACTCGATGCGCTCTGCCGCTATGGAGAACAGCTGTCCGGAAACGTTCTAGTTTCGATCCTTCTGGTCAGTCCTGATGGCAAGACCCTGCGGCATGGCGCAGCTCCCAGCCTCCCCAAGAGTTACACGGAGGCCATTGACGGCGGGGCCATCGGACCTAACGCCGGTTCGTGTGGAACTGCCGTTTACAGGAAGGAACCCGTTTTTGTTTCTGATATTCAGACTGACCCGCTCTGGGCTCAATATTCCAATCTCGCCCTATCGCATGGACTTCGGGCGTGCTGGTCCGCGCCGATTTTCTCCACTGCTCGCGAGGTGATGGGGACTTTCGCACTTTATTCTCGCGAAGCGGGCGATCCCACGCCCGAACAGCGTACTATTATCGAGCAAATGACCCACTTGGCGGCTGTCGCCATCGAGCGCGAACGAGCCGAAGAAGCCCTGCGGCGAAGCGAATCGCGATTTGAAGGAATTCTCGAAATCGCTGACGACGCGATTATCTCGGTGGATTCCAGCCAGCGGGTGGTTCTCTTTAATCAGGGCGCCGAGAAAGTGTTTGGTTACGAGGCGACGGAAGTAATTGGCCAGCCACTTGCGCTCCTGCTGCCGCAACGATTCGCCCAGGCGCACCGAAAGCATCTCGAGGAATTTGCAGACTCGCCACATGTGTCACGCACGATGGCTGAGCGCCGTGAAGTTTTCGGCCGGCGCAAGGATGGACGGGAATTCCCTGCCGAAGCCTCGATTTCCAAACTGAAGCTGGGTGAGGAGGTAATCTTTACAGTCATCTTGCGTGATATCACGGAACGCAAGCAGGCAGCGGAAACTCTCCGCGCGTCGGAGCAAGTCGCGCGCGGTCAGACCGAGGCCCTCACTCGCACGTTGGATGCATTGGCGAAAGAATCCGCTCCCGACAGATTGGTGGAGCATGTCTTACGGACCATAACTCAACAGTTGGAGGCGCACAGCAGCAGCATTTGGCTGAGAAATGAGGAGACCGGTTTGGTCAGTTTTGAATTCGCTTTTGAAGAGGGCAAGCTGATCGCCAAGTCGGACGCCGACCTGGCAAGAATCAGTCCGACCCTGAAAATCGAAGATGTCTGGTTTTGGCCCCAGGTTTTTCGTACCGGCAAACCCAGCGTTTTGGAGGATATTCGCCAGGGGCCTTCATTTCCGTGGCGCGAGCACGTCCTGTCTCTCGGTGTCATTACGATCCTCATCGTCCCGATGCTGATCGCCGGCGAGGTCCAAGGTATCGTAGGTATTCGCTTTAAACAGAAACGCTCGTTTCGCGCCGAGGAAATGGACCTGGCACAGGCCTTGGCTCACCAGGCCATGCTGGCTTGCCAACTCCGGCGCCTCTCCCGTCAAAGCCGCCAGGCCGCTGTTGTTGCCGAGCGCAACCGCATGGCCCGTGATATTCATGATACTCTGGCGCAGGGATTCACTGGCGTTATCGTCCAGTTGGAGGCGGTCGAGGAAGCAATATCCAAGGGACTAACAGCCAAAGCCGGTGAGTTTCTCGCACGCGCCGGCGCGCTAGCGCGCGAAAGTCTCCAGGAGGCGCGGCGCTCCGTCCGGGCGCTCCGCCCACAGAGCTTGGAGGAAAATGACCTTTGTCAAGCACTGCAGCACCTGATTAAGAAGATGACAGCCGGCACTAATGTCCAGGCGGAGTTCAGTGTCTGGGGTCAGCAGCCGGAGCTCCCGCCAGAGTGGGAAGAGAATCTGTTGCGCATTGGACAGGAAGTTCTAACCAACGTATTACGCCATGCGCACGCCACCAGGTTTAAGACCCGCATCGCCTTCGAGAAGGAGGAGATTCATTTGAATCTCAGCGACAACGGGAAGGGATTCGATTCCGCACGTCGCCATGATGGTTTCGGTCTGCACGGAATCAGAGAACGCGTCAAAGCGATGGGAGGACGATTGTCGATAGAAAGCGGCCGGGACGAAGGAACAGCCATTTCGATTATTCTGCCCCTTACAAACACTGTGGAGACCGTTACATCATGATCACCGAATCCAACGCACAAAACCACTCACCCGGTTCGACGCCTTCCAGCTCCCGCTCTGGATCGAGAAGCGCCAGCGCCGACAAAATTCGCGTACTCATTGCCGACGACCACGTCACCGTGACCGCGGGATTGGCGTCGATTATTGGCATGCAATCGGACATGATGGTCATCGCGGAGGCCGCCAATGGCCGCGAAGCGGTTGAGCTTTGGCGCAACCACCAGCCGGACGTGACGCTACTGGATCTCCGCATGCCGGTTTTGGATGGGGTCGGTGCCATCATTGAGATCCACAAACATGACCCTGCCGCACGAGTCATCGTGCTGACCACTTACGACACCGATAATGAGATCTATCGAGCGATTAAAGCCGGAGCCAAGGGCTACGTCCTTAAGGACGCCCGCCGGGAGGAGTTGCTCGACTGCATCCGTCGCGTGAGTCGCGGCGAAACCTCTATTCCCCAATCACTAGTGGAAAAACTCGCCGCTGGCGTCAGTAGCGAAACCCTCACTGGGCGGGAACTGGACGTATTGACGCTGCTGGCCTGCGGGAAAAGTAACAAGGAAATTGGCGCGAATCTCTACATCAGCGAAACCACAGTTAAAGCTCACCTGCGCAGTATCTTCACCAAGCTGAACGTACTGAGCCGAACCGAAGCTATCGCAGCCGCAAGCCGCCGTGGCCTGGTCCAACTGTAAGTAGACTTCGGCTGCAAAGGGTCAGACTGGGTCCAAATGCCGAAATCCGAAGGTCAAAGGCCCAAGAAATCCTAAATTCGAACCCAAATCGGCAGATTTCCCCGTTCGGGTTTCGGATCTCGGATCTTTCGGCCTTCGGATCTTCCGCCGCGCCTCATAGAGGCGATTCATCTCTCGGCAGAATGCAAATCGAATGACACCGGTACTAACGCGTTTGCGATACATCAAACGACCTCCTTCTAAGGGAGTAGAAGGACTTCGTTCCTCGGCAGCAGGAAATTCAATCCTTGTGGCCAATGGCGTATTGGGCGGCTCGGCTCGATTTTGATTCCGGCAATCAAGTACGGACCCAGGAATATGAGCGCGAGTTCAACAGATAGAGGACTTCTGACACCGCAAAATTGCTGCGTTGTATTTATCGATCACCAGCCACAGATGTTTTTCGGCGTCGCGAGCAGCGATCGACAAGCTCTGCTTAACAACGTCCTGGTGCTGGCTAAGGCGGGCAAAATCTTCGGCGTTCCTGCGATTCTTACAGCCATTGAATCGAGTGCTTTTAGTGGAAACATCATCCCCCAACTCCTGGAATTGTTTCCTGGTCAGGTCCCCATCGAACGCACCAGCATAAATGCCTGGGACAGTAAGGAGTTCATGTCGGCGGTCAAGAAGACGGGTCGAAGAAATTTTGTCATCTCGGCGCTTTGGAGCGAGGCTTGCCTGGCGTTTCCGGCCCTGCAGATGTTGGAAGAGGGGTACGGCATTTATGCGGTCGAAGACGCTTCAGGCGGTACGAGTCAAACGGCCCATGCCGCGGCCATTCGCCGCATAGAACAGGCGGGGGCAGTTTCATTGACCGCGTTGCAGGTACTCCTTGAATTCCAGCGCGATTGGGCCAGGCGAGACCATTACGAGGAAGTAATGGCGGTAGTGAAGGAGCACTGCGGGGCCTATGGCCAGTGCGTCGAATACGCTGCGACTATGGTCCAAAGGGAAGCTCCGCGACTCGCAGGTAATATTCTTGAGGCCACTGATTCACTGGGTTCCGCAGCCCTGACGCACTGCAAGGATTAAGAAACCAGCTGGCGAATGTAATAGCTACACACCTCCGACAACAGCTTTGCCAGCAGGACGCATAACTGAGTCGGTTTGGATAACAGCAGTATGAGAAAAGAAGACCCAAAGAAAGGAACAGCTCGATGAGCACGATCAGGACGAAGGACGGAACGGACATTTACTACAGAGACTGGGGCTCTGGTCAACCGGTGGTCTTCAGCCACGGCTGGCCTTTGACCGGGGATGCGTTCGAAGATCAGATGTTTTTTCTCGCATCGCGTGGTTATCGCTGCATCGCCCACGACCGCCGAGGCCACGGCCGCTCGAGCCAGCCCTGGCAAGGTAACGATATGGACACGTATGCGGACGATCTCGCCGCCTTAACCGAAGCGCTCGATTTGAAGAACGCCGTTCATGTAGGCCACTCCACAGGTGGCGGCGAGGTCGCTCGCTACATCGGCCGCCACGGTACCCGCCGAGTCGCCAAGGCGGTGTTGATCGGCGCCGTGCCGCCATTGATGCTCAAAACCGAGGCGAATCCCGGCGGTCTTCCGATCGAGACGTTCGATCAGATTCGCGCTGGCGTCATCGCTGACCGCTCCCAATTCTTCAAAGATCTCACATTGCCGTTCTATGGCTACAACCGCCCCGGAGCCAAAATCTCGCAAGGAGTACGCGACTCCTTTTGGCTCCAAGGCATGATGGCTGGATTCCCCGCGGCTTACTTTTGCATCAAAGCGTTTTCCGAGACAGACCTGAGCGAAGACCTGAAAACTTTTGATGTGCCGACCCTGGTATTGCATGGCGACGACGACCAGATCGTCCCGATTGGCGCCTCAGCGCTACGCTCCGCAAAGCTGATTAAGAACGCAACGCTGAAGGTTTACAAAGGGGCGCCACACGGCCTGTGCACAACGTTAAAGGACCAAGTCAATCAGGACCTGTTGGTGTTCATCAAAAACTGACCTCAATTAAATAAATTACTGCTTATGACTAATACATCTGATTCAAATTCACAAACGATAGTCCTCGTTCACGGCGGCTTTGTCGACGGCTCCGGCTGGGAAGCCGTTTACAACATCCTTAAGAAAGAAGGTTACGTTGTGAACGTGGTTCAAAATCCAACCACATCGTTGGAGGACGACGTTGCCGTCACTCAGCGAATCATAAACGGCAGCGAGGGTCACGTCATCCTGGTGGGCCATTCTTACGGCGGCGCCGTGATCACAGAGGCCGGCAATCATCCAAAGGTAACTGGCCTCGTCTATATCACAGCCTTTGCGCCGGACAAGGGCGAGTCGGTAGCAGCACTGATTAAAGATCCGCCACCCGGTGCCCCCGTTCCGCCGATTCGGCCGCCCATCGATGGCTTTCTTTTTCTCGATAAGTCCAAATTTGCTGCATCATTCGCGGCGGATGTCGATAAAGAAAAAGCCGCCTTTATGGCCGACTCTCAGGTCCCTTGGGGCGTCGCTGCGCTTAGTGGCACAATTAGCGAACCGGCTTGGAGAACCAAGCCAACTTGGTATCTGGTGGCCACAGAGGATAAGATGATTCCACCTCCAGCGCAGCGTTTCATGTCCCAGCGCGCCGGCGCGAACGTCGTCGAGGTGGCCGGCAGCCATGCAATTTATGTATCGCAACCTGGTGCAGTCGCCTCGTTGATTAAAGACGCCGCGGAAGCAGTAAGCAAGAGGCCCTTCGCCGCGGAAAACGAACGCGCCTCAGCCCCCCAGACAGCTGCCATCAGATGAATACGGACTCGAAGAAACTCTCAGCAAAGGTCGCACTCGTCACCGGCGATTCGCGCAGCATCGGTACGGTCTAAGTTCACACTTACACTCAATTAAGAAAACAAAGGCATATGAATACACATTCAATGAAACTGAAAGATAAGGTCGCAGTAGTCACTGGCGCTTCGAAGGGCATTGGTGCCTCGATCGCCCAACAGATGGCGGCAGAGGGCGCTTCTGTGGTCGTCAATTATAGCTCAAGCAAGGATGGCGCGGACAAAGTGGTTGGCGAGATTACCAAGAACGGGGGGAAAGCCGTTGCTGTCCAAGCAAACATGGCCCGCAAGGCAGACATCGATCGTTTGTTCGCCGAGGCCAACAAGGCTTTTGGCAAAGTCGACATCCTGGTTAACAACGCAGGTATTTACGAATTTTTGCCTCTGGAACAATTGACCGAGGATCACTTCCGCAAACAATTCGATCTCAACGTGCTGGGGCTGCTGCTGGCTTCCCAGGCAGCGGCGAAGCAATTCAATGGCGCCGGAGGAAGCATCATCAACATCAGTTCGGTGGTCAGCACCCTGGCCATTCCACAGGCGGCTGTTTACAGCGGCACCAAGGGAGCCGTAGACGCCATCACCCGTTCGCTGGCCGCTGAACTCGGCCCGAAAGGAATTCGCGTGAACGCGATCCGGCCAGGAATGGTGGAAACCGAGGGAACGCAATCGGCCGGCATCGCCGAAAGCGACCTGCGAAAGCAGGTCGAATCGCAGACGCCTCTGGGTCGCATCGGGCAACCCAAGGACATCGCTGGTGCGGCAGTTTTCCTTGCCGCTGACGATTCGTCATGGATCACCGGAGAGACATTCGTGATCTCAGGCGGTTATCGCTAGAGTGTATCCGCTTCCGACATGAGCAAGTTCCTTCCACCCCTTCGATTGTCTACTCTGAAACCAAACTTCCCGCCTGAAAGAAATTCTCTGTTATGAAAACGACAGCTAAGTCAAAAGTATCCAATCACGATTCAACCGTAACGTTTCGATTCCACCCGGATCGAGCCCAGCCCAAACTGCACCAGCGAGCGGCCGAAATTCAGCCGTTTGGGAGCATCGCCAAATTGCCGATCGGTCTCGGCGAGAAGGTATGCCAGGCGAGCGTCGAGCGGCTCAATCAAATCCTGGCCGATACCATGACGCTGCGTGACCTCTACAAGAAGCACCATTGGCAAGTCTCCGGCAAAACCTTCTATCAACTCCATTTGTTGTTCGACAAACACTTCGAGGAGCAAGCCGAATTGGTCGACCAAATCGCCGAACGCATCCAGGCCCTCGGTGGATTAAGCTACGCCATGGCAGCAGATGTCGCCGAAAACACCAATATTCCGCGCCCGCCAAAGGGTCGCGAAGAAGTGCCGGTTCAAATCTCACGCCTGCTCACTGCTCATGAGATCATCCTGCAGGGAGCACGAACCTCAGCGCGGAAGGCGGCCGAAATGGGTGATGACGGAACCAATGACCTGCTGGTGAGCAATGTTATTCGCACCAACGAAATGCAGGTGTGGTTCCTGGCTGAGCATCTGGTCTAAAACCTTACGAGATATCCGACCTGCACTGGGATCGAGACCCGCCGGATTTGCTTATACACCTGGTGAGGCGCATCCAGTGGGAGAAAAAGTGTCCCTAAATTGGAGTAGATTTGGCCGCAACGCGAAGAAAAATCGTTTATGAGTACAAAAATGAAATCTGCGCAACTAACTAAACCGGGCAGCCCATTTGAACTCGTGGAGCGCGATATCCCGGAACCCGGCCGCAGGCAGGTCCGTGTGAAAGTCGAAGCGTGCGGGATTTGCCATAGCGATATGCTCGTCAAAGAGGGCTTGTGGCCCGGCCTTCAGTATCCGCGGGTGCCTGGCCACGAAGTGGCTGGGCGCGTTGACGCTGTTGGCAGGGAGGTCACGGCTTGGAAACCAGGTCAGCGAGTCGGCGTCGGTTGGCATGGTGGACATTGTTTCACATGTGAGCAATGCCGGCGGGGCGATTTCGCGATGTGCACCAACCGCAAAGTGACAGGCATTGATTTCGACGGCGGATATGCCGAATACATGATTGCGCAGGAGGAGGCACTCGCGGCTATTCCTGAAGAATTGCCGGCCGAAGAGGCAGGGCCATTCATGTGCGCCGGCGTGACTGTTTTTAATGCGTTGCGCAATTCTGGCGCGCAAGGTGGCGACGTGGTTGCCGTTCATGGCATCGGTGGGCTTGGACATTTGGGGATTCAATACGCCAGACAAATGGGGTTCGAAACGGTCGCTCTTGGGCGAGGAAAGGATAAAGAAGCGCTCGCCAGAAAATTGGGAGCTCATCATTACATCGACTCCGGGTCCGCCGATGCAGCCACTGAACTGCAAAAACTGGGTGGCGCGCGCGTTATCCTCGCGACGGCTCCCAATGCAAAGGCGATCTCGGACCTCGTCGGCGGATTATCCGTGGATGGCACATTATTAGTGCCGGCTGCACCTGCCGAGCCTTTGACCGTCAGTGTACTGCCATTGATCATGGGCCGCCGTTCTGTGGCCGGCTGGTATTCAGGCACGGCGCGGGATTCCCAGGACACGTTGAAATTCAGCGCTATGAGTGGAGTGCACCCAATGATTGAGAAGTTTCCATTAACCCGGGTCGCAGAGGCTTTTGAGCAGATGCACAGCGGCAAAGCACGCTTCCGCGTCGTGCTCAGTATGGTGTAGCGTGTTATGCACAGCCCAAATCTCGGATTGAATGGCGTCAACGGACTCCTTGGACTAACTTTTTTCTTCTGAGCAATTATGGCGCAAACTACGCAATTCCTCATTGACCACGGCTTACCGCTCGTGTTCGCAGCGGTGTTAGTGGAGCAAATGGGTCTGCCGCTGCCGGCTTTGCCATGGCTGCTGGCTGCAGGTGCACTTTCTGCCGTTGGAAAATTCAGCTTGCCGCTGGGTCTGGCGGCGATTGTGATGGCCTGTCTGATTCCCGACGCGATGTGGTTTTACTTGGGACGTTATCGCGGCAACCAGGTGTTGGCTTTTCTTTGTCGCATTTCGCTGGAGCCCGATTCCTGCGTTCGTCGCACGCAGAACGTATTCACCAAATATGGACTGCGCGGCGTGATCGTAGCGAAATTCCTGCCCGGCATGAGCACCATCGCTCCACCCTTGGCCGGAATGTCGGGTATGAGCGCGGGACGATTTCTTTTTGTAGACGGACTCGGTGCGCTCCTTTATGGCGCCAGTCTGCTTGGTTTCGGCTATTTCTTCAGCAAACAAATAGATCAAATCGCGGCGGCGCTCGGGCGTATCGGTGGCAGTGCGCTTACCTTCATAATCGCCTTGGCAGCGCTTTACATCGCTTACAAATTCTGGCAACGGCAGCGGCTCCTGCATGAGCTGCGCATGGCGCGCATTACTGTCGACGAGTTGCGCCAAAAGCTGGACGCAGGCGAAACGCCGCTCATTTTCGACCTGCGCTCGACCGCCGCAGTCAAACAAGATCCCGCTTTCATCCAGGGCGCAATTCATGTCAGTATCGAAGATATTGAAAAGCGGTTGAATGAATTTCCGAAGGACAGGGATATCATCGTGTATTGTTCGTGTCCCAATGAAGTTTCCAGCGCCCGCCTTGCGCTCAGGCTTCAACGCAAAGGATTCACTCGCGTCCGGCCGTTGCTAGGAGGAATCGATGCCTGGCGAGAACTGAATTATCCGATGGAATTGAGGCGCGCAGCTATATCCAGCTCAGCTGCCAGCAAAGCCCAAACCACGTCCGGTGTCCTGCCGATCGACAGTTAACGTTTCGACCGATTGGATTACGCAACACAGAAAGGTTAATAAATGTCAATTCGCCCTATTAAACGTCTCAGCCAGGCTAAGCCGACCCTGGAAGGCGCGGGTGTGCGCCTGCGCCGTGCGTTCGGTTTTGGCAACACTTCCGACTTTGATCCATTTTTACTCCTCGACGATTTTCGCAACGATATCCCCGACGATTACCTCGCCGGCTTTCCCTGGCACCCTCACCGCGGTATCGAAACCATTACTTATGTTCTGGCCGGTACCGTCGACCATGGCGACAGCCTCGGCAACCGTGGGACGATAAGCGCCGGAGACATTCAATGGATGACTGCCGGCCGCGGAATCATTCACCAGGAAATGCCGAAGGGCGACCAACTCGGCCAAATGCATGGCTTCCAGTTGTGGGCCAATCTCCCCTCCGCCCTCAAAATGACTGCCCCGCGATACCAGGAAGTTAAATCAGGAGAAATCCCTGAAGTAACAGACGACGACGGAACCAGGGCGCGCATCGTCTGTGGAAGCTTTTGGGGCAAGCGTGGCCCGGTCGAGGGTATCGCGGCGGATCCGGTTTATGTCGATGTGACCGTGCCGCCTGGAAAGCGAAAAACCCTGCCGGTCGAGACCACCCGCCAGGCCTTTGCTTATGTCTTTGCCGGTAGCGGCAAATTCTGCAATGCCTCCGGACCCCTGGCCGTCCCCACCGAAGGGGTCAAATGGCTTGAAACCACTCCGCCCACCGAAGCTGATAATCGATCGTTAATCCTGTTTGACCAAGGCGATGAGGTCGCGGTACAGGCCGGCGACGAAGGCATCCGGTTTCTCCTCGTGTCTGGAAAACCTCTGCAGGAACCTGTCGCCTGGTATGGGCCCATCGTGATGAACACCCAGGCCCAACTACGCCAAGCCTATGAAGAACTGCGCGAGGGGACGTTCCTGAAATAACTTCCGCGGTACCGGAACAACTGCAGCGAAAATTCGCGTAGAGATTCTCTCCAATTATGCCAGGTATGCGCTCCGTCGGTCTCCTTGTAAACGACCTTCACCGTTTAGGAAACAGCCGGGAGGGAGCGTCGGAAGTGATAGCTGTCACCGCGGGATGAGTCAGTCTTCGCTCCGGCGTAATCGCATAGAATTGCTGTTGGCATTCATCCGTACGACCGATCACCCGGAATCCAAGCTGGGCGACGGCTTCCTTTTCAACAACTGTGGGCACACACATGAAGCCCAAACCGTGGAGTGCCAGCACATTGACCAAGGCGGGGTCATAAAACTCTCCCACGAGACGAGGCCGAACGCCCACCGCATGAAACCATTTTTCCAGCGACCGCCGCAAACCGCTGTTGGCCATTGGCAATAACGCCGGCGCTCCGTGCAGGGATTTGGGAAAAGGCCCTTCCAGCTTCCTGGCCAGTCGCGGTGTAGCGCAAAAAGCGACGCCTGATTCACCCAACAAATGGTTAAACACACTGGTAGTAACCCCGCTGGAAGCCGGTTCGTCCGCCAACACGAGGTCCAGCCGATAAGATGCCAGTTCCAAAAGCATGTCCGAAACACTGGCCTCCCAACAGGAAACTTGCACCAGTTTTGGCAGACGAAAAATCGGTTCAATAATTTGATAAGTGACGAGCTTCGGCAGCGCGTCGGCAACGCCCAGATTCAATCGCAGGGGACGCGAGGTCGGGCGCTGTTTCACCGAATTCAGCAGGTCCTGTCCAATGGAAAAAATCTCATCAGCGTAGCCGAGCACTTGCTGGCCGACGTCCGTGAGTTCCAAATTCCTGCCCTTGCGGCGAAACAGCTTTTCACCGAGCACACCTTCCAGCGCCTGAATCTGTGCGCTAATGGTGGGCTGCGACACGTGGAGTTTGGCCCCCGCTTTGGTCAGGCCTCCCTCCCTGGCGACCGTCCAGAAATAACGCAGGTGATGATAATTCAGGAATTCCATCCGTGAAACAATCTTTCACTTAAACCTAAAAGTCCAATCGAGAAATCGTATTAGTCTAATCCACCAATGTCAGGAAAAATGGTCTCATGAAAATGAAATTGACGGTCCTGGCGCTGGTGATGGCGGTCACGCCGCAGACCCGCGCCGCTATCCATCGAGCCTTCAGACCTGATGAGTTCGAGATCTTGTGGTCGGCGACCCCATCGGAAGCCGTCAAAGCGTCGACTCAACACCGTCCGGGCCTCGTCCTGCTGGATCTAGACCAACCGGTTCGTACCGGACGGGCGATCCTGGACAACCTCAGGAAACTCAACCCGCGCGCACCGATGGTCGTGCTGGCAAATCACTCATCGGCGGGCGAGGAGGCGATCGCAGATGAAGGGATTGCGATCCTGTGGAAGCCCTTTGGAGCAACTGTGCTCGCAGATATGGCAAATGCACTGCTAAAGGAGCCCCGCAGCAACACCGCGGCCCTGGCAACTAACAACGCGAATGTTTCAAGCGCGATAACAGACTCCGAGCGTTTCCATGAACGGCTTCTCGCGCGTTACAATGCTCCTTTCCAGTTCACACCTTCCGATCGTCATTGGGGTATAAACGAATGAAATCAAAGCCTAACAATCGAACCCAAATCCTAAGCAGTACCACGATGATACGTTTTAAGCGCATTTTAGTGGCAGTTGTGGGCGGCACAGTACTGGCGTTTGGCATCGCCTTGATCGTTCTGCCGGGCCCAGCGTTCGTTGTAATCCCACTCGGACTGGCCATTTTGGCGGCCGAATTCGCGTGGGCCAGACGCTGGCTGAGATCCGCACGCGCCATTCTTCCCAAACGAAGACCAACAGCGCGTTCAGTCCAGCGAAGCATCCAGTTTCTGTCCCGACAAGTTCGGCGGGCGTTGTTCCCCAAAAGAAAACTCGTATGATACTCGGCCTATTCCTTATCACCTTGGTCATTGCATTGTTGGCCCAATTGCACGTGAAACAAGCCTATGCGCGGCACAGCCAAACGCCAACGCTGTCGGGTTTAACCGGAGCAGAAGCAGCCGAAGAAATTCTGCGCGGCGCGGGTATCAACAATGTTGAAATCGTCGAGCACGAAGAGTTGTTGGGGGATCATTATGATCCATTGCGAAGGCGGCTGGTGCTTTCCCGGGCAAACTACGAAGGTAGATCGGCCGCGGCGCTGGGCATAGCGGCACATGAGTGCGGCCATGCCATTCAACACAAAATGGGCTACGCCCCATTGGAAATCCGTATGGCAGCGGTGGGTGTGACCACTTTCGCGAGTCAGCTGGTTTTGTGGGTCCCGCTGCTTGGCCTCATGACGGGACTATTGGCTCCGAAGGTCGGCCTGTTAATCATGGCCGCAGCCTGGGGGATCCTGATGGCGTTTAATTTGATTACGCTGCCGGTCGAGTTTGATGCCTCGCGTCGCGCCAAGCTGGCGCTGAATCAAATGGGGTTTATTCAAGGTGCCGAGGAGCGCTCTGCGGTAAGCCAGGTATTGAACGCTGCTGCGTGGACGTATGTCGCCGCCTTCATCTCGTCGCTGGTCTATTTCCTCTGGCACCTGTTGCCATTGATGACAGGGCGCCATGACGATGACTAACAATCTGGCGAGCCGAAGCAGAAGGGTCGAGCCGAGCACAAGGAAGGGCTCTCTGCTCTGCGCCTTACATCCAAGCAGACCTACGTAGCGCAGACATTCTGTCGGCTGTATCGCAGGCTTCCAGCCTGCACGGTCCAGCCCTAACCCGCCTGCGTTTTCCTGGTCGCCGCCTCAGCGGTGGCAGCCTTCACCCGCCGACTGGAATCAGCCCGCACCATCGGCGCACGCTCAGCTGGCGGTGTCTGCGCTTTTTGAGCCAACGTTAAACGATACGCTTCGATAATCTCATCATACCTGGACATGCTCTCCCGAACGTCACGCTCCAAATCATACGTCAGGCGTACCTGGCCCGATACCACCGCCCACTCAATCGCATCCTGGCCGAACTTCTCCTCCGAGCATTGCTGCAGCAGCTTCAAAATGTAGTTTTTCATCATGCCCATAGTCCTCACCCTACCAAGCTTCGCTGCGCTACGCAAAGAAATGTATGTTGCTATGCCAATTCCAATGAAAGTTCAAAGCAGGTAGTTTGAGCATTGGAGGAGGCCACACTTTTCTGAAACCGCTCTTCTAGCGCAATCTTAGCGAGCCTTTGACACCCTTTGCGGTTAACGACACAATCCATCGTAATGACCTGCCCACTACGCCTCATCTTTCTCCTCCTTGGTCTTTGCTCAATTTCCGCGCCGGCGGATCAGACCAACGGTAACACCTGCGCCCCTCCAGGTAGCTGGGCGCAATGGCGAGGACCCTTGGCGAACGGCGTCGCGCCACGCGCAAATCCCCCGGTCTACTGGAGCGAAACGAACAACATCCGCTGGAAAGTTCCTATGCCGGGAAAGGCGCATTCCTCACCAATCGTCTCTGGCGATTCCGTATACGTGCTCTCCGCAGTGCCGGTCGGCGAAGCCCAGAAGCCTGTCTATGACGACGCCCCGGGCGTGCATGACAGCGTGCCGGTGAGGCATCGCCACCAATTCCTTGCGGTGGCCCTCAACCGGCGCAACGGTGCGCTATTGTGGTCAAAGATTTTGCGTGAAGAATGGCCGCATGAGGGCGGTCATCAAACGGGCAGTCTGGCCTCGAATTCACCGGTCACCGACGGCCAACGGCTCTATGCCTTCTTCGGTTCACGCGGCCTTTACTGCCTTGATCTGAATGGAGAAATAAAATGGCAAAAAGATCTGGGACACATGCACACACTCCATGCTCACGGTGAAGGCAGTTCGCCCGTGCTCTATGGAGACACTCTCATTGTTTGCTGGGATCATGAGGCCGACTCGTTCCTTTACGCCTTTGACAAGCAGACCGGCAAAATACTTTGGAAGGTTGCCCGCGATGAAAAGACTTCCTGGTCGACACCGCTCGTCGTTGAAGATGAAGGCAAGGCGCAGGTGATTGTCAGTGCGACGAAGCGTGTGCGTGGCTATGATCTGGTCTCAGGAAAGGAGCTTTGGGAATGCGCGGGCCTCACGGAAAACGTCGTCTCTTCGCCGGTCTATTACAACGGCCTGGTCATTGCCGGGAACAGCTACTATTCACAGGCGATGCTGGCCGTTCGGCTCGCGGGCGCCAAAGGCGACATCACGGGCACCGACCACGTCGTGTGGAAGCTTAACCGCTTGACCCCTTACGTCTCTTCGCCTCTGCTTTATGACGACACGCTTTATGTCCTGCGACACAACCAGAATGTCCTCTCAAGGCTCGACCCCATGACCGGCAAACCAAAAGACGAACCGTTACGGCTCGAGGGCATACACGATTTTATCTTTTCTTCGCCCGTCGGAGCCGCCGGTCGCATCTATGTCACCGGGCGAGATGGCACGACGGTCGTCCTGCGACATGATCGGGAAAATGCGCTCCTTGCAGTCAACCATCTTGAAGACTCTTTCAGCGCCTCGGCAGCCGTTGTAGACCGCGAATTCTATCTTCGCGGCGAGCGGTTCCTTTACTGCATCGCAGAACCGGCGACACCGTAACTGAGGAACTCGCGCTGGCAAAAAGCCCTGAACCAAAGCGAAGAGGCGTGTCCTTGATGTGAATCTCTAAACCGCACGCGCTGCGGTCATCGAAAAACGCAATGGAATCGACAGCGAAGCAGTTAAGTGCTATCGATTGGGCTACATGGCACTTCGAGAATTCAATCTAGAAAAACTCCGCACGGGAGACAAAACTTTTGATGAGTGAGTTTCTGCGCATCCTACACCTCGAGGACGATCCCGATTATTCTGAACTTGTGAAAGGGATGTTAGAGGAGGAAGGGATGCAGATCGGGTTGGCTCTGGTTGATAACATGACGGATTTCCGGGAGGCCGTGGCGAAGAGCGCCTTCGATATCATCCTCGCTGATTACTCGTTACCGACTTGCACTGGGCTTGAGGCGTTGCAAACGGCCCGACAAATTCGTCCGGACGTCCCCTTCCTGCTGGTGTCGGGGACGATTGGCGAGAAAGCCGCGATCGAGAGTTTAAGGCAAGGCGCGACGGACTATGTGCTTAAGAATTGGCCTGAACGGCTAGTGCCTGCGATACGCCGGGCTGTACAGGAAAACCAGGAACGGCACCAACGTCTGCTGGCTGAAACAGCATTGACTCGCAAGGAAAATTATTTCCGGGCGCTGACAGAGAACTCGGTGGACATTCTGACGATTCTTAATCCTGAGGGCGTATTTCAGTACAACAGCCCCTCCATAAAACACGTCTTGGGTTATGAACCTGAAGAGCTCGTTGGCCGGAACGCATTCGAGCTCGTACACCCGGATGACCTTACCGGCGCACGTCAGGGTTTCGCAGAAGCGCTCCAAAATCCAGAGCGGAGAGTCACGCGCGAATTCCGGTGTCGCCGACAAGATGGTTCTTGGTGTCATCTGGAAGCCGTGGGTCAAAACCGTCTTAAGGATGTTCAGATCGACGGAATCGTCTTGAATTCGCGTGACATCAGCGAACGCAAGCAAGCCGAAGCACGTTTGCGCCTGCAAAGCGCCGCTCTGGAGTCGGCTGCCAACGCGATTTTCATTACCGACGGGATGGGAAATGTGACCTGGGTAAACCAGGCATTCACTCAACTGACAGGCTACTCAGCTCAAGAAGTTATAGGTAAAAACCCGCGCTTGCTCAAATCGGGCCGTCACGATCCGGCGTTTTATCGCAACCTCTGGGAAGACATACTGGCTGGCCGAGTCTGGCAGGCCGAGATGGTGAATCGTCGTAAGGATGGCAGCCTGTACACTGAGGAATCCACTATTACGCCGGTACGTGATGAGCGGGGTGCGATCACCCATTTCATCGCCGTCAAGCAGGACGTCACCGCGCGAAAGGAACTCGAATCGCAACTTCGTCAGATGCAGAAGATGGAAGCCATAGGCCAGCTCGCCAGCGGCGTCGCGCATGACTTCAACAACCTGCTCCTGGTGATCGGGGGCAACGCCGAACTGGCGTTAACCGCTACCGAACCTCTGAGCGACGAGCTGCGGACATGCCTCAATCAGATCACGGCTGCCTCGAAACGTGCCGGCAATCTGACACGCCAATTGCTGGTTTTTGGCCGAAAACAGGCGATGCAGTTCCAAAAACTTAACCTCAACGATGTGATTAGCGACTTGATCAAGATGCTCAATCGGATAATCGGCGAGGATGTCCGCCTGCAATGTTCGTTTCACAAAGAATTACCATTCGTTCAGGGCGACGTTGGGATGATGGAGCAGGTGATTGTCAACCTTGTCGTCAACGCCCGCGACGCTATGCCACGTGGCGGTCAGCTGGAAATCAGCACTGAAGGAACCCGCGTCGACGAGAAGCATGCCCGAGCACATCCCGAATCACGTGCAGGTGAGTTCGTTTCCATACGCGTGAGAGACTCCGGAATGGGCATCGCGCCAGAAGATTTGCCACGGATCTTCGAACCATTTTTCACCACGAAACAGCCTGGCAAAGGCACCGGGTTGGGCCTGGCGACAGTTTATGGCATAGTCAAACAGCACCAAGGCTGGGTTGAAGTGGTGAGTGAAGTCGGCACGGGTACGACGTTTAGAATCTTCCTGCCCACTGTCGCATCGCCTGCAGGAGCGGATCAATCACCACAAGCTGAACCCCGTCCACGCGGAGGCAACGAAGATATCTTGGTAGTGGAAGATGACTCAATGCTTCGAACGGTGACTCGGCGATTCCTCGAAGCCTACGGCTACCATGTTCGGGAAGCTGCTTCAGGCCAAGAGGCCCTGGACATCTGCCACACCCCTGGCGTGAAACCAGATTTGCTGCTGACGGACATCGTCTTGCCGGATGATCTCACGGGCCGCGAATTGGCGCAACGCTTGCAAGCGGAACGGCCCCAGCTCAAGGTGGTCTTTACCACCGGTTACAGTCAGTATTTAGCTGGCAAAGATACGGCTTTTGTCCATCGCAACCAGAGGCATTTTCTGCAGAAACCCTATTCCGCCAACGTGCTCCTCCACAAAGTGCGACAATGCCTGGATGAGAAGTAGCGAAATCCAGAGTTCGGTCCGCTGGATGGATTAAACACTTAGCCAGACATTTTTGGATGCTCCTCACCCTATTTCAACCGGTCCTGCATGAGAAAGAGGGAAAATAAAAGCTGCTCTTCAAGAGTCCGCGAGTCAAGGAGGGGTGCTCTGTTTAGGCGCTCTCTATTAAGAGGTGCTTGATCCAGTTGCCCGGTTCAGCTTTGGCAACCCAAAAAGATTCACCAATACCCAAGATCGGAGCGCCCGCCGTCCATTGGCCGTTTTCAAAAGGATACAGAACATACTTCTGTCGGTCGCGATCGAAGATGTGGATCACATCGCCTTCTGAGATTGGGAACTGCAAATCCTCATATAAATTTCCAGGTTTAGGCACCAGGGAACCGCGCAGGGAAAAGCCTGACGGGATCGGCGTCGTCATTTCCCCTTGCGCCACCTCCCCCACAAAACTATGCGATCTGTAATCATCCGTCGGATTGAAAAATATCGCCCCCTCACCTTGCAGAAGTTGTTCACTCGGATTGGTCCACTTGCCGTCTTTGAGTTCGTTCTCGGTCAACCGAAGCAGCCGCGCGTCATACTTGTTGAGCGTTGTTCCGTCTGGCCAGTTTGTGATTAAATGACCCACCGTATTGCTGCCACTATCAAAGGGATTGGCAATCAATGAAAAGCCTGGTGGCAGGGCAACTGACGCGTAGCCAATCACATTTACGGAAGAAACTGCTCTTGCCTGAGCACGATAAAAGCGATAACTGAATTTGAAAGCCTCAGAATCGATATACTCCTCATACTCAGCACCGGCGATCCCTTCAGCAATCGGGGTCCAATGCGAGAGATCAGTCGAGGCCAAAATCCTGTAAGGCATCCGCGCGGGCAATTGGATCCTAAAGCGGAATGGGCCATAGGGAAAACGCACGGCGTCAGTCAGAACTGGCTGGAAAGTCTCTTGTGTTCCGCCCCCACGTCGAGCGATTTGTCCTATTCTCTGCAGAAGAGCTTGTACTCGCATAAATCACAGTCTCCCTAAGTCAGGCGCAACCGCTTCTGTTAGCTGCCCTGTACTGGCGAGTCCCTTGCGCTCACCCCTTAGGCAGCTGAATGCTACAGTATTCTCAGCGCGCTTTAGCGGCTAGTTTTCGTGTCACTCATGAGGCAAGTGTCGGCACACTTCATCGTACAAGGCGCTCAAAGACTCCGTTTTCCGCACAACTGCCTTAACACGCTGGCTGAGCTCCTGCTCCTGAACCGCAGGCAAGTTTTGACCCGTAAAAATGATTACGGGGACATTCGGATAATTGCCCTTGAAGAACCCAAGCAGCTCTAGACCATTCTCGCCTGCCAAATTAAGGTCCAAAATCGCGAGCGTGAAGGGAACGCTGGCCGCGAGTTCCTTAGCTTGGCCCGCGCTGATAGCAGTTGTCACTTCCAGTCCTTTTTTGCGGAAATACAGCGACAGCAACTCCCGGATTGGCGCTTCGTCATCGACAAAAAGGATGTGCGGAGTCATGAAGTGTTGTTAACCAGATCAGTGCTAAAAAGCAAGGAAATGCAAGTTAGGGCGATAGCCTCAAACAAGGTGTTCCTAATTTCAAACCCAATAAGTGATTGACCTTGGGATTCAGGCGCCGCCGAGCGGCGTCTGTTGCCAGTTTGTAGCAGAGAGGGAGGAGAGACGATCCTCTAGACGGAATTGGAGCGAGCGAAGGGATTCGAACCCTCGACACTCACGTTGGCAACGTGATGCTCTACCAGGCTGAGCTACGCTCGCTTCCGAGGTGACACACTACGGAAATCGGCCCGAAATGCAAGCGCCGTTTTGTTTCATCGCCGGGAAAAGCTGGGCGCATGGGGCCCCAATCGTGAAAACTTGGTTGCACGATGTAAGCACGAAATGAGAAAGTTGCTGAGTGAGGTCCCGATAACGGAGGCACCCAACAATCCCGCCGGGACGAGGAATACTTGTTCCTGAAGGCTCTTTAAGCTCCTGCGATAGCACCAAAACGGCTGGGCGACAGTTTCTGCAAACCGTGCCCAGCCGCCAAAAAGTGAAAGGGGAAAGGACCTACTTCTCGACCAAAACAGCCTTATTCTTCTGCAAATACTTTTCCACCACGTCGATGCCCGAAAGCGAGGTGCGGGCACGCTTGGCTTCATTCTTGAAAAGCTTATAGTGCACAAGCCGTTTTCCGACCTCCTCCACGTGCAGATCCGCATCTTGCATCTTCCAGATTTGCCCGGTTTGCAACGGCTTGAACGTGGTTCGGCTCTTGTGCATAGATTTCAGACGGTTCGTTGACATAAATATTCAGGCTTTCCCTAGATTTTCCAGCCCTCTCGGTATTCGTGTTGGATGAATGACTCGGCCGCGGGACAGCCCTTGGCGCGCAGCGCCTGGGTATCCCACTCCATCCTGGCGCCGGCTCGGTAGGCAACATTCCCGAGCAACACGGACTCGGTAAGTGCGCCCGAGTACTCGAAATTACACGTAGTCGGCTCGCCGGTTTTGCACGCCCGAATCCATTCTGCATGATGGCCGATGGAATCGGCGATTGAGGGGGCCGGCGGAACAAAAGCCTTAAAGCGATCCTCGGGCAACAGCATGTGTCTGGAGTAATCGGACAGAAGATTTCCCTTCTTGCCGACGAAGAGCACTCCGCTCTTCCATTTCTCCGCGAGGTCGGAAGCGAGCACAGACGGCTGCGGTTGTTTGCCGCCGTGATACCACGTCAATTTGAGCGCCGGCTGCTGACCTCGCGACGGATATTGGTAGCGCACAATGAGCCACGGCGGGACGGACTCCGCGTGCACTGGCGGTCCTTCAACGACCTCCGCCGATACCGGCGTTCGCAATCCCAGTGCCCAATGCGGCAAGTCCATATAATGGCATCCGAAATCTCCCAGCGCCCCGCCACCGAATGCCCACCAATTCCGCCAGGCCTGCGGCAAGTACTCCGGACTATACGGCCGGGTGCGAATGGGACCTAACCATAAATCATAATGCAAACTAGCCGGAACCGGTGGCGATTCCTTCGGTGTATCTTTTCCGCCATAGGTCGCGCTCACCCAGACATGAACTTCATCGATCGGCCCAATTGCCCCGCCCTGCACCAATTCAACTACCCGCCGGTAATTTGTCCCCGCGTGAATTTGTGTGCCGATCTGTGTCGCGCGTCGGGCGCGGCGCGCCGCTTCCATTACGACACGGCATTCTGAGATCGTGCGGGTCAGCGGCTTTTCACAGTAGACATGACGTCCGCTGCCCAATGCGGCCACAGTAGCCACCGCGTGCGTGTGATCCGGCGTCGCGATCACTACCGCCTCGATTTCTTTCTGGTCGAGCAAACGCCGGAAATCGTTGTACGTTTTGGCGCCCGGAAATTTCTTGGACGTGTCGGCCAGGTACGAATCGTCCACATCGCAAAGGGCGACGATATTTTCGCTGGTAACATTGCTCAGGTCATAATTGCCCTGATGTGCGACCCCGATGATTCCGATGTTTAGCTTGTTATTTGGAGAATTTGCGCCGCGCGAGATCGCGATTGATCCCAGCCATACCCCGACTCCACTTAGGGCGGTCTGTTGCAGGAACCGGCGGCGATTGGTGCGTGTGTTCATGGGCCCTGACTAGCCATTAAGGATCCGGGATTTCCTTCGTGGAGTCAAGGCTCGTTTCGGTGCGCACGAGTAACGGGCACTGTAAGAGGTGTACCCAAGTTTTCTCGGAAGGCCGTTTTAGGCCTCGCGGACCTCCGCCTTCCGAATCCTTTAGCGGAACACCCAGGATGCACGCAAGAGCAATCAGCTAACTGCCTGTCCCCGCATCGATAAGTTCGATTCGGCGTTGATGCCGCCCACCCTCAAAAGGAGTCTCCAGCCAGATCCGCACCAATTCCAACGCCGTTTCCGCGCTCATCATCCGTTGGCCCAGCGAGATCACATTCGCATTGTTGTGTTGGCGCGCCAGCCGCGCAGATTCGGCATTCCAGCACACCGCGCATCGTACACCCCGGCGACGATTAGCAACGATCGCCTCGCCATTCCCTGACCCTCCAAGGACAACACCACCCTCAACTTGTCCCACCGCCACAGCATCCGCTACCGGGCCGATGAACAGCGGATAATCCACCGGTGCATTTGAATGCGTGCCGAAGTCGGTGACCGCGTGACCGAGCTGGGTCAGCATTTCGCGAATTTTCTCTTTATACTCGAAACCGGCATGGTCGGAACCAATGGCAATTCTCATGTGTTGTGGCCAAATGGTGCCACGAATCCTCGCTTTTGGCCAGTTACGGTATGTCCACGTTGCACGCTGGAAGCATTTTGGATTGTCTTTCGTCGGTGAGCTTGTGAGTGTCGATCAGACGCTGATGAACACACCTCAAGACACCGATCGTACGGCTCCAACCGAACGCCTTATGTCGGTGGATGTGCTGCGAGGTTTTGACATGTTCTGGATTTTGGGTGCAGATTCGCTGGTCCATGCGCTCAACCGGATGAGCCAAACTGCTCCGACCAGGTTCCTTGCGACTCAACTCGAACACGCCGAGTGGGAAGGGTTTCATTTCTATGATCTGATTTTTCCACTGTTCGTTTTTCTGGTTGGTGTATCGATCGTGTTCTCCCTTCGCAGGCTGCTTGAGCACGGCGGCAGAGCGGCCGCGTTGAGACGAGTCTTTCGACGTAGCGCCCTGCTGTTCCTGATTGCCTTGATTTATTCGGGTGGCTTTAGCCATTCCTGGCCAGACATTCGCTTAATGGGGGTGCTCAACCGAATCGCGCTCTGTTATTTTTTTGGCGGTCTCATCTTTTGCTTTGTCTCCGTTCGGGCAATGATTGCACTAGCGAGCGGGTTGCTGCTGGCCTACTGGGCTCTGCTGGCCTGGGTGCCCTTCCCGGATGTTCGTCCGATGCCGGGGGGAGAGCAGGTGATTACCAAGGAAGCCGGGTTCACCAATGTGGCGCAACTCAACTTCGCCAGCACTCGGATGCTTCGCGGCAGCTCTGTCCAAGGGGTAAACCTGACCAATTACCTGGATCAGAAGTATCTGCCGGGTCGAAAATATGACGGCACCTACGATCCGGAAGGCTTGCTTAGCACCATACCGGCTGTCGTGACCTGCCTGCTCGGCATCTTTGCGGGACTGCTGCTCAAAAATGCAGCCTTGTCTGCTGAACGCAAAGTCATTTGCCTGCTCGCCATTGGCAGCGCGAGTGTTGTGCTCGGATTTGTCTGGGGTTTGGAGTTCCCCGTCATCAAGAAAATCTGGTCCTCCTCCTATGTGCTCGTGGCCGGGGGATTCAGTTTTATTCTGCTGGGCATTTTCTACTGGGTGGTTGACGTACGGCAGTACCGTAAATGGTGTCAACCTTTCGTCTGGATCGGGATGAACTCCATCACTGTCTATCTTGCCAACAACTTCACCGGCGGATTTGTCACCCGACTGGCGCCTCGGTTAGCCGGGGGCGATGTGGAGAGTTTCTTTGATCAGCACATCGCGCACGGCGCCGGCAGTTTGGCGCTCTCTATCACTGGTCTCCTGTTGGCAATCTGGTTCGTGCATTTTCTTTATCGCCGAAAAATCTTCCTGCGACTTTGAAGATCCATGGTTCGACCATAAACGTGTCTACCCATGTAAGTCCGTGCACGTGCAGGAAAATACCCCATAGCAGCTCCTCGAGACCTGGGTAAGCGTATGGCCGTAATAACGGTTGACTTGGGTCAGCCTCGTAATAACAAGGTAAAAAAAGAAATATGATTAAACGTTTGCTGCTGTTGCTATTTGTCGCAGGCACGTTGGCCATGGGAGTCGCTGCCTGTCACACCGTTCATGGAGCGGGCGAAGACATCTCCACGGCTGGTAACAAAATTCAAGAGCACACCCCCCCTTGAGTTGAATTGATCGAAGGAGGGGGGAAGACAAGCCGTCTCCTCCTCCAGCCCGCAGCGATTTGGTAGCGCGGTGTTTAACTCTGCCACTTGCGCAGGTTCCCTTCCGCTTCGAGTTGCGGCCTACAGCTTCGGCGCATCCGGATTGGCCTCTGGGCCAAAATACCGTAGGCAAACCAGCGGCTCGGTCTGGCTGGTATTCTCGAATTTGACGCCATCCCCGGCCGCTGTTTCCGTCGCGAAATACTCGTCCTCGGTCAATTCCGTAAAGCGGATCAGCTTCGGGCTGTTAAGTGGTTCCCCATTAATCTTGCCGCTGCCCTGCACACAGATCAGACCATAAGCGCCGTTGTCCTTGATAGTGCATTTCACTCCGGGTTCGACTAGGAGCTCTTTGGCGGTGAAGAGTTGCTCATCGTTGATCTTCCCGTAAACAATCCAGCGGTCCACAAAACCCTCGGTCTGGGTATCAGCCACCGGCATCGGGTCCAGGTAATGATTCTTCTTAAAATTTGGGTCGACATTGGCGTCCCAATCGAGCTGTTCAACAATGAAGTCGAGGTCTTTGTGTTTGTTTTTGGGCATGTCCTTCACCAGCAAGCTCCAGGGCACATACCGCCCTTCGATCATGCTTTGGTACATGCCAAAAACGTCCGAACCCCATTGTGGTTCGTAGGTGCAAAAGCTGCCCGGTGCATGCAGGATGCAGGGCCCGACCAGCCAACCGGTGCCCGGCTTGAGACGATAGGCTTTTGATAAATAAAGAATCCCATTATCGCCTTTGTTCCAATCCTCAAGACACTTGCGCACCTGTGCTTTGGTGGTGCCCGGTTCCAGCCCAAAAAAAGTGTAAGGGAAATTGTTGCCGACGTTGTTGTGTTGCGGCGGGAAGTAATACGACTCGGGTTTGCCTTCCTGCCCCACCAGTTTTGCCTGTTTCGCGCTCTGATGCATGTGCAACGGGATCGGCCCCATGTTATCGAAAAACTTCGAATAAACCGGCCAGCGCCCATATTTTTTCCAGATTGCTTTGCCGATAATATCGGGACCGCAATCTTCGATTGCTTTTCGCAACGTGAACCGCTGGTTTCCCACCACACAATAGCTCAGTCCTTCGTCGGGCACCCGTCCTTCGTTAGCCGCTTCGGTGGTTGAAGCGAACCACCGTTCGTCAATGCCGCCTCGGTTGGCGCCGTAGGCGTAAGTGTCATCAGGGTGAAGCTTGATCCGCAGCCCAGGCTGAAGAAACGACCGCGGCACCCACGTCGGGGCCAATCTCAACAGTCCGCCGGTGCGGCCCAATTCGGCTTCGACGATTGATTTGGTTTTGGATTTAACGGTTCTGAGCGAGGTGATAGTATTCATGTGTCAAGGCATTAATCCTGAATTTAAAGCGACAATCACTTTCTACCTGACCGAACGATCTGCCAGCAACTGAAAATTCAAGCCTAAGTAGAACTCCCCACAGGTATTCTGATGATTGCCGGCTTATCCTCCTCTTTGAGAGTCGTGCCTCAACCGAAACGAGAAAGCGGAGACTGTCTATGAGTGAAGAGCCTTATTTACCAGCTGAAACGGTGATTACGGCGCCATCGCGCGTGCGCCGGGTTTCTTGGGGTGCGATTTTTGCCGGCACATTTGTCGGTTTGGTGTTTCAGATCATGTTTATGCTGTTGGGTGCCGGGATCGGGTTTTCGACTCTGCAGTCCGATACCACCGCAACTTCCGGCCAGGGGATGGCCCTCGGCTCGGCCATCTGGTTGCTGGTGACCAGCCTCATCGCGATTTGGCTCGGGGCGTGCGTCGCCGGAAGGCTTTCGGGCGGACCGGGCCGTGCCGATGGCATGCTGCACGGGATTGTCACCTGGAGTATCTCAACTTTAACCATGTTCGCGCTACTGGCGGCGGGGATTGGCGCTGTTCTAGGTGGGGCCGGAGCTCTGCTTGGAAGCGCTGGCACGCTCGGTAGTTCGGTTCAAGGCCAATCCAGCCAGTCAGGCCAAAATGCCGTAGCCTCGGTTCAAGAAGCGATTAAAGGAGCCTTTCCTCAAAGCGGAAGCTTGCTACCACCGACCGGGCGGACCCCATCAGGTCGGCAGGCGCCAGGGCAACTGACAGAAATGGCGCAAAAGGATCCGGAGCTGGCCGCTGCCCTGGCCCGTCTGGAAAGCGCCGGGGGCGCTTCGCAAGCACCTCAAGCCCGCGATCAGCTGGTCAACCTGCTCATCTCGAAACATAACCTCAGCCAGCAGGATGCTGCCAACCTGGTAAATCAATGGGATCAACAATTCCAGCAGGCACGCACCCAAATCGGTCAAAAAGCCAAGCAAGTCGGCCAAGCCGCCGCTCACGACATTTCCCAAGGCGCCCTGTGGAGTTTTATCGCCCTGCTGCTCGGCATGCTCGCCGCAGCCTGGGGCGGTTGGGCGGGAACAGCCTCGTTGGCCGAAGCGACCGTGGTAACCACCTAACTGCTGGTAAGTTCGCTTACACGCAAAGATACCCAGCGCGGCAACGTCTGCCTGAACCGCAGGCCATCGGAACCGCGCCAGCGTTTTGTAGTGCGGCAGTCCCCCTGCCGCTTTTTGAGCCGCACCTTGCGACAATCATTTCTCATTACAGGGCGTTTTCAAAGCAGGACGTTTTCGAAAGCGCCAGAGGACTGGCGCACTCCAAGACCCTGGCGCATTTCATTATATCAGCCTGATCCGCAAGAGCTCATTTTCTTGAAACTTTTCTCCCCGCCCCAGGGTATTGGCATATGACGGGACAATAGGGTTCCGCAAAAACATCAACATCAACAATAGGACCCCGCAATGAAGTACTTCATACCAACAGCCCTCGGGACAGTCATTCTCTCCGCCGGCCTGGCAGCCAACGCATCGGCCGATACTTTGCCACCCGGCCAGATCGATTTCGGCAGTTTCACTCCAAAGTCCAATGGCGAATTTGTCGAAGTGAATGTCACCGGCACCATCATTTCAATGGCTGCTCGCTTTATCGAAAAGGACGAACCGGAAGTCGCTAAGGTGTTGAACGGGTTGCATTTGGTGCATGTCAACGTCATCGGAGTGGACGATGATAACCGAGCGGACCTCCAGACCAAGGCACAGAAGATCCGCAAGCAACTGGAAGGAAACGGCTGGGAACGGATCGTTATGGCCCAGCAACAGGACCAGAATGTTGGCGTTTATCTCAAAACCGAGAACAAGGACACGGTTCAGGGCCTGGTAGTCACTGTTATGGATGGCAATAAACAGGCCGTGTTCGTCAACGTTGTCGGTAACATTAAACCTGAACAATTGGCGATGGTCGGCGAACGCTTGCACATCGAACCGCTCAAGAAACTCGGACACGCCACCGAGCACAATGCCGAGCAGCCCACCGAGAAGTAAACCTTAGCGACTAGCGCCATGATCTCAAACGCCCCACCCCGAATCCAGGAGCAGCCTATGCCCGCCAGATATCCTGGTGTTGCCATGCAGCCTTCGCCGCGGGTTCAGGCTGGGTTTATCGTTTTGGGAGTAATTGTTCTGTTCCTGGCGATTTGTGCGTTGGGCGTGGTTGGAATGTTCCAACTCAGCTCAGAAAGTACAATCCTGCGCCAAACCATGATGAGCTCCGTCGCAGGCACCTGGGATAAGAAGATCGCGATCCGAGTCGGTGGCTTGACCACCGCTTTGGTGCGCGGCGGCTCGCGGTTTTTCAAAATTCCGCCTGAACCCCGGGCGGCATTGGACGCGGTGCACGGCGCTGAAGTCGGCGTCTATAATTTGCGGGAGGACCCGGGGTATGTCGAACGGGGAGCGCTTCTCACCCGCGCGGACAAGGCGATGGCCGCGCGCGGGTGGGATCGCATCGTCGGCGTAGTCCATGAGCACGATCTCGTAGCGGTCTATATGCCTCATAAAAAGGCCTCCCTTCATAATCTGCGCTGCTGCGTCGCCGTCTTCAGCGGCCGCGATCTGGTCGTCGTCTCTGCACGGGGCAATCTCGAACCGCTACTGGAACTTGCCCAAAAGCATTTGGAACCTGAGTTTCAGAAGTCTTTGCTGGCCTGGCGGTGATTGGGCTTTGGCGAGCCCTTTCGCCGCCTTGCGGCTCTTCATTTCCTGGGTTAAAGCAATGCCGTGAGTCACCAGGACTTTTCGCACTCGGTGCTGATCCTGTTCGGCCATGGGACTCAACTGAACGCTGAATCCAGGGCTCCGGTTTACCAGCATGCAGCCGAACTGCGGAAGCAGCATTTGTTTGCGCGCGTCCGCGAGGGTTTTTGGAAGCAGGATCCTCAACTAACAACTGTGTTAGAAGAAGAATTGAGCCTCGTGGAACCCGGCGGTCCGAGTTCGGGTATTTTCCTGGCGCCCCTGTTCATCAGCGAAGGTTACTTTAGCGAAAACGTCATCCCTGAGGCACTCGGGTTCATGCGCGAACAAGGACCGCTCTCCCGGCACCAAAAGCACGGCAGCCATGACCTCTTCTATTGTAAGCCGGTTGGCACACACGAGAGTATGACGGGAGTTCTGTTAGCTCGCGCTCGCGATGTCGTCCTGAAATTCCCCTTTCCTCGCGCGCCGCGCACAAAGGACATTACCCTGTTCATCGCCGGTCATGGAACAGAGCAGGACCAGAACTCAAGAGCGGCGATTGAACGGCAGGCAGAGCTGATTCGGGCCATGAATATCTACGCCGATGTGCAGGCGGTCTATCTCGACGAAGAGCCGCACATCCCTGAGCTCTACAAGCTGTCTAACACAAAGAACGTCGTGGTAGTCCCCTTTTTCATCAGCGACGGCCTGCATGTCCGAGAAGATATTCCCGTATTGCTTGGCGAGCCCAAACGTATCGTGCAAGCACGCCTGGCACAGGGCCAGCCAACCTGGCGCAACCCGACAGAGAAGCAGGGCAAGCTCGTTTGGTACTCTCCCAGCGTCGGAACTGAAGCCTCGATCGTAAATGTCATCCTCGAACGCGTCCGCGAAGCGGCTAAATTGTAGGAGACGACGTAAAAAGGAGACTACTCCAATCATTTTGCCGTTCCATCCACCTCCACCTGGCCGACATTGGTCAGTGCCATCGGTTCAGCCACGGCGGGCACGCGCGTGAATTTGAAAGCATCGAACGTCAGGCGGCTTACACGATCGGCCAGCACCACTGGACGCTGATCCCCACCGGCAACGCTGAAGCGAACGTCCTGCACGGTCAGGCGTTCCACGTTCCGCGCGTAGATTCCCCACGCCGGCAAGGCCCGCGCATCGACACCCGGGCCTTTTACGACTTGTTTTGCTTGCTCGGCCGTGCCGCCGCCGCTGAATTCAATATGCGCATTCCGTAATACAACGTTGGTGATGGGCGCGTCGGCCCAGCTTTCGACCGAGAACGCAGACCGATAAACTTCCGTCGCTTCAAGCCCGGCGATGGTGATGGTGCCAACCGGGTTGCCAGGCTTGGTCCAAATGGTAACTGGTGACGCGACCTCATGCATCGTATTGTTCGCCAGCAGCACGTTATCCAGCAATCCCTCAGTCCTATCCCAGGCGCCCGGTTGTAGAATGATCCCGCTGAGCATGTTGGTGCGTCCGCCTGTCCGATGCGGCCGCTCCCCCGGCCCATAAAAGACACAGTCATGGACGATCAAATGAGTCGCCGGGCCTATCAACCGTATGCCGTTGCAGGACGAGTTCACAACGCAGCCCGAGACCAACACGTTGTCCCAGTACCGGCCGGCAATCGAGTCGTCACCGGTGTAAAATTGGCAATGCAGGATCTTCACGTTGTGGCACCACCGGCCGGGCGCGCCGCGGAAATGAATGCCATCCCAGCCGCCGGTGATCTTCACGTCGCGCACTTCCACGTCATCGCTGGCTTGAAAGAAGATCGCGTAGTTTGCCGCATCGAGAATCGATAGGTCGCGAAAGCTGAACCCGTGACAGTTTACGAACACGATCGTGTGCGGACCGCGCATATGTTCCTCGCCCGTCGGATCAAACACGCGATTGCCATCGATCAGGCCCGGTCCGGCAAATCGCACATCTTCAACATTCTCGCCGACAATCAGCGCGCGGTGCCATTTGCCCCATTTGGCTTCGGGCATGAATGAGGGAATCTCGGGTTGTTGATACGCATCGAGATTGGTCGTGCCCACCAGGGTCGCGCCCGCTGCGAGAAACAACGTGATGTGGGAACGCAGATGAATCGTGCCCGAGACAAACCGGCCCGGTGGAATCAGGACCTGCCCGCCGCCGGCGGCCGAACAGGCCCCGATAGCGTCATTGATGGAGCGTGTATTCAGAGTCACCCCGTCGCCTTTGGCCCCGAAAGACGTGATGTTAAAGACGTGATTGCCCGAGTCGAGTGTCGCGTTCTCGGCGGCGTGAACAGCGACACCAACAATAACGGCTAAGCACAGTCCCATGGCTTTCCGACAGCGGCTCAGACGGGTTCTCATTGCCAGCAAGGTACTCACGTCGCTCTCATGTTAAAAGTTTGAAGCAGCGAAAAGGCAAACACGGTTCTGTGGACTAGAGATGATCGAATTGCTATCCCATGGGGTCGAATGTCGGCGAACTGTGGACACCGGTAACACAGCTTTTATTTTCCGAGCTCGTACAAGTACTCCACAAAGGACAGCACGGCGCCGTCGAAACCCTGCACCTTGCTGTTAGTGGACTCAATTACATAGTACTCGTCGGGCGCATGCGCCCCGCTGCCATGGCCAAGCCCAAAATGGCCCGCTGCCAGTTTGAGCGGTTCCCCCGTAAAGACGTAACCAGGATAGGAACCGGCATTCCGCGGCCAAAGCACTGGATCGATGCCGGAACGCTTCAGCACTGTCATTTGCGCCTGGATGAGCGGAGCAGTCGCGGCCGTGCTGGTCGGATCGTAACCGCCGGTGACATTGACCTCGATGTCCACAAACCCACGCTTTGCCAGGTGCGATTTGAGCGCCGCAACCGCGGCGGTGAAGGTCATGTCGGGCACCAGGCGCAAGTCGATCTTGGCAACGGCCCGATGTGGCAGAATAGTTTTGCCTCCCGGCCCGGTGTAACCACCCACCAGTCCTTCGATGTTTACGGTCGGTTGGGACTCGAGCCGCTCATTTGCCGCTTCCCAGGGTAGATCGTCGATCCAATGTTTCACTTGAAGCAGCTCTTTCATTCGGGCCTCGCTGCGCCTTTTTGATGCCTCAGCAATCATCGTCTTTTCTTCGGTATTGAGCGGGCGCGGCTTTGGATAATCGTCGATCGTGATGGTGTTGCCGTCAGCGGAGACCAGCGAATCCAGCGCCTTGACGAGGTGCCAGGCCGGGCTGTCAACCATCGCCTTCAGCGAGGAATGAATATCTTTGCCCGGACCACGGCCCCAGGTCTCGCCTGTTGAGATCAACTCAAGTTCCACTATCCCTTTGGCACCGAGGCTCACGGTGACAATGCCGTCGGGGTCCTGCGACGCTGCCGGCATGAAAACACCCGTACACTTGCGGAGCGCGGATTCGACCTGGGGATCGTGAACCAACTGCCCGATATGAGGCGAACCAATCTCCTCCTCGCCCTCCGCGACCAACACAAGATTGACCGGCAGCTTCCTGCCGGCGCCGCGAATCGCGTGCAGCGCTGCCAACAATGCCGCTTCCGGTCCTTTCTGATTCACCGCGCCGCGGCCGACGATCGCCTTGCCTAATCCCGGCTTTTCCACCATGCGCCCCTCCAGTGGCGGCGAGGTCCATTCGCTCGGGTCGAACTGTTTGACATCGTACATGAAGTAAACCCCGACTGTCCTGGCGGCACCCGCATCCAGTGTCGCAAAAACACCCGGTTGGCCCTCTGTTTTGATAATAGCGGTCTGTTGAAATCCAGCGTCTCGCGCCAATTGCGCCATGTATTCCGCCCCAGCCGGATAATTGCGGCCCTCGGCGGCAATCGAAGGCAAGGCAATCCAATCCCGCAGTCGCTTCACCGCTTCTTCGTGACGCTTGCTGATTTCACCCCGAATGTTGGCGAGGTCTTCGCCAGCAGCGCATGCATGGATTGAGGTAATCAGAGAGGCCGATGCCGCAATGAGGCAGACCGCAACCTTTCGCAAATTGGGAGTCATACGGGGCCAAGTCTAGAATGCCTTACGCCTCGCTGCAAGGCCTTGGCAGAAACCCATTCTTCATCATTCCTTAACTGTTGCAGCGCAATGACACCGAATTCCCTTTGATCCCGAATTCCCTTGCTGGCCGAGCCCCGCCGTTGGAACCTGCCCCGCAAATGATTCATCCAGAAAAAGTCGTCACTATTCACCCATACTTCAGAGTATTCCCAGGCAAGATGACGCAGGTGAAGGAACTGCTCCGTCAAATGGTCGCCCGAACCTTAACCGAGACTGCTAATCTGTATTACGACTTCACCATCAACGGTGATGTGGTGTTTTGCCGTGAAGCCTATGTCGGCGCTGAAGGGTTGCTCACGCACGTCGAAAACATACGCCCGCTCCTGGCAGAGGTCCTGAAGCTAGCAGATGTTCTTCGGCTTGAGGTGCATGGCACAAGTGCCAACCTTGAAAAGGTCAAAGGTCCTTTGGCCACCTTGAAGCCGGAGTGGTTTGTCTTTGAATGCGGCGTGGTGCGATAAGATGGAGATCCTGCGGGGGGTGATTTGTGCGCCGCCAATCACTTCCACTTCGGCCAACTGACTTAGCACAGGCGGTAGAATTTTTGGGGCTCGCCCGGCTTGGTCAGATAGGGACTGCTCGCGTTGGGCAGCGTCGTAAAATTGCCTTGCGGAGTCGGACTACTCTGCAGTTTGAATCCACCAGTCCAGGTTAACTGCAACTGCTCGCCGATCCTGTATCATGAAACCATTCACAAACTCACTAATCACAGTTTGACGGACCGTGACCAAGGAATGTTGGCGCGCGCCGCTATTGCCAATCATCGAAAGCGGCCCTCTAGCTTCCCTGGGTCGGCGCTCGGAACGGCTCCGGCGCCTATGGCTTCACTGCCTTATTCTCCGTGACCTGGCGATCGTGATGACCTATGCTGGCTAGCCGATGGATCGCGATGTTTTGGATCGTTGGTGCGAGCGCGGCATTCTGAGCCTGGTGCTTGCCATTCTGATTTTTGGGCCGTTAGCACTTGGCGGGGTTCATGGACTGACCTTTGGAATCATTCTGGGACTGAGTATTGGCGTGCTGGCGCTCTGGGGGCTCCGGCTTTGGATTAACCCTCGGACCCAACTACTCTGGCCTCCGATTTGTTGGGCCGTGATCGCCTTCTGCCTGTATGCCATCATTCGGTATCGGACGGCTGATATCGAGTATATTGCGCGCCAGGAGATAATTCAGGTTCTGCTCTACGGGTTTTTGTTTGTGGCGATCTTGAACAATCTCCATCGGCAGGAATCGACTCAGATCATCAGCTTTACTCTTATCTTCGTTGCGATGGCGATTTCGTTTTACGCGATCTATCAGTTCGTCACGGATTCCAATTACGTCTGGACCCTGCCAAAAAAATACCCGCATCGCGCTTCAGGCACTTACATCTCGCCTAATAATTTGGCCGGCCTGCTCGAAATCCTCCTGCCACTGGCCCTCACTTACACTATTGCAGGACGCGTCAAACCGCTCACGCGCATACTGCTCGGTTACGCAAGCCTGGTTATGCTGGGCGGACTGGCGGTGACACTCTCTCGTGGCAGTTGGTTCGCCACTGCGGGCGCGATGCTCGGCCTGTTTGGGATTTTGATATTCCAGCGCGGTTATCGCATCCCCGCGGCACTGGCCCTGATCGCATTAGTGGTGGTGACGGTTTTTATGGTGCCTCGCAGTTTTTCGCTTCAAATGCGCATCCGGCGCATTGTCACTGAGCAGGGGACAATTGATGACAGCATGCGTTTCGAGTTGTGGCGCCCGGCGTATCGCATGTGGCAGGATTATCCCTGGTTCGGTGTGGGTCCTGGCCACTTCGATGCCCGGTTCCGCGCGTATCGCCCCGAAGGCGTCCAACGCGCCCCGGACCGGACGCACAACGATTACCTCAATACCCTGGTCGACTGGGGAGTGGTTGGCGCGGTCCTGGTAACCTCAGCCTGGGTTTTGCTGGCGATTGGAATTGCTAAATCCTGGCGATCGATCCGTCTTTCATCGGGCGACCTCGGCTCGCGTTCCGGAAGCAACAAGTTCGCTTTTGTAACCGGCGCATCCTTGGGATTAATCGCGATCCTGATCCATTCGTGGGTCGACTTCAACATGCACATCCCGGCTAATGCGATCCTTGTCGTCACGTTGATGGCCATGGTTACAGGCCACCTGCGTTTCGCCACCGAACGTTGGTGGCTCAGACCTGCGATTCCGATGAAAGTATTTCTCAGTGTGGTTCTCTTAGCAGGTATAGGCTATTTTGCGCCGCAAGCCTGGCGACAGGCGACGGAGTTTGTGTGGCTAACTCGAGCCGAACACGCTTCCTGGTACTCCCGCCAGCAGGTAAATTTCCTGAAACAAGCGTTTGCCATTGAACCAAAGAACTCTGAAACCGCTCGCGCCATTGGTGAAGCCTTGCGCCATCAGAGCGAAGAGGGGGGCGAGCATTATCAGGGACTGGATGGAGCAAACTACCGCCAACTCGCGCAAGACGCGATGCAATGGTTCCAGGTCGGAATGAAGCTGAATCCGTGGGATAGTCGCAATTACTCAGGTTATGGCTGGTGCCTGGATTGGCTGGACCGGCAATCTGAATCGGCACCGTACTTCAGCCGGGCCGAAGAACTCGACCCTAATAATTACTTCAACCTGAACAGAATTGGGGTTCACTATGTGCAACTGGGGGATTTTGCGGCCGCGAAGGTCTGGTTCGAGCGGTCATTCCGGCTTAATCCTGGCGAAAATCCGATTGCGCAGAATTATCTCACAATAGTCAATGCCCGAATGCTGGAGGCTGCCACCAACGAGATTCGCGCCAAATTGGATTTTTCGAGGCCATAGCCGGGAAAATAATTGGCCTAAAACTTGCAGAAAATGAGCGGTTTGAACGTGGCTTTGGCCTGACAAAAAAAATGTACAAAACTCATTGACAATACCCACTCTCCAACTAGAATTCCTTCAAACGATTGCAGCATACTGAGCAGGAGCAAACTATGAAAGAAACGCGAAGCCTGATTAACCGCATCGCCCTGTGCGCTGTTTCACTGGCGATGGTTTCCACTCTCACCGCTCAAACCATTGGCACGGCGAAGGTGATCCGTATTAAAGGCCCGGCGCGATATACTACCGGGAACAATATTTGGCAGCCACTGGGTCTGGGCGCGGCTCTTCAGCCCGGCACAGTTGTCCAGACCAGTACGGAGAGAGGATCGTACGTCGACCTTGCTCTGGGTGATGAAAGCGTCGCTGTGGTTCAGCCGATCACTTATCGTCCTGCAATCATCTCCTCGATGGCCTCCGGCACCAGCTATCAACCCAGCGCCGACCAGAACGTAATTCGAATTTGGGAGAACTCCGCGCTTGGCATCGATAAACTGTCATCGATGCAGACCGGAGCGGAGACTGTGGGCGACACGCAACTGGACCTGAAGGCGGGCCGCATTACCGGCAACGTGAAGAAGATGTCGGCCGCCTCGAAATATGAGATCAAGCTGCCGGTGGGCGTTGTTGGGATTCGTGGCGCGCTCTACGACATCTCTGCGGAAGGCATTGTTAAGGTTTTCGTCGGCTCGGCGGTTGCCGCTGCCGTGGATTCCAAGAGCGGCAATGTGACGACTCAGACCGTTATGGGCGGTCAGCAATATGATATGCGCAGCAATCAGGTGACCCCGATTCCTCAGGCGGAAATCTCGGCGATCACGTCCATAAGCGCCTCGATGCTAGTAGTCTCAACCACCGCGCCGGTCATCCTGGCTTCGGACAAGACGGTTATTCCTCTCTCGATAGTCAGGTAAGCGACTAAACGCGGCTTCGCGTCGTTTTTCAAACCAGAGCAGCCTTGTGTTGCTCTGGTTTTCTTATTTAGGTCCTCGCAAGAACCTGAAAGTAGAGAGACACTCGGACGGGTCGCCCGGTTCCGTTCTCGGTTTAATTTGTCATCCAAATGTCCGTCTGCTACAGTCTGCCTAATGCGTACGGTGATCTATCCGGGAAGTTTCGATCCACTGACCAACGGGCACTTGGATTTAATCCAACGGGCGACCAAGCTCTTCGATAGAGTCATTGTCGCGGTCGCCCTGAGCGAGAGCAAACAGCCCTTATTCAGCCTCGAGGAGCGCGCGCAAATGGTGCGACGCGCGGTGCGTGATTTGCCCCAGGTCGAAACCGATTCTTTTGAAGGATTGCTGATTGAATATGTCGAGCGACGTTCCGCCCAGGCAGTCATCCGCGGCTTACGGGCGGTTTCGGACTTTGAATTTGAATTCCAATTGGCCTTGATGAATCGTAAGTTGAACGAAAGCATCGAGACGATTTTCATGATGCCCAAGGACACTTACACCTTTCTGAGCTCGCGGATTGTGAAGGAAATCGCAAGTCTGGGCGGTGATGTAAGCGCCTTTGTCCCGGCGCACGTGCGTACGGCCCTTGCCGGCAAATTCGCCCCGGCGCCGGTGTAGCAGGAGTTTTATGCCATTGGTGGTTAATTTGCGTCATTTAGACGCTCACAACGTCCAACTCCAGGGGGAGTTGCCGGTCGAAGAGCTCGACATCACCCCATATGATGAGATGATCCGTGCTTCCCGGCCTCTGAAATATGACCTGGAAGTGCAAAAGGTTGAGGATGGCCTGCTGGTGCAGGGCCGCTTGTGTTTGCCACTGCAATGCCAATGTGTGCGCTGCCTCAAGCCCTTTTCCAGGAACCTCGAACTCGGCACCTGGACTCGCCACCTGGCTTTTCAAGGCGAGGAATCTGTCCCGATTGTCAATGACTGCGTAGACTTGACGCCTTTTGCCCGGGAAGATATTCTGCTGGAGTTTCCGCAACATCCGTTGTGCAAAGCGGATTGCAGCGGACTGCCCAAATCAACTGTGGGCAAGGCGCAGCACACCAGCAATACCGGCCAGCTCGGGGCAGGGTCGTCCGCCTGGAATGAGTTAGATAAACTGAAATTTAAAAAAATTTGAAAGTAAGAATTTATGGGTGTCCCAAAGCGTAAACCGTCCAGGAGCCGTCAGCGCATGCGGCGCGCATACAATAGCGTCTTAAAACTTCCTCAATTGAGCACCTGCCCGCAATGTGCGGCGCCTTATGTGCCTCATCGTGTTTGCCCCGCCTGTGGCTACTACAAAGGACGCCAGGTGATTTCAGTCACGGCCGGAGCGTAACTCACAGCAACGACGGGCTCTGACCTGCCCGCCTGTCCATCTTTATGCGGATTGCAGTGGATGTCATGGGTGGCGACCATGGTTGCGGCGTCGTCATTGAGGGAGCGATTCGCGCAGTTCACGATGATAAGAGAGTGAACGCCCTTTACCTTGTAGGACGCCGCTCCGAGATCCAATCCGCGCTTCCCAAAGGAGGCTTCCGCGATCACCGCGTCCGCGTCGTGCATGCCAGCGAAGTACTGACCATGGAAGACAAACCGGTCGCGGCGGTGCGAAGGAAAAAAGACTGTTCGATCGTGCGAGCGATGGAACTCGTTCATGACGGGAAGGCGGACGCTGTCGTTTCCGTTGGCAATACCGGCGGGATCTTCGCCGCGGCAACCTTCAAATTGGGGCGCATTGATGGGATCGACCGTGGCGGGATTGCCGCCATCATTCCTACTCCCCATCACTATTTTGTGCTGCTGGACTCAGGGGCGAACGTCGAATGCAAACCGATTCATCTGGCCCATTATGCCATCATGGGCAGCATTTTTTCGCGCCAGATCCTAGGATGCAAGAGCCCACGCGTCGGCATCCTTAGTGTCGGCACCGAGGACACCAAAGGCAACGAACTGACGCTCGAGGCCTTTAAACTCTGCAAGCAGCTCGATTTGAACTTTATCGGAAATGTCGAGGGCCACGATCTTTTCAGAAACCACGTCGACGTTGTCGTTTGTGACGGGTTTGTCGGAAATATTGTGTTGAAATCGTGTGAGAGCCTGGCAATGGCAATTTTCTCGATGCTCAAAGGCGAGTTAACGGCCAACCCGCAACGTCAACTCGGCGCATTGCTGGCGCAAAATGCTTTCCGTGCAATCCGGCGCCGCATGGATCCGGAAGTTTATGGCGGGGCGCCGCTGCTGGGCTTTAACGGAACCGTCCTCAAAGCCCATGCCTCATCGCGCGAGCGAGCAATCGCCAGCGCGATTCGGGTCACGACCGAAAACCTTCAGTGTCAGGTCAATCTACTCATCGCCCAGGAGATAGCGCGCTCGGCCGAGCGACTTGGACCGATCAACGGTTCCGGCTCCCGCGCCTCCCAGGACAAATGAATGTCCGCCAACGTCGAACCAGAATCCCAACCCTCAACCCCTAAAGGACTAGTTCCCCGGCTCCCGCCCTAAATGACTTCATCGTCCAAACCGAAATTCAGAAATCCCCGCGCACGTTTCAACTTTCAAGGACGTACCTGCTCCATCGCCGGCGTCGGCTCTTATGTTCCCGCAAAGATTCTGACCAATGCGGATCTGGAAAAAATGGTCAATACGACCGACGAGTGGATTACGACCCGGACCGGGATTAAAGAAAGGCACATCGCGGCCAAAGATGAATTCACTTCCGACCTGGGCACCAAGGCGGCCCTCAAGGCAATGGCCCGCGCCGGTGTGGTCCCCGAACAGATTGATTTGATTGTGGTTGCGACTATTACGCCCGACATGCCATTTCCTTCCACGGCGGCGTTGATTCAGCGCAAGATTGGGGCTTATCGCGCTGCTGCGTTCGACCTTGAAGCGGCTTGTTCCGGGTTTATTTATGCCTTGGAAGTTGCTCAGCAGTTCATCATGTCGCGTACCTACGATACCGTGCTGGTCATCGGAGCCGAGAAACTTTCTTCAATTGTCGACTGGGATGATCGTAATACCTGTGTCCTGTTTGGTGATGGCGCCGGTGCCGCCGTGTTGCGGAATCGCGCCAATGCGCACGGCCTGCTCACAGCAGTGATGGGAGCCGACGGCCGCAAAGCCGATTTGCTGTTCATGGCCGGGGGCGGCAGCCGCTGTCCCGCTACTGCCGAATCAGTCGCCGCTCGCATGCACTTCCTGCGTATGGAAGGAAAGGAAACTTTCAAAAACGCTGTGCAGGCGATGCAGACGGCGGCCGAAGAGGCCTTGCGCCGCTGCGAACTGGATATTTCCCGCATCAAACTGATTATACCGCATCAGGCCAATGTCCGGATCATCGATGCAGTCGCCGAACGGATTGGCGCCAAACCCGAACAACTTTTCATCAACCTTCACAAGTTCGGCAACACTTCGGCGGCTTCTGTCGCCATCGCGTTGGATGAGGCGGTCCAGTCCGGACGCGTGCAGCACGGCGACCTGCTGTTGCTGATTGTTTTTGGGGCCGGATTGACCTGGGGGGCAGCCGTCATAGAGTGGTAAGGCCTTATTGACCTGAGCGCAGGCGTATGCTAAAGTAAGCTTGTTGTATGAGCGCGAGAAAAGTTGAATCGGCGGGCCCGTTGCATCAAGTCACTGTAGAAGCGCGGCAGACGCGCCTATCACTTTCGCCGGACTCGGTAATATTTCATAAAAACGGCATCGAATTTCGCAGTGCCACGCCCTTTTCGCCATGGGCGGAAATGACCTTGACGCTGCACTCTCCCCGAGACAATGGCCGGATCCACTGTAACGGAGTGGTGATTGCCTGTACGGGCAGCAAACATACCGGCTTCCACGTTTCGATGGTATTTACCAGCCTGTCGAAACATGCCGAAGCGCGCCTTAGCGCAATGGCGTTCTCGCAGCTTGGTTGAGATCAATCAGGCCTCAGTCTCGGCCTGATTGCTCGCCCCCCGCTACTCGTTAGCCGCAACGCGCCAAATGCGTCGTGCGGTCGCCTGATTTTCATCATTGGATGTGCGTCGCTCTTTTGCTATCCTCTTCCTATGGAAATGTTTCAACGCATCCTGAAAACCGCAGTTGAGGGTGGAGCATCGGACGTCCACTTGAAAATTGGAACTCCGGTTATCTTCCGAATCAACCGGCAACTGATCGCGATTGAATGCCCGTTCCCGACGGAAGAGTGGATGAACAAAATTGTGGAGAATGTTGCCCCAGTCCACTTGAAGAAACGGCTCGAGCAGGAGCGGGAAATTGACTTCTCTTACTTTGTCCCGAGTATCGGACGTTTTCGGACCAACTTGTTCCAGCAGCGCGGGCAATGGTGCCTCGCGATGCGGTACGTCAAGACGGTGGTGCCCAGTTTCCAGGAACTGGGCTTATTGGAGCAGATCCGCAGAATCGCCGAATCACCTCGCGGGATTGTCCTGGTGGCAGGTTCAACCGGGTGCGGGAAGTCGACGACTTTGGCGGCAATGATTGAACACATCAATGCTAACTTCAAGAAGCACATTATTACTCTTGAAGACCCAATTGAGTACGTCTTTGAAGATAACCAGTGCGTCGTTGAGCAGCGCGAAGTCGGCCTGGACACGCTCTCTTTTCATCACGCCCTTAAACACGTGCTGCGCCAGGACCCAGACATTATCATGATTGGTGAAATGCGCGACTCGATCAGCTTTACCGCCGCGATGAGCGCTGCCGACACGGGTCACCTGGTGCTTTCGACTCTCCACACCACCAACGCTGCGCAATCCGTCAACCGCATCCTGGATTTCTTCAAAGCAGATGAGCGCGAGCAGATCCGCCGTCAATTGGCCGGCACCCTCCAGGCGGTGATCTGTCAACGCATGGTCGGGACAATCGCCAGCAGCATGACGCCTGCCTTGGAGATCATGATCAACACGCCGACGGTGAAGAAGCTGATTGAGGAAAACCGTCTTGATAAGTTGCCGGCAGCCATTGAGACCGGCAGCGATGACGGCATGATCAATTTCAACCAGGCGCTGTTCAACCTCGTCAAGGAGGGCAAGGTCAGCGAACAGGAAGCTCTCAGCAAGGCGTCAAACCCCCAAGCGCTGGAGATGAACTTCAAAGGTATCTTCCTGGACGAGGGCCGCAGGATACTTACCTGACGCCGCAAGCCGAGCAGGAGTAGGCCTACAACTGCAAAACCTGTTTGACTTTGATCAGCAGGTCGCGACTGGTAAACGGCTTCTGCAGATATGCTGTGTCGGTTTCCTGGCCTCCAGGACGCACATAGCCACTGGTGCACAGGATCGGGATCGAGGGCCAGCTCTCGTGAATCTTCTCGATCAACTCACGCCCGCTCATCGCCGGCATCACCATATCCGTAATCACCAGATCAATGCTTTCTTTGCCGGATAGTATCTCGAGCGCCTTCGGGCCAGAATTTGCAGTCAGGACGCTGTAACCATAAGCCGAAAGGATTGTTTGCCCCATCGTGAGCAGAAGATCCTCATCATCGACGATTAAGATCTTTTGGTCACCGCGTAACTGTTCCAACGCGCCGCCTTGATCCTGTACGATCCGATCTTCGGCCGGCAAATAGACTCGCACCGACGTGCCGGCGCCGGGCTGGCTCGATACGGCTACCCCGCCGCCGTGATTGGTGATCACACCGTAGACCCATGCCAGTCCCAAGCCGCGATGTGGCCGCATTTTGGTCGTGAAAAACGGCTCGAAAATCCGCGGCAAGACCTCCGGAGCAATCCCTTTGCCATTATCCGAAATCTCCACACAAACATGCGCCCCCGGCCCCAGGCGAACGTTCCGGTCTTGAGCGACCTCGGCCAGCTCGACGTTGTGAGTTTGCACCGTGATGCGTCCACCGTCCGGCAAGGCTTCGACTGAGTTTTCGACGATCTTGATGAAGGCCTGCTGCATTTTGGCTTCGTCGAATTTCGTCGAAAAAAGGCTCTTCTCCAGCAACAGCTTCCAGTCTATTCCCTCAATGGTTTTGTTTCGCTGAAACACTTCGATTGCGCGCTGCAAAACGACGTTCAGGTTTCCGGGTGCTTGTCCCCGCGCGCCTTTTTCTTGCAGACTGAAAGCGCCCAGGTCATTGGCGATCTCGGCGGCCCAGGCTGCTGCCTTCTCGACCTCCAGCAGCGAATCCCGCCAGGGATGCTTCGGCTCCATGCTGCTAAGCACATGTGAGGTGTGTCCGAGGATCCCAGTCAAAGCATTGTTGAAATCCAACGCGACGCTGCGGGCCATTTGCAGGGCGCATTCAAGTTTTTGTTTCTGAAAAAAAGTCGTCTCCCCGCCCCGGCTTTTGTCCTCGCTGTTGGCGGCGGTGCCCGGGGTCCATTGCAGCAGGAAATATTTTCCTTCTTCGCGACTGAAAGAGCAGATGGATACCGCGTGCGCTAGGGTGGTACCTCCTTTAGCCCGAAACTTCAGAGGCACCGTTGCTGCAGGCGCCCGTTCCCATTGGGCCAGGAACTGTTCGGGGCTGGAGCCGTTTTCAGGAGACCAAATGCTCGAAAGCTGAGGAGATGCACCCTCCAGCGCAGCGCCGAAGACTTTGATGGCTGCCTGATTGGCACGGCAAATTACGCTGGCGCCATCCACCAGTAAGGCTGGCCAGCCTGCGTTTTCCAAACCAAAGCCCGGATCAACTTTCATAGGTGCAATGTGACATACATTTCTGCGAAATGCTTTAGCAGTTCCGCACCCGATTTCTTCATGCGCGCGGCCATTGCGAGGACCTCAGCATGTGAAAGTGGTCTTTGGGTTCGCCCTGCCGCCGGGTTGGTGATGCAAGACAACGCCGCGACCCGCAACCCGCATTGCCGCGCCACAATGGCTTCAGGCACGGTGCTCATCCCAACGGCGTCAGCTCCCAAACGCCCAAAAGCGCGAATCTCCGCCGCCGTCTCATAACTCGGCCCGCATACCGCTAAATACACGCCACTCTGCGCTTTTAATCGCGCACATTGGGCCGCCTGCTTAAGCAAGCGGCGTAGACTTTCATCATACGTGCGCGACAGGTCAACAAAACGTTGCAATCGTTGCTCGCAAGGTCCGCGCAGGGGGTTTGTGCCCATTAAATTGATATGGTCGCTCAAAATCATGAAATCACCAACTCGTAATCGCGGGTTAATTGCGCCGGCGGCATTTGTTAGCAGGAGGTCACTGACCCCGCAGGCCGCCAATGCCCTCACCGGAAATGTAGCGTCGGACATCGAGACGCCTTCGTAGTAATGAACGCGCCCATTGAGCACCAGCACGGGGGTACCTCCGAGGCGGCCCACCAGCAGCTCACCGGCGTGGCCTTTCACCCCAGTGCGGGGGAATCCGGGGAGTTTGGTGAAAGGGATCGCTGTTTCGACCTCAAGCTCAGCCGCGAAATGATGAAACCCCGATCCTAAAATAATCGCCAGCCGCGGGCGTAACTTGGAACTTTTCCGGATTTTTTCAGCGGCGCGTTTGGGTTGTGGCTCCGATGTGTTCATTGCAACAAGCGCCGTTTGCCCCTGCGGGCTTCGTGGACTATGCTTCGCACTGGCCGGTCGTAACAAACTATGGAACTCAGCACCGACGAACTCCGCCGTTACTCGAGGCACCTGAGTCTGCCCGAAGTAGGACTGGCTGGGCAAAAGAAAATTTGTTCAACCAGCGTCTTGTGCATCGGCGCGGGCGGGTTGGGCTCGCCGATCACCATGTACCTCGCTGCTGCGGGCGTAGGCCGGATTGGCATCGTTGACTTCGACGCCGTCGATCTGACGAATCTTCAGCGTCAAATCCTGCACGGGACCGCGGACGTTGGTCGCCCCAAAACCGATTCCGCAAAGGAAACTCTCCATCGGATAAATCCTCATACGAACGTCGTGCTGCATAACGTGCGCCTGACAAGCGAGAACGCCCTCTCACTACTTCAGCCCTACGATTTTGTCGTCGATGGCACAGACAATTTCCCCACCCGCTACTTAACGAACGATGCCTGCGTGCTGCTCAAGAAGCCAAATATTTACGGCTCAATTTTTCGTTTCGAAGGGCAGGCCAGCGTTTTTGCCCCGCATCTAGGGGGACCATGTTACCGCTGTTTGTACCCGGAACCGCCTCCACCGGGTATGGTGCCGAGTTGCGCCGAAGGTGGCGTCCTGGGCGTGCTGCCGGGTATCATTGGTTTGATTCAAGCCACGGAGGTACTTAAGCTCGCGCTCGGGGCCGGCAACTCATTGCTGAATCGCCTGCTGCTGTTTGATGCTCTCGAGATGAAATTTCGCGAGCTGAACCTGCGACGCGACCCCGAATGCCCCATTTGCGGCGAGCATCCGACAATAAAGCAATTGATCGATTACGAGGACTTTTGCGGTGTGAAACCTCAGCCAGATGTCATGCATTCCGATGAAGTGACGGTTCACGAGATGAAGAAGGCCCTGACTCGACCGGAACTTGGGATAAAAGTCATCGATGTGCGCGAACCGGACGAATACCAGATTGCCCACGTTGAAGGCGTGGCGCTGTTCCCCTTGAGTCAGTTGGCGCAACGATTCAGGGAACTCGATCCCAACCAGGCGTACTATATCCATTGCAAAATGGGCGGGCGCTCGATGCGGGCCCTCGAGTTTCTTCGCGAACAAGGCTTCAAGAATCTCAAAAACGTCAAAGGCGGCATCCTGAGCTGGTCCGACGAAATCGATCCAAGGGTGCCGAAATACTGAGGGATTTGTTTTTGAAGAAAGCTCGCGGGCCAAAAGCGATACATCCCGAACAGGCAGGCCTCGGACCTGATCGTTGATTGAACAGATTTTACCGCGTGATTCAGGATTGCTAAGGACGGGCGCATTTTGGAGATTTCGGATTGTTGCAATTCTATGCTCAACACCAGAATTCTCAATCCGGCCTTGCTTTCGCTGCTGGCGCGAGTGCGGCACACCAATGCGCTGGTAATTGCTGATCGCGGTTTTCCGTTTTGGCCGCAGATTGAAACGGTCGACATCTCACTGGCGAATAACATTCCCACCGTCTTAGAGGTGCTAGCGGCCATTCGTCAGGATTTCCATGCTGCCAGCGCGTTCATGGCTCATGAGTTTCTGGATCATAACACTCCCGAGGTCCGCGACACGTTTGCCAAAGCATTGGATGGAATTCCAATTACCTACGAAGCTCATGTTGAATTCAAGAAGCGAGTTCCTGGAGCGATCGGACTCATACGCACCGCCGACACGATCCAGTATGGGAATATGATTTTAGTTTCGGGGTGAAGGCTCCAACTCAGCAGAAGCGCTGAGGAACCTCCGCCCAACGGCGGCGGGAAACTGTTGCCAAGCAAAGGGCGTCACATCACAATAGCTCCGCATCGATTGTTCTGCACGACCTGAAACGCTCCTTGTCTTTATGAACGACAGCAAAAAAGGCCTCTTCATTACTGAAGATGGAAAGAACCTCGTTTTTACGTTTATCCTGGTAAGCTCTTTATTCCTGCTGTGGGGCGTTTGCAACGGCATGATCGACGT
>DATJGF010000143.1:0-5243 GCA_035495315.1 Candidatus Limnocylindrales bacterium
TCGGCGCCGGCTTCGACGGCTTCGAGGATCTGACGTTCGTCGATGATGAAGTCCTTGCGGAGCAGGGGCAGTTTGACGGCTTTTCGAATTTGGCGCAGGTACTCGAGCGAGCCCTGAAAGAATTTTTGGTCGGTGAGCACCGAAAGGCAGCTGGCGCCGGCGGTTTCGTAGGTTTTGGCGATCGCGACGGGGTCGAAATCGGAGCGGATGATGCCGGCGGAAGGCGAGGCTTTTTTGACTTCGGCAATGAGGGCGATCGAGCCGTGCTTCGGGTTGCGCAATGCGTGGAGGAAGTCCCGCTTGTCGTGCCGGGCCTGGAGCGCGTTGCGGATGTCGTCGCAGGAAACGGATCGCTGAGGCAAGCGCGTTATTTCACGCTTTTTCTCCTCTACAATCGTATCCAGAATTGTCATGGATGGGGAGGGTAGTTAGTTGCCAAGACCTAGTGCGCTGTAACCGAGATACGTCTGCAATGAACGCCTCCCCATGAACCGAAAGGAAAATGGCCTCCTCTCCCCTTACCCCTCTCCTCCGGTGGAGGAGCGGGGAACAGCCGCCTCGGTTCATGGGTACAAAGCGCGACAAATCTGCTTTCGGCGAATGCTCTCGCCAGCCCTCTTCTCCGAAGCAACCTGAGAAAGGCTGGGCCGCCGTGTAAAGCTGCTGTTATCACACCACATTGGAGAAGGCTATTTGCAGCTATGCGCTTGCTTAATTCGTCATTCGTCATTCGTCATTCCATTATTCCTCATCATCTTTGACGCCTTGCATGCGTTTGGCAGGGCAGCCGGCGCGGAGCCAGCCGTTGACGAAGGGATCCAGATCGCCGTCCATCACCGCCTGGACGTTGCTGGTTTCGACGCCGGTGCGCAGGTCCTTCACCATGCGGTAGGGCTGGAAGACGTAGCTGCGGATCTGGTTGCCCCAAGAGATGCTGCCTTTTTCGCCGTAAAAGCGTTCCATCTCGGCTTTCTGAGCGTCCTGGCGCTGAGCGAATAATTTCGAGAGCAACAACTTCATTGCGGTTGCGCGATTCTGATGCTGGGAACGCTGGTTCTGGGAGGCGGCAACGGTGCCGGTGGGAATATGCGTGATGCGGACGGCGGTCTCGACTTTGTTGACGTTTTGCCCGCCCTTGCCGCCGGAGCGGTAGGTGTCGACCTTCAATTCGGCCGGGGGAATGACGATTTCGTCGGAGGTCTCCTCAATTTCGGCAATGGCGTCGACGCTGGCAAAGCTGGTATGGCGCCGTTTGTTGGCGTCGAACGGAGAAATGCGCACGAGGCGATGAACTCCGCGTTCGGCCTTGGAGAAGCCGTAGGCATTTTCGCCGGTAAAGACCAGGGTGGCGCTTTTGATGCCGGCGGCTTCACCGGGGAGCACGTCGGTAATGTCAACTTGCCAGCCGCGGGACTCCGCCCAGCGCTGGTACATGCGCATCAGCATGTTGGCCCAATCGCAGGATTCGGTTCCGCCGGCGCCGGCGTTGATGCTGAGGATGCAGTTGCTGCGGTCGTGGGGGCCATTGAGGAAGACCTTGAGTTCAAGCGCGTCGAGGGCTTTGAAGAACCGCATGAGGTCAGCCTCGAGTTCCTCCTGAATTTTGGCCTGGGTGGACTCGGGCTCAGCCTCGCCGAGTTCGACCATGACGCGGAAATCTTCGAGTTCTTTATCGGCCTTGAGGAGGGGCTCGATTTTGCCGCGGAGGGAATTGGCTTCCTCGATGAGTTTTTGGGCCTGGTCGCGATTAGTCCAGAAATTGTCAGCCGCCATCAAGGCGTTGAGTTCGCCGAGGCGTTTTTGGGCGCCCGGTACGTCAAAGAAACCTCCGCAGATGAGCGAGTTTATCGTTGGCGGTTGTCAATTCGGCTCGGATGGTATCGAACATTCGGGCGAAATGTAGGTTGGGAACGGGGCGGTTGCAAGTGGGTTTGGTTGGGGGTTAAAAGGTTGAAGCGTCAGGGGGGTCAGTTGTCAGTGGTTGTCGGTGTTCAGTGGTCAATGGCGAGTCGATCGCCCGACTACCGACTACTGACAACGGACCACTGACAACTGACAAGCGACTAAATCACGGCATTGCCAAGCGGTTGGTATAACCGCCGAGGAATGCTGCGGTAATCATCTTATTGGAAACCTGCTGAACGCTGCCGTCGGCAAACAGCAGATTGCCTCTCGCATTATGTAACTTGTGAGTCCAGGCGACGTTATCTGCGGGTCGCAACACCAAAACGCCATTGGTCTGGTGGCAACTGTTGGTCAGGTTTCGGTCGCCGGACAACAACATGGTCGCGTTGGTGGAGGTTGGATCAAGGCCCACAAAATAGCTCAGCTTTTTGTTGTCGAGGTCGGAGGTGAAGTTAGTTGCCCAATGCCGGTAGGTGTCCTCGGGGCATACCAGCAGCTTGGGCGTGCTGAGCTCGTTGGACATGACGGCGAAGTGGGCGAATGCGTTGCGCCCGGAGCAGAGTTCTTTGGTTCCGCCGACATTGGTGGAAACGCCCATGGGAAATTGATTGCCGTTGTCCAACGCCCACGTATTGAAGGCCAAGCCAATCTGTTTCAAGTTGTTGGAACAGTTTACACGGCAGCAGATGCGAGGCCTCCATAGGACCGGAAGCAAAACTGCAGAGCCAATCGCGAAAACAGCTACCAGAACAAAGAGCTCGAATACATTGAAGGCATTTCGGCTTTTAAGACGTGCGGACAATTTCATGGCAGACCCTCCTCAAGCGTGGGCTCCTGGCCAAGAGCCGCCTCAGCAGGATCACCGAAACGAACAGCATCACAACAAACAGGACGAAAAGAAACCAATGGCCTCCGCTGGAATTCAGGGATCCGCCTTGCCCTAGCAACGGCGGAAAGAGCGAGAAGCCGGGATCGGGAGATTGAGCCTGAGCCGCCGGCAGGTTCGTTATGAATGTGTTGGACCCTTTGGCCGGCTGGGGCTCGATGCGCATCGATTCGGAGCTGGGCTGGCTTTGGCTCGATGCCACAGCGGGGCCCCAGCCGACTGGGGTTGTGGTGCTTGGCTTCGGATTCGGTGGCAAATCATTAGCGGGGACGGCGGAGGAAGTTTCGGGAGCTACCCGTGGCACGAAGCCCGCAGGCGGAGAGGGACTCTGCGATGGGGAACTATTAGGCGTGGAGAACGGGGTGTTGGGAGGAGCCAGGCCGGGTTTCGTAACAGTGGGCAATGACAGGTCAGAAGTTATTGCGGGTTGATTGCCGTTGGCGACCAACGCGGGGGTATTCCGCTCCTCCACACGGCCATCGGCGAAGAGGAGATTGCCTTTGAACAGGTGCAGTTCTGCGGTCCAGCGCAGTGAGCTGTTCGGGCCAAAACGCAGGAGGGTCGCCGGCTCGAGCCAGTCGTTGGTCAGGTTGCGGTCGCCGGCCAGGATGGAGTCGGAGCTGGCAGGGACGGCACTGATGCCGACGAAGTAGCTAACGGAATCGTTTTTGAGCACGGCAAAGTTGGCCGCAGGCAGGCGGGCATCAGCCGGGCAATGGACGACCAAGGGCGTCGCCAGGTCATTTGACAAGACCTGGAAATGGCGGAACGAGAAGTAAAACTCGCCCACGACGCCGTAGGCGCTCCGGGCAAATTCCAGGGAACCACCGGCGTTTACCGGGACGGACATCGGAAACAACCCATTGTGATCCTGGGCGAACCCTTGGAAAGCGATGCCGGTTTGACGGAGGTGATTGACGCATTGAACACGCTTGGCTTTCGCGCGGGCGGCGCTGAGGGCGGGCAACAGCAGCGCGGCGAGCACGCCAATAATTGCGATCACACACAGCAACTCGATCAAGGTGAATCCACCGATTCCCGGCCTTGTTCGATTGGTCCTCATGACTCAAGAAAGGGTTTAGCATGAACGATGCCGCGGAGATTTGAAGCGGGAGGGCTGCGTGATGGGAACGAAATTGCGTGATTTTCACGCAGAATGCGTGGAATTCACACCTGGAAGATAACAGAAAAAAACAAACGACACGGGAGAGCAGAGGGCAGCGCGCTTCGACTGGGAGTCAGCTTTAGCGCAGCCCACGACTTTACGGAACTTGCGGAGCATTCTGGCCGCCTCTTCGTCGTTATCTTCTGTTAAACTCCGCGGGTGTATTGAGGCTTGACGGAATCGTTTTAGGCCGGACTCTGGCGATGATGAAACTCGCGATATGCAATGAGATTTTCCAGGGCTGGAAGATTGAGGACGTGCTCGCGCATGCGGCGCGCGTTGGCTACCAGGGCGTGGAAGTGGCGCCATTCACATTAGCAAATTCGGTTTGTGACATATCAGCCAGCGATCGCCAAAAAATCCGCGAGGCGGCAGCCAGGCACGCGATAGAAATTGCGGGAATCCATTGGGTATTGGTGAAACCCGACGGGCTTTTTATCAATCACCCGGATGCTGGGATCCGGCAACGAACCAGAGAGTACTTCTGCGCGCTGGTGGATTTTTGTGCCGATCTCGGTGGCAAAGTGATGGTGGTCGGCTCGCCGAAACAACGCAACGTGCCGGAGGGCGTCTCGCGCGAGCAGGCGTGGGAATGGGCTACCGAATGTTTTCGCGACGCGGTCAAAAAAGCCGAAGATCGTGCAGTAACAATCTGTTTCGAACCGTTGACTCCGGCAGAAACTAATTTCATCAATACGGCGGTTGAAGCGATACAATTCACTCAGAGGCTCTCGTCGCCCAGGTTCAAAATTATTTTGGATGCAAAAGCAATGTGCAGCGAAGCCAAGCCGATTCCCCAGATCATCCGCGAGTCGTGGCCGCACTTTGCGCATTTTCACGCCAATGATAAAAACATGAAAGGGCCGGGATTCGGTGAGGTGGATTTCAAACCGATTGCGGAGGCGCTGAAAGAGGTCGGATACGGCGGGTTTGTTTCGGTGGAGGTGTTCAAATTTGATGAGGGCGCCGAGGCGATCGCGCAGCGAAGCATTGAGTATCTGAAAAAAGTGTTCAATTAGAGCGCGGGACATGGCGAGATCCGAAATTTGAAGACCGATAGAAGGGCGAAGGCGCAATTTGAAACCACGAGTGAACACAAGGGATAGGAATGCACAGGCCTGTAGCGCAGAGTTTCACTCTGCCGTACCGCAGGTTTTCAACCTGCAAACCGTCGGGCATGCACAGTGGAACTGTGCGGTACAGCAGAGTGAAACTCTGCGCTACAGATTCGGCTTTAAGATTTCGCAACCTGCCGCCACGGTTCTAACCGGCTCGTAGTCGCGCCAG
>DATJGF010000144.1:0-7658 GCA_035495315.1 Candidatus Limnocylindrales bacterium
CAATTGCCCTCCCACAAACGTTGCCGGGTTGCTGATTGTCTGCCAGCTATTCCCGGAAATTGTGCTCGCGCCCTGCAAAGCGTAATTGGTAGCCGAAGCAGGCCAGGAGAGGATTACCTGGGGTCCGGGCAGAAGCTGGATGGTTAGTTGGACACCGGGGCGCGGGATCGCAACCTGGACAGTGGCCGGAGGTCCGTACAGCGCACCATCGAAGGGCGTCGCCGTGCAACTCAATACGTCGCCCGGTTGGACGACGCCGTGGGGAACCGCATCCGAATGCGCTGCGGAAGTGACGTCACGAATGGACACACCATTGACGCTCCACTGGTAGCGGTAACGCATGAGATCATAGTCCGGGTCTTCCAGCAGGGGGACAGCGAGGTGACAAAAGATCACATCATTAGTGCCTGGCGCCGGCGGGTCAAAAGCCGCAGTGATGGCGTTCGGCGGATGGTTGGTGGGGGCAGTAAGACCGTCGACTACCCGGAAAGGCGCCAGCACCTGGACCTCGTCGTTAACGGATAGCTCAAGAGACCAGGTTCCGCTGGTATCCAGGGCCAGGCCATACCAGACCCACCAGGTCGCATACCGATAAGGGCTCGTATTGCCGTAGGCCTGCGTGCCGGAATCAAAAAACTGCGAGTTATCCGGGCGCAAGTAGCGCACGCGCCAGGTGCTGTTAGCCGGCTGATTATGCAGTATGTACCAGGCGCCCACCGGTTCGCCATTCCCGCTCTGGGGGCGGACGAACGTACCGACTCGAGGCGGGTCGTAAGGGATAAAGGATCCGACCGGGATGCCGGCGGCGTTGTGCATGCCAAAATCCTCGATCCACAGGTCACGTCGGATCGGGATTGGGTTAACCCAGTCATTTGTGCCGGGGCGGCAATTGCCGGCTGAAGGCTCGAAGAACGTCCCGTTGTATCGGGACTCGAAATGCAGGTGAGGGCCGGTGCTGTTGCCGCTGCTGCCGGCGAGGCCGATTTGCGTCCCGGCCTTGATCACCTGGTTGGTGAATACCGAGATGCTCCCCCGGCGCAGATGGTAGTACCAGGAGAATTGTGAGCTACCATGGTCGATCACCACATAGTTGGCGGGCTGATTGCCCTTGCTGGTGTTCCGATCAAACTCCCAATCATGCGTGACCACTACCGTTCCGTCCAAAGCCGCGAAGACCGGCACCCCGGCGTCCATCTCGCCAAACGAACGCAAATCAATGTCATGGCCGGTATGGCCGTCGTAGGTCCAATCCGTGCAATCCCAGTCGAAAATCCCGCTCGTCGGATCCAGGTCGACGTAATTATTGATGAAGCGATCGTCCCAAACCGTCCCCGCAATCGGGACAAAGGGATACGGAATAATCCCACTGCCACCTTCCGGCGTCGGACCTCGCCGCGCAATGAGCTCTTCGATTTGTTGCTGCTCCGTTAGTGGAATGCAATTGGACGGCTCTTGCGCCAATGGACCGCCGCCAAAGTGGGGTTGGGACCCGCCGCTAAGGGCCTGAAAAAGCAGCAGGCAAAAGGCATAGGAATAAGGCCGGTTCGACCGTTGCTGCGGGATCATGCGCCAACAATATTTTGTGGGATGGAACTGTCAATCGAAACCCTATGGAGTCGCCTGAAGCTTTGCGGCCGGTCTATTTTAGGATCCCCAGGCCGACCGGGCTTCGATCCGTTGGTGGTGAGAAATTTCTCTCTGCGCACCAGTTCCGGGCACTAGCCCGTATCACCAATTGCTCATTCACATCTCAGCGCCACGATGGCATCGACCTTTGTGGCGCGACGAGCCGGGATATAGCATGCCACCAAGGCGACGACGCAAAGTGACAACGTCACGGTGACAAACGTCAGCAGATCGGTAGGCTCGACCTTGAAAAGCACGCTGGTTAAAACCCGGGTTAAAGCAAAGGATCCCAAAAGTCCGATGAACGCCCCAGTGAGGACCAACCGCATCCCTTGCCCTACCACCAAATTGAGAACCTCGAATCGTTGCGCGCCAAGAGCCATGCGCACGCCGATCTCTCGTTGCCGCTGAGTGACAGTGAATGACAACAGGCCATAAAGCCCGATAATGGCCAAAACCAGGGCGAGAACCGCGAAGGCTCCAAGCAAGAAAAGATTAACCCTGTTAGGCGCAACGTTACGGTCGCGCATTTCTTTCATGCTGAATATTCCGAAAATCGGCTGCGCCGGGTCCAATTGAGAAACCTGCTGACGCATCGTGGCCAGCAGTGGGGCGGGGTCGCTCGTGGTTTTGACCACCACAGCCATGTTCCCGAGCGGTTGCTGAAAAATGGGGAAATAGGCCTGCACCATACCGTCCTGCTCACTTAAGCGATTTTCTTTAATGCGTCCAACGACACCCACGATGGTCATAACCGGCTGTTTCTCACGTTCGCCCCAGGGAAGCCGTACGCGCTGGCCGAGTGGATTCTGGTTGGGCCAATACCGCTGTGCGAATTCTTCATCGATGATGATCGCGTTGAGTCCGGCTCCCCAATCGTTACCCGATGCAGCGCGCCTCAGGTGTTCTCGATTGTCCTGTTCCGTGAAGTCACGTCCTTGAAGCAGAGGAATGCCCATGACCCGAAAGTAATCGGGTGCAATGAGATGAACTCGCAACGAGGGTTGAAGATGAGGTGGCGGTTCGGGCCTCCCTTCAATCAGAAAGAGCATATCCCAACTGTTATCATCCAGCGGCGGCCTCGAGACCAGACTAGTGGCTTGTACACCGGGTAACGCGCGCACTTTTTCGAGCAGGGCGTGGTAAAAAAGAATCTGCTGCTCCGCTGTTTTATACTTACGGTCAGGGAAGTTGATATGAAATGTCAAAACACGGTCAACCGCAAAGCCAGGATTCACCTGCAGGAGACGATGAAAGCTCAGAAGCAGCAGGCCGGCACCGACCAGGAGAACAAAAGTCAGGGCGACTTCCGCAACGACAAGCCCTTGCCGCAATCCCGCGCGGCCCGATATGGTCCCGCGCCCGGTTTCCTTTAGAGTGCCCTGCAAATCGACCCGACGCGCATGCCACGCCGGGGCAAGGCCAAATGCTATGCCGGTGGCCACCGCCACCAGGCCTGAGAAGAGAAGCACACGCAAGTCCAGACTGATTTCGGCCGCGCGCGGCATATTCTCGGCGGCCAGTGCGACCACGACACCGAGGACAGCTTTGGCCAAAACCAAGCCGATTAACGTGCCCAGCAGCGCGAGCAAGCCGCTTTCCGCGAGCAATTGTCGCGTAATTCGCCATTGGCCCGCTCCCAATGCCCCGCGCACAGCCATTTCCTTCTCGCGGGCCGCCGCGCGCGCGAGCAAAAGGTTGGCGACGTTGGCGCACGCAATAACCAAAACAAAGCTGACCGCCCCGAACAAAATCCACAGTGCGCGGCGGACGTTTCCAACTTTGTTGTCCAATAATCCGTCAATCTGCACACCCCGAGTCTTGTTGGACTCCGGGTATTGTTGTTCAAGGCGAACAGCGACAACATTCAAATTGGCTCGCGCCTTTTCAAGAGTGACTCCCGGTTTGAGACGCGCCAATCCGAACACTCCGGGATGATAGTCTCGCTTCTGCCAACTGGACTCGGCGGAATAAGGTCCCACCGGTACCCAGACTTCAGCGTTGTTGGGAAATTCAAATCCCGCGGGCATAACTCCCAAGACCGTACAAGGTTTTCCGTCGAGACTGATCGTTTTATTGAGAATTCCGGCATCACCGCCAAATCGATTCTGCCAAAGTGCGTGGCTGATCACGGCTACCGGCGGCGAACCTGGCTTATCTTCGTCTTCGCGGAAAACCCTCCCGATTTCCGGTTGCGTCCGCAAGGCCGCAAACACATCCGCCGACATCAGCGCTCCTGCCAGCCGAACCGGCTCGCCTGTGCCAGTCATTGTAAAATTGTTCCCACTGTAAACCCCAAAGTTTTCAAAAACCGTTTGCTGGTTTCTCCAATCAACGAAATTGGGATATGAAATCGATCCGCCCGACCAATCGGGTCCCCGCTCACACAACCAAACCAAGCGTCCGGAGTCGGGATAAGCGAGCGGACGCAGCAGCACCGCATCCACAACACTGAAAATTGCTGTGTTCGCTCCGACCCCCAAAGCAAGCGTCAGGACCGCAATGGCAGTGAATCCGGGGTGCTTATACAACATCCGCGCGCCGTAGCGGATGTCTTGACCAAAATCCTCAATCCAACGCATCCCACGCTGGTCGCGACAGGTTTCCTTGATTGATTCCACCCAACCAAACTGGCGCAACGCTGCGTAACGCGCCTCCTCCGGCTTCATTCCGGCCTCGACGTTCTCATGGATTTGCATTTCGATGTGTGAACAGATCTCGTCGTCCATTCGTGCCTCCAGCTCTTCCTTCTTAAATAGAGCCCAAACTCCGCGTCGAAGAGTCGTAAACCAGTTCATAGGAGTGAGGACTAAGTTGTTTTCAAAACCAGGTTGATAGCGGTTGAGAGGCGCTCCCAGTTTGACCGCTCTTCGATCAGTTGCTTGCGCCCGGCAGCCGTCAGCTTATAGAATCTCGCTTTCCGATTGTTTTCGGACGTACCCCATTCCGATTCGATCCAGCCCTTCTCTTCGAGCCGATAAAGGGCCGGATAGAGAGAACCTTGTTCGACTTGCAGAACCTCCCTTGATATCTGGCGGATCAATACGGAAATCCCAAATCCATGCATCGGGCCGAGTTGCAGTGCTTTCAGGATCAGCATATCCAGTGTGCCTTGGAGGAGGTCCGGTATTTCTTTCATTGATTCCTAGACGTTCGACAGGAAATCATTCGCCTCTCTCCTGTCGAATGTCAAGGAGAGTCTTTATCAGCGAAGGGACGCGCGGCAGCCTGCTTGCTAAGTCTTTGCTGGGAGGTCTGCTGCGGCAGTGCAAGACCCTTTGAAGTTCTTATCGCCCAGGATGTACCCGTGCTGCGGTTACAGGTTTTTTCTTGCCCTCCGGTCGCCAGCATTCTAAGTTATGATTGCGATTAAGCTTTTTTGAGGCACCCGCGGAGAATCAACCTCCTAAGACCTTCACCGCTTCGGCTGATGTGTTCAGGTTCTCTGTGTAGGAAATTTATCGTGGACCCAAGTGGACCAGAGGGAGCATTGCCGCTGCTGTATATCGACGACAGCGAAAATGATCGGCTTCTTTTCAGACAGGCCATTTCCCTCACAAAAACACCGTTCCTGCTTTACCAGGCTGACGGATTGGAGGCTGCAATGCCCTACTTTCATTCTCGCCGTCACGAAAGTAAGCCGAGACAATTCCCGCGCCCCGCGCTGGTGCTGCTCGATTATGACCTCGGCAACAACACTGGCGCCGATGTTCTTTATTGGCTGCGCGTCAAGCGCAACATTACGTCGATCCCGGTGGCAATGTTCAGCGGCTCACCAGGGAAGTTTCATGTTGAGGAGTGTTATGCAATGGGCGCTAATCACTTCATTAGCAAAGCGAAGAACCTGGGGCGACTCAAAGCAATCGTTCGCGTGCTTTACCTCAGCCTGGCCTCTGCTGGCAAGCACCCGAACCCGATTACTCTGTTGAACGAATACCAGCCCGACGGGAGGAAGGGGATCCCAGTTACCAAGGTTTGATAACACATTTGATGACACGCCATTCCATTCCAATGCGACTCAGGAATACAGTTCGTTGGCGGTGGAATTTAAGGGCTTCACACATGCATCGAGGCTTGATTCTTCTTGTCGAGGACTTACGACCACATCTTTTTTACTCAAGCACGCGTTTCAAAAGGCTGAGGTAACGAATCCGCTCCATGTCGCAAACACGGGCGCAGAGTTGACGCGGGCGTGACTGTCAGTTGACAGTGGAAGTCAGTAGTGGATACGCCCACGCCGTTTCACCTTTCCGAGGGCCACATGGGCCTCACAACTCTGCCATGGCCATTTCACCAAGGAGTTCGGAAGGTCGTTTGCAGGCATACTAGCGCTCCGCTTGACAGTGATTTCAATGTGTGATATTTGGTTCTACCATCCTGGGGGATGGTAGTGGGATGTCTACAGGATGTTTCGAATGACATATGGCGATCGAGAGCGAAAAAATTACCCTCAATATTGGCCCGGTTGATCTTGGGCAGGTCGATCTGCTGGTGAAGGAGGGCTTTTACTCGACCCGTACCGATTTCCTCCGCACGGCCATCCGCAACCAATTGCTTGCACACGCCGAGGTCGTCAAGCAGGCCGTCGCCCGCAAGACGCTGGTGCTGGGCCTTCAGCATTACACTCGCAAGGACCTGGAGGCCGTCCTGGCCACCGGCCAAAAGCTGCAGATCCGGGTTCTGGGCCTGGCCACGATTGCGGAGGACGTTCCGCCCGACTTGGCACTGGCAACGATCGATGAAATATCCGTGCTGGGAGCTTTCCATGCCAGCGACGCGGTCAAACGGGCCTTGGCCAGCCGACTCCGATGAACGGTCATAGGCCCGCGAGTGAAGGCGACATTCGAGGAGCAGCGGCCTGGGACCAAAGAAAGACTTATGAATGACGAGATCAATGAGGCAGCGCGATTAACACGTGAAGGACGGCTGGCGGAGGCCACGGCACTTATCCGACGCAGCCTGGCGATCGGGTCAGCTCCCGGTGGCGTAAGCGTGCGCTTCGTGGATGTGCCGCCAATTGAGGTCACCTTGGGCAGCGCCAGCGAGGCCCCGGCACCCGAGCCGCATCCGGTCGTCGGAGCTCAAACCGGCGAGAAACTGCCAGCGCAGCCCGAAACCGGCCGCGACGCTACCCTCCACCGGGTGCACGTCTCTCCTTTCGCTCCGCTGGACGTCACCTCTCTGGCTGGGCTACCGATGCCCGACATTCTAAGCAAGCTCCCCGCGCACGGCCCTTCCCGACGGCAGTTTCCGGCGGAGGTGGTCGCTCCGGCCGGTGGCCAGTGGACGGCCGGAACCTACACCGGCGAGGCTGGCAAGCGTGCCTACAAGCTCTACCTCCCCAGCGGATACCACGGTCAGCCTCTGCCGTTGGCGGTGATGCTCCACGGCTGCACCCAGAACGCTGATGACTTCGCCGCCGGCACCCGCATGAACTTCCTGGCGGAGGCGGAAGGGCTGTTGGTTGTCTATCCGGAGCAGGCCGCCGCAGCCAACAATTCCCGGTGCTGGAATTGGTTCCAGCCGAAAGACCAAAAGCGAGCTCAGGGCGAACCTGCGCTCATCGCCGGTATCACCCGCCAGGTGATGGCCGAGCACCACGTCGATGGCGAGCGGGTCTATATAGCGGGCCTGTCGGCCGGTGGAGCGATGGCCGCCATTCTGGCGGCCGCCTACCCCGACATCTATGCGGCCGTCGGAGTGCACTCTGGGCTGGCCCCGGGCAGTGCGCACGATCTGCCGTCGGCGCTGCAAGCCATGCAAGGCGGCGGTCTGGGCGTCGGGTCTGGTGCTCCGAGTCGCGCCATCCCACTGATCCTATTCCAGGGTGATCACGATTCCACCGTCCACCCACGCAACGCGGAGGAGTTCATCCGCCAGTGGGCTGCCGCAGCGGACCAACCGCGCGTGACGCGGTGTCAAGGGCAGGTGGCTGGCGGAAGGGCTTACTCCTGCGCGCTCTACCAGGATCCGAGCGGCCATACCTTCATGGAGCAATGGACCGTCCACGGTGCCGGCCACAACTGGTCGGG
>DATJGF010000145.1:0-106775 GCA_035495315.1 Candidatus Limnocylindrales bacterium
CGTGACTTTGCCTGGCGTTCTTCTGCTGCTGGACTTTTGGCCTTTGCAACGCTTTCAGATTTCAAATCTCAAATTTCAAATCCCAAATCTCTGGCGCTTGGTTCTGGAAAAACTCCCGTTCCTTTTCTTGGCTTTTGCTGCGAGCATCGTGACCTTCCTTGCACAAAGGGCTGGAGGCGCTGTCTCCTCCATCACAGTTATTCCGCTCTCTATGCGTATCAGCAATGCGGTGGTGGCTTACGTTCGCTATCTCCTCAAGACACTTTGGCCCTTAAATCTTTCGCCATTCTACCCTTACCAGGCACATTGGCCGCTTACGTTGGTGTTCCTGAGCGCAACCGTGCTCATCACGGTAACTGTCGCCTGTGTTATGAACGCTCGCCGGCGTCCGTACATGATCTTCGGCTGGCTTTGGTTTCTCGGCACGCTGGTCCCGGCCATAGGCCTCGTCCAGGTCGGCTCGCAATCCATCGCCGATCGTTACATGTACATCCCAAGCATTGGGTTATTCGTGCTCCTGGTGTGGTCCATGGCCGAAGTTCGCCGCTCGTTCGGCGTTCGTCTCCCAGTGCTTGCTGGCGCTGGATCGGCTACGCTGCTGGTCTGTCTGATCCTTACCGAGACCCAATTAAGCTACTGGCATGATGGCGTCAAACTTTTCCAACATGCTCTTGAAGTGGCGCCCGGCAATTATGTCGCCTACAATTACCTCGGCAATGCATATGACGATCTCGGCGAAAAAGACAAAGCCTTGGTCTTGTGCTCCGAATCCGTTCGCCTTTCGCCCCATTACGTCGAAGGCCAATATAATCTCGGGACTATTCTTCTGGATTTGGGTCGAACGGAGGAGGCAGCAAGGTGTCTTAGCCAGGCGATGGAGGATGACTCAGGTTTTGTGCGGGCCTACAACAACCTTGGTAAAGCGCTGCTCACTCAAGGCCAGTTGCAGCCAGCGCTAGATCGTTTCCGCGAGGCGGTGCGGCTTAAGCCTGACTGGCCCGAAGCGCATTACAATCTGGGAACCGTCCTCTTGACCGCAAGCAAGCCCGCCGAGGCCATCACTCAATTCTCTGAAGCCTTGCGCCTCAACCCTCGCTACGCCGAAGCGCACATGAATTGGGCCATAGCTGAGAGTAATCTGGGGAACACCACGCAGGCCCTGGAGCATTTCGCCGAAGCCGTTCGCCTTTCCCCGCAAAATCCAGAGGCTCGTCTCAATTTCGGACTCGCCTTGCTCGGCAGCAATAAACCGCGGGAAGCTGCCTCCCAGTTTGCTTCAGGTCTGCAGCTGAGGCCCGGGGATACCAGGATGCAGTCCCATTTGGCCGAAGCCCTAGCCCATCAATAGTTCCGAGTCCCTTACACCGCTGCCGCCGGTTTACAAATCAAGACGCATCGCTTTTAGTGGCTGAGTGCTGCAGGAATTTGCTGCCAAGATGCTCAGGCAAATCCGGCGTTGCTCCGTGAGCTGAGCAGATATAGCGCGCCACCTCTGCTGCGAGCGCGTGCACCACGTCGAGATCCATTCGATTCAACAGCCCCATCACCAGCGCGGCGGTAAAACCATCTCCGGCTCCTACCGTATCCACGACGTCTGTCGGTTTCGGAATTTGCTCCGACCATCGCCCATCCTGATAAAGCAAGCTGCCTTCGGCACCGCGCGTCAACGCCACTAGCTGTAATCCGAATCGCTCCGCCAGAGCCTCAATCTGTTTTTCGGTGGACCCGCCCAACCCGACTAGTTCGCCCACGATGGGCAGTTCCGTGTCATTCAGCTTGCAGACATTTGCCAGTCGCAGTGATTGCTTGATAACGGCCGGCGAATAGTAATTCTGACGAAGATTGACATCGAAAACCCGCAGTGCTGCACTTGACGCAGTTGCGACCAGGGCCTGGATCGTCGCACGGGAAATCAGATCCCGTTGCGCTAGGCTGCCGAAACATATCGCATTCGCCCCCTTCACCTCCTCAACTGCGGCATCGCTAAGTTCCAGCCTATCCCAGGCTACATTCTCATGAATCACAAACGTGGGGACCCCCTTACTATCCAAGCTTACGGTCACGGTTCCGGTCGGCGTGCTTTCATCCACCTGAACCGTGTTCGTGCTGAAACCCATCGCCTGAAAGCGTAAGAGGATTTCCTGGCCAAGAGGATCGTTGCCGATCCGAGTGATGACCCGCGCGTCCGCGCCGAGCGCCTGGGCATGGAAAGCGAAATTGGCAGGCGCGCCTCCCAGTTGTCGCCCGCCAGGCAGCAAATCCCACAACACCTCTCCCAGGCCAATGACCTTGAAGCCCATGTTACGAGATACCCAAACGTTTCTGCACTTGCTCGAGCGGCACGCCCTTGGTCTCAATGACCATCGTCTTTACCCAAATTAATTGCAGCACCATCATTCCACAGAAAAACAGGAAGATGTAACCTGGCGCGAAGGCGGAGACCATTTTCGGAAACAGCGTCGTCAACAACGCGGCGAACATCCAATGTGTGAAACTGCCGAGCGCCTGCCCTTCCGCCCGATGGCGATTGGGAAAAATTTCTGAAATCAGCACCCAGATTACGGTGCCCTGGCCGACCGCATGTGCGGCAATAAACCCAAAAATGCAGGCCGGCACGATGCTGTAGTGCCCGGTAAAGAAAGCCCACGCGGTAAGTCCGAGCGAAGCGATATAGCCAAACGAGCCGATATAAAGCAACGTGCGCCGGCCGAGTCGATCAATGAGCCACAAACCGACAAAGGTAAAAATAAGATTGGTGATGCCAATCCCCACTGATTGCAGCAAAGCCGCTTTGGCCTCCAGACCCGTCAATTGAAAAATCCGAGGCGCAAAGTAAAGGATAGCATTGATGCCCGACAGTTGGTTAAAGAACGCCACCAGAAATGCCAGCAGGATCGGCACACGCAAGCGCCGGGTCCAGAAACGCTCCGTAGTGACGTTTTGAGCGGAGGCGGCCTGGATCTCATCCGCTTTGGTTTCCAATTCAGACGCTGAGCTGTCGGGTTGAATTAGCTGCAGGACCTTCAGGCCTGAAGCGCGGTCTCCTTTGCGTCCGATTAACCAGCGCGGACTTTCTGGGAGCCCAAAGCACATGACGGTGTAAAGAATCGATGGAAAAGCTGCCACTCCCAACATCCAGCGCCATGCATTTTCGCCAATTGGCGCCAGCAGCGCGTTTGATAGAAATGCGATGACAATCCCAAACACTATGTTGAACTGAAACATCCCCGCCAGCCTGCCGCGTTGCTCCGCCGGCGCGATTTCCGAAATGTACAACGGCGCGGCAACTGTGGAAATCCCGATGCCCAACCCGCCCAGGAATCGGGCTGCGATAAAGGAGTAGACACCCGTCGCAAACGCGCAGCCGAGGGCTGAGATTATAAAAAGCGCGCCGATCGCGAGCAGTGTTTTTCTGCGGCCGAATCGATCAGTCGGCACTCCCCCTACCAAGGATCCTAAAACTGTGCCATACAACGCCGCCCCCATTGCGATGCCATGGACCCCTGGGCTCAACCCCCAAAGTGCCTGGATTTTCTGTTCCGCACCGGAAATGACGACGGTGTCGAATCCGAAAAGAAATCCTGCCAACGCCGAGGTAAGGGACCAGAAGAAAATGCGAAGGCTCCAAGGATGCGCTCGCGCGCTTGTGCTGATGTCATTGGCGGTATTCATCCCGGAGGTGCTCATATGGGTCGGATGCTAAGCAGATATTTCTGGATCGACTAGGAAATATCCCCGTGTTGGATTCAGCCAAACCCGTAGGCACTATCACGCAGCTTGGAGGCCAATTGAGCCTTTGCTCAAAATTGGACACAGCTTGCTTCACCTTTCCAATTTGCGGGCACCTTGGTGTCTTTTGCTGTAATCCGTCCTCGTTATTCAAGTGAATCCCAAATCGGCATGAAATATGGTTTAGCCATGTATGTTCACAAACCATCCAATTCCTTGCCGATTCATTTCGAGGAGTCTGGCCCGGTTTGAGGATGTATGTAGCTAGAACTGAGAATTTGTGCGCGGGCTGGATGTTGGTGGGTCGACTCACCTTTCCGTGCGACTTCAGCACCAGCCCACGCTTCCTTCATCGGTACTATTCTAAGGCATACCGCTTACGTTTCCATCCCAGGTTATTTCAATCGTGTGTGCGTGCGCAGGGAGCGGATGGGAAACAGTTTTGCCACCGGGCCAGCGGATCCAGATTTTCGGCTCGGCGGTGGGGATGGGCAGGACTTGTATCAAGCCGTCTTGCGACCAATAGCCGCCGCCGCCATGAAGTTCTCGGGCAGGCCCCAGTCGTCCGGCATTGGACATCCGGAACACCGCGCCAATGGCGTCCGGATTGCTGGCGGGACCTCGTAAACGCAAACGCAAGCCAGGATTGGCGCCGACATTGTGAAACAAACCAGTTGCCGCTCCGTTTTGCGCGACGGCGAGATCCACTCGCCCATCACCATCATAATCTGCGCACGCACAACCGCGTTGTTCTCCATACAGGCGGATCCCGGACTGGTTTCCTGACATGGCTCGAAGGCCGCCATATCCGTCACCCAGCAATAACAAACCACGTCCCGCGTCCAAACGGCAGCTCTCGGACGGTGTCCCAAAGAAATTCTGGGCCAGAAAAACATCTTCAGAACCGTCGCCATCAAAGTCGCTGACGCAGATGCCAAAAACGGGAGCCCATTGCGCTTCGTCCGGCAGCGGCACCGGTTCAAATGTTCCCGACCGGTTGAGGAAAACGGCAGAAGTGAGCGTATTGGCCTCAAGCTTTTTTGCTTTCTGAAATCGGGGACCAAGAAGCTGCTGGATATCCATCGAACTGAAGGTGTCGTTGTTGGGAGCCTGTTCGAGGATGAAAGGCATGGCGCGGGCCAAGTCCTGGCGATGGGACCTGGGCAGGAGTCGAGTTTCCGATGCGTCGTAACAGGTTTCGATGACCTGGACTCCGCCGTCGTTATTGAAGTCACCATAATAGGCCACCAGCGGATGCTTCCGATCGCAATGGTAGGATGAGTTGAGGCCCCAGTTCCCCGCAATGATATCCATGTGCCCATCACCGTCGAGGTCGCCCGTGGTTACGCTCTGCCAAAGACCGGTATAGCTCGATAACCCGAGTTGAGATGTTGTCTCCTCAAGCCGGCTATTGGCGAAATGAAAAACGCGCAGCGGCCCCCACTCACAAGCCAGGATCAACTCCGGTCGACCGTCTCCGTCCAAATCACTGAATACGGCTGCGCTAACCAATCCGACATGCGCCAGGGCTGAACTGAGCGTTTGGTCGACCACGAGAGTCCCCTCGCGTTGTCGCAGAATGAATGACGGTGCTGCTTCGGGGTAATGCCCCGGAATCAGACGCCCGCCTACGAACACCTCCAGTTCGCCATCACCATCCAGGTCACCCGTAGCAATCGGTCCAACAGAGGCGCCAAGTCGAGTTGCCCGAGCCCCCGGCAAAAGCGAGATGCCAGTGTCAGACCCTTTGCTGAGCTGAAGAAGATCACACCCGGCAGCGCTGGTTTGTTGATAGCCGGTTATTCCCAACAACAAAAGGCGCTTTCCAGCGACAGAGCTTGCGGCGAGACCCGCCGTATCATCGGCCATGCCCGAGCACCCTTCGCAAGCGACTTGATTAAAGCGGCTCTTTCCATCCCAACTTAGCAGCGACAACGATCCGCCTCGGCCGGTGCCAATCAGAAGATCTTCCTGGCCGCGATTTCGAAAATCGTACCAGGCGACCGCCGGCCCGAGTTGGCTGAAGCGCTTTGGCAATGAGGGTTGTAGTTCGAGGTCGTCGAACGCTTCCTCATGATGAGTATGTCCGAGCTGTTCGGTCACATCTTCGAATAACGCGGAGTTGGTTGAGGCCGCGACAATCGGACTTTCCTCCAGCGCCCCGGTCTCGTCGATTTCATAGAGCCAATTTGGGAGCGCGTCTTTCACGCGGCTCCAGCGGCCGCTGCGCCACTTGACCTCGATTAAGAGACGGTTGGTCAAGCTCCCTGCCGCAAAAACGCGCATGGCGTCGTCGCCGGCCAGGAAACGACCTCCGGACAGAATCTCCTGACTCTGGAATGGCACGGCCCCGCCACGCACAATGATCATCGCGCCGATACCCTGAGTGTTAGGCGGGCGTCCTGCGAGCCGGACGGCAATTCTGGGCGTTGTGGTCACGTTGCGGTAGATGAGGGCGCCCGAGTTAAGGCAATTGATGACCACATCCAAGGCACCGTCTCCGTCCAGATCCGCCAGCGCCATGCTGGTGCACGCACGAGTCGAGTTGAAGCCCCATTCGTCCCGGCATTCGCGAAACGTGCGATTGCCCAGGTTGCGGAATGCGTAATTGGGCGTGGCGACTTTTGGAAACGTGGCGGCACCGGCACGGCTAGCGCGGGGATCCCTCATGTGGCTGCGGTCAATGCTGTCGAGGTGCTGGAGGTCGTGGGTTTGTCCGTTGGCAATCAACACATCTTCCAAGCCATCGAGATCGACGTCGAGAAAGAGAGGCATCCAGGTCCAATCCGTCGCAGCCAGACCGGCGAATTCGGCGATGTCGGCATAGGTCCCATCCCCGCGATTGTGGAGCAATACGTTGCGGCCGGTTTGTGGCCGATCACCCAACCCGATCACTGGCGGACGCGGTTCATCGGGTGTTTGCTGTTTGAGACGAGTGCTGGGATCGCGCGCCAACATTTCAACGACCAAGCCGTCCATATAACCGTCACGGTCAATATCGGCAAAATCGACTCCCATCGAGGCAAATGGAATTTTGCGAATGGCCAATGGTTCAATCGCTCGAAAGCGGCCCCGTCCGTCGTTTAACCAGATGCGGTCCGGGGTAAAGAAATCGTTACAGACATAAATGTCCGGCCAACCGTCACCATTCAGGTCCCGCATCTGGACGGCCAGACTGTAGTCCCACGGCTTGACCGCCGGTTTTCCGGTTTCGTCGAGGAAGGTGCCGTTCTCCCATGACGCAGTAGTGAAATGCCCTTGCCCGTCGTTCAAGTACAACTCGCTCGGTTCGCCGAACTCGACAAACTTGCCGTTGATGTACTTGACCCGCTTACCATGGCGTCCGGCAACGACAATCTGTCCATTGACGACACGGGTGGCTACAGTGCCGCCATCGCGTAACACGGAACCGACACCGAAATTGGCGACGAACAGGTCCAGCGTCCCGTTGCCATCGACATCGGCCAGCGCCAGCGAAAGGCTGCCGGTGTTGGTTGCCAAACCAGAGGCGGGCGTCACATCGCGGAAATGGCCTTTGCCGTCGTTTAAGAAACAGCGTGTGCCGCCGCCGCGCGAACTGACTAGTAAGTCCAAGGTGCCATCGCCGTTAACATCGGCGAAGACTGCGCCGCGCGAAATCTGGCCGGGGCAGGCTACTCCGGCGGATTGGGTGATGTCTTCGAAGCGAAAATCGCCGAGGTTACGATAGAGGGCGTTGGAGCCAGCGAGACTGCAAAGGTAGATGTCGCAACGGCCATCACCATCGATATCGCCAAGTGCCAGGCCGGAACCACTCACGAGTGATGAATCCTTCTCCAGCAGTTCTGCTGAGAGGACGTTGCTAAAACTGATGCCCGAGTGATTTGGATCGACGACGCTGAAGCCGGTGTGTCCTCCCTGGGGGATAACCAGCGGACGCCCTCGATAGCCCGGATATGATTTCCAGTCGGGCAAAGCGCCGGGGGCAGAAAAAGCCCAATGCACGGCGGCCAGGGTGATGACCGTGTACAGACGGCTCGAGGATAAGGCGCCGAATGCACGCATAGGATGGGCTAGTTGAGTATTTTATTAGATTTGTGGATCCCTGCAGTCAAGCAAATACAGCATCGAACCAACCCTGCGCGCGGTGAGCTCGACCAAACGTTTTTCGCAGGCGAGCTCGGCTTTCGGAATTCGGGTTTAGTCCACAGGCCCTGCGGACGCTGTCCGAGTAAATCCTGCAGTGGACATGTTTAACGACTCGTGAATCGAGCTACGGCTTCGGCGCGGGAACGGACATGGAGTTTTTCGTAAATGTGGCGGACGTAGGTATTGACGGTGGCTGGGCCGATGCCCAGCTCGTCGGCGATTTCTTTGGAGCGATGACCTTTGGCCAACAGACGCAGAACCTGTTCCTCCCTGGCGGAGAGGGGCGAATCCTGGTCACCGGGTTTTAAGGGTTGGCGGAAGGTGCTGATGACTTTGCGAGCGATCTGACCGGACATCGGGGCCCCGCCGTGGTGGACTTCGTCGATGGCTTGGAGAATCTTATCGGGTCCGACGTGTTTTACGAGGTAACCGGTGGCACCGGCCTTGAGGGATTCGAAAACCTGTTCGGCATCTTCTTCGACGGTGAGCATGATGACCTGGGCCTGGGGGATTATGGAGCGAAGGCGGGCGACGCATTCAATTCCGCTGCGCCCCGGCAGATGGATATCCATCAAGACAACTTCCGGGACGGCGCCTGGGAGTCTCCGCCATGCCTCCTCGGCGGTTGCACAACAAGCGACACAGCAGTAGCCGGAGACGCCGTTGATGAGCGCAGCGAGGTTTTCCCGCACTGCGGCGTCATCTTCGACAATGGCTACGCGCACGCTCATTTGACCTCTCGTCGTGGTTGCCCCCTGGTCAAGGGGAGCTCGAAGCTGATGATGGTGCCCTCGCCGGGAGCGGATATACACTGCAAGGTGCCACCGATTTCTTCCATACGGGCGCGCAAATTGGCGAGCCCGTGACCGGATTCCTCGGCGGGGAGGAAGCCGGTGCCGTTATCTCGCACGCGAACGGCCAAGATTTGAACGGTGAGTTCGAGGCTGACGGTGACTTCTTTAGCGTCGGCGTGGCGGATGACATTATTCAAAGCTTCGCGGACGCTGAGGGCGAGGTGATGTCGAGCCTTGGCGTCGAGGGGAATGGGGGGAATGTCTTCGGGAAAATCCAGCTTGATGCGGATGTCGCGCGCGCTGAGGAACTGTTCAACCTGGGCTTCGAGAAAATCGGCGAAGCTGGAAACGGTGTCACAACGGGGATTGACGGTCCAAACGACTTCGCGCATCCGTTCGGCCAGATCCCGCGTGCGTTGAGCGGTTTGGCAGAGGCGGACGGCCAAACTCGGTTTGTCGGAGGTGTCACGACCGACGAGGTCGAGTTCCAGAGCGAGTCCGGTCAAGGCGGTGCCCAAATCGTCGTGGAGGTCGCGAGCGATGCGGGAGCGTTCGTTGGCAAGGGCCCGTTGTTCTTCGAGTTTGAGGAGGCGATGTTGCCAGCGCAATCGGTATCGTTGCACGGCAACTGCGAGGACAATGATGATTAAGCCCGAGCCGATGTAGAATTGGGAAGTTTGCCAGAAATGCGGGGCGACGGAGAAGGCAAAGGCAGCGACCTGCGGGCTCCAGGCGCCGTGTTCGTTGCGGGCTTTGACTTCGAAGTTATAGCGCCCGGGCTTGAGGTTGGTGTAAAAGGCGACGCGGCGAGGGCCGGCATCGCGCCAGGAAGTGTCGTGACCTTTCAATTGATAAGCGAAGGAGACTCGTTTGGGATTGAGGAAGCTGTTGGCGGTATAGCGAATTTCGACGACCCGGCCACGGCCGGCCGGGAAGCGAGCCAAGACGCCCTGGGTGAAATTGGTGGCCTCGCGGGTAAAGGCGCCGTCCTTGAAGGTGAGTTGGTCATCGACGAGCACTTCCTCGACGACGACCGCTGCAGGCACCTCGGTTGAAACGACGTTCCTGGAGTCGATAGTGGAGCAACCGCGGGTGGTGGAGAACCACAGCCGGGCGTCAGCGGTGATGGTGGCGTTAGGCTGGCACTCACCGTTGCACTCGGTGGAGGCGAGGCCGTCGGCTTCAGCGAAGCAGACGGCATTGACCCAGTTGGCGGAGCCGCCGGCGACAGCGTTGAGCTGGTTTTTAGGAATGCGGAAAACGCCGCGATTGCAGCTTGCCCAGTAAAATCCGTTTGGATCTTCAACCAATGAATAAAGAGCGCTATCGGGCAGGCCGTGGCGCGTGATGACGAGTTGGGGGTTGTGGGGACCGAGCCGGTTCAGACCGGTGGGGGTGCTGAGCCAGACAGCGCCACTGTTTTCAGCCAGGAGGGGTGAAACGAAGTCACTGGAGAGGCCGGTTTGTTTGGTAAACTGGACGCGGTCTTTGCCAGCAAGGCGGTAGGCGCCGGCGCCTTCGGTGCCGACCCAAATGGCGCCGTCGTGTGCCTGCTGAATGCCGGTGATTCGGATGTTGGGGAGACGCAGCTCCGGGGTGAAGCGGCCGTCGGTGGAGCGACAAACGAGGCCGGCCTCCGAGCCAATCCAGAGCTGACCGGCGCTGTCTTCGAGGAGGCTGGAGGCGGTCCAGCTATTGGAGCAGCCACAGGCCGCATCAGGGACACTTGTGAACTGACTGTCGTGCAAGACCTTCAGGCCTTCATTTTTGACGCCGAACCAGACTGTGCCGGCACGATCTTCGAGGACGGCGCGGACGGAATGTTCGAGCTGCATGCCGGGGTTGAGGCAGGTATTGGTGAATTTGGAGAGGAGGCCGTCCTGCAAGCGGAAGAGGCCCTCGCTGGTGCCGAACCAAAGGCGATCGTGGAGGCCGGTGCAAATGGAGAAGACTTCAATTTTTTCGCCGAGGCTGTTGGTGGTGAGAATTGAGTTGAAGGGGCGTGGCCTGAGTTGGATCAGTCCGGAGTCGCCAGTGCCGACCCAAACGACGCCGTCCTGACCGGCGAGAATGCAGCGCAAATCGCGGGAGGGGAGGTCGGGGACGTCGAGTTGTGCGGGCCCGTTGGTGCGGAGGAGAAAGACGCGGGGGCAAGCTTCGGTTATGCACCAGAATGCACCGAAGCTGTCTTCGGAGGCGTGAGTGATGCGGCCTCCTTCGAGACCTTCGGGGAGAGGTTGGTATGCGATCGGGCCGGCGGTTGTCTTTGCAAAGCGTTTTGAGTCACAGAGCCAAAAGCCTCCGCCTGCTGAGGGGAGGAGGAGGTCGGGGATGCGATTCAATCCCGGGAGGAGGGTTTCGACAGGGTCGAATTTTCCGGTTTTGACCGCGAGGCGCTGCCAACGGGGATGGCCGGACCAGGCTGCAAAGCTGAGCCAAAGATCACCGTTGATTTTTTCAATGACGGGGCCGCAGCGACAATCCACCAAGCCGTCGCTTTCGGTGTAGGTTTTGAGGATGTGGCCGTCGAAGAGCTTCAAGCCATCGGCCATGGCGAGCCAGATCCCGCGAGTGTGACTGGCGCACGAGCCATAGATGAGGGCTTGGAGCGGTGCGTGGCCGGTTGGAAAGACGGTCCAGTCGCCATGATCGAAGCAAGCGAGGCCGTCAGCGGTTCTGACCCAGATTTTGCCTGTGCCATCTTCACCGAGGTCCCAAATGCAGGGGTCGCCGCCGGCGGCGGGTAGGAACTCATTATAGTAGACGGTGAAGTTCAAGCCGTCGTAGCGGGCTAATCCGGCGCTGGTGCCGATCCAGAGGTAACCGTTGCGAGACTGAACGAGGAACCGAACTGTGTTTTGGGGCAAGCCGTCCTGGGTGGTGAGCTGTTTGAGGCTGTAAGAAACGACGGGTTGGTAGGCCGGAACAGCTCCGCAGCAAAGCGGGAGAGGAAGTCCCCACCCCAGCGCTGAGAGGAGCACCAGGTGCGCGCGGTGGAAAAGCATAGGTCACGTAATAACACGGAGGCCTCCGGTTGAAAAGGACACAGACTTTGGGAATTCGAGTCAGGGCATTAAAGCAGGGGGGAGCGGGCTGCGGTATCCACACTTTTGGGGATACCCGGTGGGCGGGGACGATTGTAGATTTCGAACAATTCACCCCAGGCAAAACAGGTGCATGCTGTCATTATGATTTTTGATCGCTGGGGGGTAGAGATCAAAGTCGCCCGCAGTCGTTGCGGTCCCGGCAAGGTCCACGGTGGTGCGGGGGGGCCTTGCGGACGCGGCTGCCGGCGGAGCGCTGAGGGTGGGGTCATTGCTCGAGCTCGAGCAGTTCGAGGGTGGCCTCATCCGAGGCGCGATTTGTACACTGGGATTTGGTCACCTCCACAACTGGCAGTCGAGCGAGGGGAATTGGATTGCTTCGGACGCTATGGGCCAATGCGCCGGCGACGCTGTTGTTGCCGTGCTTCCGATGCCGCTTTTCCGCTCTAACTCTGCCTTGTCACCGAAGGGTTCGAGCCCCCTGTTCGACCAACTCACCTGGCCCCGAGAGGTAATGTGCAGGCGTTTTCCGATCGCTGAGCACGCTTTTAGGGCCAAACGTAAAATGGAAAATCGCGCCTCGTCCCACTTCGCCCTCCGCCCAGATGCGCCCTCCGTGACGCTGGATGATGCGTCGGGCCGTTGCCAGCCCGATGCCCGCGCCAGGGAATTCCTCCTCGGTATGGAGACGTTCGAACGGCTGAAAGAGCCGGCCGGCTGAGGCCATATCGAAACCCGCGCCGTTGTCTCGTACATAGTATTCAACCAATCCCTCGGTTTGGAGCACAGCCCCAAACTCGATTCGACCCAGCGAGCAGCGCGCGGTGTACTTCCAGGCGTTGGACAAAAGATTGTTCATCAGGATCTCAATCAGCCCGGGGTCGCCTTCGACCTCGAGGGCGGAAGCGATGAGCCATTCGACTCGGCGCGCTGGAGCACGGGCTGAGAGTTCTGCAGCGATGTCCCAGGCCATCTGGCTCAAATCGACCCGGCGATACAACAACTCAGTTCGAGCGATCCTCGCCAGGCGAAGCAAGTCCTGCGTCAAGCGAAAACTGCGGTCGACGCAGCTCTGGATGCCGGCCAGGTATTTTTGGGAAACGTCGTCGAGCTTTGCGCCGGCGTGTCTTTCCAAACAGGCCAGATAAGCCTGAATCTGCGCCAAGGGCGCGCTAACATCGTGGGAAACCGAGTAGGAGAAGGCTTCTAATTCTTCATTCAGCTTTTGGAGCTGCGCTGTTCGCTCGAGGACGCCAGTGTCAAACTCAGCGGGCAGCGGCGACTCATCCGTGAGGGTCGGCGGGCCATGCCGCTCTTTCAGATGCAGAATATTCGCCATGGTCTAATGGCTGCAGGGCTGCAGAGGGGCGCCGCGGGGGATTGCCCGGCGAGTTTTCACGGTTCGCCAGCGCTGCCCACTGCTTTTGATGTAGACCTCGTCAGAAGCGAGCCGAGGCTCGCCGCGTGGGCTTGAATTTGCCGCACCAACTCCTGACGTTCTACCCATTGCGTTTGCAGGGATTCCTCGACAAAGCCAGCCCGCTCTTCGGCGGCGACCCGGGCTTCCCGCTCCGCGACTATCTCTTTGTGAGCGTCAGACAAGGCTCGTTCCTGCTCGTCGCGTTGGAGTTCGAGCGCGGCGAGCTCTTTCTTGAGGGCCGTGGCCACTGCTTGCTGGGTCTGCAGCAGCAGCGACAAGGCATCGGCCTGTTGCTTCGCTTGCTGGCATGAGTCATCGCTGGACTTCAGTTTTTGCTGCCATTCCTGCCGCTCCCGCTCGAGGCTAGCGAGGAGGCTGGTGAACTGCTCGGCCTGGTTGCGTTCGGCTGCCTCGTGGCTTTTGATCTCTCGGGCAGCGTCAGCCTGAGCCTGGGCGAGGGTGCGGGTTAACTCTTCGACTTTACTATGCAGCGAGGCGCATTCGCTCGCCAACTCACTTTCACGCAACAACATCTCTTCGATGCCTTTCTGCAACAAGGAACTGGCTTGCTTCAATTCCGCGCAGCGTGGCTTGACCGCCGGCCTGGAATCAACCTTACTGGCATCCTTTGGGGTACCCGATGCTTCAGCCTTTAGCTTAGGTCCGCCGACAAAGCCCAGGGACGTGTCTGCTTTCTGGCTGGTGGCCGCCGCCTCCGGGCGGTTAGCCGCCAGGTGCTGGACGCGGGCGTAAAGCTTGGTGGCGTTGAAAAAGTCCCGCTCATTCTGGACCCAAAGTTCCACACCGCTGACGCCGAACGCGTCCGCTATGGGGTGGCGACGCTTCTCCGAAGCGATGCCGGCCTTGAGGAGTTCCCTCCTAACCTCGTCGACCTCGTTTTCGTTGCGGGAGGACATCAACCGCAGACACAAATACGGGGCCGAGGCATTAGGCTGGAGTTGCGCTTGATTTTGCCTGCTGTTGAAAAACTTCATACTGTGTTGTCCTTGGAGATTATTTTATCTGGCATCAACCATCCGCCAATTCCGTCGATTCAGGACCCCTATCCCGTATCTTCCCGACAGAACCCAAACTCGGCTGCATTTGCGTTCTGACCAAACGCATCAAGACCCTGGCTGCCAATTCCTGAGGCAGGATGGGTTTGGCAATCAGGTCATCCGCGCCGATCAGAGCGCTCGCCGCCCGAATTTCCGGATCGTCGTGTGCCGCGATCAGGATTACGGGGGTCCTCTCATAGCCCGGCACACCGCGCAGGCACTCGCGTAATTGCAATCCATTGAGCACTGGCATCTCGATTCTCAAAATAACCAGATCATAATGCTCGCTGTTGATCCATTGCCACGCCGCGACGGAGTCTTCAGTGCTGCGCGCGTTGAGCTGAGCCCGACGCAATGCGGCCACGACCACCTCATTGGCCACCGGATCATCGTCCACGACCAGCACGTGGGCCGAGAGCGGCGTGCCGCCGTCCGATTCGCCGGTTTTTTGTGAAAGCAGCCCGACAACTTCCACCAAACGGTCCACCGTTCGCAGCGCGGAAGTGCCAAGCTGCTCCGGATTCTCCATTAGCACCTGCAACAAGGCATCCAACACTGCTGTTGCCTGTGCCAGCACTGCTAACCCGGCCAGGTCCGCCGTCTGGGCCAAGCAACGGACCTTCAAGAACAGGTCCTGTAAATGGTCCTGTTGCTCGGCCCCGGATAGGGGCTCGCACAAGAGAGCCGCAGACAGGTTGCCAAGGTCGCAGCATATCGCGGAAGCATCGGCCAGAAAACCCGCCCTGGCTTCCGCCGCGCCTTCTTCCGTGCCGCCTTGAACCGTGTCATCGCGCCAATCCGTTGCGGTGGCCTGTGCTGGAGGCGCATCCGGCGGCGTTCCGTGATCGGCCAATGGCTGCAATGGCCTGGCTGACACTAGAGCCCTCGGCTCGAGGATTTCGTCGATAGCAGCCATCAACACTGTTGGACTGCACTGGTCCTTACGAAAAGCCTTCTGAATGCCGATTCTCGCAGCATGCCGCCCCACGTCGTTGTGGAGCTCATTCGCGAGCACTACCACCGGAGTAGCCGCCAACCTCGGCTGTCCGCGAACGAACTTGAGCACGTCCACACCCGTAACCTCCGGCATCATCAGGTCGAGCACGACCAGGTCCGGTTTTGCGGACTCCAAAAGCGATAAGGCCGCGGCGCCGCTTGCCGCGGTAGCTACTTGAAATCCATGCGCCGAGAGCCGGTCGCGGTAGGCCCGAGTCGTGACGGCGTCATCATCCACCAGCAGCAGTCGTTTCATAAATCATCCCCTTCATACCCATAACTACATATCAAAAGCTTGTGACCTCCGCGCGACTGATCTCTCGCGTCCTTGACCTACAGATGAAAGTGGTGCTCGACACAAAAACGATCGTCAACCGACTTCGATGCAACCTACTCTCTCACGACCCCCGTGATACACACAATTCGCCCTACTACGGACAGGCACCCGCAGATTCACGGACAAATCCAACGCGGACCCGGACGGCTTGCGATTTCTCAAGTCATTGGTTGCGCTGGAAAACGCACTGGTGCGCACGTGAATAAAAGGTTTGCTAAGGAGAAGCACTCACGTCCACAACTGGCGGTCGAGCGAGCGGAATTGGATCGCTTCGGAAATATGATCGCCAATGATTTGTTCGGACTCAGCCAGGTCGGCGATGGTGCGGGCGACTTTGAGGACGCGATCGTAAGCGCGGGCGCTGAGATTCAAATCCGACATCGCGAACTTCAGCAACTCCATCGTGGACTCGTCCAAGGTGCAGTATTGTTTCAGTTCGCGGCTGCCCATGCGGGCGTTGCAGGTAATGCGCGGCTTGTCTTTGAAGCGCAGTTGCTGGCGGCGGCGGGCGGCAATGACGCGTTCGCGGATTTGCGCGGAGCTTTCGCCATTGCTCGCGCTGGTGATGTCCTGAAATTTCACAGCGGGCACTTCAATGTGCAGGTCGATGCGATCGAGGAGTGGACCGGAAATGCGTCCGAGATAACTTTGGATTTCGCGCGGCGAACTGCGCGACTCGGCTGGCATTTTTCCATCGGGCGTTGGGTTCATCGCGGCGACCAACATGAATTGAGAGGGAAAGGTCATGGTTCCGGCGGCGCGAGAAATGGTGACGCGCCCTTCTTCGAGCGGCTGGCGCATGGTTTCCAGCACGCTGCGTTTGAACTCGGGCAACTCATCGAGGAACAGCACGCCGTGATGTGCAATCGAGATCTCTCCCGGAGTGGGATTGATATTACCGCCGAGCAGGCCCGCGTCAGAAGCGGTTGGCTACGATGCCTTTTTGTCACTTGAGGCTGATCGAAGTCAAGCCAAAGAACGACAGCTACTTATGGAAACCGGAACTTTATCCAGCCTATCCCCGGCATGTCGGCGAACAGATTAAGAAGAGACGGTTCGATTTGAAGATTACGTCTGTTCAATGCTGCATGATTCTCGGTATAAACAAGACCACCCTGGTCGATTGGGAGCTGGGCAGACACAAACCGAGTCTTGAGAATCGTGAAAAGATTGCACGGTTCCTCAAGACTTACCCCTCTTAACGCCTGCGAAGCATCATTCGAGGTTTTTGTGACCCCCGAAAGCAGTTGGCGGGCGGTCTTCGTCAAGCGAGATGATTGACCTTAAACTGCATTATTGCGTCAAGCTTCTTTTCTAACCGGCAAGGAAATGGACAAAGGTACCCTCGTGGCACTGAAACAAGCAGGAAATAAACCGAGGCCCGTCCACTGTCTGAGACTAATCCGATTCCTCGGATATGTCCGGCGCGTGCCAATCTCGGCCAAACCTAGTGCGCTCGTTGTCGGTCAGGTGCCACTTCAACGACCCTCACTGGAGCGAGGCCGAGTGACGTCCGTTATGCAATCATAACGGACGCCCCGGAATCGGATGAGGCCGCACTCAATGGCCTCTGTGCACCTGTAGTGTGGTCCAGAAATAGCGCCTGGCCCCGCCCTTCATCAGGGTACCTGCGCGCTAAGCCCAGACCACTCCGAGTCCTTGAGCGACCAGCCACCACCCAAAGCCTTGTAGAGTTGAACGACCGCAAGCCGACGCCCAGCCTCGATCTGCGAGAGCGTGTTTTCTGCTGGAAAGAGTTGCTGTTGAGCCTCAAGAACTTCGTAATAGCTCGCTTTGCCTTCCTTATAACGATCAGTCGCAACTGCTACGGCGTCGCGACCAGCGTTAACGGCCTCAGCTTGCTCAACGCGCTCCTCGTCAAATCTACGGTGGGATATGAGGGCGTCGGAAACCTCGCGGAAGGCGCCAAGAGCAGTATCCTGGTATTGAAGCTTCGCTTCCTCCCAAGCGGCTTTGTTCTGGCGGTAACGCCCGGTCAACCGTCCTCCTGTGAACATTGGTCCAGCAGCGGTTGCAGCAGCTGACCATACGTTTGCGCCCGATGATACCAGATTATGCAGCTCGGTACTGGTACCGCCGTAAAATGCCGTCAGACCGATCCGTGGGAAAAAGTCTCCCACCGCAACGCCAATTTCGGCATTAGCGGCACGGACTTTTTGCTCTGCCATCCGAACGTCGGGCCTTCGCTCAAGCAGAGCGGAAGGAAGTCCCACGGGGATTTCAACCGGTAGCTCTTGAGCAAGGAGCGTTGAAGTCCTGGGAATGGGGCCCGGGTTGCGTCCCAGCAGTGTGTTGATCTCGTTTTCCTTGAGGCCGATTTGTCGCTCGAGCTCCGGGATGTTTGCTGAAACCGTGTGCAGGGCCAGTTTGGCGCGCGACAGCTCCAGGTTCGAAGCGAGCCCCGCTGCATGCTGGTCGTCAAAGAGCCTGAAAGTCCGCTCGTAGGAATTGCGGGTGCGCCTGGAAATCGTGAGCTGGTCATCCAATTCCAGCAACTCGAAGTAGGCCCTCGCGACACCGCTGACCACGGAGATCATGACCGTTCGACGCCCCTCTTGCGTAGCCATAAAGTTCGCGCGCGCCGCCTCGTTCATCCGGCGGACCCGACCCCAGAGGTCAATTTCCCAGACCGCTTCAAACCCGCCCAGAAACCCATTAATAGTGTGACCCCCGTTTGGGGTAGGAACGGTCAGAAACGAATTCCGGCCGCGGCTCGCCTCAGCTTGATAGTCCACTTGTGGCATGAATTGCGAGCGCGCTTGCATCTGGAGCGCACGAGCCTGGTCCATTCGAGTGAGGATGATCCGCAGGTCGTAGTTGTTGGTGAGCGCGACGCGAACAAGATCCTGGAGCACTGGGTCTTTAAATACACCCCACCACGGGAGGTCCGCGAACGAGTTGGTGGAAAAAGAATTATTGGCGGCGCGGAACCCGGTCGGCGCATTCACCTCGGGGCGCTTATAGTTCGGGCCGACGGCACAGCCAACCAGCGTTACCGCCAATGCAAAACTGAACGCCCGGCTTATGCCTGATCGCCATTTCTCATTAATGCTTCGACTCAGCAGGCTGTGACTATTGGCGGGCTGCGCTGGCGCACTGTGCGTTTGTAGTCTCCGGGCGCGAGCGCTGGAGTCGCGAGACTGCATCACTCTATTACTCCGTTTGAGGCTAGAAATTGGAAGATTGAGGAGCATAAGCGTCGTGGTTATTTGATGAATTTCAGCTTGGCGCAAAACACGTAGTATAAAGTCGGCAGCATGACCAGGGTCATCACTGTGGCAAGGAGCAGGCCGAAGATGTGGACTGCTGTCAGCGGATGCCAGAGCGCACCACCGGTAAGGAACAGCGGAATAAGACCGCCTACGGTGGCAAGGACGGTTACGAGCACCGGGCGCAATCGCGCCAACCCGGCCTGGACCAATGCCTGTTCCAGCGGAAGACCTTTAGCCCGCGCATGCTCGATGAAGTCACTAAGCACGATGATATGGCTCACCATGACGCCCGCCAGGCTGACCATCGCCAGCAGCGCCATGAACCCGAGCGGCGAGTGTGTCACTGCTAATCCCAGCAGCGCACCAATGAGTCCGAGTGGCACTGTCAGCATGACCACCAGAGATTTGATGACAGATTTGAATTGCAGGACCATGGTCATGCAAATCAGCGCCAGGGACATCTCCATCACCTGCGTCATTTCGGCTCGGTTCTTGCGCAGCTCCTCGTCTTCACCTGCAAACTTCATTTCGTATCCTGGGTCCAAGTGAATTTTGGCCAAGCCTGGTCGAGCACGGTCCAATATCTGTGAAGGCAGCTCCCCGAAGGGTGCGTAGGCTTTGACCGTTACGGTGCGAAGCTGGTTGTAGTGCGGGATAGTGACAAACTCGGGCTGGACTTTGATGGTCGAGAAACTCTCAAAGGGAACGGATTTGCCGTCCGGCGTAGGGGCATAAAGGCCCCGAATTTTCTCGGCCTCGCTCCGATCCTCGATCCGGCCTCGCGCCAGAATTGGGATGAGGCGATCGCCCTCACGCAACTCCGACAGTTTTAAGCCAGTGAAGGAGGACTGGGCTACGCCGCCGATTTGTTGATTGTTCAAACCGAGCGAGTTGGCGCGATCCTGGTCAATATCGATCTGAATATTGGGCATGCGCAGCCCCAGGTCGTCGAACACGTGGTACCCACCGGCCGCTCGCAGCTGGGCTGCAGTCAGGTCGGCCAATTGTCGCAACTTATCGAGATTGTCACCGCTGAGGCGGATTTGAATCGGTTCCTTCACCGGCGGCCCCTGTTCCAGTTGTTTGACGACGCAACGCACCCCAGGCACTGAGTGGTCGAGCTCCCCTCGCAATTTGATGAGCAGACCTGCAACGTCCTTGTCGTCCCGCGTATTAATTAAAACCTGGGCCAGATAATTCGCCGGCTCCTTGGGTTCGACGTTGTAGTAGAAGCGGGGAGCAGTACCACCGGTAAACACCGCCGCGCTGACGACCTCCTCGTGGTGTTTGATTAGTTCCACCGCCTGGTCTACGGTCGTTCTGAGGCTGGTCAGTGAGTCGGTTGAGGGCGCCTCGATATCCACCAACAATTGATTTCGCTCGGCCGGCGGGAAGAACTGGTCGCCCAGGAACGGAACCAGGAGGCAGCTCAGTGCCAGGACCGAGTAACCAACGCCCAGGACGAGCCAAGGGCGCCTAAGAGAACCTTGGAGCGCGGCCCGATAGTATGGCAAAACGGCGGCCAGCCCCTGGTCCACATAGCGGAAGAGGAAAAACGACCGGACTTCGCCGCCCTCGTCAAACCCTTTCTGACCGCGCAGTACGTAATAACCGATCAGCGGCGTGAAGGTAATCGAGACGAGGAACGCGGCTCCCAACGCCAGGGTGACTACCGTAGGAAGGCTCTTCATGAACTCACCCTTGTCACCGGAGAGCAACAGCAATGGCAGGAACGCGAAGATGTTGATCAGCGTGCCAAACACCATTGGATGCCGCAGGTGAAGCGGCCCAAGCCAGGCTGCGCGCAAGCGCGGCTCGCCCAGATGCAGTTCACGGTTGATGCCGTCCGAAGCCACAACGGGCACGTCCACCAGCATACCCAATGCGATGATGAGCGCGGCTATGGAGATTTGTTGCAGGGGGATATGCAGCATTTGCATCCCGACTAAGGTCATGGCGACCGTCAGCGGAACGGCGGTAGCCAGCACCAGTGCTGAACGCCAATCCATCAGGAATAAGCCGACAATAATCACAATCACGACCGCCTCGACAAAGCATCTAACGAAATGATGTATCCGATGTTCGACCGCCGTGGGTTGGTCAGACAGCACGCGAAACTCGAGGCCTTCGGGCATGCGGGCTTTCATGGATTCCACCACTTTCTTCACATCCTCATTGAAGTGCCGGATAATTTTGCCATCGCGCATCTCGACAGCCACCATCACCGCTCGGCGCGTATTCAAGGATGCGCCCTTGCCCGTCCGCCCCACCACGTCGGCCTTGTAAGAAATGGGCGACTCATACATCCGGCGGACGTCAAAAACGTCGCGCAGATATACCGGCGCGCCTCCTCGCCCCAACCCGACTACAGTCCCCAACATGTCCCGTTCGCTTTTGTATTCGCCGGAGAGCTGCACCGGGAAATTGCGTCCCTCGGTTCGCATCGTGCCGCCGGGAATTACTGCGTTGCGCGCGCTGATGGAACTCATCACCATCTCCGGAGTCAGCCCGTAACCGGCCAGATTGGCGTCCGAAAACAGGAGGTAGACCGTTTCCTGCACGATGGCCACCTTGGTCACTTTGCCGACGCTCTCCACTTGCTTGAGGTCATCTTCAAAATCGCGCGCCAGCAACTCGAGAGTGCGATAACTGTAACGCGGCGGAGCCGAGGCTCGAATTTGCAGGAGCGGATCCTCATCGCCCATCAGCAATATAGGCCGGGTGAAATCCGGGTGGTACAGTTCACGGTCTGAGCCCATGATGGTTCTGGTGAACTGGTCGACAAAGTGTTCCAGGTCGGCCCGGCACGCTGCAGTGTCCAGGTCGGCCAGCATGAAAGAGTTTCCTTGAGTTGTGCGCACCTCTTTGGCCAGCCCGGCGGCGCGGGCCGCCACCTCGAAGCGACCGCGAAGCACCTCGATGGAATTCTCATCCATCGATGGCAGGAACGCAGCAACGGCGGCGTGATTCGTTGAGCAAACTCCCTTCCGAAGCTCGGCCAGACGCTCCCGGAGCAGATTGGCCCGCGCGACGCACTCGGCGTCGGTGATCGGGGGACTGACCAACCCAAACAACAGCGTGATTGTATTGCCGAAATCCGTGTTCAGCCACGGCGTGCGCGTACCCTCAGGCAACTGCACCTCCTGGATCTTGGCTCTCACCTTGTCCCACTCCTGGTCAATGGTGGCGGTGGATGAGGGAAGCTGCTTTATCGTCATTGTGGAGATGCCGGGCCGGGAGGTGGTCTTGATCTCCTCGATCGATTTGAGCTCGCTGATTTTGCGCTCGATGGGCTTGGACACCAACTCCTCCACTTTCGAGGCCGTCGCGCCAGGGAACTGCGTGACGAGCATGGCAGTTCGCTGAGGAATCGTGGGATCCTCCTGCTGGCCTAGCTTGGTATAGGCCATACCGCCGCACACCAGCACGGCAATCAGCGCCAGCCAGCTCACTTCCCGGTGCTCAACGCAAAACTGTGCGAGACCGCCCTTCTCAACTTCATTTGCAACTTGTTTTGACATCCGAAATCCTTCTTTCGTGGTTTACTTTGAAGCCAACGCGTCCGTAGCGACCTCGATCGGAGCCCCGTCATATAGAAAACTCGCGCCCGAGGTCACTACCTGCTCACCTGCTCGCAACCCGTCGGTAATAAGAATGGAGCTATTAAGGATGTCGCCGGTCTTCACAGCCCGAGTTACTGCTTTGCCATCCTGGGCCACAAAGACCCCCAACCGACTTCCCGCCGAACGTCCACTGGGAACCAACGTGACCAGGGCCGAAAGCGGAACACAGACCGTGTCCGTTTTTTGCCCTGGCGTGTCGCCGACGTGAATGCGCGCCGTCATTCCGGAACGCAGCAGACCATCAGGGTTGGGGACTTTAATGACGACGCGAAATAGCCGGCCTTCGGTACTAGCCGCCACTCCCACCTCTGAAACGCGGCCGTGAAAGGGCGGCAGGCCCTCGAGCCCTGACACTTCGACCGGCACCTCCTTGCCCGGTGTTAATCGGGCGATCAACCGGTCCGGCAATCCCAACTCGACGGACATGAGACTCGTGTCAGCAAAGCGCAGTACGCGCTGGCCTGGCGCCACAGTGACGCGCGAGTTGACATAGCGCATCAGCACCACCCCATCTTTCGGGACCAGTAGTCGCGAATCCCGAAGGTTCTGCTCCGCCTGGTCCAGTTGGGACTGCGCGGTTCGCCAGTCCGCCTCAGTACTGTCGAGTTCCTGTTGCGAAATTGCGTCGGTGGCGCGCAGTCTGCGAAAACGTTCGAGAGTCTTACTGGCGAGGTCCGCGCGTGCGCGAGCCGAGTTCAACGCATTAGTGAAGTCAGCCTGCTTCAACTCCGCGAGCACCGTCCCGGCTTTCACCGGGGTTCCCTCATCCCAATCCGAGCCGGTGGCCGGTCCGACGCTCACCAGAATCCCACCTACTTTAAAGCTCAGGTCCGTTTCGTGATCGAACTTCACTTGCGCGAGGTAAGAAGCCTCCCCGTCGGAGCGAAGACTATCCATCGGTCGGACCACGGCTGTGCGCACCAGAGCCTTTTCGGGTGGCCTGGCAACCGGTTTGCCGCAGCCGCCCAGCGCTAAGACCGCGCCCAAGAAAGTGAGCACTTTGGCTCCGACGCTCACCAGTCCGGGCCTTGAATCAATATTTTGGATCATAAGCTCTCTTTGAATTTTCATGGTCAATTCCCACTAACGACTTGAAACAATTCGCCACCGGACACTTTTGCCCGCACGCGAGTGATTAAGGGGACAAATCTTTCGTGCTGCCAGCGGCTGACGCGAAGCTGCACGGGCCATTTCGTCCACGAATTTGTTATCCCTGTCTGCACTGATCGCGAGTCAGCCGAGATGGATGGTTGTGTTTTCATAGATTGGAGATCTTGAATTCTGTCGATCCTGTTTGAAGAGCGGCTAACGAACGTTCGGTGAGAAACTTGGCCAAACCCGCTCGATTTGGGAAAGCCGCGGATAACTGAGTTAAGGGGTGATTCGGGTTCTCTGCGGCTAAACAGTAGAAAACGCATTCGCCAATCAAACGCAGCGCATGAAGCCGGACTGCTTCGCGCCTGGGATTGGCGCCAAACAAATCTCTCATTACGGACTGAAACAGAACGCAATCCCGCTCCAGGCCGGAGGCCACGTAGGTGTGGGCTCCGTACACTGGTTCCAACAATTCGCGGGCCAGAAGCTTGGCAATCCAGGCCCGTCGTTCGCTGAATTTTTGCAGCAGAGACTCGGTGAGTCTTAGGAGTCTCTGGTCAGGCGGCAAATCGGCACAACACGGGGCGAAGCCCCCGTGGCGATCGGAAACCTCGCGGCCAGCCTCCATCAACACCGCCCGGTAAAGTCCCTCTTTGCTCTCAAAGTGATAGCAAATCCCGGCGACATTAGTCCCGGCGCGTTTGCAGATTTCCCGGAAATGCGCTCCGTGAAAACCAGCCTCAGCGAACAGTTCGCAAGCAACCTCGAGAACGCGGTCGCGAGGTGGCAAAGCGCATCCTGGCAACATGTTCGTCCTCTCTCCTTGAGGCCTCTGTCGGGATGTCGTTTTCATCGCAGCGGGAAGTTTTCTCGAGCTTTGACGAAGTGCCTCCCGGCCTTGAAGTCGCGGCGTCCGTTCAGATTGTTGAATGCAATTCGCATACAGAACCCCAGTTTCGCAGGTGGCGCGCCAACTCTTCGCAGAGTGCCGAACCTGTTTAGTCCCATCGATTAACGACTTGGGTCCGATTCGATCGGGTCTGTTCGATATTTCGAGTATTCGAAAAACGAACAATTGTTTTTCCGTGGCCATTCCCTCCGTAATGCGACACAAGTTCTGCGAGGTTCGCCAAAATTCGTGCTCGCCATGATTTTTCCTGGAATTCAAGTGTGCGAGGAGATGAACAGCTGAGCACCAAATCCACTCAACTCATATCACCCGGCGCCACGCGCTTGAGACTTGAGCTCCCAAAACACCCGGTGCCCACCGCCGACTCTTTGCGCCTCCTTTACAAGCAAACAATTTTCCTCAGACCTACGAACGCGAATTGGATTCAAGGGCCGCTGGAGTGTTCGTCGCAAATGTAGGGCAAGAACCTTGGCGAATGTTAGCGGCCCCTAACGCATTGGGGAATGAATGACACAAAACAATGCGCGTCATTCTCAGATTTAACAGGACAAGAAACCTCGAGAGAATATGAACAGTTCAACCTGGTCGATTAGGGAACCGGACGGATTTGGTTGTTTCAGGCAGATTGCCGCTCACTTTGGCGGTATGACCCGGGCGTGGTTGGGGCCCAATCCACTTCGCCTTCCACTGGCGTGGCATTTGCCGCGCCATCTTGGCCGGGGTCATGCCTGATTCGCAAGCAGCGAACCGATCCTGACGCAAAGGCCCGCGACCTGAACCATAAGGTGCTATGAACCTCACTGTATTCGCCACCTTCTCGCTTATCGTCCTGGCCCGGATCACAGACGTTTCCTTGGGCACCATCCGCATGGTCTCGGTCGTCCAAGGCCGGCGCGCGTTCGCCGCAGTTCTCGGGTTCTTCGAGGCGGTTGTCTTTATTAGCGTCGTTGCCAAGGTCCTGCTGAACATGAACCAGCCCGTGTATGCTCTGGCCTACGGGTTGGGGTTCGCGACGGGAACTTGCCTGGGAATGCTGATCGAGCAACGGCTGGCCTTTGGCAAGCAATTGGTGTTTCTTCTTAAGCCCAAAGGACTGGAGTTGGCGGAGGTCTTGCGCGCGGCGGACTTTCTCCTCGCCGAACTCGAAGGACGGACCCAAGATGGCAATCTGACGATACTCTGCGTGGAAATTGCGCGGCGCGAAGCACAGCAACTGATCCGCATTGCCAGTGCCGTAGATGAGCGGTGCGTCGTTATCGTCCACGACATCCGCCGGTCGGATTTTGCGAGGCGCGCAGCCGCGAAAGTCGAAAAGCGCAAGCTCTCGTGGCTCTTTTCTTTAGGAGACATGCATCGCCCAAAGGGAAGACCCTCCTAACCTGCCGCACCGCTCACAGAGTCCCACTTACCTATATGCGCGAAGGTCGTCTCACGTCCATCACCGGTTGCCTGGCGCAGTTCCAGGTGGAGCTGCGGGAAATCTGCAAGATTCTGTCGTGAGAGGTACTGCAAAATCTCCCGCACGACCGATCCATTAGAACGTGAGTCGAGCGACACGCTGTTCCCGAAAGCAATCGAGCGCAAGAGCGATTGTTTTTTCGAACCTTCTAAATTTCGAGTCTTGCATCACGAGTCGCGTCAGATCCGTTAGCAGGTGAACCTCAGCACTTTCTGCATTCAGGAGGTGGTTGGCCTCCTACCTGCGTAACTCGGGTCTGTTCGCAAATTGCGTTCAACAATATGAACAGGAACCGAGTCCCCAGCGCCAAAGCGGCCATTACGAATGTGGCGCAAGAATCTTGGCGAACGTCGAGAGCTATCCGGCGCATTACAGGGGGAATGGACACTTGAAGATGCACAATATGGAAATTCGAATTCATACTCAGTCAGGTTCGATCGAGACTTTCTTTCAGGACAGCCCGGCGCTGGTAGCTTCGATATTGAAGGGGATCCAGTCCACGAAAGTGTTCGCTACAAACATCATTACGATTGCCGGCGATTATTCCCTGACGACCTTCGCCGCGTCGCAGATCAACCGGGTGGACCTGGTCACCAAAGATGCCCCTCCATGGAAACATCCCGACGATATTTTGGACGTGGTCGAGCTGTCCGAGGACGAATTCCGGGAGCGCAGCCATCTCAACGACCCAGCGCGGCTGGAGCGCCGGCGCAGCCCGAAACAGACAGGCGAATTCGCCGTGGTCTTTGTGGAAGCGGAGATGACTGGCGGGAGCCGAATATTTCTCGCGGCGAAAATCAAGGTGGGATTGCCGGCGGAACGGCTGCAGCGGTTACGCACGCTATTCTCGGCGGCAGCGGTCCACTTCCGCATGTGTCAAGGTGGCACCGCGATCCTGAATCTCAAAAACCTCGTCCGGTTCACACTCAATCCCGGCCCCGATATTACGCCCACTGATGCCTGGCCCGCGCACCACCTGGTGCGTGGAGGAGAATCCCGGCGCCTCGCCCACACCCTTGACTAGAAAGGATCCAATACTATGAAGACTCTGATTCGCGCCACAGGAAAACCACAGCGGTCATTCCTACCGATAACTCCGTTCGAATGTGAAAGCTTCGAAGTCCGTGTACGGCGGGTAACGCGCCACATACCTCTTCCGACCGAAGTCAGTTTCAGGAAGGTGAATGTTCATCGCCTTTCGAGGCAATTAAAAACCATGCCCAGACCCATCGATGCTGTTCATCGTACGAAGATTTCCCTGCCGTCGCCCTCGCTCCAGGGACAGGGGTTGATGTGCTTGCACTTAGGGGCGCGGCCGGTGGATCAGCCGGCCGCGCTCTCTTCCCGGCAATTCCCCCCAACCGCTTCCAATTTTTTTACCACAGAGGCGCGAGAGCCCGAGCAAATCGACCCTTCTTCTCACAAATGAAATGAACCAACGGAGGAATATCGATGCTCATCACGCTTTGGTTTCTGGCCGGTTACGTCTTCATCTGTACTGCAAAGTGGGATGGCTCGTCTGACGGAGATTAACGTTTGAATGCATATACCAAAATTGCATTTCTGAGTACGATCTTCGTAGCGCCGATACCATTTGTTACGGGTGCTGCGGAGGTCCCGGGGCGACCACCATCGGCGACGACGAATTCGGCGGTTTTGCAGGAGTTGACTGCACCAAGATCTACAATCTGGGAGGACGGAGTCGGTAGCGGTTTTCTTCGCTCGGCCCAGAATTTCACAGTCGACGCCGGTGTGGCGGCCGGCATGGCCACTTTTGGTAGCGAGCAGTCCCATGATCTCGCGTTGCTCAGCCTCTGGTTTTTCGGAAAATGGAAATCCTCGCCTACAACTCCGGTTCCAGCAGTCTCAAATTCAGCCTCTTTGAGGCAGACGCCGAGCTGCTTCTGGCCGCCCCCGTGGAGCTGGGGTCGAGCCAGGTATCACTCGCTTGCTTCATACGCGGCCACCACGGCAGAGCGCCGACGGCTCGATTTTTCGGACATTCCATTTATCGAGCGCGACGGAACCAATGTTGCATGTCGGGAATACCTTGCGGGTACGAGCCTTGCGACGCATTTCGATTGTGGCACGCGTTCTGCAAAAAGGAGTGAAGACAGAAAAAATGGATCAAGAAATTGAGGTTCATATGAAAAACCAATTTGCAGAATTGAGTCTCGGTCGCATCGTGCTGCACCTGATTTGTGCTTGTCGGGACCACAAGCTTCTTTGGCACTGGCGCGGAATTCTTCGAGAGATTCTCACGGAGCCTTGTTAATGCTCTGCACACCACCCCAAAGCGCCACCAAGACTATGAATGCGACCGAAAGCAAATCGAACTTCAGGTTCGTAGGCGAGGCAGATTCCGCCCTGGAAGCGACACATACGAGCGAAATTGTGGCGCTTCACTGGAAAGTGACCCGTCTATTCCAAGAGCGCGTCAGGTTGGCCCAGGAGCATTTCAGGGAGCGGACGCAAACGCCTCTAAGCAAAGCGATTGGGGAACTGGCCAAACCGCAGTGGCCATGGGAGCTCTGGCTGGACTGCTCCAAGTACGCCGTGGATTTATGGCAGCGTACGATCCTTTTCTGGGATGCCTTGCGCCAGCGCGGCAATGCCTTCGTCGAACATGAGCGCGCGGGCAAGCCACCGATATTGCACTTCGAGCATGAAGTGGTGCTCGACGCCCGGAAATTCGAACGGCCGGTCAACTACGCGCTGCTCCGCATCATTCCGCCCGAGGGTGTGAGCGTCGATCCCAAGCGCCGGCCCTACATTATCATCGATCCTCGGGCGGGCCACGGACCGGGCATCGGCGGTTTCAAGGATGATTCGCAGGTCGGCGTAGCGCTGCACGACGGACATCCGGTCTATTTTGTCGTTTTCTTCCCCGAGCCCATGCCCGGGCAGACATTGCTGGACGTCACAGCCGCCGAGGAGGTTTTCGTTCGCAAGGTGCGCGAGTTGCATCCGCACAGTCCCAAGCCGGTTATTGTCGGTAATTGCCAGGGTGGCTGGGCAGCCATGATGCTGGCCGCGTCGTATCCCGACGATACCGGCCCCATTGTCATCAATGGGGCCCCTATGTCGTATTGGGCCGGCGCGTGGCGCGAAGGCGAGGGCGACAACCCGATGCGTTACGCGGCGGGTTTGCTTGGCGGCACCTGGCTGGCGTCGCTGGCCGCGGACCTCGGCCATGGCATCTTCGATGGCGCCTGGCTGGTGCAGAATTTCGAATATCTGAATCCGGCCAACACGTTTTGGAACAAGTATTATCATCTGTTTGAGAACGTGGACACGGAGACGCCGCGCTTCGTCGAGTTCGAGCGGTGGTGGGGCGGGTTCTATTTGATGAACCGCCAGGAAATCGAATGGATTACCCAAAACCTGTTTGTGGGAAATAAACTCTGGTCTGGCCGCGTCAGCGGCATTGGCGGGCACTCCTTCGACCTGCGGCAGATCAAATCACCCATCATTTTGTTCGCCTCGATGGGCGATAACATCACCCCGCCCCAGCAGGCGTTTAATTGGGTTGCAGACGTCTATGGTTCCACCGATGAAATCAAAGCGCGCGGCCAGGTCATCGTCGGATTGCTGCATCAGAATGCGGGGCATTTGGGCATCTTCGTCTCTGGCAAAGTGGCAAAAAAGGAATACACCGAGATTGTCTCGGTGCTGAAATCCGTCGAGGCGCTGCAACCCGGCCTCTACGGCATGGAGATCATCGAGAAGCCGCAGGCCGATGGCCACATGACTTACGACGTGCAGTTTGTCGAGGTTCGGCTCGAGGAAATTGCCGAACGCCTGAACCGGTTTCAGCGGGTGGATGAAAAGCCGTTCAAGGCAGTCGAGAAGGTCAGCGAGTTCAACCAGACGGCTTATGAATTGTTTGCGCGACCGCTCATCCAGAAGATGTCGAATGAAGTTGGCGCCAAGCTCGGGCGTGCTTTGCACCCGCTTCGCATGCAGCGCTGGGCGATTTCTGACTTGAACCCGTGGATGGCATGGTTGGGGCCGGTCGCTGAGTCAGTCAGGTCTCATCGGCAGGCGCTTGGACCGGAATCTCCATCGCGGCAAACAGAGCGGTTTGTGTCCAAATGCGTGGGCAGCGCGCTGGATTTTTATCGCGAGGTTCGCGACGCGGTCAGTGAAGCTCTGTTCTATGAGATTTACGGCCCGATGTTCGGCGCTTGCATCGCGGGAGGCGAACAGGCTCGCCAACCTGAGAAAATCACCCATGAACGCGAGCTTCCGTTCGTGAAGGAAGCGCTCGCATCCACAAAAGAAGGCGGCTATCCCGAAGCGGTGGCCCGCGTCTTCGCATTGCTCTTGGAACATGGCAAACCGTTGCCGCTAAGGGAGCTTGAGAGCGGGCGGGCGTTTGAGGAGAAGCACGCGCGTCTGCTGCCCCGGATTTCCCCTGCGCGGGAGCGGCGCATCCGCGGCGAGCAGGAGATCATTGTGCGTTATGAACCGGAGCGGGCGCTGGAGACGCTGCCGCACTTGCTGCGCCGTTCGAAGGACCGCCAGCGATTGCTGACGCTGATGGACGCGGTGTTCGCCGAAACGAAGCTTGGAAAGCTTAAGCCGACGCCCGCACAAATTTCGATGTTCGAAAAAATTCGGGAAGTTCTGAAAACAAGACCGGAAAGCATCCGGCATCGAGGCGGAGTTCAGAACGGGCGGCGCAATGCTCCCCGGCAAAAGAATGGAGGAAAGAGATATGGAATCGTTCACTAACGTCACTTTTGATGAAATCCACGTGGGCGACACGGCCAATGTGTCGCGAAAATTGAGTGCGTTCGAAGTGGAGGCCCTAGCCCTTGTCGGCGGCAATGTGGACGCGTTTCACGTAGCCGACGGCCAGTGGTCTCCTGAGGCGCCGACACAAGCCGAGTCCGTGGGCGTGGAGGCGCTGCTCTCCGGTCTGCTGAATCGCAAGCTCCCGGGACCCGGCTCGTCCATTGTCGCCCAGAACCTGCGCTTCGAAGGCAGCGTCGAAGCTGGAGATGAAGTCGTGGCCAGCGCCACTGCGCGAGAGAAACACCCTGAAAGCCGCTTGATCATTTTCGACTGTGAGGTGCGCTGCAAGGGCCACAACCTCGTCACGGGCACGGTGAGCGTGCGGGCGCCCGAACGCCGCCTCCGTTACTCGGACGTGGCCACGCCCGAGGTGATGCTCCGCCGCACAGACAACTTCGCTAGACTCCTGAAACGCTGCGAGGGTTCGCAGCCCGTCCTTTGCGCCATCGTCCACCCGTGCGATCGCGATTCGCTGCTCGGCCCCGTCGAAGCAGCCCGGCGGGGGTTAATTAATCCGGTCCTCGTGGGACCCGAGGAAAAAATCCGCGCCGTGGCTGAGGCTGAAGGCATTGACCTCTCGGGCTGCCGGATTGTTTCCACGCCGCACAGTTACGCGTCCGCCGAAAAGGCCGTGGCGATAGCGCGCGCGGGTGAAGTCGAGGCGTTGATGAAAGGCAGCCTGCACACCGACGAACTCATGGGGGCGGTGGTGCCCTCGGCGACCGGCCTGCGCACCAACCGGCGCATCAGTCATGTTTTCATCATGGATGTCCCCACTCATCCGCACCCTATCGCCATTACCGACGCAGCCATCAACATCGCGCCTACGCTCGAAGACAAAGTTCATATCGCCCAAAACGTCATTGACCTCGCGCATGCACTGGGCGTCCCCGAGCCAAAAGTGGCGATCCTCTCCGCCGTTGAAACAGTTAATCCCAAAATTCCCTCCACCCTCGACGCGGCGGCGCTCTGCAAGATGGCCGACCGCGGGCAGATCACGGGCGGAATTCTAGACGGCCCGCTCGCCTTCGATAATGCCATCAGCCTTGAGGCGGCCCGGACCAAGAAAATTAATTCGCCGGTGGCGGGCAAGGCGGACGTTTTGCTGGTGCCGAATTTGGAAGCGGGCAACATGCTCGCCAAGCAACTCCAATATCTCGCCGGGGCCGATGCCGCTGGTATTGTCCTCGGCGCTCGCGTTCCGATCATCCTTACGAGCCGCGCCGACAACGTGCGCACGCGGCTGGTCTCTGCAGCAGTGATGAAACTTGTCGTGCAAGCGGCGCGGATAGCGAGTCTGGACAGCAGCCTGAATCATGAATTATGAAAGACGCAATCCTTGTCCTTAACGCCGGTTCTTCGAGCGTGAAATTCTCCGTCTTCGTGGTGGAGAGTAATGCTCTGGAATTGGAGCTTCGTGGTCAACTTGACGGCCTGTTCACATCTCCGCGGTTTGTCGCCAAGGACCCGATTGGCCAAATCGTGGCCGAGAAATCATGGGGTGAAGGAGTCAAATTGGGCCATGAGGGAGCCCTGGAGCATCTGCGAACCTTTCTGCTCGGGCTGGCCAATGAATTGCGCTTGGCTGGCGTAGGGCATCGCGTCGTCCACGGCGGAGTGAAGTACGCGCATCCCGTGAGGATAACTGAACAGATTGTTGCCGACCTCCATGAACTCATTCCGCTGGCGCCACTGCACCAACCACATAACTTGCAGCCAATCCGCGCCATCCTGGAACGGATGCCAGAGGTGCCGCAGGTGGCTTGCTTCGACACCGCGTTTCACCGCAGCAACCCACCGTTAACTCAAATGTTCGCGCTGCCCAGGGCGCTGACCGAAGCGGGCGTGCGCCGCTACGGCTTCCACGGTATTTCGTACGAATATATCTCCTCAGTGTTACCGGAACGCGACCTACGCGCGGCGACGGGCAGAACAGTGGTGCTGCACCTCGGCAACGGTTCGAGCATGTGCGCGATACTCGGCGGCATGAGCGTCGCCAGCACCATGGGTTTTACCGCCATGGAAGGGCTTCCGATGGGCACACGCTGCGGGTCGCTGGATCCCGGAGTCATTTTGTTTCTGCTGGAGCAGCGCAAGATGGACGTTCACGCCGTACAGAAGATGCTCTACAACGAGTCCGGCCTTTTGGGCGTGTCCGGCGTCTCCAGCGACGTGCGCACGTTGTTGGAGAGCACGGAACCGGGCGCGAAGCTGGCGCTCGACCTTTACGTGTATCGCATCGGCCGGGAGTTGGGCTCACTGGCCGCCGCGCTCGGCGGGTTGGATGCGATCGTGTTTACGGGGGGAATCGGTGAAAACGCCGTTACTATCCGCGAGCGCGTGTGCCAAAGCGCGGCCTGGCTGGGCGTCGGATTGGATTCGGTGGCAAACGCCAATCCCGGCAGTTCGGGATGCATTACCACCAGGCAAAGCTGCGTTACAGGGTGGGTAATTCCAACCAACGAAGAACTCATGATTGCGCGCCACACGCAGCGCCTGCTTTGCGCGCACCATCCAGGGGAAAAGGAGATTCTATGTCTCACAGCTTGAAAGGCAAAGTTGCTATCATCACCGGCTCGACGAGTGGAATCGGGTTGGGCCTGGCGCAATCGCTGGCTGCGGAAGGGGCTGATATAATGCTCAATGGATTTGGCGACACTGCGGAAATCGAGCGCTTACGTAAAGGATTAGCTGCCACGCACGGCGTCCGCGTCGCTTACAGTAACGCAGACCTCTCACAGCCTGCCGCCATTCATGCGATGGTTGATCAGGCAGTCCGCGAATTGGGGAGCGTGGATATTCTGGTTAACAACGCCGGCATTCAACACACCGCTCCGGTGCATGAGTTCCCGCCCGAACGTTGGGATGCCGTGATCGCCATCAACTTGTCCGCAGTCTTCCGCGCCATTCGCGCCGCGCTGCCACAGATGCTGCCGCGCAATTGGGGCCGCATCATTAACATTGCATCGACTCACGGCCTGGTTGCATCCGCTCACAAGGCGGCTTACGTGGCCGCCAAACATGGCGTCGTGGGTTTGACGAAGGTAGTCGCCCTGGAAACCGCCGCGACGGGCATCACCTGTAACGCCATTTGCCCAGGCTGGGTCCTGACGCCGCTGGTCCAGAAACAAATTGACGATCTCGTCGCACGCGAACATCTCGCGCCTGAGGTCGCCCGCATGCGCTTGCTCGCTGAGAAACAGCCTTCGAAAGAATTTGTAACGCCCGAGCAACTCGGCGCCTTGACAGTATTTCTGTGCTCCGACTCGGCGGCGCAAATCCGCGGCGCGGCGCTGCCGGTGGATGGCGGATGGACAGCGAAATAAAGGTAAAAGTGTCTTTGAGCTAACCGAAGCCGTTTTATGAAAACAGTATCACTTCAGGATGCGGTGGCCCTCATTCCTGAGGGCGCAACGTTGATGGTCGGCGGATTTCTGGACGTGGGCTCGCCCGAGCGTATCATTGACGAACTGGTCCGTCAGGGCAAACGCAACCTGACGGTCATAGCTAATGACACAGCCTTGCCCGGCTTGGGGATCGGCAAGCTTATTACGGCCGGCCTGTTACGCAAGGTCATCGTCAGCCACATCGGACTGAACCCCGAGACCCAGCAACAGATGCTCGCAGGCAAACTGGAGGTGGAGTTAGTGCCCCAAGGCACCCTTGTGGAGCGGATTCGCAGTGGCGGCCATGGGCTTGGAGGCGTCCTCACACCAACGGGCATTGGCACTGTCGTCGAAAACGGTAAGCGCAAGGTCGAGGTGAACGGCAAAGAATACCTTATTGAAACGGCCTTGCGCGCGGATTTTGCCCTCGTGCACGCCTTTGTTGCCGATTACACGGGCAACCTCACGTACGCGCTCACAGCCCGAAATTTCAACCCGGTGATGGCCATGGCCGCGGATACTGTTGTCGTCACCGCCGACCACATTGTGCCGGTGGGAGTGATCGCGCCGGATCACATCGCGACGCCGGCACCGATCGTGGATTACATCGTCGCGTGCGCCTAAATCTAATTTTATGGATCCTCAAACTCTCATCGCCCGGCGCATTGCCCAGGAACTTCGTTCGGGCATGCTGGTTAATCTGGGAATCGGAATTCCCACGCTCGTCGCCAACTATGTTTCCCCGGGCGTTCACGTGTTCTTCCAGTCTGAAAACGGCCTCATCGGAACTGGACCCGTGCCCGAGGCCGGCATGGCCTTAGCAGTGCTCACCGACGCCGGGGGCAAGCCCGTGACCGCGCTGCCGGGGGCCAGCGCTTTCGACAGCGCGATGTCCTTCGGCCTCATTCGCGGCGGTCACCTGGATATGGCCGTGCTAGGTGGTTTGCAGGTGGATGAACAAGGCCTACTCGCCAACTGGACCATCCCCGGCAAGATGGTGCCTGGTATGGGCGGCGCAATGGACCTAGTAACCGGGGCAAAACGCGTGGTCATCGCCATGCAACACACGGCCATGGGCAAACCGAAAATCGTCCGGCAGTGTTCCCTGCCTCTGACCTCATCTCGGTCTGTGGACCTGGTCGTCACCAACTTGGCTGTAATAGGTTTCCCCGATCACCGTGCCACGCTCCTCGAGACTGCACCCGGAGTGACCGTCAGCGAGGTGCTGGCACAAACCGAGGCCGCGCTCCGCGTTCCCGACCAGGTTCCGAATATGGCTCTTTAACCCACAGAATGACTTATGACTGCCCAAGTTCCTCACCCCCCTCTTCAAGGCGCCAAAGCGCTCGTTATCGGCATCGCCAACGAGCATTCGATTGCCTACGGCTGCGCCAAAGCGTTCCACGAGCTCGGCGCCGATCTCGCGCTCACCTACTTAAACGATAAGGCCAAGCCTTTTGTCGAACCGTTAGCGCGGGCACTCGAAGCGCAGCTATTCCTGCCGCTCGACTTCGCCCAACTGGATCAACTCGAAGCCGTCTTCGCCTCCGTCACCCGCCAGTGGGGGCAGCTCGACATCCTCGTCCACTCGGCGGCCTTTGCGCCGAAGGACGATCTGCAACGCGGGCTACTCAACTGCTCCTCAGAAGGTTTTGCCAAAGCCATAGACATTTCCTGCCATTCGTTCATTCGCATGGCCAGGCTGGCCGTGCCGCTTATGACGGAAGGCGGCACCATGTTCGCCATGACTTATCACGGCGCAAACAAAGTCATCCCGAACTACAACGTGATGGGGCCGGGCAAAGCTGCTCTCGAATGCGCCTGCCGTTATCTCGCCTTCGAGCTGGGTGAGAAGAGAATTCGCGTTCATGTGATCTCTCCCGGCCCACTCAAGACACGGGCATCTTCGGGCCTGAAGGATTTTGACCGGCTCCTGGCCGAGGCCGCCGAACGGGCACCGCTCGGCGAACTGGTTGATATCATGGATGTGGGCTTCACCTGCGCCTACTTGGCCACGCCCTACGCCCGTCGCATCACTGGCGGGACAATCTATGTGGATGGCGGCGCGAACATTCGTGCTTGAGGCTGACACCCGAACTTAAACACCAAACCCGCCGGTCCGGATCAGTGATCCGAACGGCAATGAAGAAAGCATAAAAATGAGAGAAACCTCAATTGTAATAGACGATAATAAGGGAACCCGGCGCGACGAAGCGAGAGTGGCACCGCAACCCCCGTTGACCAAGGACGAGCTCAGCAAAATAGACGCTTATTGGCGCGCGTGCAATTACCTGGCCTCCGGGATGATCTATCTTCGGGCAAATCCACTGCTTCGCGAACCGCTCAAAGTGGAACAGATCAAACAGCGCTTGCTCGGCCATTGGGGCTCAAGCCCAGGTCTAAGCTTTATTTACATCCACCTCAACCGGCTCATCAAAAAATATGATCTGAACACGATCTTCATGGCCGGACCCGGGCATGGCGCGCCTGGCGTGCTGGCCCCGGCCTATCTCGAAGGCGTCTATTCGGAGATTTACCCTAACAAGGGTGAGGACGAGGCGGGCATGCGCGAGTTCTTTAAGGAATTTTCCTTCCCCGGCGGGATTGGCAGTCACTGCACACCCGAAACACCCGGTTCCATTCATGAAGGCGGCGAGTTGGGCTACAGCGTCTCTCACGCGTTTGGCGCAGCTTACGACAACCCCGACCTGCTCGTCGCCGTAGTGGTAGGCGATGGAGAATCTGAAACGGGTCCTCTGGCCGCCGCGTGGCATTCTGACAAGTTCCTGAACCCAATCCGTGACGGGGCGGTGCTGCCGATTCTGCAACTCAACGGCTACAAGATTAACAATCCCACCGTGCTCTCCCGCATTTCTCACGATGAATTGGAATCATTGTTTGTAGGCTACGGCTGGACGCCCTACTTCGTCGAGGGCAGCGATCCGCATGACATGCACCAGAAGATGGCAGCGACTCTCGAGGACTGCGTGCTCGAAATCCGCCGTATCCAGCAGGAGGCGCGCTCCAGCGGCAAAGCGACTCGCGCCCGCTGGCCCATGATTGTTCTGCGCAGCCCTAAGGGTTGGACAGGCCCTAAAGCAGTGGACGGCCATAAGGTCGAAGGCTTTTGGCGGTCGCACCAGGTGCCATTAGCCGGTGTGCGGGAAAACCCGGCGCATTTAAAACAGTTGGAGCAGTGGCTACGCAGTTACCGCCCCGAGGAACTTTTCGACAAAACCGGCCGGTTAATCCCCGAACTCAAAGCACTGGCACCCGAGGGCGCGCGGCGCATGAGCGCCAATCCGCATGCCAACGGCGGATTGCTGCGCAAGCCGCTTCGCCTCCCGAATTTCCGAGACTACGCGGTGAAGGTGGATGCGCCGGGAGCGACCACGGCCGAGAACACGCGGCCTTTGGGGCGCTTTTTGCGGGATATCATGCGCAACAACATGCAGAGTTTCCGCGTTTTCGGGCCCGACGAAAACACCTCCAACAAACTGGACAACATCTACGAGGCCAGTAAAAAGCTGTGGCTGGCCGATTATCTTCCTGAAGACGCCGATGGCGGCGAACTGGCGCCCGACGGGCGGGTCATGGAACTGCTTTCGGAACACACTCTCGAAGGCTGGCTTGAAGGTTATCTGATGACGGGGCGCCATGGGTTTTTCTCCACCTACGAATCTTTTGTCCACGTGATTGACTCGATGTTCAACCAGCACGCCAAGTGGCTGGAGAGCTGCCGCGGCTTGTCCTGGCGCGCACCCATCTCCTCGCTCAACCTATTAATCACTTCGACGGTCTGGCGCCAGGACCACAACGGTTTCACGCACCAGGACCCCGGCTTTCTCGATCTCGTGGTGAACAAGAGCCCCGAAGTTTGCCGTATCTATCTGCCGCCGGACGCCAACTCGCTGCTCTGCGTAGCGGATCATTGCCTCAAAAGCACCAACTATATCAACGTGATCGTCTCGGATAAACAGAAGCATCTCCAATACATGACCATGGACCAGGCCATTGTGCACTGCACTAAAGGTCTCGGCATTTGGCCCCAGGTGAGCAATGACGAGGGAAAGGAGCCGGATGTGGTCATCGCCTCCGCTGGAGACATTCCCACCAAGGAATCGCTCGCGGCCATCGTCCTGTTACGCGAGCACTTTCCCAATCTCAAGATCCGGTTTATTAACGTGGTCGATCTCTTCCGGCTCACTCCTTCCAGCGAGCATCCGCACGGCCTGTCGGACCGGGACTTCGATACCCTGTTCACAGAGAACAAGCCGATCATCTTCAACTTTCACGGTTATCCCTGGCTGATTCACCGGCTCACCTATCGGCGCACCAACCACAAAAACTTGCACGTCCGCGGCTACAAAGAAAAAGGCAATATCAATACCCCGCTCGACCTGGCTATTCAGAACCAGGTTGATCGCTTCACCATCGCGATGGACGTAATTGATCGCGTCCCGTCACTGCGCGCCTGCGGCGCTCACGCCAAGGAAAAGCTGCGGATCCTGCAACTCGAATGCCAGGCCTACGCCTATGAGAACGGCATAGACAAGCCGGAGCTGGATGGGTGGACCTGGCCGGAGAACAGGTCATCCGCGGTCACTTAGAAACCCACCTAATCAACGACCGGTTTCGTACCAAAAGCAACCCGAAGAGAATCATATATGGAGAGCACCACACTAAAATCTGTCCCCCTAACGAACGTAAATCAGGATCTGTTGCCCAAGCGAAAACGATCCCAAGGAAAAGTTCCGCGCCCATCAGCCGAGGTCCGCCCGCTTGACCATAGGGCGAGCCGAATGGCTGAGGCAGAACTCCTGGAGCAGTACGGCTGTGGTCCCATTCAGTTCTCGGGATCTGGGAACGCTTCATATGAGCGACACTTGATTTTCGACAATGTCATGCCGCTCGAAGCGGCGGGGACACGCGAGCGTTTCGAGGCGCTGGCCCGGTCGGTGCGAGACCTCCTATCGCAACGATGGGTCCGAACGGATGCCCACTATGCTCGGAAGAACCCCAAGCGTGTTTACTATCTCTCGATGGAATACTTGGTGGGCCGGTCGCTCGCCAACAATATCACAAATCTGCTGCTGGACCCGTTCGTCAAGGAAGCGGCGAAGCAGGAGGGTGTCGACCCGTTGGAACTCTTCGAAAATGAGCCGGACGCCGGCTTAGGCAACGGTGGGCTCGGACGATTGGCCGCGTGCTTCCTGGATTCGATGGCTACGATGGCGCTGCCGGCGATGGGCTACGGTCTCCGGTATGAATACGGCATCTTCAAACAGAGCATCAAGGACGGCTGGCAACAGGAACAGCCTGATAATTGGTTGCGCAATGGCGACCCTTGGGAGGTCGCCCGACCACGAGAGACAATCGAAGTGCCATTGAACTGTTCCTTCGAGGTGCGTGGCGGGAGCCTGCAGCCCATTCCTGGCCGGCCCTCCAAATTAATTGGTGTACCATACGATCGGCCCGTCGTGGGCTTTGGCGGAAAAACTATCAATACCCTCCGCCTCTGGGCCGCCACCACTCCCGATTCTTTCGATTTCAAAGTATTCAGCCATGGTGATTTCGTCAGCGCGGTTGCGGAGACTTTGACCGCCGAATCGCTCACGCGGGTGCTCTATCCGGATGATTCCACCAGCCTCGGCCAAGGCCTGCGCTTCATTCAGGAATATTTCCTGGTTGCCTGTTCGCTAGGTGACCTAGTGCGACGCTTCCGGCAGACGAACGACGACTGGAACCAACTGCCAGAAAAAGTCGCAATCCAACTCAACGATACCCATCCCTCGATGGCTGTCCCGGAGCTGATGCGTATCTTGCTGGACCAGGCGCATCTCAGCTGGGACCAGGCTTGGGACCTAACCAGGAAAGTCTTGGCTTACACTAACCACACCCTGCTGCCTGAGGCGCTCGAGAAATGGCCAGTCCAATGGTTTCAGGACATGCTGCCGCGCCATCTGGAAATTATTTTCGAAATCAACCGGCGGCTCCTGGACGACGTTCGGTCGCGCTACGCCGGGGACGAACGGCGATTGGCCAACGTTAGCCTCATCGAGGAAGGGCCGGTTCGGAAAGTCCGGATGGCAAATCTTGCGATTGTTGGCTCCCACAGCACTAACGGCGTCGCAGCCTTGCACTCGGAGTTGGTGAAGAAGCAACTCGTGCCGGATTTCGCGGCCATGTTTCCGGAACGCTTCAACAACAAGACCAATGGCGTCACACCTCGGCGTTGGTTGTTACTGGCCAATCCTCCGCTCGGCAATGCCATTACCAAAGCCATTGGTGATCGCTGGGTCACCGACCTGAACGAATTGCGCCGGCTCAAACCCCTGGCCGCCGATTCGAATTTTCAGGAGTCATTCCTGGGCGCCGCTCGCGAAGCGAAGGCGAAGTTCGCCGATTGGCTCAAGCAGGCCAGCGGCCAGGTTGTTGATCCGGACACCCTATTTGACTGCCAGGTCAAGCGGATCCACGAATACAAGCGGCAACTGCTAAACGCGCTTCGCGTGGTCGTGCTCTACAATCGCCTGCGCGCGAATCCCAAACTGGACCTGCCGCCGCGAACTTTTCTTTTTGCCGGAAAAGCAGCCCCTGCTTACCACTTTGCCAAGGTCATTATCAAATTTATCAATAATCTTGGCGCCGTCATTGATGCCGACCCCGCGACTCGTGGACGGATTAAAGTTCTGTTCCTGCCAGAGTATTGTGTGAGCCTCGCTGAACGGCTCATCCCGGCTAGCGACGTCTCCAACCAAATCTCGACTGCCGGTTACGAGGCCAGCGGAACCAGCAACATGAAGTTCATGATGAATGGCGCCCTCACCATCGGTACCCGGGATGGAGCCACTATCGAGATGGTCCAGGAGGCGGGCGAAGAAAACTTTTTCCTCTTCGGATTGACGGCGGAGCAAGTGGTCAATTCGCGTGGTTGGTACAATCCCAGTTGGCACTATGAGAACGAACCCGAAACGAAACAGGCTCTAGATTTGATCGCCGCCAATCACTTCAGCCCTAAAGAGCGCGGCATCTTCTCACCCATCCTGGACGCGCTGCTCACCCACGGGGACTACTACTTGCACCTGGCAGATTTGAAATCCTACCTCGAGGCTGATCAGCAGCTCATGGATTTATATCGACAACCCAAGGCCTGGGCCAACAAGGCGATCCTGAACGTTGCCGCCTCAGGTAAGTTTTCCAGCGACCGGACCATCGCCGAGTACGCGAACGAAATCTGGATGGCGCAACCGTGCCCCGTATCATGAACGGCTCCCTTTCCGAATATCGAGTCGCGCTTCCGCCATTCAGGGCCGGGCGACGTAGCTCCGGGGTGTTGATGCATGTGACCTCACTGCCTTCTCCCTATGGCATTGGAGATTTGGGGCCGGGCGCCTTTGCGTGGGTGCACCGGCTCCAGGAAGCCGGCCAGAGCTGGTGGCAAGCGTTGCCCTTGGGTCCCACTGGGTGTGGCAACTCGCCTTACTCATGCCTGTCCTCTTTTGCAGGCAACACCCTGCTGGTAAGTCCGGACCTTTTGATCGAAGACGGATTGCTGAGCCCAATCGATTGTGAATCAGGTCGGCTGCTGCAAGAGAGCGCGGTTGATTTTGACGCGGTAATCGCTTTCAAGCACGGGTTGCTCGATCAGGCTTGGCTCAATTTCGATGCTTCCGAACGCCCGGACTTGCAGGCGGATTTTGAGCGATTCTGTTCCGAAGAGGCTCATTGGCTGGACGACTACGCTCTGTTCCGCGCGTTGAAATCCCATCTCGGAGGAGCTCATCTGCTCAACTGGCCGCAAGACTTGCTACGGCGTACTCCTTCGACCATGGCGCGCATGCGTCGCGACCTGGCCGACCACATCAACGAAAGCCGGTTTGGGCAGTTCCTGCTGTCCCGGCAGGGAAACGCCCTGAAAGCATATGCCCACGAACGCGGCGTTCTCCTCATCGGGGATCTGCCCTTTTTCGTGTCGCTCGATTCCAGCGATGTTTGGGCCAATCCCGAGTGGTTCCAACTCGACACGAATCTCCGGCCGCAATTCGTGGCCGGTGTGCCTCCGGATTATTTCAGTTCCAAAGGACAGCTCTGGGGCAACCCAGTATATGACTGGGAAGCCCTTCACCGCTCCAGTTATCGCTGGTGCATTGAGCGCCTCAAGTCGTTGCTGGCCCACGTGGACCTGATTCGGCTCGACCACTTCCGTGCATTTTGCGCCGCTTGGCATGTTCCGGCAACGGCTCAAACCGCTGAACCTGGACATTGGGTCCCCGGGCCCGGCGCTGCTTTTTTCGAAGCCGTCCAGGCAGAGTTGGGCCACCTGCCTTTCATTGCCGAAGACCTTGGCATTATCACACCCGATGTGGTTGCACTTGGTGATAAATTCGAGCTGCCCGGTATCCGGGTGCTCCAGTTCGGCTTCGATGGCAATCCGGGTAATCCGCATCTGCCCCACAATTGCGGCCCGAACACCGTTGCCTACACTGGGACGCACGATAACAACACCACTCGTGCATGGTTTGAATCTCTGCCGGACAATGTTCGCCAGGCTGCCGGCAGCTATGTGGGACGCACTGACGGTCCGACTGCGGAGATGACCTGGGAATTCGTCCGCTCGGTGTGGTCATCCAAGGCAGGCATGGCCATCGCTCCGCTGCAGGATTTACTGAACCTGGGCATTGAAGGCCGAATGAACGTGCCTGGCATTGCCACGGGCAATTGGCGCTGGCGCTGCACTGAGGAGATGCTCAAGCCCTCACTATTCGAGCGACTGCGTGAACTGACGAGCTCGGCAGGGCGGATGGCCGCAGTAAATGCCGAGATTCAAAACCAGGAGGCCGTCTATTGACAACCGGTTCCTATTCAGGTCCTCGACATACTCGGCACAGGGGTCCGTCCGAGTGTTGAACAGCTACGAAAGATTAACAAACATGAAAGCCACCAAACTACTGCACAACCTTGGCCAGAGTCTCTGGCTGGACAATATCACCCGCGACTTGCTCAACAGCGGGACGCTTAAACGCTATATCGATGAGCTCTCCGTCACCGGCCTGACCTCCAACCCGACGATTTTCGATCACGCCATCAAGAATAGCAAAGCCTACGATGCCGCGATTCGGGAGCGACAGGGAAAGTCTGGTGAACCGTTGTTTTTCGATCTGGCACTCGAGGACATCATCAAGGCGGCGGACCTTTTCCGGCCAACCTTCGACCAGACCAACGGTGTAGATGGATGGGTTTCTCTCGAAGTTTCGCCATTACTGGCGTACGATGCCGCCAACACCTTGACGGCCGCAAAGGAACTACGCGCCCGCGCAGCCAGGCCTAACGTTTTCATTAAGATTCCCGGCACGAAAGAGGGTTTGCCAGCCGTGGAAGAAGCGATCTTCGCCGGCATACCTGTCAACGTGACGCTCCTTTTTTCGAGAGAACAATATCTCGCGTCGGCCGATGCGTTCATGCGCGGCATCGAGCGGCGCATAGCTGCGGGACTTAAGCCGGATGTCGCTTCGGTTGCCTCGGTATTTATTAGTCGTTGGGATGGCGCCGTGGCGGGGAAGGTCTCGCCGGTCTTGAACAATCAACTGGGGATTGCGATGGCCAACCGCACCTACAAAGCGTATCGGGAGTTGCTGGGTTCGCCGCGCTGGCAGCGTGCATTCAACGTCGGTGCCCGGGCGCAACGGCTTCTGTGGGCCAGTACTGGTACCAAAGATCCTAAAACTTCGGACGTGCTTTATATCAAATCGCTGGCGGCTCCCTTCACCGTTAACACAATGCCGGAACCCACATTGCTGGCCCTCGCCGACCACGGCGAACTCGGCTCGATCATGTCCGCTGATGGAGGCGATTGCGAAAAGGTACTGGTGCGCTTTAGCGAAGCCGGCGTCAAGGTGGACGCGTTGGCTGCTCAACTCCAGGTCGACGGCGCCAAAGCTTTCGTGAAGTCTTGGGAGGAATTGCTTGCGGTGATTGCCTCTAAGAGCAACGCGCTAAAAAAAGGTGATTTACCCTGAACCAATCTCCCATGCCAAAAACCCCCGTCAAACTTGCCCCTTCAATCCTCGCGGCCAATTTCGCCTGCTTGGGCCAGCAAGTTTCCGAAGCAGAGCGCTGCGGAGCAGACCGCATCCACGTGGATGTGATGGATGGCCATTTCGTGCCCAACATTTCGATGGGCGCGCCAATCGTCAAATCGCTTCGAAAGGTGACCCGCTTGCCATTGGAAACACATCTGATGATTTCCAACCTCGACTTCTTCTTCGATGAATTCGTGGAGGCCGGCTCCGATTGCTTCATCGTGCATTGGGAGGGCAATGACAATCTGCATCGGACGATTCACCGGGTTTAGAGACTCGGGCAAACGGGTCGGCTTGGCCATCAATCCCGCAACGCCGGCCGCGGTGCTGGAAGAGGTGCTGCCGGACCTGGACCTTGTGCTGGTTATGACGGTCAACCCGGGGTTCGGACACCAGCACTTTATCCATTCGACGTTGCTCAAGGTCCAACGCGTGCGGTGGATGATTCAGCAAGTCCGTCCTGAATGCGAACTCGAACTCGATGGCGGGATTGATGAGACAACTGCTCCGCTGGGCCTGGCAGCAGGCGCGAACGTGTTAGTGGCTGGGACCTCAATCTTTGGGTCCAATCAGGGGATCGAAACAGCCATGCGTCGGCTAAGGGAAGTCACAAAGTGAAAGAAAGATCATGAAAATAGGTATCGCCACTGACCACGGGGGTTTTGGTTTGAAAGAAGAATTGGTGACCAGGCTTCGCGATGCGGGTCACGAAGTAGTCGATTTCGGGGCCCACAAGCTCCAATCCGACGACGATTATCCCGACTATGTCACTCCGCTAGCCAGGGCTGTGGCCTCCGGCCAAGTGATACGCGGCATCGCCATTTGCGACAGCGGCGTGGGGGCTTCTGTTTGCGCCAATAAGATTTCAGGCGTCCGCGCCTCGCAGATTCACGATCATTTCTCAGCCCGGCAGGGAGTTGAAGACGACCACATGAACATCCTGTGCATGGGTGGGCGCACTGTCGGCCCGGCGGTCGCGTGGGACCTGGTTCAGACCTTTTTAGCGGCCGAGTACAGCCATGCTGAAAGACACCTGCGCCGGCTCGGCAAGGTGGCCGTCCTGGAAAAAGCGAAATAAGCACGGCCGAATACCAATGATAAACCAGACCGTCCGATGCCCGGAAAACGTTTAGAGAAAAATCTGTTTTAACCTGCCATGCACCCGAAGACAAAGATCGTCGCCACCATCGGCCCCGCCTCAGAATCTCCCGCCATCCTGCGGCAAATGATCCGCGCCGGTATGAACGTTGCCCGATTGAACTTCTCTCATGGCGAGTTCGACATCCACCGGCGTCTGATCCAATCCATTCGAGCGGCCGAGAAGGCGACCAGGCACCACGTCGCCATCATGGCGGATTTGCCCGGGCCGAAGATGCGCATCGGCAACTTCGCCGTCGAACAAATCAAGTTAAAGGGCGGCGACAAATTTACGCTGACCACCGATGACATTGTCGGTGACCAGCAGCGCGTGTCGGTAAGTTTCGCCAAACTGTCAAAGGTCGTGAAGCCCGGCAGTCTGCTCTCGCTCAACGACGGTTACGTCCAACTCGAAGTGACCGGCGTCAAAGGAGCGGACGTTGTCTGCGTCGTGAAGGTAGGCGGTGAACTGCGCTCGCGCAAAGGATTGAATCTGCCGGGCACCGACCTCGGCATCAGCGCCTTCACTGAGCACGACCGTGAATGTCTGGAGTTCGCCCTCAAAAACGGCGTGGACGCGGTGAGCCAGTCTTTTGTTGAAAGCGCGGCTGACTTGAACGCGGTGCGCGCGGCCGCGGACCGTTGCGGCCGACGACCGTTTGTCATCGCCAAGATCGAACGGTCGCGCGCACTCGACCGCCTCGACGAGATTCTCGACGCGGCCGACGGCATCATGATTGCCCGCGGCGATCTCGGCGTCGAGGTGCCCATCGAGCGCATTGCCATTGTGCAAAAAGACATTATCCATCGCGCGAACCTTCGGGCGAAGCCGGTTATCACTGCCACTCAGATGCTCGAATCTATGACGGCCTATCCTCTGCCCACACGCGCCGAGGCGACGGATGTTTCCAACGCGATTCTCGACGGCACGGATTGCGTGATGCTTTCCGGGGAGTCGGCCATGGGTGAGTTTCCGGTCGAAGCGGTCGCCATGCTGGCCAAGATCGCCGCTGCCGTTGAGCCGACGCGTCGCCGCATTTCGGTGCAGGAACAATTCGCCGGGGTCGAACTGAGCGGGCTAGTGCGGCCGGAACACCTCATCGCTGTTAGCATTGAAGCCAGCCTCAAATTCCTACAACCGGCCGCGGTCGTTGTTCCATCCGTGACCGGCGCGACGGCACGCCGCCTGGCGTCGTTGCACTTGCCGGTGCCGGTAGTGGCGGTCAGTCCGGACCGTAAGACCTTCCAGGACCTGTGCTTCTCGTACGGTGTTGTGCCGGTTCTCGAACGCAAGCCCCCGGCTTCGTGGCCAAAGTATGTGAAGAACTGGATCCGGGAGCAGGGGCTGACCGGCGAGTTTGCGATTCTGACCAAGCGTCCTTCTACCGGCAACCATCAGATGGAGATCCTCGAGCTATGATCACTGAAACTCAGCCCAGCCTAGCCTCTTGCGGCGAAATCGAAAATGAATCCAAAGCGAATTCAAATTTAATGAACAAAGAAAATGTAGTTCAACTCGCGATCAACACGATTCGCACGCTCTCCATTGACGCCGTGCAGCAGGCCAAGTCCGGACATCCGGGCACGCCGATGGCGCTGGCACCTTTGATTTACACAATGTGGAACCGCGTGATGCAGTACGATCCTGCCGATCCAATCTGGCCCAATCGTGACCGCTTTGTGCTCTCAAATGGACATGCCTCGATGCTGCTCTGGTCAATTCTGCACCTCACCGGCGTGCGCGCTGTAGATGCCGAGTACGAACGATTGGGCGAACCGGCCGTAACGCTGGATGATATTCGCCGGTTCCGGCAACTCGGCAGCAAAGCGCCGGGGCACCCCGAGTACCGCTGGGTTTCCGGCGTGGAGACTACAACAGGACCGCTGGGACAAGGCGTTGCAACTGCCGTCGGGATGGCGATCGCCCAAAAATGGCTCGCCAACCGTTATAACCAACCCGGGTTCGATTTGTTCAAATACAACGTGTATGCCGTCTGTGGTGACGGCTGTTTGATGGAGGGCATCTCTTCAGAGGCAGCCTCACTCGCGGGCCACCTGGGCCTCGACAACCTCTGCTGGGTTTTCGACAACAACCACATCACCATCGAAGGCAGCACCAATATCGCCTTCACCGAGGATGTGGCGGCTCGCTTCCTTGCTTACAAGTGGAACGTGTTGCGCGTCGGCGACGCCAATGACGTGGGTCAAATCGAGCGGGCATTCCAAACTTTTCGTCAAACCAAAGGCCGGCCCACGTTGATCATCCTGGACAGCCACATTGGTTACGGCGCACCGCATAAGCAAGACACTCCCGAGGCCCATGGGGAGCCTTTGGGCGAAGAGGAAGTCCGCCTGGCCAAGCGCAGCTATGGCTGGCCCGAAGACGCCAAGTTCTTTGTGCCCGACGGCGTCTATGCGCACTTTACTCAAGGAATAGGCGCCCACGGCAAAGTTGCGCGTGACGAGTGGCGGACGCTCTTCTCAGTTTATCACAGAAAATTCCCCGAGCTGGCGGCGGAGATTGAGTTGATGCAAAAGCGAGAATTCCCCGACGGATGGGACCGCAACCTCCCAGTGTTTCCTGCGGATTCAAAGGGATTGGCCGGTCGCGAAGCTTCCGGGAAAGTGCTGAATATCCTGGCGCAAAACATCCCTTGGCTGATCGGGGGATCCGCGGATCTCGGACCTTCAAACAAAACCACGCTTACCTTTGAGGGCGCGGGCCAGTTCCAGGCCAGTAGTCCTGGCGGCCGGAATATGCACTTCGGGATCCGCGAGCACGCGATGGCTGCTATCGTAAACGGTCTGTCGTTGTCGAAGCTCCGAGGCTTTGGCGCTTCCTTCTTTGTGTTCATCGATTACGCCCGGCCATCCGTCCGGCTCTCAGCGCTGATGGAACTGCCCACGCTGTTCATCTTCTCGCATGACGCCCTGGGCGACGGTGAAGACGGCCCTACCCACCAACCCGTCGAGCACCTGGCTTCGCTCCGTGCTATCCCCGGGCTTGTCACTTTACGACCCGGCGACGCCAATGAAGTCGTGGAGGCCTATCGGTATATCATGAAGCTGCGCCACAAACCCACGGTCCTTGTTCTCTCTCGCCAACCTCTGCCAACGTTGGATCGAAGCAGGTACGCACCGGCATCGGGGGTGGAGCGAGGCGCTTATGTGCTGGCTGACCCACCTGGCGGCAAACCCGAGGTCATTCTCATCGCCTCCGGCAGTGAGGTTATTCTCGCTGTCCAGGCGCATGAGAAACTGCTGAGCGAAGGCATCCGGTCACGGGTGGTTTCGATGCCCTCGTGGGATATTTTCGAGCACCAGACTCGGGATTACCAGAATCGTGTCCTGCCCCCCGAAATCCAGGCGCGCGTCGCCGTCGAACCGGCATCGACTTTCGGTTGGGAACGTTATGTTGGCGTGAAGGGCCGGGTCATAGGCATGCACACGTTCGGAGCTTCAGCGCCGCTCAAAGAACTTCAAAAAAAGTTCGGCTTCGAGCCGGACCAGGTCGTGACGGCTGCCAAAGAACTGCTGTTGAGGAAATGACATTTCATATCCCTGGCACCCTTTGTGCCTCCAAGACGTCCGTACCCACTGTCTAGATACGTCCAACATACCAATGCTAATCGCCATTTATGAAACCAAAGACCGTTCTTAAATCGCTCGCCGATTTTTTTCTCAAAGTCCTTAAGCCGGCGACGAGGAACCCAGTGCAGGGGCCTCGAAGTCCGAATCCCACCGGCGAACAACAGTTGCGGCAAGCCCTCTTGTTGATTGAAGCCGAGGAAGACTCCGGTTCCACGGAGTACCGGAATTGGGGTTTGAACGAATAACCATGCCAGGCGCCTGTCTCGGATGCATCCTATCGTAACCCCCGGACGAAGTTCGCCGTTGGGCGCCACAATCGTCGATGGCGGCGTTAACTTCAGCGTCTTCTCGCGCAACGCCACGGGGATAGATTTGCTGCTCTTCGATCGAGAGGACGACTCTCGGCCCTCCCGCGTGATCCCTTTAGACCCGGCGATCAGCCGAAGCTACCATTATTGGCACGTCTTCGTTACCGGACTACAACCGGGCCAGCTTTATGGATACCGGGCACGCGGGCACTTCCACCCCGCCAACGGCGCCCGCTTCGATCCCAGCAAAGTCCTGCTCGACCCCTACGGACGCGGCGTCCTGGTCCCTCGGAACTATTCGCGCGAGGCTGCCCGCCACGCGGGAGACAACTGCACCACCGCCATGAAAAGCGTGGTGGTGGATCCTTCCACCTACGACTGGGAAGGTGACACGCCTCTAAAACGGCCATCTTCCAGGACAATCATCTACGAGATGCATGTCCGGGGCTTCACTCTGCATCCGAGTTCGGGCTTGGAGCAAAATCTGCGAGGAACCTATGCCGGCCTGATCGAAAACATTCCCTATTTAAAACAACTCGGCATTACCGCGGTCGAGTTGCTGCCGATTTTCCAGTTCGATCCCCAGGATTGTCCGCCGGGCAAGATTAACTATTGGGGCTACGCGCCGGTTTCGTTCTTCGCGCCTCACCAGGCCTACAGCTCGCGGCAGGACCCGCTCGGGCCGATAGATGAGTTTCGGGACATGGTCAAGGCCCTGCACCGGGAAGGATTGGAAGTCATTCTGGATGTGGTCTTCAATCACACTGCCGAAGGCGATCACACCGGCCCGACCATCAGCCTGCGCGGACTGGACAATTCCGTCTATTACGTCCTCGAGACCGACCAGGCCCGGTACGCGAATTTCAGCGGCACGGGCAACACGCTCAACGCCAACCATCCCATCGTTCGGCGGCTCATCGTGGACAGCCTCCGCTACTGGGTAGAAACGATGCACGTGGATGGCTTTCGTTTCGATCTTGCCTCGATCCTCGCGCGCGATCCTTCGGGCCAGGTCTTGCAAAACCCTCCCGTGTTGTGGGACATCGAGTCCGACCCGGCCTTGGCGGGTACCAAATTGATTGCGGAAGCTTGGGATGCGGCAGGCCTTTACCAGGTCGGCAGTTTCATTGGCGACAGTTGGAAGGAATGGAACGGACGATTTCGCGATGATGTGCGCAGCTTTTTCCGGGGGGAAGACGGCTTCGTCTGCCGCTTGGCCGACAGGTTTCTCGGCAGTCCCGAGATTTACCGGCACAAAGAGCGGGAGGCTGAGCAAAGCGTGAATTTCGTTACCTGCCACGACGGGTTTACCTTGAATGACCTGGTGTCGTATGACCAGAAGCACAATGAGCCCAACGGCGAGGACAATCGCGATGGGGCCAATGATAATCGAAGTTGGAATTGCGGGACGGAAGGCCCGAGTGGCGACCCCGCGCTCGAGAAGCTTCGTGAGCGGCAGATTAAGAACTTTCTGGCAGTGACTCTTCTTTCTGTAGGCGTGCCCATGCTCTTGATGGGAGACGAAGCGCGGCGCAGTCAACGCGGGAACAACAACGCCTACTGCCAGGACAATGAAACCAGTTGGTTCGACTGGAACCTGGTGCGGCAGCACGCGGGCCTCCATCGGTTCGTCCAGCTCCTGACTGCCCGTCGCGCTTTGCGCAAAATGGACACTGAGCGTCAGAGGCGGAGTCTTAACCAACTGCTGCGCGTCGCCAGCAAAGAGTGGCATGGCCTCAGGCTTTACCAGCCCGACTGGAGCCCACGATCGCATAGCCTCGCATTCAGCGCCAATGTGGCGGAGGAGAATCTGTCCTTCTATATTATTTTCAACGCTTACTGGGAACCGCTCGAATTCGAGTTGCCGGCGGGACGGCAGCTCGAGCGCCATCCTTGGCGCCGATGGATCGATACCTCCATGGAATCCCCTAACGACATCCAGGATTGGCCGGCCGCTCCTGTAGTAACGGGTCGAACGTATCTTGCCCGACCTCGTTCGGTAGTGGTGCTGATCGCGGCGCGGAATACCATTTCTACACTCCGCAACCGTCCTGTACCCTCTGACATCGGTAATGGATTTTGAACACGCGCACTTTTGAAGTCCGTTACTTCGGGGAGTTCGAGCGCAAATACGAGTTTAGATTCTAACGGCCCGAGAGGCAGGAGTGCCGCCGTCTGCGGTCGATGCATCCTTGAGTCCACGTTTGCGAAACGTCAGCCGGTACAGGTAACGCGATAAGACTATTGCCGGTGCGTTGAAAACCAGCTCAAAAGCCGCCATTCCTGCCGCGAAAACCAGGCATGTGTGCTCTGCCCCCCATTGACCCGAGAGCGAGGCCTTGTGGGCGAAGTGCAAAAAGACAACTATTACGGACAGGACTAAGACGGAACATGCCGCGTGCATGTTAGCGGCTTGGAGGTGCCGTTTCCGATCGAATCCCTTGATCTTCACCAAAGCGCCCAGTGTCGGATTCCAAAACCGCTTGCGATACAGTTTGCTGAACCAAAAACGGAACGCCCCGCGAGCTTTGCGGTTAGGATGGAATGCCAGCTTGGCGATCGGCCCGTAAAGCGATGGTATCCGAATTGGAAGGGGACGGTGACAGACCGAGTCTGCGATCCAGAGCGCTGCCGCAGTCACACATGAACCCGCCGCCATCAAGCAAAAGAGCCCAATAAAGACAGCATCGCTATCCATGCCAAAGTGAAATGCGCCATTCCGTGTAAAATTCCAAGCTTTGTCGCGGCGCCAACGTATCGCAACGGCCCGTCCCTCGTTCGGTGGTAATGCTGATCTCTGCTTCGACCACTGAAGCGCGCCGAAGAATAGGGACGCTGATCCACGCCCGTCAGGCCCAAGAAGCGGCAGCTGCGATGTTGGCGATCAGGCCGGTTTCTTGCTTCCCTGTAGTTTCAACCGATACTCGGTGGGCGACTGGCCGAGAAGTTTTAGGAACACCCGGTTGAAATGAGTGAGTGACTGAAACCCAACCTCATAAGCAATTTCGCTGACGCGCAGCTGAGGGTTGTTGAGGAGGTTCTTGGATTTTTCGATGCGGACGCGGGAAAGGAAATTCGTGAAGGACAGGCCCGTGGATCGCTTGAACAATCTGCAAAAATGAAAGTGGTTAGTATTGGCAACTTGCGCAACCTGCACGAGGCTCAAGTCTTCAGTGTGATGCTCACGGATAAAGTCTTTTGCTTTGGTAATCATTGGAGGCTCAGCGTTTTCGCGTTGCATCACGATTCGGTTGCTTACTATCTCCAGGTGTTCGGCAAAAATGGTCAACAACTTCACCGCAGCCGAATGTTGCTCACGAGACACAACGCGCGTTTCGAAATACGCTCCACGCAACACCGTTGGATCGAGCTTCATTCCCCAGCTTGAGAGCAATTTGAGCATCCGTCGAAACTGTGGCTCAGTCGGCTTCTCCCGGAACACTTGTCCGGTCCACAAAAAACCAATCAACCGGCTCCCCAACCGCAAAGGAACAACGGTTTCATATAAACCGGCATAGCAAACGGTGGTCTGGGGTTTTTCCACCGCGTTCAGTGCCACTTGAGACTGAGATTGCAAACACGCGCCGCAGGTCCGACTTTCTCGTGCCATTAGCGCGCAAAATGGCACTTGATCCTTGCAGTTGTGAAAGGAAAGCTGGAGAGACTCCACCGGACTTAAGGCAACCGGCAAGCCGGTAGTCCGGGTGAAAGCACGTCCAAATTCAGTGAACACTTTGGAGTTCGCAATCGCCCTGAACAACTCGAGGTTCTCATCTCGGCCCCGAAACTCACCAGCTCCTTGAGAGCTTTCCCGCGTGGTCGGCTCCGCGCGCTTTGTCTTGGACTTCGATGGATCAGGAGGTATAACTTGGGGAATCATGCCTGAGACTGCTGAAATTACGCAGGTTCTGCATGCAATTGGTCGCAGTGAGGAAGGTGCGGCCGAAAAGCTGCTCCCGCTCGTCTATGCCGAATTGAGGCGATTAGCCGCCGCGCGAATGGCGCATGAACTAGCCGGCCAAACGCTTCAGCCAACAGCCCTAGTGCATGAGGCCTGGTTGCGCCTCGTTAAGGATGGCGACCGGACGTGGCAAAACCGCGCGCATTTTTTCGGTGCCGCCGCTGAAGCGATGCGGCGCATCTTGATTGAGCGGGCACGTCATAGATCCCGGCTTAAACATGGCGGCGGTCAGTCGCGGTTGAACATTGAGGACCTCGAACTCGCCCAGAGGACTCCCGACGACAAGGTTTTGCTGGTAGACGAGGCCTTGGGGCGCCTCAAAGTGGAGGATCCCGAACTGGAAAGCATCGTCGTTCTGAAATTCTTCGGCGGGTTAAGCAACGCGGAAATTGCTGAGACGCTGGGTCTTGCGACTCGCACGCTCGACCGGCAATGGGCCTACGCCAGAACTTGGCTGTTTCGCTATATTAGCGAACAGAAATAAACACTAAAAAAGTCTGCATCATTTGGCGAAAGTGGTCTGCCTCTGTCGCATTAGAGGTCAAAGGTCAAATGAGTACTCGAGTCCCGCGCGAAAAAGCGGTGTTCGTTGAGGCGCTGGAAATAGCCGACCCGGAACAACGCCGTCAGTTCCTGGACAACGCGTGCGGCGCCGACCAAGCGTTGCGCGAACAGATTGATAAGTTATTGGCGCTTTCGCAAAGCGCCTGCGATTTCTTCAAAGACTGTTCTCCTGCCTTGGAACCGGAGGCCGCCGATGCTGCCCAGGTCCTTTCGGCGGCCGAATCGGCGGTTGGACCTGAGATACCCGAGAGCAAGTGCATCGGCCCGTACAAGTTACTCCAGAAGCTTGGTGAAGGGGGTTATGGCGTTGTTTATATGGCGGAGCAGGAACGGCCGATCCGCCGCCGGGTAGCTCTGAAGATCATCAAGCTGGGGATGGATACCAAGAATGTAATCGCTCGCTTCGAGGCCGAGCGCCAGGCCCTGGCTTTAATGGATCACCCCAACATCGCGCGGGTTCTGGATGCCGGTGCCACCGAAACTGGCCGACCGTACTTCGTGATGGAATTGGTCTACGGCGTCAAAATCACCGAGTACTGCGATCAGAACGGCGTCAGCATGCGGGAACGGCTGCAGTTGTTCATCCAAGTCTGCAACGCGGTCCAGCATGCGCATCAGAAGGGCATCATTCATCGGGATCTCAAGCCGTCGAACATCATGGTCACTATGCATGACGGGGTCCCGGTGCCCAAGGTGATCGACTTCGGGATTGCCAAAGCAACCGAGCAACGCCTGACGGACAAAACCCTCTTCACCTCCTATGCGCAATTGATGGGCACCCCCGCCTACATGAGCCCCGAACAGATGGAGTTTAGCGGTTTGAACCTGGACACGCGCAGCGACGTTTACTCCCTCGGGGTCTTGCTTTACGAACTTCTCACGGGTCGCACTCCGTTTGACACCACGGATCTCTTGAAATTGGGGGTGGACGAACTGAGACGCACAGTACGTGAGCAGGAACCGTTGAGTCCCTCCGCCAAACTCCAAACCCTGAACAATGAGGAACTGACCAAGACCGCCAGGAGACGACACATTGAACCGCCCCGGCTGTTGTCTCAGCTTCGAGGTGATTTGGATTGGATTGTGCTCAAGTGCCTGGAGAAGGACCGCACCCGCCGATATGCGACAGCGACTGGGCTGACAGAAGACATCGAGCGTTACTTGCATGAGGAAGCTATTCTAGCGCGTCCACCCAGTCGGTTGTATCGGCTGCAAAAGCTCGTGCGCAGAAACCGGGTTGTGTTCCTGTTCGCAGCAGCGGCAGCCGCAGCTTTGTTTCTGGGCAGCATAATTTCAACCTGGCTTTTGATAAAGGAACGAGAGGCGTTGCGGAGCGCTGTAGCTGCTCGGCAGGAAACCGAAAACGCCCGTGCCACAGAATCGCAACTGCGCCGTGCAGCCGAGTCGCGTGAAACTGTGAAAGAAATTAGCTTGCTGATGGCCCAAGACCATTACGAGCAAGCCGATGCATTACTCAGTCGGGTTCCACTTGAAAAGCCGTCACCGGAAACCGAATCCTTGTTGCGCATCCTGGGTGATTGGAATGCGATTAGTGGCCGGTGGCCCCAGGCCATTGAGCGCTTCGCGTCATTGACCCGACTGTACCCAACAGATGGATTGGGAACCTCGCTGGACCATTTCAGACTTGGGACGGCGTTGCTCGAGTCAGGTAATCGGGATGGTTATGAGCGGTTCCGTCAGCAGATCGTTTCGCGATTTGGCGGCGCGGAGAGCACGACCAACTCCTTGCCGGACTGGCTTATTTCATCTTGCCTGCTGTTGCCCGCTAACCAGCAACTCTTGGAGAATCTCAATCCAATGGCCGAGGCTGCCGAAAAGACGCTTTCTGATCCCGATCGGAATGGGACTTTTCGCCTGCCCGGGATCTCGTCATCTCTGGCATTACTGGAGTACCGGCGTGGGAATGACCAAAGAGCCACGGCCCTTTGCGCGCGCTGCCTCAGCTCTCCCGATTGCGATGCTCCACGAGCCGCACTGGCGCATGGAATCCAGGCGCTGTCTTACTGGCGGCTGGGTCAATATGCGGAAGGGTTCATCGAACTGAGTCGGGCACAGGAGCGGATCGACTCGACATTCAAGAAAGGGCTAAGCCTAAACCCCAACGATGACCCTGCACACAATTGGTTCGACTGGGTTTTGCCACGTATTCTGATTCGCGAGTGTCGGGAGCAATGTTTGGAAAGCGACCGTTCGCTGGCGCAAATGACAGTGCCGAACCCGAGCGTGGAAACCGCTGCCAAATACCGTGTTTTAGGCGAGTGGCACGCCCTGCGCCAAGAGTGGCGCGATGCGGCTGAACGGTTCGGGGCGTTAATCGACCTGGACCGCGTTGGAAATTGGGAGACGATCACGTTGGACTATTTCAAACTCAGCCTGGCGTTGGTTGAGGCGGGCAAGCGAGACGAGTTTAACCGTTGCCGGCAGGATTTCGTCGCCCAATACGGCCAAACAACCAATGCCACAGCGGCGAATCGAGTGATCAAATCTTCCCTCCTGATGCCCGCACCCCAAGAGTTGTTGGAGCTTCTTGAACCGTGTGCACGTGCCTGCGAGGAGGTGATTACTAACAACTATGTTTATACCACAGCTTGGAACTCGTTATCCTTGGAAGTGCTGGAGTATCGGCGAGGCAACTACGCCAGGGCAAGCGAACTGTCTCGCAAATGCCTGGCTCTTCCCGAAAGGAATGCGCTATGGACCACCACAGCGCAACTGATTCTGGCGATGTCTTACTGGCAGATGCATCAGTACCGGGAGGCCGTGCCCAAAATGATCGAGGCCCAGACGCGAATCGAGAGCGAGTTTGAGAACGGGCTTGATCCCAACCCCGGTAACGATCCCGAACATCACTGGTACGACTGGGTTGTTGCGCGGATTCTTCTGCGCGAGTGCCAGGAGCAGGTCTTGGAGACCGATCGTTCCCTGGCGCAGGCCGCGCTCCCCCCCGCCAGCCTGGCAAGCGCGGCGGACTACCGCGCGCTCGGCGAGTGGCACGCCTTGCGCCAGGAGTGGCGCATCGCGGCCGAGTGGTTCGGCGCGCTGCTGAAAATAGATCGACTCGACGACTGGGATATTGCCACGCTCGATTATTTGGCCCGCGGAACGCTCCTGGCAGAAACCGGCGATAAGAAGAGCTACGAAACGTTTCGGGAGGAAGCTGTCAGCCGATTCAAAGGAACGGATATCCAAGCTGCGGCCGAGCGGATCATTAAAATCAGCCTGCTCCAACCTGCGGACGCAAAGGAGATTGCCGCGCTGGCGCCCCTAACGGAGGTTGCAGCTCGTCCGTTCACCCAAACAGAGGAGGGCATGGAAATCATTGCCTTCCGCGAAGCCTGGCGAGCCATTTCGCTGGGGCTTCTCGAGTATCGGAGCGGTGATTACGCTAAAGCCACTGAATGGTGCCGCCTTTCTCTGGCCTGCCGGCAGGAGGTCCCGGTGCGAACGGCCACTGCCCGCCTCATCCTGGCGATGTCGCTTCGACAGCGGAAAGAGCACCAAGCGGCTCTGTCCGAGCTCGAGCAAGCGCGCAAGATCATCGAGAGCGGGTTCGACGCCGGATTAAAAAGCGCAAGATGGGATCGCGGGCTCTGGTTCGACTGGCTGTTCGCGCGGGCCCTGTTGCGCGAAACCTCGGAATTGCTGCGCGTCAAACCCGACTCTGTTACGCGTTAGCCCTTCGCCGCTTTAAAACCCGACCAAAATAAGTTATTAATGATTATGGAATCGGTGAGCGACAAACGGTTCGATCCGCTTTTGGCAACGCAGTTACTCCTGGACGTTGCGCAGGAACGATCGGTGGAGCCGATCCTGAAAAAACTGGTGGATTTCTCGGTGGAGCGCGCGGGGTTCTCATTTTCCACCGTCTGGTTGGTCCAAAAGGGTGACTTATGCGCGACCTGCATGTATCGATCCGAATGTGCTGACCAGTCCCGCTGCCTGCACCTAATTGCGGGAAAAGGCAGATCGCTTCCGGGTTGCGGAAAGGGCACGCAGCCTTACGAGGATCTCGATGCTCGGGTGCCGCTGAACCTGGGGCCGCTTGGAGAAGCGGTGGCCACTGGTCAGTTGAAAGTGATAAAGAATCCCGGCAACCAGCCGATTTCCGTCCCCGGGTTCGAGTGGTTGCGAGAAGAGCGCATCTCTGAGTACGGGATCCGGCCCATAGTTTTTAAAGGAGAGGTCCTGGGCGCCATCGTGAGCTTTAGTCCCGAAGACATGCCGGAAACAATCGCGCCCTGGTCGCGGATCTTCGCGGATCATATCGGGGCCGCCATCGCCAACGCGCGCGCCTTTGACGAAATCCAGCATCTCAAAGGCCAACTCGAATTGCAAAATACGTATTTGCAGGAGGCCGTGGTGGAAGCGAAAGCCTTCGGCGACCTGGTCGGCCAAAGCGCGGCCTTGCGGCACGTCGTCGGCCAGATCGACGTGGTCGCCCCCACCGAAGCTTCGGTGCTCATCCTCGGCGAGACCGGAACCGGCAAAGAATTGGTGGCCCACGAAATACACCGCCGCAGCGCTCGCAGAGACGGTCCCTTGGTTCGAGTCAATTGCGCCTCCATTCCGCGGGAGCTATTCGAAAGCGAGTTTTTCGGCCATGTCAGAGGGTCTTTTACAGGAGCAGTTAAGGATCGGGCCGGACGCTTTGAGACCGCTGAGGGCGGGACCATCTTCCTGGATGAGGTGGGGGAGATTCCGCTGGATATTCAAAATAAGCTACTCCGTGTTCTCCAGGAGAAGCGGTATGAACGCGTCGGTGACGATCGGACGCGCCGGGCCAATGTGCGCATCGTAGCTGCGACGAACCGGGATTTGAAGAAAGCGGCAGCGGCAGGAAAATTCCGGGAGGATCTATACTATCGGCTGAACGTCTTTCCGATTCAGGTTCCGCCGTTACGAGAACGGCTGGATGATATTCCGTCGCTCGCGCAACACTTTGTGGAGCTCTCGGCACGGGAGTTGAAGTGCGCCAAACCCCGGCTAACGAGGGCGGCGGTGACACAACTCCACAGTTACGATTGGCCGGGCAATGTGCGCGAGTTGCGCAACGTGGTTGAGCGCGCAGTAATTCTGGCCCGCGGGAAAGCTTTGGAGTTTGACTTGCCGATGAGCTGTCAAGCTGCGCCGGCACCTCGATCGATTCCTAAGTCCGATTCATCGGCGGTCAGCCCAGCTCAGCCTAAATTCCTGACCGAAGCCGAGGTTGAGCGCTTCGAGCGTGACAACCTCCTCCATGCGCTGGAAGCGGCCAATTGGAAAATCAGCGGACCCGATAGCGCAGCGGAACTTCTTGGCGTAAAGCCGACGACTCTGCTTTCCAGGATGACCAAGTGGGGCCTGAAGAGGCCGGAGCATGGGACATCCTGAGCCATGCTATTCGGTTCTGGCCTTCAAAGTGCGACGGCCGATCTGTGCCGCTGCCATTTTCCCGGGCCATCCGAGGTTTGACTCGCTAAAACTCTCAGCGCCCCTGGCGATCTTCGTATCGGCCGTGGGTCTATGGTTTTCGCTGAAAACTCTCCGCAGCCAAAAACGGTGAATAAGCCAGAGATACGACAGCACCATTCCAAAAACCAACGGAATGACAAAGTATGCGCTAATCATATTTTCCCTTCGTTCGGTCGATGCCACCCAGCACCGCAGTCGCAATCATATTGTTCAGCGCGGCACCTTCCGCCGCTGCCACCGCATTCACCTTGGCGGTCATGCTGAAAAACTTCGCTAATGTTGAATCCGCGCACGGCAGATTCTTGATGGCTGTTTCAACCTCGGCCCGAAGGTCATGGCCGGCAGTCACGGTTAGGACTGAGCTAAGCGCGGCTACGAACAAACCGATCAGCAACAGGTCGAGATTCTGGTGTTTCATATTGGTTCTGCTGCGTAGTGGAGGCAGAGCGGTGACATTAAAGGGCTAACGGCGCAATTCGATCATGAAGCCGCGGGCCAGTATCATTTGAACCGGATCGCGAACAGAGAGAAACCGCTCGGAACGCCTGCGCTCAGATCGCGCGGGAGTTCGGGGGCCTCGCGTTGTCCATACTCCCGTGGCGCAAAGGGATTGATCAACTGGAGTGGATTATCTGCATTATACGCTGTGTACAGGATCCCGCCATATTTATGCTGGTCCGCGAAATTTTCCCGACGTTGGTTTACTCGTGGAATCGCTGTCATATCCACCGGCCCTAATGCGGTTCGTTCTTCGGGGGGCACGCTATTCGTGGGGGTTGGTTGCGGCCCAGGCGTCGAAAGCTTCTCATTGCCGCTGGTGTTCAGGCAATTCGTGTCCATTCCTTTGGCCCAGAGTTCCAACAGCACGTTGTCGCGAATTGGTGTTGTGACGACACCGGGTCGCGATTGGGACGCCGATTGGTGCCCCGACCGCGCGATGACGGTTCCGCCCGGAGCCGCGAGAGCATCATTGGTCGCGCTGCAGGCCGATGTCAGCCCTCCACTGACCACGACCAACAGGCTGATTAAGGTCTTCACAACTGATCCGCGCGGTCGCGGTGCGCGTGTTACGCCGAAGGTCGCGGTGCGGTGGCGGCTGAAAAGACGGAAATGGGGAGGTGGTTCACGAAGTCCAGGATCCTGCGCCCGCGTTGAACTTGGATGGGATTTACATGGCTTGCTTTTTTGAAACGAAGCTTTCGGCCCGAGCCTCCGGCGGAGCGCCTGAGAACGTTGCATCCAGACCGCCGCCTTTGCAGGATCGATAAAATAGGACAAAAATACGCCGTCCCTTCGAGCCACCTTCTCAACAAAGTTGGCCTGCCGGACCTGCTCGGGGCGAACCACCAAGGCCACGCGGCCATCGGTGGGAATCTGGCCGGCAAAGCCCTTCGCGAAGTCGAACAGTTGCGGTGCTGTCGGCACGGACCGCAACTGGGTAAGGTCAACTATGATTCGGCTCCGCCGCGCATTGAGCAGCCCATGCGCTTCATATCGGGCGGCAGCGATTTCCCGGGGCGGTATTTCCCCTTCATAGGACAAGGTCACGCATCGTTCTTCTTCAATCGGCTTTATGAAGTAGGCCATGGTGCATCCATAATCACGTTGCGTGCCAGGACCAAGAACGTCGCGGAAACTACACGTTTCCATAGCCTTGCTTATCAGAGACCGTGTTGGAGACGGCGTGCGATTTTTAGAGCGCACGAAAACTCGTGAGGGTTACGCGGGGAGATTTCAGAATCGGAAGCCTGCATAAATGGCGCACTTGCAGAGCAAAAGGCGCATTACTCCAGTGTGGCATGGGAAATGTATAAGCATTCCAAGACGAACTACACTGCCCGTCACGATGACGAGAAACCAACAAATTTAAAGGATACACAATGAAAACTTCGCTCGCGAACTCGCACATTGGCCGTGTTATCCTGCATCTCTTCTGCCTATTGCAGGACCGCAAATGGTCCTGGCATATGGCCGGCATCCGCAGGGAAATAGTGCCCGTCTAGATCACGGCGGGTGCAGTTTCAACATGAAACAGCTCAGCTCAGACGAGACTCCCGTTAGCGAGTATGCTGGATGGCCTCGCAATCGCATTCGGATGATCGCGTTGGGACTGTTTGCGGCCGTTGGTATCTACTTATGCTACCGCCTGGCCCACCCTTGCATCCCATCTCTGGTTTGGGCTGGTGCGCTGGCATTGGTTTTCACCCCGTTGCACAGGTGGTTTGAGGCAAGGCTGCGACGGCCGAGTTTGGCGGCGGCACTTTCCCTGGTCGTCATTGGATTGCTGGTGGTGGTCCCGGCCACATGGTTCGCTCAGAAGCTCGCCGAACAAGCCACCTCTGTCCCGGAAAACATCCAAAAGCAAATTGCAGCCGGTAAATGGCACATCAATCCCGGGCAACACCCGCTTATGGCGCGGCTGTTGGCCCGGATTGAGAAGCAAATTAGTTCCCCGGAAGACGCTTCATTGGCGTCGACCTGGCTGAGGACCATCGTCTCCAGGTTGATAAAGGAATCGGCCGTTGCGGTGGTTCAAGTTTCCCTCACGCTGTATTTTTTGTTTTATTTTCTTCGCGATCGGCTTCGCGTGCTCAAGGCCATCCGCTCCTTCTTACCCTTAAGCGAAAACGACACCGAAACACTCTTCTCCCGGATCAACGACACGATTCATGCGACTCTCTACGGCATGCTCGCGCTCTCCGCGCTCCAGGGTCTCCTGGGCGGGCTGATGTTTTGGTGGCTCGGCGTCCCTTCGCCATGGTTTTGGGCACTGGTGGCGGCTGTATTCGCTTTCGTACCGGTGGTAGATACCTTTGTCCTTTGGCTTCCAGCAGCCGTGTACCTCGGGCTCGAAGGCAGGTGGGGAGAAGCTCTCGGTGTTGCTGCGTTGGGCAGTCTGGTGGTCCGCGGGATCGAAAATTTTCTATATCCGGTCCTGGTGAAAGACCGTTTGAGGGTCCCGTCAGTAAGCATTTTCGTTTCCCTAGTGGGCGGGCTGCTCCTCTTTGGCTGGAGTGGTCTCGTGCTCGGACCGGTGATCCTCACGATTACAAGTGCTCTCGTAGAAATGTGTGTAAAGCGGTTCAGTGAACCACAAGGTCCCCCAGGGCCTGATCCCAATAAGTCCACCGATGCGGAGCAGACGTGGGCAGCCGTTCCTGATTTGCCTTTGAACCCGTGCAAGCTGCTAAAACCCCAAATGCCGCAGGAACGAAAGTCCAGGTTTTGACGCGTCAGGTCTTCCGACTCAAGGCCTCAAGTTGTTGGTATTCCAAGCCAGATTCACACCCAAAGTGGGGAGGTTGATCGATGTGAACGAACCGATCCCCTGAAGGAAAGCCTTGTCCTCCGGCATATCCAAGTCCATTGGCGTGGAGATTATCGCTGAGGCCGGGCGCGGCCAAGGGCGGTCAGCAGGCCGGTTCACGGCTCCTGTGGCGGAACCTGGACCTTATCAGCCTTCCGATCATATATGCGCCGCAACGCTCCAAGGTTCGCCAAAATTCCAATGCCTTATCGGCGGCAGTTGCACAACTGGCGCATCGGCGACCGAAACAGCGCATTACCCCTGTGTAGCAGGCAAATTCAGTAACGACCCGCATCGCTCGAACAATGAAAATGTCCTTCAAATTTGACGGTTCAACGAGCCTGGGAACGGAATTACGCGGCGCGCCATGGACCGGCCAAGCAAGAACACGATTCCTCACTGCTGTTGCGAGCCTGGTGGTGTTATGGTTCCCCGCTTGGGCACCCGCCCAGTTGGCTCCTGAAGTCGTCAGTCAATTTAATCGTTCGGTTACACTCAGCATCGACGCGACCACCGTTTTGGCTGGGGACAATGCGTTCGGGGGCGGTTCGTTCTGGGCGTCCACGTCCAGGGCTGATGCGGACCTCAACGTCTCGAAGTTTGGAGGGTCAGGTGACGTGGGCGACCCGAGGCCGCTCGGCCTGCTCGGGATCCAATGGCAGCCGCGCCTCCAGGGAAGCATGGGTTACCTGACATATAAAAATGACTTCAAGGCGGCGCCTCTGTCGGGCGACGAGAACAAATATACTACCTACGCGGTGGATTTTGGCGGCGGCGCGCGTTTCTGGTTCGATGATCATTTAAGCCTCGCACCGACCATCTCAGGCATATATGGCCATACCAAGAACGAGTACAGCGCCTTCAGCAGCCTCAGCCGGGCCAACTATGCTGCGGCAGATCAAGCTGGATTGATTAATTGGGACGTGGATACCTGGACCATTGTGCCCGCAACGGAACTGTCTTATCAGTGGACCTGGCGACGCGTCACCTTCACCGCATCCTCATCCTTCAACTATTTTCACACTGAGGATTTCCATAGTTCCTCATCTAAAGTGAGCATCAAGAGCGATTCCGAGACGTGGGAAAACAAGTTCGATGTTGATGTGCCAATCGGTGCAACTCTGTTGAGCCGCGAAGTGCATGTGGGCGGGTATTACAGTTGGACGGGATTTTACGGCGACCTCAGGGAGGGTTTTTCCGAGTCCCAACTGAAAGTGAATGGCGTCAATGAGATTCACGGACGGGTGGTGTTGGATGTCCTGAACAAACTTCGGAAACTGAAATGGCTCGGTGTGGGCGGCTCTTACTTCTGGGGTGACCAATTTACCGGCTGGAGTATCGGAGTCGACGCCTCGTTCAAGTTCTGAATGCGACGACTGTCGCACCACCGAGGCTCACATGCCGGGCAGCAGAATTCATTTTGCAGAAGTTCATCCCGTTGTAGCGGTATGGCATCCAGTTTCGCCTCGGACCGCGCTTTTGATAATTTGCAGAACACTCCCCATCTCCTTTTCGGGTTTTCGCAATAAGCCTCCAGAAGGGTACACTCGGTGCGAGGCGGGAAGCCGAGATAGAGGTCATTTGGCTTGGGCGAACAGGAGCATGATTCGGGGCCCTTTGGGAGTTGCGATTTGGCACTTTGCTTCGTCCGGAGTTTGTGGAGTTGTCAATCCGTCGCAGGTCTTGTCATAACTAGGTTTTCCATCCACCAGGATTACATAGCGATGGGTGCGATTGCCCTCGATGTTATTTAGGGCGATCTGCCAGGTTCTGGTAGGGGGATCATAGTTCAGGGGGGCATTGCGCCACCCATTGAAGGAGCCAGCGACTTCGACCGTCGTTGGTTGAGGCGTTTGATCGGCCGGAACCGGCCAACGGAACACTTTAGTGAAGCCGATCCGCTGTTCGTGTTTTTCAGCCTCGGGGCGAAGCCGAGCTGTCGGTGTGATCCTGGCCTCAGGTGGTCTTGTCCTGGGTCTGTCCTTGCTTTCAATGAAGTTGGTGACGGCATCGATCATAACTGTAGTTGCTGTGGCTTTGATTGTGGGCCGATGTTTGACTCTCCCCCGAGGCGGAGTAGAGGGAAACCAGGCGGGCGATCATGACACCGACAAAGAGCGTGCCGGTCATCGCCTCGAGCATAGCGAGCATCCGGGCTACATCCGCCACCGGAGTGATATCGCCGTATCCTACAGTCATCAGAGTTGTAAAACTGAAATAGATGGCGGTGAACCCACTCATCACCGCCACCGTTCCCGAACGAGTGTTGAACGCGAACGCGTTGCGATTCACTTGCGCCACGAATGTGTAGGCCAGTCCCCAGAGCAATCCCAAAATCAGGTAAACAGAAATGCCGGCGCAAAGTACGTTCGCGTCGACCCGTTTGGCCCGAAGAATAAACCCCAGCAGCGACGCTATGACTACTCCGAGAAACGCGATTGCTGGCAAAATAAACGTCAATGCTGGGCATTTCTGGGGCCAGATTTGGTTCAGCCATGTAGCGGCGAGCGCGAAGCTCACCAGGGCGAATGCCAGTCTGCGGCAGGAACCACTGGCAATTAAGCCCGTGCACATGACCAGCGTGAACAGCACGGCTTGGTAGAGTTGGCCCTCCTCTAAACCCTGAACAAACGGTGTGGCGACCAGACAAACCACAAGTGCGGCAAGGAACCCGACGGCGGATACCCGCAACCTGAGTCTCCGTTCCTTGGCAAGTCTTGACCGCCCGTTGGCAGCAGCGCCGCAATCTGTTTGAGACTTTGGATCGGGCTCGAAAAGCGCATCCTTGTCGCGGAAGAATTTTGCCGGCCGGCAATCGTACCGCTTGCGCCTGTCAGGCAGTGTTTGGAATTTAATCATATTCGTTCCTTCATCCCGCAATGGAGCGTTCCTTAATCACATCGCGTGCCAATACCTAAACCAGAACGCAAGGCAGCGCTTTTGCAGGAACTTGCTTCAAAAACGTCAGCCTCGAGATGACATGCGGTTTTTCGAACGTACGAAAATTCATAAGGCCTTTTTGAACAAATGGGGGTGCTTCTAGTTGCATTAATGGCGCACCTGCAACAGAAATGGCGCATTACCCAACGGTGGCACAGAACATGTATGACCTTTCGACCACGATTATGAACCTCAAAAGTTTTTGGGAACGACACAGGGCACAACGCTGGGCAGGAACAGCCGCCCTGCCGGCCAAAGCAAGAAAGCCAAAGCCCTTTCAGCCACTGACACGTCAGGAATCCATAGCGATCCTGGACGATACGATCGAGTGGCTTATGGATGAAGCCAGGACCACCATGGCAATGCCCGACGGCCCGTCGAACGAGCGGCGCAAGGCCGAATTGCGGGCACGTGACAAATCCATTGCTCGAGATTTTCAGCGGTTGATTAGGGGGCAGGAGGGCTGAGACCAGGTGTAGCCGCCGAGGTAACCGGGCGGAGCATTCGTGGAATTCCTTAAGGCAATCCGCCTCCTCACGTCGGCGGCTACAAGGGCCTGAAAGGAGCCGCGCCGCACCACCGGTTACGTGGCCTTTTCTTCGGAGGTTCGGACTGCAACCGCTCGGCTTGACGTTGAATTCGCGCGAGCCTCCGCAAGAGCCCCAAGCGGCCCCACTTCGTGTGCGCATTTCTTGTTAACACCTCTGGCGACCAGCAATTGCGTGTCCGGGGAGTCGAAGTTCAGCGCATAGGTGGCGCACCTGCAAAGGAAACGGCGCATTACCCGAAGGTGGCACAGAAATGCATGTGCTTCCAACGATTGACGGATCGAGACATGAAGACTTTAGACGAAATGGCAGTACGATTTTTCGGGCCCTTCAATTTTACGAGCCCGGTGCAAGCTGGCCAGTCGATGTGTGACACCTTGTTGGTGAGCGCCTTAGGTTTTTACCCGCCCCGTGGCATACGCCATGCATTAGGCATGGTCATGTTGAACAAACCCGAAAATATGAACACTCAAAAAGGTTCACTGCCGGTTGTTGTCACCGGCGTGAATTTCAAGGCGGAAGTCCTGGAGTCCAAGCAAGCGGTCCTGGTTGAGTTTTGGTCTCCTTGGAGCCGGCCTTGCCAAGTCATGGATTCGGTGCTTCACGAACTGGCCAGCGCTTGGGCCGGAAACGTCAAGGTGGTTAAGGTCAACGCCGATGATAGCCTCGACCTAAGCCTTTTGTACGAAATTCAATCGGTCCCAACCTTGGTCTATTTTGTCCGTGGAAACACGTGCCTGCGCATCATCGGCACCGCGAGCAAGGAAGCCATTCTGGCCAAAATCCAACCCTTTTCCCAGTAAGCCCTATGCACCCACTCCTGATTGTCACAATCGTCGTCCTCAGCGTGCTGTACGCGCTCGCCTGGCACAACCAACCTGCACGGAATGATCGGCGAAGCGATGAACCGTTATCGAAAGCCTAACCAGGGCCGAACGTCGCACCGCAACTCAAAACAGGACCATGAACTCAGCCCATAACCGTGAACCAAATGCAGCGCAACTCAGCGGCGCCGCCCGAGGGAAGTGCCTGGTTTGTGACGACCCAATTGGAGATCGCTGCTTTTGCAAAATCCACGGCAAAGAAGGAGGACCAATAATGCTCTGCTGTCCCTCCTGCACGATTCAATACATCGACTCGGCGCGAGTTCCTGCGGACAACGCTGAAGAAGAACTGCGCGCTTACGAGAAGAGCATCTATTTCTTCATCGGAGAGGACAAACCGTGGTCATGAATACTCGCACAGTTAAACAGGCCGAAGACATACCCGGGACTCGGATTAGGACGCTCGTGGTAGATGATTCTCCGTTCATGTTGAAAGTCCTTGCCCAAACCCTTGAAGCAGTGGCCGGCTTCGATCTCGTCGGCACTGCAACCGATGGACGCCAGGCACTTCGTTACGTGTCGATGTTGTCCCTAGACTTGGTCCTCATGGATCTCCACATGCCGGGCCTCAACGGCATACAAGCTACACGTTACATAAAGGACCGTGAGCACCCGCCTGCCGTCATTATTGTCAGTTCGGATGAGAGTTCCGTTACTAAAGCAACGACTGAAGCCGCAGGGGCCGATGCATTCGTCAGCAAGGAAGGCAACACTCGGCAGCAGTTGATGGGCGCGCTTCAGAAGCTCTTTGGACGAAATTATGCAGAGCGAGCGAAGGCCGGTGGTCCGCAGGCACTCGCAATAACACTACTTAAGCTTATGCCCGCCCGGATGCTCGGCACAGTGGTTTTAGCCGCATTGGTTCTAATGTGGCACGCCGTGTGATTGAGGAAGGACGACGGCGATCATACGAACAAAATACAAGCGATAGGGAAAAGGCTATGGATAGACAGTTCCAAACAAACAGAAATGAATCGGTCCTCTCGGTCAAAATGTACGACGCGAAGACGAACGGGCGTTTCCAGGAGCCGTGAAAGGACGACTATGAGAAATCCCAGTAAGCAGCCCGCCACCTCACGATGCACAGCACGAGACTGTGCTGTCCACCATCCTTGGGCCGTTGCTGGGAGGCTCGCGGTGGCGAGTGGCTCGTTCGTGGCGGCGCTAGGCATCTCCGTTCCACAGCCGGCAGCCGCCGACGAGGCAACGGAGAATCGCACAAATGCCTTAACCGAAGCGAAACGCCAGTGGACGGCTTCCCTCCGGTGGGAAAATGACACATTCGGTAACACCGATAAATTCTACACGGACGGAATCTCTTTGGGAGTAATGCACACCGGTCCCAGTTGGATGGACCCCGTCGCAAACTGGCTGCCTTGGGGTGAAGGACGGCGCACCGTGGGTTACGACGCGACGCAAGCGATGTTCACTCCGTCGGACAAGGATCGAAACCCGCCCGATCCGAATGATCGTCCCTACGCCGGGATTCTCTCGTTCGGGCTTACGTTGCATGTGGAGAAGGAAAATTCTTATCATGGGTTGAAGTTTGTGACCGGCGTTGTCGGCCCCGCGTCACAGGCGAAGGAAACACAGGATTTCGTTCATGACCTCATCGGCGACGGCAAGTCGCAAGGTTGGGATTACCAGTTGCACAATGAGCCAATCTTCAATTTTGCTTACGAATACCGCCACAGGTTTCAACTGGTCGGCGAGCGTGAACGATGGTCAGCGGAAGCACTTCCTCTTGGGGGCGGTTGGCTGGGAAACATGCTCATCCAGGGTCAGGCTGGCGGACTGTTGCGGGCGGGCTACCGCATGCCGGATGATTTCGGCCCGACGCTGGTGCGCGACATGGGGCACATGCCGCCGCCTCGGCGGGATCCGCTGAGCCAGTCGTCCGATTGGGGGTTCTCCGTTTACGGTGGCGCGTTTGGCACCCTGGTGCTGCGAGACATCACCCTCGACGGCAATACCTTTCAAGACAGTCCGAGTGTGGACAAGAAGTACTTCGTCCCCGTGGCTGCCGTCGGCATGAGTATGGGCAATCGGCGCTTCCAGGCTTCCTTCTCTTACGTTTTTTGGGGCAAGGAATTCGAGGGGCAGGACCAAAATACAAAATTCGGCTCAATCTCCTTCCGGTATTTCTTCTAAGGAAAGCGTCAGTAACTGAGAGAACGACATGATCCAAGAGGATCGAAGCAATGAAAACACCTAGAACTGAGAATCATCCACAGACAGCCAACGCGCTCACGCTCCACACTTTCGTCTTGCCTCGGCTCCCGACGAGGCTCCGACGCCTGGTGATGGCGGCATATGCGCCCCACGGTGGCACTCAGCACATGACCTTGGAGGCTTGGCGCGATGTAGAGCCACAACTCATACGAAGGCTCCAAAATGAAAATCTCGAACATCAGCAATAACGAGAATCTCTTCGTAGCTTCGTTAAACGCCGTGCCCGCGTGCCAACCGCGGGACGGGGACGCCGACTGGTTTCCATCCGTGGACGTAACCGAGACCGGGCAAGAGTACGTGTTCGACGTAGACCTGCCCGGTCTGATGCCGAAGGAGATCCAGTTGGAGGTGGATAGCGCTACGATTTCGATTAGCGGGAAACGGGTGCCCAGGTCTCAGGGCGGGCGATGGCTCCGAGTTGAGCGCCCTTCAGGAGCATTCATTCGCCAATTGCCATTGCCGCCGAACATAAGGGGAGAAATCTACGGCTCCTTTGCCGATGGAGTTCTGGAGTTAAGGGCACCCAAGTCCAGCCAGCGAAGTGAGACGCGCTCAGCCCAAGCGGTCGCCCGCGAACCTGAGGAGGTTGTGACATGAAGTCGCCCCCTGTTGACTTGACCCCGCAAATTCGTTCCGAGGATGGCCTGCCCCGATGGAAGTTTCACGCGGGCGTCTTTGATTTAGCAATGGGGAGCCCATGAAAACAACCGCCTCCATCCCGAATCTGGCGGCTGTGCGGACGTCGCCGGGGGTGTTGCTGGCCAGGGTGTCGGGCAACTGGCGAGAGGGACCCACGCTACCCAGCGTGGAGGTCGTTCGAGAAACCCTGAGTAAGGAGCCGTCCGTGAAGTCCGTGGAATTCGACACGGCCGGCCTGACCGGCTGGGACTCACGTTTTGTGGCGTTCATCAGCCAGTGCGCCGGGGCAGTCCGCGGACGCAACATCGAAATTCGATACGACGGACTGCCGGAGGGCGCGCGCCGATTGCTGCGCCTGGCCCATGCTGTGCCCGAGAAAGTCGATGCGCACCGAGCCGTAGTCAAAGCCTCCTTTTTCCGAAGCGTGGGTGAACACACAATCCAAGGGTGGGACGGCATACTGGGGCTCTTCACCTTTTTGGGGCAAAATCTCACAGCGCTGGTGAACCTGCTCCGGGGTCGCGCGCAGTTCCGCTGGGCAGACACCTTTCAGGTCATGGAACAGACCGGCCCCCAGGCGTTGGGCATAGTGGCCATGATCAATTTTCTAGTGGGGCTGATTCTGGCCTTTGTGGGAGCACTTGAACTGGAACGGTTCGGTGCCTCCATCTATGTGGCGGACCTGGTGGGCATCGCCACAGTGCGGGAGATGGGCTGTATCATGACCGGCATCATCTTGTGCGGTCGCACCGGCGCTGCCTTCGCGGCCCAGCTTGGGACCATGAAGGTCAATGAGGAAATCAATGCTCTGCAGACTTTTGGTTTCTCGCCCATCGAGTTCCTGGTCCTGCCAAGGATGGTCGCTCTGGTCCTGATGATGCCCTTTCTCTGCGTGTTTGCCGACCTGATCAGCATCGCGGGCGGCTTCTTTGTGTCGGTCAGCATGCTGGACATCACCTCCACTGAGTATGTCAACCGCACCATGCAGGCCATTCAACTCAAGAGCTTCCTGCTCGGCATCGTCAAAGGCACCTTTTTTGGGTTCCTCGTGGCCTACACTGGCTGTCTCCGGGGAATGCAGTGCGGCCATACTGCCGCCGCAGTGGGACAGGCCACCACCCGCGCGGTGGTGTCAGGGATTTCCGCCATCATTGCTTCTGACGGCCTCTTCGCGGTGCTCTGCAACGCGCTGCAAATTTGAACCCGTGGCATGAACACAAACGACATCAAAATCGAGATCAAGCACCTGAGCATGGCTTACGGTTCCTATGTGGTCATGCGCGATGTCAGTGCCCGCGTCAAACGTGGCTCAATCTTCGTCATCATGGGCGAAAGTGGGTCGGGTAAGAGCACGCTGCTCCAGACGATGATCGGCCTGCATCCGCCTGCTCAGGGTGACATCCTCTACGGCGGCCAAAGTTTTTGGGGCTTGGACGAGGAGGCGCGCCGGGTCCAGGTGCGCAAGTTTGGTGTGCTGTTCCAAAGCGCCGCACTCTGGAGCTCCATGACTTTGGCGGAGAACGTCGAACTCCCGCTGGCGCAATATACTGATTGGCCATCAGCGGACCGGCAAGAGGTCGTGCGGCTCAAGCTGGCGCTAGTGGGCTTGTCAGGCTTCGAGGACTATTATCCGGCCGAGCTTTCCGGCGGCATGCGAAAACGGGCCGGACTGGCTCGCGCCATGGCGCTGGACCCGGAAATCCTCTTTTTCGACGAACCGTCAGCCGGGCTGGACCCCGTCCTTTCGAGAAACCTGGATCAGTTGATCCTGGAACTGCGCGACACATTGGGCGCCACAGTTGTGGTCGTCACCCACGAATTGGCCAGCATTTTCACTATCGCCGACGATTCGATCTTCCTCGATGCCGAATCCAGGACGGTGAGGGTCCAGGGAAATCCCACCGAACTACGTGAGCATTCCCCTGATCCGAAGATAAGGACCTTTCTCACCCGCGGCGAATTCTCCGAGCGGGGCACGACACCATGAAAACATCAAATCCCACGGCTCTCGGCTTGTTCCTGGTCATTGGTTTGGCATTGGGCATGACCGGAGTACTCATCTTCAGTTCCGGCAACCTGTTCCACCCGCAACAAAAGTCCATCCTTTACTTCGATGGCTCGCTCAAAGGATTGAACCCGGGCGCCCCCGTCAAATTCCGCGGAGTCACCATCGGCAAGGTGGACCAGGTTCTGATCCGCCACAATCAAGCCAGGGATGACTACGCAATGCCGGTGATCATTGCTGTTGACAAAAAGCTGATCCAATCCAAGTCCGATGAAACTCTTCAGATCGACAACCACGCCCTCTTGAATGAAAACATCCGCCGGGGTTTTCGTGGTCGTCTTGATGCCGAGAGTCTGGTAACCGGGGTCCTTTACGTGAGCCTGGACATTCTGCCGGAAACGCCTCCTCCGGTTTTTCACCAGCTCACGGCCCAATACAGCGAGATTCCGACTATCCCCAGCCAGGTGCAGCAATTGTTGGCCAACCTCGAACACTTCGACTTGCCCGGAATTTCGGCGAAGCTGATTGCCTTGCTGAGTCGTTTGGATACCAGCATCGGCCATTTGGACCTTCCGCAGATCAATGCCGGCGTGACCAACCTGCTCGGGGCGGCAAATCAACTTCTCGCCACACCGGACCTCACCAACTCCATCATCGCTGCCAGGCGGACTCTGGAACACGCACAGGCGCTGTTGGCGCGGATTGAAGGTCGCGTAGACCCGCTAGCCGACAATCTCACGAACACCCTATTTGAAGCACAGAAGACCCTCGCCGACGTGCGCCGGGGTGCGCAGAACCTCTCCGATCTGCTAGGCCCCGACAACTCCTTCGGCTCCGACCTTACGCAGGCGCTGGAGCAACTTGGTAACGCGGGCCGTGCTGTTGCCGACCTCGCCGAATATCTTCAACGCAATCCGAACGCCTTGTTAGCAGGAAGGAAGAAACCCAAAGAATGAGGTGTGAAATGAAACGACTAAGCTATTTCTACCCGCTCCTCATGGTGTGCAGTGTGGGCCTGCTCCTGGGCGGATGCGTCATCAAGCCTGCGCGGGTGCCAACGCGACACTTCGCTTTGGCGCCTATTCCGGCACCCGAGCACGCTCCGGCCAGAGCGCAGCCGTTGGCGGTCGAAGTCGGTTTTGTGAAGATGCCTTCATATCTTCTGCGAGATTCAATGGTTGTCCGCAAGAGCGCCGACGAAGTTGAGTACCTCGAAACTGCGCTCTGGGCTGAGCGTCTGGACCATTCCTTCCTGCAGACGCTGGCGCAGAATCTCTCCATGCTGCTGGCCTCGGACCAGGCTCGTCTCTCCGCTTCTGAACGCGACCGGTTAGTAAGGCGAGTATCCATCGATGTGGAACAGTTCGACGTGGATACCGAAGGGACGGGAACGCTGCTCGCGGGATGGCGGCTCACTGCTGTTGGCGCTGATAAGCCGACCAAGATCGGCCAAGCTCACTTGACTCGCCCTGGCCCGTCCCCGCGAGGTAACCCACAAGCCATCGCCACGACCTTGAGCGCGCTGCTCGCCGAATTCAGTCGGGAACTGGAGCCAGCGCTCCTAGAATCCGCACGGGCCAGGCAATGAAAAAGGCTGTTTCAGAGGCCGTATCCGCGCATCAACAGCAAATCCGGGAGCAGTTCGACGACATTCAGGCGGGGCAACACTTGATAACACGACAGAACACTACCGGGCTCAATCCACGGTTGCTAGATCTGGTGAACCAGTTCCGAGGAATGATTCACGAGTCTCATTGCAGCCTCTCGAGGAACTCCTGCTCTGCGCAAGCGATTCACATACGTAACCCGTAAGCAATGAAAGCAGAGGTGAGGTTTTTTGATTTTGATAAAGAACTGCTGCCACCGCCGCGAGGGTTGAAACGGAAAGTCCAAAGTGTATTTCCTCTTTGCACGCCGTAGTTGTTCAAATAAGGGACGCAGAGCCGATGGCATGGGGATGGAGAATGCCCTTTGTTCGCCACCTTTAGGCGCGGGGAATGTTATCTTGTCCTCGGCAACGTCTATGCAATTCATAGGGAGTCGTGTCTCCCGAAGCCTGCAGCCGGTGTGAAGCGAAATCTCAAAAGCGATCAGCATCCACTCTGGCTCTGATTTCAGTGCCCCTCGGATTTCGCTGATTTCATCATTGGAAAGCTCTGGCTTTTTTGCGGGCTTGTCGCGTCGCAATTTGAGACTCACCAGCGGGTTGGCCTCAGCATGGCCCAGCCTCACGGCTTCGCCCATTATCATTGCGAAAAGTTTCAGTTCCATGATGGCCGTGTTCCGCCCGACTGTCTTCCCAGTTCTCTTTTTGAAGCCGGTTCGCCAGTCGACGTATTCAATGCCGTTGCGGTAGGTAATGGCTCTGGGCGTGGCGTAGCGCCGGGTCTGGAGCCAATGCGCGAGCCAATTCCAAGAATCAAGGTACCGTTCCAACGTGCGAGCATTTTCGCAATGCCGTTCAAGGTATTTTGGAACCCAGGAATCCCAGCTCTCATCATTTGCTGCCGAGCTGCGATAATGTTCCTTGGCTTCTAATTCCGCTCGAAGCGCCCTAGCCTTGGCGGTGTCACTTGGATTATCGGCACGCAGACCAGTTGATCGATGAAGTTCCTTTTGCTCGGCGTCGAAATAAACCACGTACCAAAAAGGCGAACGGTTTTTGCGGTAGAGGTAAGCCACGAGTGCAAGTAGTGCAAGTAAACGGAAACAAATCAATCGAAAAAGCCCAGAAAATCGACCACTCCGCACCATTAAAAACCACTATACCATTAATGAGGGTTCGATTCCCTCCACCCGCTCCAGTAAAACAGGGGTTTTTTGCGAAGCAAAAAGTTACCATAGTTCGATTCCCTTTAATTCATTACACTTCAAATCAAGCACTTACCACAAAGTGCAGGAAGATTGCAGGAAAATCTCTGTCTGCCTTCCTTCGACAGCATCCACTTTTTTATGACGCGTGGCAAAGCGGCAAAGCCGCTGCGCTTTGTATTTTTCCTCCATCTTCATCAGGGCAAAGGGCCGCGCGCGGCGTCCTCGCGGGTGACGGCGCCGGAAATCTCATCGGCCAACATTATTTTCCCAACATGGATTCCGCAGGGCGACTTGTCGTGATGGGATCAGCGTGGCGGTGGACGAGCCTCCAGCGGGTGCCGATTTTCTCGTAAACGCTCGTAACGCGCGCCGAGAATTCCGAGAAGTCCGGGCTCGTACCCAGCTTCGCTCGATCATGTTCGATCTCGACAAGAACGACGATCTCCTCGTCGCCATAGACCGCGACGCGATCGACCGCGACAACCGAGCCATCCTTATATTTGGCCGCCGCGTTGTTGAGGGCCTTCAGCACTTCAGCGCGCCCCTTGCCGAAAGGGCCGAACGGATTGCCGAGCGTGATATCATCGCGGTTCGCAAACAACGCTGCATAGCCCGAAGGATCGCCATTCAGGATTTTGCGCAAAGCTTCATGGCTTTCGGCAATTGCCGCTTCCAAAGCAAGCGGCACCTTCACGACCACGTCCTTGCGCGTCTCTTGCGCCGATAGCCGGAACGAGGCGAGCGAGATGAAAGCCGCCGCCAAAAACAGGGCCAGCTTTGGTCTGGCAAAAGCGTTCATCACCTTTGCTCCTACTGATAGGAATTCGCTTTTGACGCTCCGAGGTTCAACGGAGAATTGCTTTTCCGGCGGGTTCATTTGACTGATGTCGTGCGCGGCAAGCAGGGCCTCGAGGCCTTGGCGCAAGGCGAGATCGCCATGACAGGCACCATCGAGAAATGGGGCGCGTTCGCTTGTGGGCTTGGCGAGCGAAGCGGCAAACGGGGCTTCTTCGTGGTTTGGATTCATGGCTTGCGTCCGATCATTTCGTTGGCTAGATAGTCTTCACTTCACTTCCGCCCAGCACGCCGCTGTCATGGACAGTCTTCCCGCCGACGAGCGTCAGCACGCTCCGGGTCTTCGGCAGTTCGGGAGGGGGCAGCGTGAAAATGTCCTGCGAGAGCACGGCGAGGTCGGCGAGCTTGCCGGCGGCCAAGATGCCCTTCTCCTCCTCGGCGAATTCGGCAAAGGCGGAGCCGCGGGTGTAGGCCTCAACGGCTTGCTCGCGGGTGATACCCTCGCCGGGCCGCGCCGGGTGAATCTGGGCGAACAGGATATTCAAACCGGGATTCATCGGGCCGTCCGAGCCGAACGCCAGCGGAATGCCGGCCGCGACCAGTGACCGGAGCGACAGGTAAGGATGGTTCGTGCCGAAGCGCTCGAAGAAGTGCGCGACGCCTGGATCGAAGTGCGTCGGATTTTGCACCACGACGACGCCCATTGCTTTCGCCCGCGGCAGCAAGTCGGGGAGCAGGCCGTCGCCGTGTTCGAGGCGGACGCGGCGGGCCGGCCAGTGACTGGGGTCGGCGTCCACGGCTTCCATCGCGTTCAGCACGGCTTCGACCGTCTTGTCGCCGACGGCGTGGAGGAGAGACTGATCCTTGCGCGCGATGGTTTCGCAGAGCATCGCGCGGATTTCGGACTCAGGGAAATTGATTATGCCCGACCAGCCGGGCCGGTCGCGATATTCACCACGAATGGCCATGCCGCGTTCGAGCGGCGAGCCATCCAGCACCCACTTCGTGCCGCTTACCGTGACGCGAGGTGCCCCGGACGGATGCAGCGGAACATCCAGACCCTCCTTCAAATCGCGTCCGTGTGAGTCGGTGGTTTTTAATTGTATTGGAGCCTTCATATACCGCTAGGAACGCGTCCCACCGGATTATGCGACGGCCGGTTCCTTATTCCAACCACGGGCCATGTCATCTTGTAAGGGCTCATAGGGTTAGCACGGATGACGTGGTGGATGCAGTTATGGACTCGCGACCACGCGGTAAAATCGCTGTCGATCCGGCCCGATGTTGTCTGAGGCTGACACCGTAGTCCCGGTGGCTGTGAGAATGCCTTCCAGATTCAGCCAAGGACCTGAAGGCAAGTTAGTCGTGTACTGGACCTGATATTTCGCGCCGGTGAGCGCGCCCCAGGATAAGGCAATGGTCCCATTTGTCTGGCCGAGCGAAGCCGTGAGCGGACGGAGGACGGTTACCGTGAACTGGGCCGGCTGGGAATCCACTTGCCCATCATTGACCATCAGTTGCACGCTGTAAACGCCGGGTGGCAGGCTAATCATCGGGCTCACGCCATTTGTGAAGCCAGCAACTCCGCCAGTGATCCAAGCCCAACTGTAAGTCAGCGGATCGCTGTCAGGGTCTGACGAGTTGGCCCCGTTGAGCGTCACTGCTGCTGTTCCGTCCGATCCGGCGTACAGCACCTGATCGGGACTAGCATGTGCGACTGGCGCCTGGTTCTCTGGCCGTTTGATCAGCCGTGGATCCCCATAGATGGAGGACCCAAACTGGTCAAAAGCCTTAACCGTCCACCACGTGCTGGCAGCGGGCAAATTCGTCACGAGCTGGCTGGGAGGGTTGGTCGCGTCGGACATGATTGTGAAATCCATGCCACGGCCAGGGTCGGAACCAAACAGGAGTTGGTAGCGCACTGCATTCTCAACGGGTTGGCAGCTAAGGACCGTCCCCGTGCGCGACAGACTACTGCGGTCGTCCGGGCCGGTGAGTTGAACCGGCGCCAAGATTTTGCCGGGGTATACCGACTGGTCAACGAAGACGATGGCGCCGCTGGAATTAATGGCGAAGTCGTATTTGTTTGTTGCAGTGTTGAGCTGGTAGTTCCTGCCACTGCCGATGACCGACAGATAGCCAAACGCGGCGAGGCCGCCGTTCTGATAATCCAGACTTGAACTGGTGTAGCTGCTAACGGGGTACGAATGGGCGCGAGGTGGGTTGCACGTGACGTTGAGTGCCCCCGTGATGTAACTGGCGGGGTTAATAGCGATTCCCGTATCGGACTCGCTGGCGTTGCTAATGTAGTTATCCACCCAGCACTGTTCACCGGCCACGGGGTTCGCCTGGAACGAAGCCACCATGCTGGACAGGTTGTTGCAGACGGCATCAAGCAGGGAGACGCGGTTGAGTGCATAGCGGGCATCCTTGTAGGTGCTGTTTACGTGCAAGGCGGCTTGCATCGCCGGTTTGTTGCCGGTGCTGAAGCCGATGGTCTGGATCGGTTGCTGGTAGTTGGGGGCGACGCTGGAAAGATACACCATCAGCATGTCGCCGTAAGTGTTGTAGGCGGTGCCGTAGGCCTGCACGGTGATCCAGTTTGCACGGCTGTCCCAGACGCCACCAAAACTCAGCCCTGATCCCGTGCTGCAGTCGCCGCCGCCAAAGGCCACGATCGTAGGCCGGGTTGGATCGAAAGGCGGGTTCTCAAGGTAAAGCGCGTTGGCGCCATAGTTTGGAACGATCGTGATCGTAACGGGGCTTGGCGAGCTGGTCAGGCTCCCGTCGCTGACTACGAGTTCAAAGACGCACTTCTGAACCACAGCGGATGGACTGAACCCACTGACCACCGGTCTCGCGGTATTGGTCCCGGTTATCGTGACGGAGGGGCCTGAAACCTGCCGCCATCCATAGGACAAGCTGTTATAGCCATCCGAGTCATAGGATCCCGTGCCGTCGAGCGCCACGCTGTCAGTAAGCACGTACAGCGAGGGCCCGGCATTGGCTATCGGGGGATGATTAGACCCGACCGTAATCCTCACAGTAGCCGGGAGGCTGTCCTGGATGCCGTCATTGACCACCAGTTGAAAGACATAGGTTCCCGGCCAAGGCATCGTGAAGGCAGGGCGCACGGCGTGCGAATCAGTCAGTTGGACATTCCAGCCGCTGACCTGTGTCCAACGATAACTGAGTGGCATGCCTTCGGGGTCAGAGGAAAGGGACCCATCCAGAGTGATGGCAGTGGTTCCTGGGCTGTAAACCTGGCTCACTCCCGCGGCAATTGGCGGAGCGTTGATGACCCTGACCTGCACGATATCCGGAAAGCTGCCGAAGGTGGCATTGCTGACAACCAGTTGAAAGACATATAGCCCGAGGACGGCGGCATCGAATGACGGCTTGGCCGCACTAGCATTGCTTAGAGTCACCGCCGGCCCACTGAGCTGGCTCCAATGATAGGACAGCGCCGCGCCATTGGGGTCGGTTGAAGCGCTTCCATCCAGTGCGACCAATGCCGGAAGAGCCGTGACAGTATCGAGTCGATTGGATCCCGGTTCGGCGACGGGCCGAAAGTTATCAAAGTATTCCACGGCCCCGATATCCACGCACCCGGCATAGAGGCGGGCATTACCATAATAGTCGAGTTCGCCTGCCAGGGGCTGGAAAGCGCGGTCGCCAGCGTTGATGCAGGGCGAAACGTCCAAGAGATGGAGATCATTGTTGGTGACATCCACAAAGTGCGGGTCTTGCGAGATATTGCCGTTCACGCCTGTCAGGTCCTGCACGCCAGCGTAGTTCCCGCCGGTATTGTTCCAGACGTCGTTAAAGCTGGTTTGGGTGAGGAGAACCTGACCGTCCACATGGAGGCCGCCGCCGCCGCTGGCGTTGCAGATGATATTGCCAGCCACCACGCACTGTCCCCTGCCATCGGAGTTGGCATAGACATTTCCGGCGTCGAGAGCTGCATTGCCCACGACGGTGTTATTGATGAAGCGGCCGCCGCTTACCATGCCGGCACCGCCGCCGAAAACTGCCGCCGAGTTGCTGCAAATAAGATTGCTCGTGAACCGGGTGTTACCGAGATAGTTCGCGAGCCCGCCTCCCGCGTAGGCGGTATTGGCTGCAACCAGGTTGCGCTTCACAATCGCATCGGACTGGATGCATGCGATGCCGCCCCCGTAGCCGACAGGACTTGTGCCCCCTGGTGGTGCCGCGTTCGAGACGATGATGTTGCCAATGATTGTTGGTGAAGAACCGAGGCAATAAATGCCCCCGCCGAAATAAGAGCCTAAGTCAGGAATGGCCGTCCCGTAGCCGCCCGTGATCGTAAATCCAGCCAGGACCGAGTTCGAACCCTCGCCGCTGACAAAGCTCACCACGCTGCTCTGCCCAGATGCATGGATGATCGTGCTTTTAACGACGTTCGGGTCAGCGGTGTTCGTGCTGGTGACCGTCACAGCCTTGCCCTTGAAGTTGATGTTCTCGTTATACCGCCCCGGACTCACCAAAATAACATCCCCGTTGGCGCCGGCATCAATGGCGCTTTGGATACGGCCATAGTCGCCCGGCACATGTAGCACGGCGGCCTGAAGGCTGATCCAGTTCAGAACCAAGCCAGAAAGTACGCTTTGCACGGCAACTGTCTTTATAGTTTTCATGTCGTTTGCTCCACTGTTTGGCCTGCGTCCTGGCTGCTGGCGGCAGGAGGCCGCCGCCGCCCCGCACGGCACTGGTGAACATCTCGTCGACATTCCCGTTGCTCAGGCCGTATTGGTCCTACGCTCTGGAGGGCCCGTGCAACCTTCAATGCTGTTCAGAAGCGAGGACGGGAGAAGGTTCTGAATTTTTTTCAAGAAGAATGGCCAGCTAAAGAAGGGCAGCGCTGATTGCGGCGGCAGACAATGTCTGGAGCAAGGCTGTGCGTACATCTCCGCAAACAAACCGCGCGAAAAAGGCTTCGAACTCGACTATGGAGGCGAGAGCATCACACGGGTGCCGCTAACCTGCTGACCTGTTTCGTCGGTGAAGCGAGCCGAGCCGCCCCAATGAAGAATTTCATTCACGATCTTGAACACCAGCACGTTGAGGCTTGCTTCTAATGTGACTCCGTTAGCAGTGTCCTGGTCCCTCACTCTGGACGTAACAAACCTTCATTAATACCGAGGCATTCCTGGGGCGGCGAACCCTCCGGGCGCGGTCAATGAGAATGCGCCGCATGGCTTCCGCGGCGGCGCAGAAGAAGTGAGTGCGGTTCTGCCAGGTAGGCTGCTCGTCGCCGCCGCGGCTCAGCCAGGCCTCGTGGACCAAGGCGGCGGGCTGAAGGGTTTGAATGCCCGATTCCTTCCCCATTTTGCGCGCGGCGAGCCGGCGCAGTTCGTCATACACGAGCGGTAATAATCTGGCGGCCTCCGGTTCGCAGAGATCGGTGGCTTGGAGGATCTGCGTCAGTTCACTCATGGCAATGGCTATGGCCGCGAGGATTCGGCCAACCAGTCGAACTGAAGCTGTCCCAGCGGTGGCGCATGCAGCATACGCGCGCTCTTGAGGCTGACACAGAGCAATCCCTCGCCGTTGCGGGTAAAGGCGACGTGTGAACACTGTTGGTTCAGTGACAACACCTTCTGCCCTGTGGTCGTGTCGAAGAGCTGTACGGTTTTATTATCGCTGGCCAGCAACCGGCTCCCGTCAGGAGAGAACGAAAGGGAGGTGTATTCGGTCAACGCGAGAGGCAGGGCAACGCGCTGCCGGGTGGCAAGGTCCCAGATGAAGGCGTTCCCCGAACGGAGCGCCGCCGCCACGCGCCGGCTGTCGGGCGAGAACGCGCAGGCCGTCCAATTCGCCACATCGTCGGTGGCTTTCCATAGGGGAGGGCCAGCCAAGGAGGGAAGGTCCAAAGTCCCGATAAAGCCGCCATTGACAAAGATGGCAACGGATTTGCTGTCGTCCGACAGACATAATTGCTGAACCTTTGGGATGCCCTTGCGTTCACCGAGCAATTCCATCTGCGGCAGACGCCAGGCCCGAACAGTCCAATCGTTAGAAGCACATACGCTAACCAGGACAGAGCCATCCATTGAGATTTGCAGCAAGCGGATAGTGCCTTCCCCTGCATCTCCTTTAGCGAGATCGTTGGTGTCGGTTATGCCTCGAAAATGAATGGTATCCAAGCATCCGACCGCGAAGGTCCGGCCACCAGGAGACACATCGGCACAGTTGGCGAGGCTCAAATCATCCAGGCGCACCGTTCCCAATTGACTCAGGGAGGAGGCCAGCCATGTCTCTCCGGTGACCACCCGGGCACCTGCCCCCTGGACCTGCGCACCGGGCGCCGCCTCTTCTAATTCGACGCTCCAAAATGCGCTGCCGTCTCTCGCGATTCCCACAGCCCATTGCCCTTCATCGCTGGAGGCGGGCAGTTCCACCGATTCCCACCGGGGAGGAGGCTCCGCCACCTCCCACACTTTGACTTCTCCGTTCCTCGTCCCGGTGGCCAGCAACCGGCTGTTCGGGGAGAAAGCCACGCACACCACCGCGTCTGTATGTCCTTTGAGAGCGAACCGGATCTCCCAAGTGGCGGTATCCCACAGGTGAACGGTTTCGTCCCCACCCACAGTAGCGAGCCACTTCCCATCTGGAGAAAAGGCCGCACTATACGTCGCCGCGGAGTCGTCCAGGGCTCTGATTAACGAAAGGTCGTCAGCGCGCCGCACCCCCGGGTTCCGCGCAAAATCAAAGCCCAGCCCGCAAACCAGCCAACGGCCGTCAGGTGAGAAGATACAATTCCCGGCGCGCTGGCGAACGGTAGTCACGTCGGTGTTGTCGATCAGATCATGAAGCATCAATGTGCCGGCTCTATCGCCACAGGCTAGGGCCAGGTGACGTCCATCCGGGGAGAAAGCCACTGCGTTGACCTCACCCGGGGTAGGAACAGGACAGGGTACGGCACGCTTCGTGTTGCTGTCCCAAAGCTCCACCACCCGTCCGCCAGCACCAACTGCCAACAGATCCTCGTTGGGTGACAGAGCCAGGGTGAAGATTGTAGAAGCGTTGGTGCAAAACTCTGAAGCCACACCCGTACGGAGGTCCAAGCTTCTAACAGTGTTCCCCCAATCCGGAGCGTAGAACAACAGGCCGCGTTTGGACGCCAAAGCCATCTTGCCGATGGCGAAGCCATTAGAATGCTCGTTGGTCATCAAGGGAGCGGGCCGCCCGTCAGCAAGATTCCAGCATACTGCACGGCGATCATCATAGCCCGTGCTGAGCAGAGTGTTGTCATCGATGAACCTGACACTGCTGACACAGCCACGGTGTGCGGCCAAGGCCCGAAGTTCTTGACCCCGACATTCGTTGGCGAGGAATCGCCACTCCCAGTTGCGCAGATCGGGCGCGCCAGGTTTTGGAACCTGGGCTCGCAACAGGGCGCGGGCACCACCGAGGTCGCGCTCCAGGAGTGACCGGTGGGCCAAGTTCATGTCCGAGACGTAGGCACGATATTGCGCCTCCTGGGCTGTGCGCCGCTGCTGCCGCTCCGCGCGCCGGGCCCGGGAAGCCTGCCACAGGCTGGCGGCAATTCCGACCGACAGTGCCGCGACCACGAGGGCCGCCGCACCAAAGCCGAACTTGTGCCGCCGGACGGTTCGTTGGAACTCATACAGACGGCTGGGGGGGCGGGCCAACACCGATTCGTTCTTTAAGTGCCGCCTTAGGTCCGAAGCCAGCCCGTTGGCGGTCTCGTATCTTCGGGTGCGGTCTTTCTCCAGGCACTTCATGACGATCCAGTCCAGGTCTCCTTGAATCAGGTGGACTAGCTTTGGTGGTTCCACCTGCCGGCAACGGGCCGCAGTGGTGATCGCCCCACCCGCGAGCGTGCGCAGCCGCGTTGAGGGTCGAAGCGGATCTTTTTCACGGATGGTGCGGCGTGCACTATCCAGCCCAGCTTCTGCCAATTCCTTCGGCTCAAAGGGCAGGTGCCCGGTTAACAATTCGTACAACAGAACACCTAGGCTGTAGATATCGCTTCGCGTATCGAAATCGAGACCCGATTCGGTCTGTTCGGGGCTCATGTAAGCCGGCGTGCCGATAAAATGCCCCAAGGCCGTCATAACCGTTTGTTCGCTGAGGCCTCCTTCGGTTGCCTTGGCGATTCCAAAGTCGATAATCTTTGGCACCGCCGCGCCGTCCTGGACTGCAACCAGGATATTTGCAGGTTTCAAGTCGCGATGGATGACACCTCTCTGGTGTGCATGCTGGACTGCCTGGCAAACCTTAATGAACAACTCCAGGCGTGTCGCGGTGGAAAGTCGATTCTGGTCGCAATAATCGGTGATTTTTAGACCCTGGACCAGTTCCAGCACAAAGTAGGACCGCCCCGCGCGAGTCATGCCGGCGTCGATCACTTTTGCAATGCCAGGATGATCCATCAGTGCCAGTGCCTGACGCTCAATGTCAAAGCGGCGGATGATGCTTTGAGTATCCATCCCCAGCTTGATTATTTTAACCGCAACTTCGCGCTTGAGGCTGATCTGCCGAGCACGATAGACCACCCCCATGCCTCCCTGGCCAATCTCCTCCAGCAGTTCGTAATCCTTTATTTCTGGTAAACCGATTCCGTCCGGTTCTGCAGGTCGTTCCACCAAGCTGATCGGTTGAGTGTTCGTTTGCTGCGACGGAGTGCCGGTCTCACCCAATTGGGCAAAGAGGCACCGGGGGCAGAGCCCTTCGGCGGCCGCGGCCGGCAGCTCGGTCCCGCATCGCGGACAAACCTCAGATGATGTCTCAGTGCTCAACGTGCTTCACACCCTGTTTAGAAGCAGATTGGGACGCAGGTTCCGGAAAAAAGTTTTCTCAACTGGTCATCAAGCGCACCAGATAACGAAGTTCCTCATCGATTTCGGCCCGCGTCGCGACAGTGCTGGAGATCTCCTCGCGGAACAGTTCACGGAAACGCTGCCGCAGCCGATGCACCGCGGATTTGACCCCTTGCTCACTAAGTTGCAGACGGGCCGCGATCGCCGCGTAACCGTCAGCGTTGGGTTCGCCCAATAGGAACGGCTTAAGCTCTGAAAAGCGTTCGAGGTGGCCAGGGCCATCGAATTCGGCGCGCAAGCGGGAAAGGACAACTTCAAGCATGCGAGCAGCCCAATGGCGGTCGAAGGCATTTTCTGGGGAGTCGCTCTGTGTTTGATCCCGGTTATAGAGGTCTTCCGCGTGAGGCGTCTCGAGCGGCAAAAACGTCAGCCCGCCGCCCCGCTTGAGCCGCTGCGATTTGTCCCATTCATTAGCCAGAAAATGGTTCAGCGAACAGAGCAGGAAAGTGCGGAACCTCCCTTTTTCCGGTGCAACATCGTGCAGGTAGCGCTTCTCCAGAAAACGGGCAAAGAAGCTTTGAGTCAGATCCTCAGCTTCCTGGGGTGGGTAGCCTTTGCGCCGGATGAATGCGTAGAGGGGATACCAATAAATTTGGCATAGTTTTTCAAGCGCCTCGCGCGCTCCGGGTGCCGCACTGTCACCCGCGGTGATCACGGCCGTCCAATGCGTCGTGATAAACATCCGGTCACCGGCAACGGGCGCCGAGTCGGTATTCAGTGGGGACATCGCTAACAACATGTATGAGGCGACACATTTTTACAAGGGCTGTGCCACTGCTTGCGATCAGCCCGCGGTTGGCCTCTTGGCGCTCCAAGTGTCTCGCTAGGCGATTGGACCGGCTCCGGGAGCCAACAGCCGGTTACAATCAGGCGTGAGGCAGCTTTTCTGACTTCATCAACAGCAAATCAACTTGCTGCGACTGGAAATTCGGGCACAGTATTGGCGCTGTTCTTCAGGAAGGGTGGCAGAGTGGTCGAATGCACCTGACTCGAAATTCAAAAAGCATTCATGGTCCTAATAGGACCCAAGCGGACTCACACGGCCCCACCGACGTTGCCTTCACTTTCCGAACCCCGGAAAAGGGACCCAATAGCCCCCAATGGACCAAAAACCGACGAGTCATATCAAATGGCAATATCAAACCTGCGGAGTGCGGGAGCGAACGGTCAACGGGATCCCCTGTTCCCGTAGATTTTCATCACGGCTTCGGTGCGAGTCCGGACATGCAGCTTTTCGTAGGTGTTGTGAATATGCGTGCGGACGGTTTCGACGCTGATGCCTAGCTGGGCGGCAATTTCCTTGTAGAGAAAGCCCTTGCCTAAAAGGGCGATAATTTCTTTCTCCCGGGGAGACAAGCCGGCCGTAGTCTCTCCGGTGGGTGTGGACTGCTGGAAAACCTCCACCACGCGCCGGGCAATCTGCATCGACATCGGCGATCCGCCGCGATGGATCTCCGTAATGGCCTCCAGCAGTCTTTCAGGCGGAGTTTGTTTGAGCAAGTAACCGGACGCGCCTGCGGTCAGGGACTGGAAAATCCGATCATGATCCTCGAAGACGGTCAGCATCATGATCTGCAATTTCGGCTGCCGCTGTTTCAGCGCCTGGATACACTCGATCCCCGACAGGCCAGGCAAATGAATGTCCATCAGCACGACTTCTGCCCGCAAGGACGGCAATTCACCCAGCGCTTCTTCCGCCGAGCCAAAGGAGGCTACACAGCGACAGGTTTTGGAGCTGTCGATCAATAAGCGGAGTCCTTCGCGCACCTGACGATCGTCTTCTACCAGTGCGACCTGGATCATCTCAGAAGAAGCAGCCATTAATCATTCGCATCGTGCGCGATGGCCCGGGGCATTGCAATCCCACAAACGTGTGACTGTGGCTCCTGCGTATTACGCCGGCCTTCAAGGCCCGTTGCTGCCATTCGCGGTGTATTCTGGATTTATCGGCACGCTGACTTCGATCTCGGTTCCGTGGCCAGGGTCTGACCGAAGTGCCAATTCGCCTCCTAGGTCTTTAACCCGCTTCTGCATATTGCCTAAGCCATTACCCGCCCCCTTTCGTTGAGATGGCTCAAAGCCATGACCGTTATCCTGAATACGCAGCATCAGGTTGTGGGCTTCCGTTTCCAATTGGACTCGAACCTCGCTCGCCTGCGCGTGTTTGAGGATGTTGTGCAGCGACTCGTTCATTACCAGCAACAGGTTTCGGCGAAACGTGGCGGAAACGCGCTGTTTGGGAATTTCGGCTGGAAATTCGAGGCTCAGGCGAATCGAGGTGCTCTCAAATTGAGACGCGGCATGTTCGCGCAGGTAAGCCACCAGGTTATCCAAGGTGTCATTGCGCGGGTTTGTCGCCCAAACCAGACCGCTCATGCCTGCGGTGATATTCCGCGCCGCCTGCGAAATTCGCTCCAGCGTTGAGCGTGTTTGAGATTCGTTGCCCGCCTGGCCTTTCGCCACCTCGCCCAGGATCGCGATTTGAGTCAGCGCGGCCCCAAGTTCGTCGTGCATATCGGCGGCGATGCGCGCCTTCTCGCTGGTCAAGGCCTGCTCATGCCGCATCTCCTGGAGGTGGCGTTGGGCGGCCAGGCGGCGCCAGTGTGCCGCTGCGGCAAGAAGGGCGATGGCGAATGCTATGCCAACGTAGAACGGTGTGGTTTGCCAGAAATAGGGCAGGATCACGAAAGCCAGCGCAGTGTCCTGGTCATTCCAAATCCCATGTGCGTTGGCAGCCTTGACGTAGAAACGGTATTTGCCGGGCCGTAGGTTGGTATAGAACGCCAGTCGCAAATCCGTTTCGGGCGACCAGTCCGAATCGTAGCCGTCGAGGCGGTGACGGAACTTGACGCGATCCGCTGCGACGAGACTGATGGCTGTGCAATGGAATTCGAGTTGTTGGCCTGAACCTGGCGGCAGGTAAATCACTCTCTCACCCTTGCTTGCGGTTGTAGCGCCGGTTATCCGATCGGCGAGTTTGGCCGGCTGTAAAGTCGGCGTTACAGAGCCCTCCAGGGGGAACTCTCTTCGATTCACGACAAGTTGTTCGATCACCGCCGTCAGCGGCTGAGTGTCCAGATGCACTCGGCGCGGATCAAACGTCGCGAGCCCATTGCGCGTCGCCACCCAGATGTGGCCATCGGGCGTCTTCGCCATCGTCGGATAATGGAGGCTTGAACACTCCGGGGTCAGCAACCCATCGCGTGCTCCGAGCGAAAGACTGCGCACACGATTCACGCGCCCCGCGAAAAACTCCTCCAATTCGCGCCGGGCAATGCGGTGAATGCCGCGCTTGCCGCTGATCCAAAAATTGCCCAGATCATCTTCGATGAGATCGAGCAAGACGTCCCTCGGCAGTCCGTCTTTCTCGCTGATGCTCTTAAAGCTCCCATCTGCTCGCCGGCTCAATCCGCCATCCGTGACGATCCACACCGCGCCAGAATCGTCGCGATAGACCGGCACACAGTGATTTCCCGGCAATCCATCTTTTTGAGTGAAAACTTCCACGCGCTCGCCAGTCACGTGAAACAGCCCATCCGCCAACGATCCCAGCCACATCGAGCCGTCAGCATCCTCGACCAACCCGAGCGGAAATATCTTCGGCAGTGCTTTGCCGACCACATAGCGTCCGAAGGCGGGTTCGGTCGCTGGGTTCGGCACCCAATTTTCATCGGGATTCTGCACGAGCCGATCTGGCTTGATCCAGGTTAACCCTCGTTCGCAGGCAACCCACAAGGTTCCGTCCTTCGCAAATCGGAGGCTGTTCGGATCTTCCCACTCCAAACCGAGAATAACCCAGGTTCCGCCTGGACCGTCGTTGTCTCTCGAAAGTGCCTCCTGTCCAGATTGCGCCCTCCCAAACCAGGGGCGCCCTTGCCGGTCGCTGGCAATCGCCCTGAGCCTACCCGTTCCGCGACGAGTCAATTCGCCATTTAGCCATCTGTTCAGACCTCTCGCAGTTGCCACCCAAAGGCCGCCGTCGGGAGTTGCGCACACCGAACGAACGTCATTCCCGCTCAATCCATCCGCCGTCGTGAACACCCGGATCAATCGTTCCTGCACAAAGTGCAACCCGTCCTCCTCGCTTCCGAACCACACGCCGCCCTCGTGGTTGGCGCACAGACAGGCGATCTCCAGACCAGCCGATTGACGCGTAATTTCAAACTTCTCCAATTGGCCGTCACGGACGCGGGCCAAATCATAAGAGACACCCAACCAGGTGTTGGCCCCCGCAGCTCCGTTCCAGCGCGCCGCGAACGGTCGCGCCAGTCGGTTGTCCCAAAGCCAATGGAAAATTGGGCCGTCCCGTCCCAACCTGGTCTCGGCCCACCAGGTGCTGCTCTCGACGCTATCGCTCCACGCAAGAATCTGTGCGTCCGGCGGCAGCGCACTGTTGTTGGCAAGCCGCACTGTTGGCGGTACGTAGTAGTCCACTGTTCCGATTACCGTTGTCGCCGCCGAACGCCCGTTCCAGAAATGAATCTGCAGCGGCTGTTCCGTGGCCAGCCACACACCGTTGGTCACAACCGTCAGCCGGCGGACGTGTCCGGGCACGATGACCGCAGCGCTTGAGGTTCCGGAATCGGGATGATACCGCCGAAGCCAAAGCGGTCCACGGGGCACGAACGCATTGAAGCCAGCGACCCAGATCGAGCCGTCGCCCGCTGGTTGCGCCTGTAGAATGAACCGCTGCGGCAAACCGTTCGTGAACGCGGTACACTCCGATCCCCGAATCCGGAGCAGCCCGCCGAAAATGCCCGCCCAGATCGTTCCGTCGTCGTCCTCGGCCAGACTCCAAACAGTTTGACCGATGACTTTCAACGCCGGAGTGTTTTCCGCCGTGAACGTCCGGAACTGTCGGCCGTCGAACCGGGCCAGCCCTTCCTCGGTGCCGACCCAGAGATAACCGTTTTGAGCCTGCAGCACCGCCTTGACGATATTTCCTGGCAATCCATCCTCGGTTGTGAACCGTCGATCCATCCAGATTTGCGGTGGCGCCGTGTCGACGTTCGTTAAGACCTCGATAGGGATCGGTCGCATCGTTGCCGCCAATCGCGTGGCCGTGTTTCGCGCCCTCCGCTGTGGAAAGCCGGCTGCATGAATTGTTCGGGCTTCCTCGTCGGTCAGCACGCGGTCGAACGCGCAAAGATCGCGCAGGCCGTGGCGTGTCAGTTCTTCGCCTCCCGCGAGGGAGTTGCCCACGCTCAGCCAGCGGGCCTTCGTTGGCCACCGGTGTGTCAGGCGTCCTTCCAGCACCCGGGTGCCGTCCACCCACACAGCGCTTGTGCCAGCCCGTCTCCGGGCAATCGCCACGTGGTGCCAGCTCTCTGGCGTCAACACAACCTGTTCTGTTTTATCGACCTCTTGGAAATAGTATGGGCCAATGAAAAACGCATGCGGTCCACCGCCGAGGTCTTGAAAAAACCACTGCCCATCGCTTGCTTCCTGTCCCAGCAGGCGGGTGTATTGAGCGTCCGCGCGGAGTCGAACCCAAAAAGAAAGTGTGAAAATCTCATTGGTGATCGCCGGCTGCAGTTGCACCCAACCCGTGCGCTGGCTGAACTCCGTCTCGTCATCCGCTCCCATTTCCACCGGCGGCAACACCCCCATGACTACTCCTTCCTGTCCGGTGATCTCGTCGCGCGCATCGAACAGGTTGGGCCACCAGCGAATGAGACCGTTCGTTACCGGCAAATCAACAGGCAGGCGCTCGCTTTGCGTCTGGGCGCGAGAGTTCTCGCCCAAAAAACCCAAGAGCAGCATCGACCCAATGGCAAAAAGTCTAACCTGGCGCGCCCGCTGGAGAATCACGGGCCGACGTTAAATCGCCCTCCAAAATCGCGCAACAGTGAACTCTCTTTTGAGCCGGTTCATTCGGACACTGCCCCGAGAGAGACGAGGCGGGCGCCGGAGCTGGAGCCGTCCCTGGCTCGCAGCGGGCTCAAAAGCACTGGTACCAGCGAGCTGTTTTAACGTCAGTTGCCCGCGCAAGCGCCAACTTGCCGAGGGTTCGGCACCTCTCGTGGTCCGGTACCACAGGTTTTCTATGCTTGGGATTGCAACCCGGAGAGCTTCGTCGCGCGCCTTTCAGCGGGCGCTTTCAACAGATCAAAATACAACGTTTGTGGGAGTAGACACGATTATTGTCAGGATTATTCTCATCAATATCACCACTCAGATGGCACATGCCGATAATGTCGCGAAGCGGTATCTGGACGGAAAACCGGGGCCGCGCAGACGGGGCTGCCAGGCTGAATTATGAATCAAACGCATGTGGCTGAAAACCGGATTTTCGAAACCCAATAAGGAAAACAACCCATGAAGTCGATGGTCGAAAGTGATTATCCGTCCCGCAGTCTCACCCTGGCGGCGCTGTTGCTGGTCAACGGCTGCTTGTCTGCATTCCCACAAAATTTCTCCATCACCGGGGTTGCCGTGGACAAGAGCGGCACACTCACCATTCGCCACCAGGCGAGTCCCGATTTCTATTATATTCTGTATCGATCCGCCACGGTCGATCAAATCGGCTCGGCAGTAGCCATGGCGCTAGGAGGTGAGGGAGAAGGTCAGCTAACGGACCAGTCTGCCGGCCCGACACGCTTCTTCCGCGTAAGGCAGGTTCCCGTCACAGCTCCGCTCGACACCGATGGCGACGGCATTGATGACGTGTGGGAGTTGCGCTTCCGAAAGCCGGGCGCTGCGCTCAATGCTGCCGATGCCAATGAGGACCAGACGGGTGACGGAACGCCGGATTTGCAGGACGCCCAGAAGCCGCTCGCGTATTTTGCCAGGAGCGCCTCCAGCACGCTCAAGGGTGACCCCGCGAGCGTGGGGGTGGTGCTGACGCGGCCCTATTCCGGACGGCTGCTGTTTCAAACCGGCGGAACGGCCCAGGAGGTCTTCGATTACACTTTCGCCAGTGGAGCCCTGCAGTCGGCCGCGCTGCGCTACGTTGATGTGAGCGGAACCTCGGCATCGCTGGCGCTATCGTCCAATCCGGACTCTATTGGCGACGGCAACCGGCAGGTTGTTTTGTCGCTGGTGCAACCGGCGGACAACAGCTATCGGGTCGTTTCGCCGGCAGTGCACACAGTCACCTTGCAGGATTCTGCTGTCGGCGTGTACACCATGGCGCTGGTTTTCACCAACGGCGCCAGCATTCAGTCGCAGGCTTTCAAGGTCTCGCTGCGCTCCGGGGCAGGCGGCACGATGAGGGCGCAGCTGAGCGGCTCGGCGGCTTCGATGTTTCCGGCCGGGATGGCCGCCTCGGTCCAGCTGCTGAACAACGGCGTGCAGTTCAAATTCCTGGAGTCGCTGGCAGGACAACTCGCGGGTCCGCAAACCGGCGACACGCTGCCCTTTCAACTGCAGTTTTCTCAGCCGGTGATTGGCAGCAACGTCTTTGTCATGACGGCGCTCCTGCAAGTCGGCGGGCTTAGTGCGTCGGGAAAACCTCTGGTGGCTAGAGGAGCCGCCTTCATTACCAGGAATCAACTTTCACAACCATGAACCACCTGAGCCAGCTCGTTCCGTTCCGGTCGTTTAAACTCGCGAGTGCCCTGTGGCTTGCCGGCGGCGGCCTGTGGGCAGACCCTACCGCGCGCGCCGACGTCTTTGCCGAAGCTTGGTTTCAAAACTCCTTCGCCAACATCACCAGTCCTACCGCTGTTTCAACCAATACGCCGACTTCGATCGCCGTCTGGTCGGCAGGCAACGCCGGTCCCTATCCGGCACCCGGAGGGGCCGTGCCCGCGGCTACCTTCACCGCGGCTGGGGGCAGCATCACGGTGCGGTTGGTTGAATCCGCAACCGGCCAAGCCGTTGCCGGCCCGCTTGGGTTCCCGAACGCTCCGGGCGCCTTGCGCGCCGAAGGGTTCCGCTATCTGACCAACAGTGCGACCTACGGCACAATGACAACCCTAACGGGCACCCTGCAACGCCCCGCCACCGGCTGGCAGATTCGCTTCCCGGGGGTGATCGACCCGGTTACGGGAAACGTCATGGGCGCGACGGACCAAAACTATGACGAGGCGCTCAACCGCGAGGCGCAGCGCTGGTTCGAGGCTGCGCTCCGGGCTGATCCCTTCGACCAGGAAGCCGCGCAGGGAATCCTCATCGCTATCCACCAACGGGTTATGCCTTACACCTTTGCTGGCAACAATGCGCTGCTCCGCGCGGACCAGGTTCGCCTTTCGTTTGGGGACGTCGCCCAGGAAATCGCGGTCCTGGAAACCAATGCGCTCGCTTTCTATGACCTGGCCGCCCGGCAAGTCGTCGAGGCCTTCGGGATCCAGCCGGCCGCAGGGTTGCTGGACGGCTCGTACCCGTACGCGGGCCAGCTGAATGCCTCTTCCCTCGCCCAGTTAAGGCGCGACCTGCTCGCCTCTTACGCACGAACCCTGGCCGCCCAGGCAGAGACGACGTATCGCCTTGTCCGGCTCAAGTACCTCGCAACCTATCAGAACCCTCTGGCGCCGGGATTCAATCCGGGTCCGCTTCTCGACATGCTCGATAAGCGCCGCCGTTCGCTCCAGGGACAACTCCTCTTCAGCGGCCTATTTGACGGGGTTAGCGCCGACGAGGTGATGGAATTACTGCCGGTTCGTCAGCAGTTGGGGATCCTGGAGCATTTGCGCGACAGCATCGCCAATGGGCGGCTTTCCTTTGTCGCACTCGGTAGTACCAACAATGCTCAAAGCTTTACCTCGCGGGAGTATCCACCCGAATACGTGCCGTTCTTCCGAGACACCGCCACGCAGAGCCTGCAGCAGGACAACTCGTTCGATAACCTGAAGAACCGCGCGAAGGAGCTCACAGGCTGGTCCGTCGCACGGGATGAGAGCGCGAAGGCGGCCAAGAGGGACTTTGACCAGGATGCGTTCAAACTGGACGAAGCACTTCAGCAGGTGCAGACCCGGTATTCCGAGGAGCTCGGCAACTTGTGCGGCCTGGTACGTGACGAGCAAAACAACCTGGTGCCGGATGTCGCGCTAGCACTCTTGCCGCCGGAACAGCGAGACTCCCTTTACGCTTACAGCAAGGCAGGCGAGACGAAAGGCGCCATTTATGCCCAGTATCGCCGGATTGATCTGGCGCAGGATGAAGTATCCGGCGCATCGCTGGATTTGAGTAATCTGATCTCCAACATAGCGGAGAAGCAGAAGATCGGTCAGAAGATCGCCAACGGCCAGGAGAACATCGCTTACCTGATCCTCGAGAATGGCGAGCGACTGAAGGCCCTGGATTTTCAGCAAGGGGAAGCCGAAGCGGATGCAGCGGAAAAGTTGGGACGTAATAATACGAGTACGGAGATGGGAGTTATTTCCGGCGCGATGACTGGAGCAGCGAGTGGCGGATGGTGGGGTGCAGCAGCAGGTGCGGTCAGCGCGTGGATCGGTCATAGCGAAGCCGCAAATGCCGGCAAGAACGCCGGCGAAATTCAGGCCGAACTGGCTCGACGGCGCGCTGAGATCCAGGCGCAACGCACGCAGATTATGACGACACAAAGCGCCAAGGTCGAGTTCCAGATGCGCGATGAAACCCTCCTGCGGACTGAAGAAGCCATTCACGCCATGGTGCTGGATGCCCAACGCCTGAAGCTCAATATCCTATTGGCGGAAGAACGCCGCGACATGGAAGATCTCGAGCTCCAAAACATGCTGGGGCGCGCACAGTTCCTCGTGCAGGAATATGTGGCCGCGGTCCACCTGCAATTGGCCAATCCGCTTAACAGCCCGGATTTCCGGCTGATCCGGGACCTCACCCTGCGCGACGCGGAGGAGACATTCGTTCACGCCCAGGAATGGGCCTTCCTGGCGGCCAAAGCGGCGCAATACCGGGAAAACCGGCAAACTGAAGCCACGCAGATTAATCAACTGCTTCGCCAGGTGCTCGCGGCGCGCAACGGGCAACAACTGACCGTGGCTTTGCAGGGACTGGAAAGCGCCATGACGCTATTGATCGCAGGCCTGGGTGGCACGCAACTTGACCCCGCCATCATCAGCCTCAGAAACGACATTTTTCAAAAGAACATTGCCCGTTATGATGCCAATGGAGATCTGGATCTCACTAATTCCAGCCTGGAGTTGACGCCCCCGGGCACCACCAGCGACGAGCAATGGCACGGATGGCTTCAGAACAGTATCGAAGCCCTGCCCGGGCACAACCGCCTGGTGTTGCGCTTCGCCACATCGCTGCTCCGGCAGGGAGGCGCCGACCAGCGAAACGTGAATCCGCTTTACAAACCGACCCAGTATAATGGCCTGATCTTTTATCGGCCAACGCAGGGGGACCTGGGGGTAGAGGTCAACATACGGGGCCGCCAGCTCAGTAACCTCCCGGACGCTAATCCGCCCCGGATTTATCTTCGCCAGGAGGGAGCTTCCTACATTCGTAACACGCCAGCCACCTCCGACCCGACGGGCGCGGGCCTGATGGTGTGGAACCTCAGCCGGGCCAGGTTGTGGCAGGCAGCCTACCTTACCGCTGGTAATCTCGACCCAGCGGAACTGACCCGAGCCGCGGAGACGTCAACGATCCAGGCGAGCGTCAATGGTTTCAAGAATCGGGCCGGCGGTGAACGCCTGCACGAACTCAGTGCCGCTAATGACAAGTGGGTCTTAATCATCGATGAAGATGAGACCGCCAATCAGCCCTTGATGGATCAACTCGACAAAATCACGGACATCGAAATTCGGTTCTCGATCCGCGGCTTTTAACCCAATGACCCTATGAAGAAGTTTTTCGCACTCGTTCTTGGCATTCTGGCTTTGCACTCCACAAGGGCCCAAACCGTGCCATCGCTGATGAATTACCAGGGCCGGCTCACGGATGAAACCGGTCGCGCTTTGACGAACGGGACCTACGGTATCCAGTTCCGCCTGTGGAACAAACCGGTGGCCGGGCAACCCGACGAAACGCTGGTGTGGGGACAGCAATACGACGTGTCCCTGGTCAATGGCGTATTCAACGTGATCCTGGGCGCGTCGGGCGGGGCGCCCTTACCAGGAGCCGGGGTTGCAGATCTACAGTTTGCGTTCGGCGAACCGGAGCGGTACCTCGGGCTGACTTTGGTTCGGCTGAGCGATGGCACTGTAATCAGCGAGGCCCAGCGCAAGGAAATCCTCCCGCGCCAACAATTGCTCAGCGCTCCTTACGCGGTAGAGGCCGGTCGCGCCCACTCGCTCGTGAACGATTTGTCCGAGGCGCTTTGCCCACCCGGGACAATTCTGCCATTTGGCGGCAGCGCGGTGCCGCCAGGCTGGTTCCTCTGCGATGGTCAGCAATACTCCCGAACGACCTATGCCCGGCTGTTCGCGGCGATTGCGACCTCGTGGGGACAAGGTGACGGTATCGGTACGTTTAACGTTCCTGATCTCCGCGGGGTCTTTCTTCGTGGAGTAAACGGCAATCGTAACGACACGTATGCCGACCCAAGCCCGAACTACCCGGAGCGCAACAATGCGCTCCCGGGAGGCAGCACTGGCAACCAGGTGGGGAGTTACCAGGCCGATCAGTTTGGAAGCCACAACCATGATGTGTGGGGGATGGCCTTCAATTCAAACGCCTGGGGAACCGGGCCCAATACAGAAAACCCTTTAAACAATAACGGGCTTCTGGCCGCCTGGGAGCCCAACCCAGGCGCCCAGTCACTGAATTGGTACGGAACTACTCACCAAGGTCATCCCTACCTCCGAGAGAGTGGCGGCAACGAATCGCGCCCCAGAAACGCCTACGTCAACTACATCATCAAATACTAAATTCATGCGTGCTTTCGCCACTTGTCTCCTCGGTTTACTGCTCCTCTCCTCAGTCCGCGCGCAAACGGTCCCCTCGCTGATCAATTACCAGGGCCGGCTCACGGATGAAATCGGTCGCGCTTTGACGAACGGGACCTACGGTATCCAGTTCCGCCTCTGGAACAAACCGGTGGCCGGGCAACCCGGCGAGACGCTGGTTTGGGGACAGCAATACGACGTGTCCTTGGTCAATGGCATATTCAACGTGATCCTGGGCGCGTCGGGCGGGACGCCCTTACCAGGAGCCGGGGTTGCAGATCTGCAGTTTGCGTTCGGCGAACCGGAACGGTACCTCGGGCTGACTTTGGTTCGGCTGAGCGATGGCACTGTAATCGGCGACGCTCAGCGCAAGGAAATCCTCCCGCGCCAACAATTGCTCAGCGCTCCTTACGCGGTAGAGGCGGGCAGAGCGCACGCACTGGTCACGGAACTCGCCGACACCCTCTCACCTCCTGGGACGATCGTAGCGTTCGGTGGTCCGGCGGAGCAAGTGCCCGATGGCTGGACACTCTGCGACGGACGGGCCTTGGCAGTTGAGGGGAAATATAACCGTTTATATGCCAAAATCGGCTTCGCCTGGGGGAGAGCCAACGACCAATTCCGAGTCCCTGACCTTCGGGGCCTCTTCCTGCGCGGCCTTGACAATAGCCCGCTCGCCGGGCCCTCTGGCCAGGACCCGGACCGAGATAGCCGCAGCTCGCTGAACAACGGGAATTCGGGAAACCAGGTGGGCAGCTTTCAACCCGACGCCTTCGAGGTCCACGACCACGAGGTGCTCCCGAAGGTTGCGGGCTGGGAACCGACCATAGGTAACTACCTTCAAGGCGCGGCAAATCACTACGGTGATGGCTACGGAAGCATAACAACAGGGCTGAGAGGTCGCAGTACCGAGACCCGCCCGAAGAACGCCTGCGTGAACTACATCATCCGCTATTAAGCCATGCGTGTCATTCCTTTACTCCTCGGGATTGCGCTCGCCCTTTCTGCGCAGGCCGAAACCGTGCCATCGCTGATCAATTACCAGGGCCGGCTCACGGATGAAACCGGTCGCGCTTTGACGAACGGGACCTACGGTATCCAGTTCCGCCTCTGGAATAAACCGGTGGCCGGGCAACCCGGCGAAACGCTGGTGTGGGGACAGCAATACGAAGTGTCCTTGGTCAATGGCGTATTCAACGTGATCCTGGGGCCATCCGGGGGAGCGCCTATTCCCGGGGCTGGGGTTACCGACTTGCAGTTTGCCTTCGGGGAATCTGAGCGATATTTTGGTTTGACTTTAGTTCGGCTGCAAGACGGTACTGTAGTGAGCGAGGGCCAACGCAAGGAAATCCTCCCCAGGCAGCAAATTCTTAGTGGGCCCTTTGCCTTGCATGCTGGCGATGGCAATCCGCCAGGAACCATCGTCGCATTCGGGGGTACTAATGTTCCAGCGGGCTGGTTCCTCTGCGACGGTCGCGCGCTTAAAAGCGGTGAGTATCCGCGACTTTTTGCGGCTGTGCTGACCATGTGGGGCGATGCAAGCGACGACGGCGATCCCGCCACTGACTTTCGGGTCCCCGACTTCCGGGGGCTTTTCCTGAGAGGCGTTGACGATAGCCCGCTAAGAGGCTCAGCGAATCGAGATCCTGGCCGAAATTCAGAGCGTGGATTGATTAACCCCGGTTCTAACATTGGTAACCAGGTAGGGAGCTACCAAGGTGACTCTTTCTCAGGCCATTCCCACAGCGCGGGTGGCCTTCGCGCAGCGATGGCTCAGTTGAATGGGGGGTTACACTGGCGGGTCAGTGAATCTGCTCCGTTTGTGGCCAACCAGGCTGCCGGGTTCGGCTTCGTTAATGTGTCGTATCCGGTGAACGTGTCCGTGGAGATCTTTGGATCAAGCGGGACTCCGGACACAGCGAGTTCTTACACAGGTTTTCTCGAAAACCGCTCCAAAAACGCTTACGTCAATTACATCATTAAATATTAACAATGCCTCGTAATGACTTTGCCGAAGTCCGGCAGGAGGTGATGTAATCCCTCGAGTCCTGAGAGTGTCCGATCAATATTCCAAATCCAAGGCTTTGAGCGGAATTCGATCGCCGTGGGATTCCAGCTCGTCGCGAAGCGGTTCGGTCTGGCAGAGGTGTCAGCCCAGGTGTCAACCCCTGTTCTTAGTCGTGGTTGGCTTGCTCTTCCTCGATGAGCGACCTTCCCTAGGTTCAGATAAATCCGGTGTTTCCCCGCAGTCAATCTCTTTGCCCAGCGGCCCGGGTTCCATTGAGGGGCTGGGCGAATCCTTCGAACCGCAGCTGAATTCGGGCACGTTTGTTTATCGCGTCCCGCTCAAATTGCCGGCAACACGCAAAAACGCGGCGCCTTCGCTGGCGCTTGAATACAACTCGGGTTGCGGCAATGGCATGTTGGGCATGGGCTGGCGCCTGCCTATCCCTGAGATCAAGCGCCAGACGGACCGTGGCCTGCCCGGCTATGACGATACCGATACCTTCATTGACTGGACCGGCGAGGAGTTGGTGCGATTGGCGGACGGCACGTTTCGCAGTGAAAACGAGGGACTGTTTGCGCGGTTTCAACGAACCAATGAACAGTGGCTCGTGACGCTTCCTGACGGAACCCGGTTCTTTTTCGGCCAGACCGGCCAAGCCCGGTCGGAGCGCGCGCCCGGCAACACCTATTGCTGGAAACTAGAACTGACCGAAGACTTGAACGGCAACCGGATAGCCTATCGCTACACCAATCATCTCGGTCAGCTTTACCCGCTGCAGATAGAATATGGCCTGCACGCCACGCAACCCTCGGAGACCTTCCGGGTGGACTTCGGTTACGTGGACGACCGGCCTGACCCGGTTGTGGATTATCGGCCTCGTTTCCGCATCGAAACCCGCCTGCGCCTGGCCACAGTGACTGTGTTTCTGGGGGACCGGCGCATCCGTTATTGGAAGCTGGGTTACGCCACGAATAGCGAGGTTTCCCTGCTGGCATCGGTCAAAATGTTTGGCGACGAGCGCAGCCGGCTGGACGAAACCGCCCTGGCGAACCGGGATTTCCTGCCGCCAACCCAATTCAGCTATACCCCCGCCCTGGAGTCCGGTCAGTGGCAATTCTTCACCAACCGGCTTGACGTTGCCGCACCCTTCATTACCCGGGACGCCGAGTTCGCCGATCTGAATCGCGATGGACTGCCAGACTTGATTTACGAACTCAACGGCGAGTGGTTCTCCGCGTTGAATGCAGGCGGCGGCCGACCGTTCACCGCTTCGCAACCGATCACAAATATGACGGCCGGCATTCACTTGAACACCTCCGGCACCCGGCTCCTGGATCTGACGGGCGATGGCGGTGTGAAGCTGATGGCGCAGATACCCGGCGAGGCGACCTACTTCTTTCGCGATTTCATTTCCCCGACGTTCCTGGGGCCCCCTGTTGATTTCACCTTCGATAGCGGCGACTTCCCGCTCGACAACACTGACATCCAATTCGTCGACGCGAATGGCGACAAGGCCATGGACGTGATACGGACATTTGCCGAGGGGCCGGCGCTGCTCCTGAACCGGTCGCTCGGACCGCAAGCGGGTCGCGTGGCGGGCTTCTATTTGCCTCCTGATGACCCTGCCATGAGGGATGTCCAATTTTCTCTAGGCTGGCAACTCGCCGATATGAACGGCGACCGTTTGCTCGACCTCGTGCAGTTCGGCACCTCGACCGACGGCGGCACACAAGTCCGGCTGACCCGGGGGTTGGCTGAATTTGAAGGCCAGTTCGCAATGGCCGGCGGGCCTGGGAATGCCGACCTCGGCCCGCGGGGTTCAGCGGCTTTCCATTTAGTCGACGTCGACCAGGACGGTTTAAGCGATCTCGTCCAGGTAGAGTCGGGCCTGGTGCGGATCTGGCCGAATCAGGGAGGCCGAAACTGGGGTGCGCCGATATCGATCACCGAAGGGATTCCCTCATTCTCGGAAGGCGAAACCACGGTGCGGTTCCTCGACCTGAATGGGAACGGCTCGACGGATATCGTCTGGCACCAGGCCGGAGAAATGGAGCTGGTGGCGCTCGATTTGCACCCTGCCTCAAAACCGCATCAGCTTCAACGGGTCAGCACCGGCATGGGACGGGGGCTCGAGATCACTTACAAGAGCTCTACGGGCGACATGCTGGCAAGCGCGGGTACCACAAATGCCTGGACTTCGCTGCCCCCTTTTCCCCTGCAGGTGATTGATGCTTTCGAGGAGACCGACGGGCTCGGTGGGCGTTACCGCTCCGAGTTCACTTATCGCAACGGCTACTATGACGGCCTTAAAAAGGAGTTTCGCGGCTTTGAGACCGCCGGACGGCGCGACGTCGGGGCGGACCAGGAAGGCGCGCCCACACTAATCACCGAGTATGGCTTCGATACCGGCGCGCAGAACCAGGTCCTTAAAGGCAAACCGTTATTCGTCGAGACCCGCACCGAAGCCGGAGCGGTTTTCCAGCGCGAAACCGACCAATGGCGGGTGCGTCTCTTGCCGCTGAGCACTACTAATGGGGAAGCCCGCGTCGTCCAGTTTGCCGAACTCCGTGCCGTGACAAACGAATTGCGTGAAGGCCTTCCTGCGGCTGAAGCGGTGACCCTGCTCAAGGAGTTCGACTACGACGACTTCGGCAACCAGGTCCGGGCTGCCGATTATGGTGTCGTCGCGAACGGCGATCTATCTGCGCTCGGCGACGAACGGGTCGTTCTCACCAAGTTCGCAATCAATACCAATGCCTGGATTCTACGGCACCCCAAACGCAGCGAGCTCCAGGACGAGCAAGGCGCCGTCTTGTCGCGTTCGGAATTCTTCTACGACGACCCGACGTTTTCCGGGAATAACTTCGGACTCATCAGCATTGGCAATCTAACGATGAAACGTGATTGGACCAACGCGCTGGTCGAGGGTGGTTTCATTGCGGCTTCGCGAGCGAAATACGATGCCTTCGGCAACCCGGTCACTCTTCTCGATCCGCTATGCACCACGCCCGGCGGTGTCGTAGACGTCTCAAAGGGCCACGTCCGCGAACTCACTTACGACGCGCAGGTCCATACGTATCCGGTGACGGAGACCATCCACGTCGGCGGCGACAGTTCGCCGTTGGTTTTCCAGGCGGCTTATGATGTTGGCCTCAGCACCGTCACCCGTTCTACTGATTTCAACACAAACTCCACGGACTATGTCTACGACACGTTTGGAAGACTCACGAGCATCGTGAAGCCGGGCGATACCGACGCGTTCCCGACGGCCGAATACGACTATGCGCTGGCAGTACCGGTCAACGGGAGTCGAGTGGTCAACTACATCGAAAGCCGGCGTCTCGACCGGCCCCCGGGTACAGCGGCGGCCAGGCGCGACCACTATTTTATCTCCCGTCAATTCGTTGACGGCCTCGGGCGCAAATTGTTCACCAAGACCGAGGCTGAGCCCGCCGAGGGCGCCTCCGTGCCACGGGTGGTGGTCTCGGACGCGACTCTCTTCAATGCCCGGCAAAAGCCGGCGCGGGTTTTGAATCCCTTTTTTTCGATTCAAGTCGGCTCACTCGACGACCAGCTTGCCTTCGAAGATATCCTGGCCCCCGGATGGCGGGGCCAATTCCACAATGACGGCAACCTCGTGTCGCTCGATCTGACTTCCGCGCACGCGACCCGGACGGATTACGACGCCACCCTCCGGCCTATCCGCATCACCCGCCCGGATGGTACCTTTAGCCGCACCGTTTACGAACCGCTTCGCACGCGCTCGTTCGACGAAAACGACACCGACCCCGCCTCGCCGAACTTCAACACGCCGATGGTCCACTACAATGACGGCCTGGGACGCCTGATCCAGGTGGACGAAACCGCCCGGCTGAACGACGACGGCACGCCTGCCGGGGACCTCCGTACCTGGACCACCCGCTATGAATACGACCTCAACGATCAGCTCACCCGCATTACCGATTCCCAGAAGAACATCAAGACGTTCGGCTATGACGGCCTCAAGCGGAAAATCGAAATGAACGATCCCGACCGGGGTCGCATGGTTTTCTCATACGACGATGCTTCGAACCTGATCGAAACAACTGATGCCAAAGGCCAGCGCATCACCTACAGCTACGATGGCGTCAACCGTATCCGCACGGAGAAATACCAGGACGATCAGCCCTTACCGCCCTGGCGCTTTGGTGGCTCGCTCGGGGAAAAAGGACAGGGTGAGGGAGCCACCAACTCCGTTGTCTATCACTACGACACGGCCTTCCTCAATCTCCCTCAGGGCGACAATACCCTGGCCACCGCCAGCAACACTAAAGGCCAGCTCGCCTGGGCCGAAGACCTCTCCGGGGAAGAGCACACTTCTTACGACGCCCGGGGACGCGTTCAGTCGGTCGTCAAACGCATCCCGGATCCGCTTTTTCTCTCGACCGCGAGCACTCGCGCCTCGGCCCTCGTGTCCTATAAGACCCGTTTTTCCTACGACTCTATCGACCGGATCACAAAGCTCATTTACCCGGATCTGGACGAGATCAATTACGAGTATAATGAACGGAGCCTCTTGCGGCGCATCCCTGGCGGACCGAGTGGCTCGATCATCTCGAACATCGTCTACCAGCCATCGACCCAGAATGGCCGGATTGACTATGGCAATGGCGTCCGCACGACGTACGATTACGATGCCCGCCTGCGGCTCAAAACCCTGCTCACCGTCGCACATCCCGAGTCTTCCAATCAGGAACTCATCCACTTTGCCTACAACTTCGATGGGGTGTCCAATATCCGCATAATCGAAGACCGGCGTCCCGGCGCCGATGTGCCGGCAGGCGATCCCCGCCGCAACACGCAACTTTTTCAATATGACGACCTGTACCGGCTGAAGCAGGCCCGTTACTCTTTCGAACTGCCTGGCCAGGCCAAACGCAACGACGGCGAAATCAATTACCGCTACGATCGCATCGGCAACATGCTGGCGCAGACCAGCACGCTGACCAACCACCTTGAAAAGGGCTTGCCGGTCGCGGATCTCGGCGAAATGGACTCGGGTGGCACCGCGGGTCGCTGGAACCGTCTCGGGCGCGGCGCGGCCGATGATCCCGGCCCGCACGCACTGTCTGCAGTGCGGAACGAGCATTTTGGAGTGCGGAATTACAGTTACGATGCCAACGGCAACATGCTGAACATCGACGGCCTGACCAATACCTGGGATTTCAAAGACCGCCTCGTGGCCGTCGAGAACAACGATATGCGTGGCGAATATACCTACGACTACACCGACCGCCGCATCATGAAGCGGGTCTGGTCGAAGACGACAAATTCAGTGCCATCTGCCATCTACCCCCTTCCGTCTTCCGTGCTTTATATCAATAAGCACTTTGAGGTTCGTGAGCACGACGCGCCAACTAAATACGTCTGGAACGGTGAGACCCGCGTTGCACACGTCACCGGCTCGCTCAGCTCAAATCAAAGAGTGCAACGATTACGAATCTGGCCCGGGTGGAACCTTTGCTCGCTCGCAGTTTCCGGAACACTTCCCTTAGACAAACCAACCGATTGGCTCACCGGCGTCTGTAAATGGGGATCAGGCCTGCAGGCATGGGAACCGCTGACCCTTGGCGCGGGACTGTCGGCGGGCACCGTGATGTGGCTCGCCGCGAAAACAAATGGCTTTATAGTCGTGGCGGGCGACTATAAAGAGCCTAAGGACATGACTTCTACTTCGAGCGTCAATTTCCTTCCTGCTGCCGGGCTTGAAGTTTGGCATATCGTTTCGTCAGCCTTGGTCGGGCAAACGGCCAGCACGTGGCTTTACGATGCGTCCGGCGGCGACTGGCGCACTTACGTTCCCGGCGCCCCTGCAGCCGAAGAGGGCCGATTCGAGTCAATACGGCCGGGCGAGGTAGTGATGGTCCGGTTGGACAAGCCAACAAAAATGACGCTGCCGCCGCCAGCCTTACGGATTCACTATTACCACGAGGACCACACAGGATCTTCGAGCGCCATAGCAGACGCGGACGGCAATCTGGCTGAGGAGACTTCGAATTTCCCTTTCGGCTGCCCCCGGAAGTGTTCCTTATTTGCAGGGTCCCACGAAGGCTATCAATTCGGCCAAAAGGAACTGGAGGACAGCACTGGTTTGCTGTATTATGAGGCTCGATATCTCAATCCCTCCCTGGCTCGATTCTGCAGTCTAGACCCATTGGTTTCGCAATTACCCATGACCTGGCTCGAACACCCGCAACAATTGAATCTTTACGATTACGCGGACAATGCTCCAACAGCCAAAACCGATAGTTCAGGGGCATCGAGCGAGGCTGTAGCCACGAAATTCGCCGGAACACCGTATGATACCGAACATGTTACGGACAGCCATTGGAAGATCAACAAGGACGACCAGATCGTTAACCAGGCAGGCAAAACGGAAGGCGCAAAAATCGTCTGTTCACCATATGCTAATGCGCTTGTCACGAAATTCCTGGGGCTACCGATGGAGTTCAAAAACGAAAAAGGCAAAACCTCCGAATATGTGAAGCGAGGCGGGATGCGGGGAGAAGACATGGCAGATTCCTTTGAGACCGAGGCGGGCAAGCTAAATTTCAAAAAGCTATTCAGCGCCACAGGCAGCAAAGCCGCTGAGTTCTTCGGACGCCTGGACGGCAAGAAGTCCACCTCGATAATGCTCTTTCTGAACATCAGGAACAAGGAAGGTCTCGGAAGCCATGTAGCCGTAGGTTATTGGGATTCGAAGGAAAATAGCTGGATGATAACTCACGCAGACAAGATTGCGGAGGAGGTGCATTCTGAAAGACCCGACGAATTCTTCCGCACTCGAAAAGGACGACAGGTTGATGTCTACTTTGCCAAGGAGGGCAACGCAGAGCCAACCGCCACTCAGAATGGTGAGTCACAATGAACGGTTTCAATTCGAAAGGCTCTAAATGAATGAGAAGGCTTGTCCTCTGCACAAAGCCGTTGACAGACATTTGCGACATTTGCTCCTGGCAATCTCAAATCTCACGCTCGCATTGGGAGCTTTCGGCCAGGGCATTCCCGAGCCCGGGCTGGTGGTCTATGGGGCCATTTCGAACTCGAACGGGAGCCTTCCCGTGTCGGGTGCGGCGGTAGAATGGCGCTCCAGCCAGGGTTCTAATGTTGTTACCAACGGTGCTACCGGGGTGGTCGTCAACGGCCAGGCGTTTTACGTGGTGCGCATCCCGTTCGAGACCCGGTCCTTTGCGGATCTGCCTGCCTTCCCGCCCAGCCCTAACACCTTCGAGTTGACCGCCGCCAGCACCACGTACACCCGCTTCGCTACCGTGAACGGGACAATGGCGACCGTGCTCGGCCCCACCAATTTTACCTTTGGGGCTGCCGATCGCGGCCGAGTTGAGCGCCTGGACCTGCTGGTCAACCTCCCTGGCGAAACCTTTACTCAGTGGCTCGTCAGCCATGGACTTCAGTCCAACACGGATCCCAACGCTGACCCCCTGGGCAAAGGTATGACTTATTATCAACAATACATCGCCGGCACAGACCCTCTTGACCCTAACTCGGTGTTCAAGTTCATCAGGATCCAGCCCGGTCAACCTTCGGGCATCGTCATCCAGTGGGACAGCGTTGCCGGCAAGTCTTACAACGTTCTGCGCGCAACACGGGACCCGGTGAGCTTCAGTCTCGTTGCCTCCAACCTTGCCGCCACTGCGGGCGTCACCAGTTTCCAGGACCCGCTCGCAACCGGCTCGGGCCCTTACTTCTACCGACTCGAGGTCGCCCAGCCCTGAGCCGAGGCGGTTATGGCATCGCTCACGAGAGATTTTTGGCCCGCAACTGCATCTCATCCAGGAAAGCCTGGACGAGCGGCGAGGGTTAGTTAGCCGCGCCACAAGGCCCATTGGCCAACAACTGCCCTTCCAGCACGAGGCTCCCAGCCACCAAGCGTACCAATCCGCCCCCCCCGGCTCGGACCAACCATATGCCGGACCGGAATCTGGCCCGCCATCACTGCCCCACTCGTTGGGATCTGAATAGTCCACATACACCTCATTGGACATGCCCGCCTAGGAATAGAAACTGTGCCTGGCGAATTCCTAATTCCCACCGCCAGAAGCCCGTTCTGACCGGCGCTTTAGTGCGTTAAGTTGCCTTGCGTCGCTAAAACCCCTGAAAAACGCAAAAATCCGCTCTTTTAAGAACCGACGGTGGTGACGGTTGTTTCAAACCGTCCCATATCAGTGTTGACTCCAAACGTTCTGTAAGCAGAACGCAGACCCGGCAATCGAGGATACGCAGCGCGAGAACCCGTGTTCCTGATACGTTGAGTGAGTCATGGTTGTTTGGGCAGCTCAGACTCTCCGATAAGGACGCGCAGCCAGCCGAGCTTGCGCTCGGTATGGCGGTTTGGAGTTTGGGATGCAAGCTTCGTGAGAAGCCGCTTGGCGCGACGTCGAACCATGCGTTCGACCCTTTGATATTTGCCGCCAAACAGCGTCGGCGGCGATGTTTGAAAAATGACGTGGTACCCCAATGCCGTGAGTAACCCAGGCACGGCGCGGAAATGTTCGTAGCGCGAAATCTGTGCGGCCCCGTGGAGCCCCAAAAGGAACGCGATCTCTGGTTCCGAGAACCCGGTGCGTTTGCGGTGGAGCCGCAGGTAATTGGGAAGCTTGCGCGATGCCATACGAAGGAGAGCAGCGCATACCCGCGTTCAGCTTAGAGCAACGACCTCAGTCGCCAAGAAGGTCGAAGTTGTTGAGGGCGACAACGTCCGACCTTCAATCGCCGAACAGGATTCCTGCTCAACCTCATTGTACAACGGTCTTCTGCTGGTGTTGAGCTTCG
>DATJGF010000146.1:0-21418 GCA_035495315.1 Candidatus Limnocylindrales bacterium
GTTTCACGAAAGCGTCCGCCAGTATATCTTCATCAGCTCCGCAACGGTTTACCTCAAGCCACCGCCGTTTTTGCCAATTACCGAAGCGACGCCGAAAGGCAATCCGTTCTGGGACTATGCGCAAAAGAAGCTGGCTTGCGAAGAATGGCTTTTGCGGGCTCGGGCCGAGAACGGATTTCCGGCCACGATCGTACGGCCATCGCACACGTATTCGCGGCGCTGGATCCCTAACCCGCTGTCGAGTTCGAGCTACACCTTTGCGGCTCGATTAGAGGCGGGCAAACCGGTCTTTGTTCCGGATGACGGTGAAAACCCGTGGACTTTGACTGCCGCGTCTGATTTTGCAGTTGGACTGGCCGGCCTGGTCGGCACAGAGAAAGCCATCGGTGAAGCATTTCACATCACGAGCGATGAAGTGCTGACTTGGAATCAGATCGTTGCCGAGATCGCGGCAGCATTAGGTGTTAAATCCGCGCAAGTAGTGAAGGTCCCGACTGATTCAATCTGCGAGGTTGCACCGCAAATGACTGGATCGCTCAAGGGCGACAAGTCGCACCCGGGCGTGTTTGATAATTCAAAGATTAAGCGCTTCGTACCAGAATTTTCAGGCCATAAACCGTTTCGCGTTGGGGTACGCGAATCGGTGGCGTGGCTGCGCGCGCATCCGGAGCAACAAAATTTGAATCCCAAAATGGACGCGCTCTGTGATGCAGTGATCGGCGCCTGGCAGGGCAAGCACACTAGCCGTTAGTGACGCTGGCCCTTGCGGTGTGTTCTTTGTGCTGTTGTGCGACGGTTCGCCGGACCGTACCCGCCGCCACCTGGCGTCTCGATGCGGAGTCGATCGCCGGGACGGAGTTCCAGTTGAGTTTTGCCGGGTAGCCTCTGCTCGCGCCCGGCGCGCACGAGTGTGTTGCGACCCGAACCGCCGGGCCCGCCTCCCTGAAGGCCATAGGGTCGACGACGACGACGATCGGATAAGATGGTTACAGAGGTTTCTGCCAGCATTTCGTACTCACGAACGAGCCCCTCACCCCCCGGGTAAGCACCCAATCCGCCGCTGCCGGAGCGCAGACCGTAACGGCGAATTCGCACCGGGAGATAATGCTCGATGGCCTCGATGGGTGTATTCCGCGTGTTGCTCATATGCGTATGCAGGCCACTTAACCCACGCAGACCGAGCCTGCCGCCCATACCTCCACCGAGTGTCTCATAATAAGCGAACCGGGCGCCGGTCTGCGGATTCACTCCGCCAAGCGTGATGTTGTTCATCGTGCCCTGGCTCGCCGCCTGCAAACGCTCTGGCAGCGCCGCGGCAAGCGCGCCGAGGACGACGTCGGTGATGCGTTGAGAAGTTTCGACGTTACCGCCGGCCACCGCAGAAGGTCTCGTAGCGTTGACGATAGTCCCCAGCGGTGCGATGACGAGCAATGGCCGGGCGACACCGGCATTGTAAAGCACGTCGTCAGTAATCAAGCAGCGAAAGCAGTAAAGACAGGCGGAAAGCGTAATGGCGTAGTTGGCGTTGACGCTGCCCTGCACCTGAAGCGCCGAACCGGTAAAATCAATTTCAGCGCGATCACCTTTAATTCGAATGCGGACGCAGATCCGTACCGGGCTGTCGCTGAACCCGTCGTCATCGAGCGCATCCTCGAAAGCGTACTCGCCGTCGGGGATATTACGAATGGTCGCGCGGGCGAAGCGCTCAGTGTAATCCTGAAGCGCGGCGCCATAGGCGATGGCCCGTTTTTCACCGTGTTTGATGACCAGCTGCTTGAGGCGCATTTCAGCGACGCGATTGGCGGCGATCTGTGCGGTGAGATCGCCTTCGCGCTCTTCCGGGGTGCGCACATTCGCCAGGATCATTTCAAAAATGTCTCTTGCCACCTGACCACGCCGCACTAATCGAACCGGCGGGATGATGAGGCCCTCCTGGTAAATCTCGCGCGCGACGGGCATTGAGCCCGGACTCATACCCCCCACATCGGAGTGGTGTGCCCGATTCGCGAGATAGAAAGAAGGCTGATCCCCATATCGACCTCCGCGCTTTAGAAAAACCGGCGCGACAAGGGTGATGTCCGGCAAGTGTGTTCCTCCTCGAAAGGGGTCATTGAGGGCCACCATGTCTCCGGGCTCCATGGGCAGCGCGTCGAGGGCAGCGCGAACGGACAGCGGCATCGCGCCGAGATGCACGGGCAGGTGATCGCCTTGTGCAATCGTCTCTCCATTGGCGTCGTAGACAGCGCACGAGTAATCGAGTCGTTCTTTGATGTTGGGCGAAAAGCCGGTCCGACAGAGGGTCACCCCCATTTCCTCGGCAATAGCGAGAAAGAGGTTTTTGAAAACCTCAAATTCAATCGGGTGTGTGGAGGGCGGCATAGAAGAGAAGGGTTAAACATTGAACGTCGAACACTGAATATCGAACTTTGAACAACCCGACTGCCTGCAGATCGATTTCTGTTCAACGTTCTCTCGTAGACGTTCGATGTTCGACGTTCGAGATTCGATGTTCGATGTTCTGGGTTCGGTGTTTGCCATAAGGTTGCCTATCGGCGGATGATGAGATTGCCGAACCGATCCACACGAAAAGCCAAGCCTGGAGGAATCACTGTCGTGGCTTCCGGGCCGGTCACGACAGCCGGTCCATTCGCGCGTGAGCCCGAGGTCAGGTGCTCCCAGATGTAAAAACGGGTTGGCAAGTCTCGACCGTTAAATCGAGCTGGCCGTACGGACACAGGTCGTGACCTAGAGACGCGCTCGCGCGATTGGGGGAGCGCGGGTTTCTCAGTTAGGCCGGAGGCGACAACGCGCAGGTTGACAATTTCAGTCGGTCGTCTCGGATCGGAGTATCCGTACAGCCGGTGATGGCTGGAATCGAATTCGCGGCGGTACTCTTCCCGGAAAGGAATAGTAATCTCGTAGGATTGACCGACGTAGCGCACATCCAGTCGACATTGAATCGCTTGACGAGATTTATCGAAACCCTCGATTGTGAGATCGCGTTGAGCGGCAGCGATAAGCGGTTTGAAACGCCTTGTCAGCTCGATGTTGGACACTGAGTCGCTGCGGCGCAGAACGCTGACTGAATAATCTTTGGTAACATCGGCCAAGAGCATGCCTAAGGCAGAAAGCACTCCGGCATAGCGTGGAACGATTACGATAGGAATCTCGAGGCGCTCGGCCATTTCACAGGCGTGCATGCCGCCAGCACCGCCGAAGGCCAGCAGCGCAAATTCCCGCGGATCATGGCCTCGTGATACCGAAACCACGCGCATGGCGCGTTCCATGTTGGCATTGGCGACACGTACCACGCCCTCTGCCAATTGGCGGATGCTCATGTCGAATTGCGGTGCCAGAGCTTTGGCCGCGAGACGCGACCGATTAATATCGAGATGCATTCGGCCGCCGAGGAAGTAATCGGGATCGAGCCGACCTAGCAACAGATTGGCATCCGTGACGGTAAGTTCCTTTCCCATCCCATAGCAGGCCGGTCCCGGATTGGCGCCGGCACTGCGGGGTCCGACCCGGAGAGCTCCGCCGCTGTCTTTAAAGGCGATTGAGCCGCCGCCGGCGCCGACGGTATGGATGTCGATCATCGGCTGGCGGACCGGGAAGTCGCCGATGTACGAATCGGTGGTCATGCCGATAGCAGCATCAATGAGACTTACATCGGTCGAGGTGCCGCCCATATCGAAGGAGATGATGCGTCTGTATCCCGCCGCAGAAGCGACCGCTCGGGCGCCGACCACTCCCGCCGCCGGGCCCGACAGAATAAGGCGAACCGGTTGACGCCGGGCAGCGGCGGCCGAGATCGATCCCCCGTTGGATTGCATAATGCGGACGGTTGAACCGGTCAGTTGCCGCTGGAGTTTGCTGAGGTATTGGTCAATGAGCGGCATCACATAAGCGTTAATCACCGTCGTGCTCCAACGTTCAAATTCGCGGTATTCAGGCAGGACCTCGTGCGAGGCGCACACAACCAGTCCAGCACGCCGCAGGTGCTCTGCAACCTTCCGCTCGTGCATCGGGTTCACGTAAGAATGGAGCAGGCAAACCGCGGTGACTTCGGCGTGAAGGCGGCTCAACCGGACGGTGAGCTTAGCGAGCGCCTTCCGATTGACTGGTTCCAACACCTGGCCATTGGCATCAAGCCGCTCAGGCAAGCCGAATGCAAGGGACGATTCGACGATCGGGCAGCGTGGTGGAACAAAGAAATTGTAGAGTTCGGCTCGTGTCTGTCGGCCGATGCGGAGTACATCCTCGAACCCTGCGGTCGTGATGAGCGCAACACGAGCGCCTTTGCGTTCCAGCACGGCATTGGTTGCGACGGTCGAACCGTGCACGATTTCCTCACCCATCCGGTTGGTTGAAAGCTGGCTGATGCCTTCGAGGATGGCTCGCGCAGGGTCCTCAGGTGTCGAACGGCACTTGAATAAAACCAGGCGATTATCTCGCAAACAAACGAAGTCTGTAAATGTGCCGCCGGTATCGACGCCGATACGAGCGCCGCCGGCTTTGATTTTACTTCCCGCCATGTCCTGAGCAGGCGCTAACGTTTTCCCGCCAACCCCAAAGAACACAAAGCCAACTTTCGCTCATCTTAGTGCTCTTTGTACCTCTCGTGGCGATTGCCGGTATTTTACTTATCTTGCGGATTGATCGCTTTAAACGTCAGGGCAGCCGCGGCACCGCCAGCGAAGTTGGCGACGAGGTAGATCCAAATGTTTGACCATGCGCTCAAACCCATAATCGAGATGCCGATGGCTACGGCAGGATTGAAGGCGGCACTGGAAATACTCCCGACGGCAAAGGCGCCAGTCATGACGGTGAACCCAATGGCGAGGCCATAATTTGAATTACCGGCGGTTGCCTTTGCGGTGGCAGTATTCAGCACGACGTAAACCAGCGCGAACGTATAAAGGAATTCTGCCAGCAGGGCCGGCCCCGGTTTCAAGACCATGGGTTTAGTGGAGGCCTCGCCCTTGAGGTAATTAAGCACACAGGCGGCGATCACCGCGCCAAGCAATTGAGCCACCCAATAGGGAACCACGTCCTTGGTCGGACAGCGTCCTCGCAACCAAACGCCCAGCGTTACTGCCGGATTATAGTGTCCGCCTGAAACATGGCCACCGGCGTAGATCATGACCATTAATGCCGAACCAATCGCCAATGGCGCGATAACTCCGGCGCCACCGATGATGACTGAACAACCGATAGTGAGTAAGAGGAAGAACGTTCCAATGAATTCAGTGATGTATTTGTTCATGGTTAATGCCCGGATTGATTGTTGGCGCGCATGTTAACTGAAAAGTGGGTGGGTATTCAACTTACCCTTTTCGCATTGACCTGGCGCTGGAGATGAGGTCTGCGAGAGTTAGCTTGGATTGTAGTAGACGACGTAAGGAGACTCTGACTTTCCAAATTTCGCAGCATTATTGGATCGGAGTCTCCTTACGTCGTCTCCTACAAAAGATCTGCGTGCACCAATTCAATCACCCCTTTTTATTCCTACCGCCGAGCTTTTGCAGCAATAGGCCGGTCATTTCGGTAGCGGCGGGCACCTTTAACCATAGCGCGACAAGCCAGTAGACCACGGCAGCTATTCCGCCCGGCACGAAGACCGCGCCTATTTTCAGAGCCAGATTGGCGTGCCCAAGCTTTTTTTCCCACAGCTGACTGAGCAATCCGGCGACAAGTCCCGCCAACACCGCGTCTGAGATCAATGCGAGTAATGCTTGTGCCAGTCCGGCAAATTTCATTCCGCTGAGCTTTCGTCGCAAGGCAAAGGTTAGCAATCCCACGTTCACACCTGCGCTGAAAGTGTTGGCCAGGGCAAGGCCGAGTTCGCCGCCGACGCGAGCTTGCTGTAAGTACCTCACGAGCCAGAACGCAAACCCGAGATTCAGAAGGAGGCAGAGCACGCTGATTTTCATTGGTGTTTTGATGTCGCTAAGGGCATAAAAGGCGCGGGCCAAAATGTTATTCATTGAGAACATGAGCAAACCTGGCGCGAGGCAGGCCAACGCCATGGCAACGCGATGTGTCGCGCTGGGCCCGAACATGCCGCGCTCAAAGAGCAATCGGACGATGGGTTCGGCGAGGACGAGAGCGATCGACGCCGCAAGCAAATTGGCAAACGCCAGATGGCCCAAACCTTGCCGGAGCACCTCACGAAATTCGGTGTAGTTCTTTTGCGCGGCGAGCCCGGAGAGCGTCGGCAGCAGGTAGGTCGCCAGCGAAATACCGAACATGCCCTGGGGCAACTCCATCAGCCGGACAGAATAATTGAAAGTGGAGACGATACTTGGCTCGAACCAGAACGAGAAGCATTGGGTGAGGAGCACATTAATTTGGAAAGCAGCGACGCCGATCGATCCGGGCAACATTTTGCGCACGACGTCGTTGACCGTCGGATCGCCCCAGGGCGAAACCCACTCATAGCGGTAGCCCTCACGCGACAGGCTCGGCAATTGAAACAGAGCCTGCGCCAACCCCGCCACGACGACACCGATCGCCAGGCCAAAGATTCGCTCGGGCAAGGTGCTTCCCATCCGCGGTGCCAGGAACAGCACGCTTCCAATCATGACCACGTTCAAGACCACCGCCCCCATTGCGGGGACGAAGAAGTGGCCGCGCGCGTTGGCCATACCAATAAAAACAGCCGCGAGGCACACCAGCAGCATGTAGGGGAACATTAGCCGCAAAAGCCGGAGCATCAGCCGAGTCTCTTCTTTGAATGGGTGCGCCGCCAGGGCGATCGTGATTCCAATCACAACCACCACGGTGACTGCAGCCGCGGCAGTAACCAGTCCGGAAATGACGGCATTGGCGGAACGCCACATCTCCTTTTCTCCGTCTTGAACCTCCTTTTTCTTGAAGATCGGAATAAAGGCGGCAGTCAGCGCACCTTCACCTAGAAGCCGGCGAAACAGATTTGGCACCTGAAAGGCCATCACAAAGGCGCTGGCGACCCAGGTGTTGCCCATAAAAGACGCATAAACCATCTCGCGGACCATACCCAGCACTCGACTGGTCAAGGTCGCCGCGGCCATCGCGCCTGAGGACTTCAACATCTGCGACATGAGGCGGGGAGTCTAGAGTCCAAAGTCCAAAGTCCAAAGTCCAAAGTCCCAGGGTCCAGAGGATAGGGTTCTGGGGTCAGAGGTCGCGGTTTCGGTAGTGGCGGATTTTGAAATCGGGCGTGTTGAGAAGTTCTTCGGCCAAAACGAACTGTTGTTCAAAAGGGGGAAAGTAGATATCACCTTCGACGACTCTATTCACCAAGGTTAGGTACAGGTCGGAACAGAGGGGCAAGGCTTGTTGATAGATCTGAGCGCCGCCACAAATGAAAAGTTCGCGGCCACGGAACTCCGGGGCTTCGGGATCGATGTGGGCCAAATCGGTTACCTTTTGAGCGCCGGGTATAGCATCCAGCGAACGGCTCACCACAATTGTTGTGCGGTTGGGTAAAGGTTTGCCGATTGATTCGAAGGTTTTCCTTCCCATGATGACAATATTGCCCGTGGTCAGCTTCTTGAACCACTTGAAATCTTCAGGCAAGTGCCAGGGGATTTTGTTCCCTGACCCGATCACCCGGTTCAGCGACATCGCCGCGATCGCTTTAAACTTCATAAGTCCAAAGTCGCTCCGGCGGCGGGCACAGTTGCTGAATGCCGGCAATGCGGGGGGAGTCACTCCTCCTGGCGACAGCTCTCACAGACTCAGTGCCGTCTGCAAGCGTTTCCATAGCTCCTCCGGGTCCTCCAAGCCGACGGACAAACGGATGAGGTAACGGGAAACTCCACAAGCCTCGGCCCATTCGAGTTCGGTGTAATGCGCGAGTAACGTGAAGGGGCAAGCCAGGGTGAAGATGGTGCCAAGGCTTGGTCCCTTGCATACATCAAGCCGGTCATAGATCGCGGGGGAATTCACTTCGGCAGCTTTGGGCAGAAATGTCAGCAGCGCGCCATAACCGCCTTCGGGACGGCGCACGGCCTCATAGGCTTCGCTGAACTCCCACTTAGGATACCAGACGCGCTCAATGGCAGGATGCTGACGCAAGCGTTCAGCAATGATTAGGCCGTTCTGGTTATGCCGTCGCATGCGCTCCGGGAATTCTCGTGCTTGAGCTGCCAAAACGATCGCGTCCTCACCCCAAAGCAATTCCTCGTGTTGCCGCTCGATAATTGGCCGCAGTTCGGCATAGAGCGGCGAGTGGGGATTGCAAATCAGCGCGCCACCCATCGCATCGCAAGTTCCCACAAAAAATTTAGTCAAACTGGTCGCTACCAGGTCGGCATGTTGACTGACGTCGACGTTCACCGGTGTGGCGACTACATCATCGACAACCAGCGGGACCCGGTGCTGCCTCAGCAGTGGACTGACCGGGCGCAGATCCGTCGAGCCGAGCAATGGGTTACCGGGAATTTCGCAGAAGCAACCGGCCAGGCGCTCGCGCTCTAATAAACTGCGCAATTTGCTTTCGATGGTTCCCAGGTGGTGCAGAAGAATACCGCCGCTACCCAGTTTCTGCTGCAGCTTCAACGTATCTACATAAGGAAAACCCAACTGCGCTGTTGGCCGGTTGGGGGTTCGTTCCACAATCGCTCGCAATGCCGCGAAGACGGCGGCCATCCCGGTGGGGGCCAAAAAAACGTCCTCCTCCGAACAATCGTAAAGTCCGGCCAGATGCCGTCGTAATGAAGCCCGGGCTTCGTCTGCGCCGGTGGCGGGCGGCCGTCCAGAAAGCTGTGCCTCCGCCTGACGGCTCGACACGATCAGGCCCGCATGCTGCCAAAAGGAACGGAGAGCGGTCGTCCCGTTGCCATCGGAAAGGACCCCAAAGGCACCCTTGGGAGCGATGATTTCTGCAGCGGCATCGCTGGTGCGACGGACAAACTCGGCGGCTAGTTCGGCGGCGCGGCGCGAGGGAAAAGGCAGGCATGCTTGTCCACCGGCCATTTCCCGGCCCAATTCCTGCACCAGGGGATGAATGACGAATCGCGGATACCCGCTTGAGAGCCGCGACATCACCGCAGGGCTCTTTTCCTCGTACCCAACAACATCCAGCCAACGCGGCAAGGCCACCGAAACGGCATGCCGCGAGCAGGGAATGGGCTGGCCCAACTCCTGAGGATTCCACGCGGCTGTGGAGAACAGGTCCGGCCGTGCCATTAGATGATTGACGGAACGCGACATTGAACCGCGAACATTAGCGCATCCGATCTCGGAAGACCAATGATATCCTCGGAGTAGCGGCTATAGGAATAACTACCCTGGCTTAGGCCAGAATATCGGCGGAAGACAGCTCAGGACTTCGAACGCTCAACGTCGAACTCTTTCGGAAGGCCGAGCTTCGCGAGGCCCCAAAATCCGCCTAAAAACAATAGGAAGTGTTTGGGCCTCGCGCAGCTCGGCCTTCCGACCGACAGTCAGACGCGAGCGGCGATCTCTTCATCTTCCGCCAATTCGTCCGGCGAGAACAGGCGGCTTAATTCCGGGAGAGCTTTGATGCCCTCCTTGTTAAGAATGGCTTGGAGGACAATCTGGCTGAGCTCGAGGACACGATCGGAGATCGGCTTCAGGTCTTCGCCAAACTTTCGCATTACGATCGCAGCCTCGCCGAGGAAACCCCAGAACCGTTCGATGTCGGTGGTTTTCTTGTGTAATTCGCCGCGCATAGCTTCGAGGCGCCGCAGCAACCGCTTTTGATGCTCTTCCGTGATGAGGCTGCTGTCGCTGAGCAACTCCCGCAACTCGCTAATTAGGCCATGAACGCGGCGGAAATCCTCATCTGCAAATTCATACACTTGCGTCCTGGCGAATAGGGCCATGTATTCTTCGGTTTTGGATTCGAAGTAGCGGCGTGAATGGCGCCCGGCCAATTCAGTGCGGACGGCGGTGCGCAATTGGCTGAAATAGGTGGCCACACAGGCAATGTTTTGATGCCGTTGCGGGCTAATCTCGGGAAAAGGCTGGACTTTGGCATTCCGGGCCAGGGCGAAGGCCTTCAGGATACTGAGGGCTTCGACGTAATCGTCGTGATGTTCAGGGAGCTGGCGCGCGTGGCCATCGAATCGCTCGAATTCGGTGCACAAAGCGGCTAAGGCTTCACAGTTATCTCCAGGGAGATGAGCGAGTATTTTTGCCGGAAAAAACGCTGTTTTCATTGTATGCTGCACCTCGCCACAGGCTCTGCCCAGCCGGCACGGGCGTCTGGATTATCCTAGCGCAAACTAGATTCCTGGCACGAGAATTCTCAAAAATCTTGTCCACATCTTCACAACCTTTCACTATTTGGCCATGAAACAAAATCCACGACGCGCTATTCAGAAAGCCTTCGCATCGAATTCACGAAACACGGACCACGCAGCACGGCGCTTATCCCGACGCCAGGCGATTGCCCTCGGTACCGGCGTCGCCACGGGCGTGCTGTTTGCCCCGGCCATTCTGGCGGCGGCGGACAAGCGAAAGGTGGTTGTTTGGTCTGAAGGCACGGCAAACGTCGACCCGGCTTCGAAAAAGGTCTATCCGCAGGACATCAATACCGCTATCGCAGAGGGTTTGGCGCCACTTGAGGCCAATGGATGGCAAATTGTTAAAGCGAGTATTAACGATCCCGACCAGGGGATCAGCGATGAGTTGCTGAACGGCACTGATGTGTTGATTTGGTGGGGGCACAAGCGCCATGGCGATGTAAAAGACGAGCTGGTCAGCAAGATCGAGAAGCGAGTGAAGGACGGCAAAATGGGGTTCATCGGCACTCATTCCTGCCATTTTGCCAAGCCGTTCAAGAAGCTGATGGGGACTGCCTGCAGTTGGCGCGAGTATGTCGATGACGGCACTTCTGCCGAGATCATTGCGAAAGAACCCAACCACCCGATCTGCAAGGGTGTGAAAACTTTCAAGCTCCCGCATATCGAGCGTTACGGCGAGCCGTTTGCAGTCCCCACACCGGAATCAGTTCCGCTCGACGGACTCTATACAAAGCCCGACGGTAAAACAGAGTCTGCGCGGATGGGCTTGTGCTGGAACATTGGGATAGGGAAAGTGTTTTACTTCACACCGGGTCACGAGACCTATAACGATTACTATCGGCCTGAGGTGCGCCAGATTTTCGTCAATGCTGTCCAGTGGGCGGCGCCGTGAGGCAAACTCGAATTTCGAAAACCGAAATCCGAAACAAATTCAAAATCTAAGGTAAGGAGCGGGAACTCCGTCACGGCGGGCTTTCCGAATCTTTCCAGGATGGGATTTGAATTTAATTCGGGTTTCGGCCTTCGGTTTGATTCTCTGCTTTTGTGGCAATCAGGGGAGCATTTGTATTGAGGCGCCGTCTAACCGGGTATGAAACGGTGCGCATTCTATCTGGGTTTAGCGGTGCTGCTCAGCGTGGCGGCGTCCGCGTCGGCGGTTGGCTTAATCATCGTTGAAGATCCCTCCTGGTTGCCGGGACCGGTGGCGCCTCACCCGGAGCCACCCGTATGGCCACCTCGGCACTATCCGCCACCGCGCATTCATTTGTTTGCGCCCCTGGAAATAAGATCGGTGAAGGTGAACACCCGAATTACCGACCAGGTGGCCGTCACCTCGGTGGATGAGGAATTTTATAACCCCAACCAGGCGCGTCTTGAAGGCAGCTTTATTTTCCCCGTACCCAAAGGCGCGCATCTCGATAAATTCTCGATGGAGATCGACGGCAAACAGGTCGAAGCGGAGCTCCTGGGCGCCGATAAGGCTCGCCATATTTACGAAGATATCGTGCGAAAGATTAAAGATCCGGCGCTGCTCGAATATGCCGAGCGCGACCTGTTCAAGGTTCGAATTTTTCCGATCGAGCCCCATAGCAACAAGCGCATTAAGCTCGCCTATACCCAACTGCTCAAAGCGGACTCCGGCCTGGTCGGGTACCAGCTGCCTTTGAGCATGGGTAAATTTTCCTGTCAGCCGATCAAAAACGTCAGCGTCAAAGTGGAACTCGACAGCAAACGTCCGCTTAAGTCGATCTATTCCCCGAGTCATGCGGTGGAAGTCAGGCGCGAAGGGCCAAACCACGCCACTGCCGGATTTGAGGCCACGGATGCGCAATCTGATTCCGATTTTTCGCTGTACTTCGCTCCGGAGAAGGACGAAATTGGGCTCAACCTGTTGACCTACAAGACAGCCGGCGAAGACGGCTATTTCCTCCTGCTCGCCTCGCCCGGGGTCGATGTAAAAAAGAAACAAGTGATTCTGAAGGACGTTGTTTTCGTGCTCGATACCTCCGGTTCGATGGCGGGCAAAAAACTCGAGCAAGCGAAGAAGGCTCTGCAGTTTTGTGTGGAGAACTTGAATGAAGGTGACCGATTCGAAATATTGCGGTTTTCGACTGAGGTCGAGCCGCTGTTTGATCGGCTGGTAGAAGCTAACAGTCAAAACCGCGCGCGGTCGGAAGAGTTTGTGAAAGGCTTGAAACCGATTGGGGCGACCGCGATCGATGACGCGCTAAGGAAAGCGCTGGGGCTGCAGCCGGCGAAAGGTTTCTCCGAGGACTCGCGAGTCGCGACGGCGCGTCCCTTCATCATCATCTTCCTGACAGATGGCCGCCCGACGGTGGGAATCACCGATGAAGAGCAGATCGTCACCAACGTAAAAAAGCAGAACGATGGCCATACCCGTATCTTCTGTTTCGGCATCGGAACAGATGTGAACACGCATTTGCTGGACAAAATCACCGAGGAGAGCCGCGCCTTTAGCCAGTACGTCCTGCCGGAAGAAGACTTGGAGGTGAAAGTCTCGAGCTTCTTTTCAAAAATCAAAGAGCCGGTGTTGACCAATCCCACGTTGAAGCTCACGGGGGATATCCGCGTCTCGAAACTCTACCCGTCGCCTTTGCCGGACCTGTTTAAAGGCGAACAACTGGTGCTGATCGGACGCTACAGCGGCCACGGTGACTCCGCGGTTCTGGTTGAGGGTGCGGTCAACGGAGCGACGCGAAAATTTACGTATGAGAGCAAATTCCCTGAAGACAATTCGGACAATGATTTCATTCCAAGGCTTTGGGCCACACGGCGGGTGGGGTACCTGCTCGATGAAATTCGTCTGCACGGCGAGAATTCCGAGTTGCGGGAGGAAGTCACCGAGCTGGCCCGCAAGTACGGCATTGTGACCCCGTATACCGCTTACCTAATCGTCGAGGACGAAACGCGCCGGGATGTTCCCGTGCCGTTGCGCTCGATGCGCAGCCTCGAGAGGGATCAGGCGGCGCGCAATGAGGCCGCCAATGTCTGGCAACAGTTTAAGGACGAGCGCGGCGGCGATACCGGCGTGGCCGATGCTCAGTCGAGCCTGGCACTCAAATCCGCCAATGCACCGGTGCTGGGGACAGCCGGGGCGGGCGCTGCATTCGTACGGCGATATGGATTGGCCTCCGGCCCCACCCCGATGCCTATGAGCTCGGCGCCTGAAAATACACAGACGAGGGTCGCCCGCTACTCGCAGCAGGCCCAGTTCGTAGCCGGCAAAACATTTTTCCAGAATGATAAGCAATGGATTGATTCAGCCATCCAGAAATCATCCAACGCCAAACACGTCCGGCTGCAGTTCGGGTCGGACGATTATTTCGCCTTCCTGGTGCGGCATCCGCAAGCCGCCCCTTGGCTTGCTTTGGGGCAAAATATTCAGGTGCTGTTAGGCGTGACGGTGTACGAGATTTATGAATAATTGAAGCTCACTCACGGTAATCACGGGTGTCTCTCTGACATGAAAACCGATCTCAGGTGCAGGTGGTTGAGGAGGCAAGGCGGGGGGTCCAGGATTTTCATAATTCTTTGGAGAACATCGACGATCGCAGCTTCGTGGACATCCAGTCGTGACTTCAGTTCTGCCTCTACTTGAGCGAGTTTGTGAGCTAATTCTTTGGTGTCGCCAAATACCGACCGCATTTTTATAAAGGCGCGGACGACAAAAATGCTCATTTCAATTGCTCGCGGACTTTTGAGAATATTGGCCGCCATTATTGCGCCGTGCTCAGCGAAAGCGTAGGGAGGATAGCGGCGTCCGCCGCGTGTTCCCTTTGAGGTGCCAAATTGGAACCTCATGTTTGCAGCTTCCTCAGGTGAAGGCGAAATACGAAAATCCGTTGGGAAACGTCGGATATCTCTTTTTACAGCGTTCTTTTTACAGCGCGGTTGAGAGATTTTGTGGCTATCCCATAAATACGCGCAAGATCGCTGTCTAAGATAATCTTTTGACCGCGCAGCTCGTGAATTAATGATTCAATATGCGGGCCAATTTGATTTTTTTCCTTCTTCATTGACTCGCCCTGACCCATTACTCTTTCCAATTACAGGAATGAGGTTACATGCGCGGAAAAGGCAAAGTCACGCAAAATATGAGCGGCTTGAGACCCGTTATTAAGCCCCGAGTTGTGGAGCATAAACAAGAGTTTGCCGTCTAATGAGCGAATTGAAGTTAATTGCTGACACAGGTCGATCACGTATGAACGAAGTATTCGCGTCCACTATTTGCCTGCCCGCAGTATGCCCGAAACCAAGCGGCGCGATTCGTTGTGGAATTGCGTTCAACGTCGTGAAATTGAGTCTGCTCGCGATTCTGGTTTGTTTCAGCGGAAAGCTTCTGGCTGGACCGCGCGACGCTGAATGGAAGAAGGTTGAGGAAGCGATTAACAAGGGCCTGCCGAAAACGGCGATCACCAATCTGGAGCCGATCATCCAGGGAGCGCTCAAGGACAAGGCGTACGCGGAAGCGGTGAAGGCGATCGGCAAGAAGATCGCCCTGGAGGGCAATATCCAGGGGAACAAACCCGAGGAGAAGATTACGCGCCTGGAAAGCGAAATCACCAAAGCTCCGCGAGACATGGTGCCGGTGATGAATACGTTGCTGGCCCATTGGTATTGGCAGTACTTCCAGCAGAATCGATGGCGTTTCATGCAGCGGACTGCGACGGCGCAGGCGCCCGGCAAGGATTTCACCACTTGGGATCTGCCGCGGTTATTTGAAGAAATTGATAAACAATTTCAAAACGCGTTAACGGCAGAGAAAACTCTCAAACAAATTCCCATCGCTGCCTGGGACGATTTGCTCGAGAAGGGCACGATGCCAGACAGCTATCGGCCTACGCTCTACGATTTTGTCGCTCATGAAGCTCTGGATTTTTACACCGTGGGCGAGCAAGCCGGCACCAAGGCTCAGGACGCGTTCGAATTATCCGCTGACAGTCCGATCCTAGGCACCGTCGATGAATTCCTGGCGTGGAACCCCACACCGCAAGAGCGCTCGATTTCATTGCGGGCTATTCACCTTTACCAGGAATTGATGCGTTTCCATCGGAACGATCCGGCCCCACAACTGGCGTTAGCGTCTGCCGATCTGGATCGGCTGACGTGGGGCGGCAACGCAGCCTTCGGCGAGAACAAGAGCGAGCGTTATAAAACGGCGTTGGATCGATTTATTGGCACCTATGCTGACTTCGACATCTCAGCGCTCGCGATTGAACGCAAAGCCCGAGTGCTTCAGCAGGAGGCCGATTTGGTCGCTGCTCATGACCTGGCGGAAGGAGGCGCGAAATTGTTCCCGCAATCACCCGGAGGAAAACTTTGTCGGAACCTGGTGACGGAAATTGAGTCGAAGTCGGCCAATGTGACAACAGAACGGGTTTGGCAATCGTGTTCAACCAACTCCGTCACCGACTCGCAAGCGCCAGGTGCCTGTGCTGCAATTACGATCCACTATCGCAACATCGAACGCGTTTATTTCCGCGCCATTCCTTACGACTGGGAAATCTTCCTGCGGAAAAATCGCAATCGCCCCGAAAGCCTTAACGAGCAGGAACGAAGAGAAGTACTCGCCAAAACCCCTGCTTATGAATGGGCGGAGAAGCTGACGCCAACAACCGAGTACAAGGAAAAGACCCAATCTTTTACCGCGCCCAACACGCTCAAACCGGGTTTTTATTTCATTGCGTCGAGCTACGACCCTGAGTTTGCAGAAAAGAATAATCTGATTTCGTTAACGGATATTTGGGTGAGCGATCTTTCGCTGGTCACCCGCACCCGCGAAGGGAAAATAGAAGGTTTTGTGCTGGAGGCAAATTCTGGTGAACCAATCTCCGGAGCTGAAATGGGGGTGTGGCACCTGGATAACAATGGCAATCGAATTGCGGATCCTACACTCACGACGGACACGAATGGTTTCTTTTCATTGAAGCCGTCGCAAAACGCCGGCTACCTGTTCCGTGCCCGGCACCAGGGTCGTGAGTTGGCGACAGCGACGGATCTTTGGTCCTATGGCTGGCAAGTGGCACAGCCGGTTAAACCAGAAGCGCAAACCGTGTTCTTCACCGATCGCGCCATCTACCGTCCTGGTCAGACGATTCAGTTCAAAGGCATTTGCCTTTGGGTGGATCAATCCAAAGATAATTACGAGGTACTCAAAGGCGAGCCGATTACAGTTGTCTTCCGTGACCAAAATGGGAAGGAGATCGCTCGCCAGAATCAGCGGGCTAACGATTACGGTTCGTTTACGGGCAGTTTCACTGCGCCTCGCGACCGTCTCATGGGCCAAATGTCCGTGGCCGCAGAAGGCCGGGCCCGCGGCCAGGCCTGGGTGCGTGTCGAAGAGTACAAGCGCCCGAAATTTGAGGTAACTCTCGACGCGCCTAAGACGCTGGCGAAGCTCAACGAGAAAGTTACACTCACGGGCCACGCAATGAGCTACACCGGGGCAGCGGTGGATTCCGCCCAGGTCCGGTATCGTGTCGTTCGGCAGGTGCGGATGCCCTGGTGGTGGGGCTGGTGGGGACGAGGATGGCCTGGAAATGAAAGCCAGGAAATCGCTCACGGTTCCGTCAGCACTGAAACAGACGGTTCCTTCAAGATCGTATTCGTTGCCAAGCCCGATCCGAAGGTGTCAGAGAAGGACGAGCCTTCCTTCAACTTCGATATTACCGCTGACGTAACGGATAGCGCGGGTGAAACCCGCTCCGCCGAGCGGGGAATACGGGTTGGCTACACCGCCCTGGAGGCGACTCTCAGTGCTAAAGACTGGCAAACAGATAGGGAACCAGTGGAAGTGACGGTTGGGACGCGAACCCTGGACTCCGAACCCCAGGTCGCCGAGGGAAACCTGAAGGTCTATCAGCTGGAGGCCCCCCAAAGAGTCCACCGCGCGCCCTTGGTCCCAGTCGCGTACTGGCCAAATCGTTTTCAGCGGCGTGGGGCAACCGCCGAACCGGAAGACGAGGTAAACCAGGATCTTTCAAATCCGAATAATTGGCCATTGGGGGCAGTTATTGCCGAGCAGGGATTCACGACGGACACAAACGGGTCAGCGAAATTGTCGTTCAAACTACCCACAGGAGCTTATCGCGTGATGCTTGAGATCCAGGATCGATTTGGGAAGAAAGTCACCGGTAGATTACCGCTGCAGGTCCTCAAGCCGGACGATGCCAAACTCGCGATTAAAGTGCCATCGTTGCTGGCATCGCCGAGCTGGCAGGTCGAAGCGGGCGAAGAGTTCATGGCCCTTTGGGGCACAGGGTACGACAGTGGCAGGGCCTTTATCGAAATCGAACACCGCCACCAGATGTGGCAGAGCTTTTGGACGAAGCCCGGCCAGACGCAACAGCAGGTAAAACTCGCGGTGACCGAAGCGATGCGGGGTGGATTTACGATCCACCTGACACAGGTACGGGAAAACCGCTCTTACTTGCAGTCACATCGGGTGGATGTGCCTTGGAGTAACAAACAACTGGAGTTGAAGTGGGATCATTTCGTTTCAAAACTGCAGCCGGCGCAAAAAGAGACCTGGAGCCTGCAAATCAATGCGCCGAAGGTATCGACTCGGAAATTGGAGAAGAGTGTCGCTGAATTGGTTGCGGCACTTTATGACGAGTCGCTCGATGCGTTCGTGCCGCATAATTGGCCTGCGCAGTTCAACATTTTTCGTCAGGACTATTCGTCCCTCCAGTCGCAATTTGGCAATACGGCGCAGATTTTTCAGCCGATCTTCGGGCGGTGGGAACAGAGTTATGAAGGTGTTGTGATCACGTATCGTTCGTTCCCATCGGACCTCACGGTTAACCTGTGGGGCTACGCCTATTTCAATCGAAGAGGCATGATAGCAAAAAGTGACATGGCCAATGGCGCCGTGGTACAGGAGGCCGAGGCCTTGACCGCCGGTTTACCGGCCGCAGCGCCGATGGCTGGGCGGGAATTGTCTCTCGGCGATAAGCCGAAATTGGGTATAGCCCTCGGGGGAGCCGTGGCCAAAGACGCGTTGGCAGAACCGGCAGGAGGACAGCGAACCAAACCCGACTTGAGCCAGGTTACCGCGCGCAAAAACCTGAACGAAACCGCTTTTTTCTTTCCGCAGTTGACCTCGGATTCGAACGGTGCGGTTCGTATGACGTTCACAATGCCCGAGGCGCTGACCAAATGGCATTTTCTCGGATTTGCGCACGACGGATTGGTGCGTAGTGGCCTGCTCGAAGCCCATGCCTTCACCTCGAAGGACCTCATGGTTCAACCCAATCCACCGCGTTTCCTGCGCGAGGGCGACACAGTCGAGTTCACGGTTAAAGTCTCAAACCAATCCGACAAAACCCAGACTGGCGCAGTGAACCTCTCCTTCACGGACGCGCTCACCGGTAAACCCGCCGACCAACTCCTTCGCGTCCAACCCGTAGAGCGGGCGTCCTCGCCTGCTGGTTCATCAGGCCTCCGGCCTGAAGCAGCAGAACAAACTTTCACGATAGCCGCGAAGCAATCGCGCACGTTCTCTTGGCGCATCACAGTGCCCGACGGATGCGGCTTTCTTACGTACAAAACCGTCGGCGTCGCCGCCAACGTTTCTGACGGCGAAGAAGGCGCAATTCCGGTTCTCTCGCGACGGATCCTAATCACCGAATCGCTGCCGCTGCCGATCCGCGGCCCGGCCACGAAGAAGTTTGAATTCACGAAGCTGCTCAAGTCCGGTAGTTCTAAAACGCTCGAAAACAAGAATCTAACAGTTCAGATGGTGTCCAATCCTGCCTGGTATGCGGTATTGGCGTTGCCGTACTTGATGGAATATCCATATGAATGTTCGGAGCAAACGTTCAATCGTCTTTACGCCAATGCTCTGGCGCGCAATATCGCCAACAGCGATACCAAAATCCACCGCATCTTCGAACAATGGAAAAACACGCCGACGCTGGATAGTCCACTAGAAAAGAACCAGGACCTCAAAAGTGTTGCTCTGGAGGAAACACCGTGGCTGCGCCAGGCCCAATCGGAAGGCCAGGCGCGCAAAAATGTCGGGATACTCTTCGACGATAATCGCCTGAATTACGAAGTTGATAACACCCTGCAAAAGCTGGCCCAAATGCAACTGAACGATGGTTCGTGGCCGTGGTTCCCCGGCGGCCGCGGCAATGATTACATTACCCTGTACATCGTCACCGGGTTCGGCCGACTTCGGCATCTCGGGGTTGATCTGAAGGTTGATCCGGCAATCAGAGCTCTCAATCGGCTCGATAATTGGATGACCGAAGAATATGAGCGCATCCAAGCGAATCCCGCCCCAGAGAAATACGTGCCAAGCGCTACCGACGCACTTTACCTTTATGGCCGCAGCTTTTTCCTCAAAGACCAACCGATTGCGGCGTCGCATAAAAAAGCGGTCGAATTCCTCCTGACCCAATCCCGCAAATTCTGGTTGCAGACGGATTGCCGGCAAACTCAAGGCCAGCTCGCTCTCGCCCTGGCGCGCTTCAATTCCTTCGCCGGCGGGAACGATTCCACGCCCTTAGCCATTATGAAGTCGCTCAAAGAGCGGAGTGTTTCCAACGAGGAGATGGGAATGTTCTGGCGCGATACCGAGCTGAGCTGGTGGTGGTATCGGGCGCCAATCGAAACACAGGCCTTGATGATTGAGGCTTTTGACGAGGTTGCTCACGACGCGGCCGCTGTCGAAGATTGCAAGGTTTGGCTTTTAAAGCAGAAACAAACGCAAGATTGGAAAACGACCAAAGCCACCGCGGACGCTGTTTATGCCCTCCTGTTGCGAGGTAGAGAGCTCTTGTCGAGTGAGGCCTTAGTGGAGGTTACATTGGGGGGTAAATCTATTACGCCTTCCAGCCGCAGCCGTGCAGTGGCTGGCGGCTCCCTCTCCCCTTCGGATGGGGAGAGGGCTGGGGGGAGTGGGAATAAGACCGCACCGCCCATTGAACCCGGCACAGGTTTTTACGAAGTCCGCTTCGCGCCGGCCGATATCAAACCTAAACTGGGCGAAATCACGGTAAAGAAAACCGATCAGGGGGTCGCATGGGGCAGTGTTCACTGGCAATACCTCGAAGATATGACCAAGGTGACGCCTTATGAAGGCACGCCGCTGAAGCTCAAAAAGGCCTTATTCACAAAAAAGGCGACCAGTCGTGGACCAATGTTGGAACCGGTGAAGGGATCGTTGGAAATAGGTGAAGAACTCGTGGTCCGGATCGAACTGCGCGTCGACCGCGATATGGAATATGTGCATCTCAAGGACCAGCGCGGCAGCGGTACTGAGCCTGTGAACGTCTTATCGCAATACAAATACCAGGATGGACTGGCTTACTATGAGAGCACGCGTGACACCGCGAGCCACTTCTTCATCGATTACCTGCCGAAAGGAACGTATGTCTTTGAGTATTCTACGCGAGTCCAACTGCGCGGCCAATACCAAACCGGAGTAGCCCAAATCCAATGCATGTATGCGCCGGAGTTCAACAGTCACAGCCAGAGCATTCCGCTGGCGGTTAAATGAGTATGCGCGATAATAAAGGTAGCGCAGGTTTTCGGCCTGCTGTATCGCCGAATTTCAGTCGGCAGGTTGTTTGTGTGGCGTGGGCCATGGAAGTTATGAGGCCTTCACTGCAGGTTGAAAACCTGCGATACTGCAGGCTGAAAGCGTGCGCTACGGTAATGCGAGGAATCAGTGCTATTTGTAGCCTTATGACTGCTTTTGCCTTTGGCGCGCCGCTTGCCGCGCAGCCGGCACCGGACACCAATCGTCTGCCAATCGTGGCTGCCAATACCAGCTTTGCTCTCGATCTGTATCAGCGAGAAAAGACGAGTTCCGACAACTTGTTTTTCTCTCCCTATAGTTTGTCGACGGCTTTGGGAATGACCTACTGTGGAGCGCAGGGCCAAACCGCGAGTGAAATGGCACGCGTGCTTTATTTTGATGTGCCACAGGCTGAAGTTCCCCACGGCTTCGCCACGCTGACCCGGCAACTCGACGCTATCACGCGCACCGACACCCTCAAACTCGATATCGCCAACTCCCTCTGGTGCCAGGAAGATTTCCGGTTTACGGAATCGTTTCTCGCTTTAACACGAGATGACTTTCGGGCGGAAGCGCGCCAGGTCGATTTTGCGCATAAAGCCGAATCCATCCGTGC
>DATJGF010000147.1:0-4844 GCA_035495315.1 Candidatus Limnocylindrales bacterium
TCGACATCCAGTTAACCTACTTAATTTTTAAGATAAAATGCGTTCCATTGCTTTGTTTGGCATCGGGATGCCATTGCATGAGTGTAGCGGAAAAGGGCAAGTTAGCTATTAGCCTTTGGTCCCATGCAGTTCGTAGGTAAGTCAGTCGGCATCTCCCCGCCTTTTCGGCCCGATCTACAAAGCGATTATCGGTAGAAACTCGCAGTGTTTGTAGGACAGGGTCTTACAGCAACCGTCACAATTGAGCCGCTTCGGCGTATTCCTTAGAAAGTGGCGGCATGCAAGTCCAAAAGATCACTTCACACATTCACCAATCCATGTTTCCTCCAACAAATGTTCAACTCAGGATTCCAGTCTGGGATATACGACCTTCGTCCAATTAAAGCCGGTGGAAGAAAGCTCTCGCTGTGCGGCGAATACAAATCAACCAAACACACCGTATGTCATATGAATCCAAGAGTTTTATATTTTCGTGACAGACGGAAGATACTATTGACTCCAGCGGTCGACGTGCTCTCTACTTGCAAGCCGAGGTTAGTCAGGACGCAACGAACCATGAAAACCAGAATAATTAACTCAAGCCTGATTCTCATCTTGGCCGCCTGGGGCATCATTTTCTTTACCGGTTGCGCCAGCATGGAAACAAATAAGACCACATCGTTACTCTCCCAAGCCGGCTTTCGTATGCACACTCCACAGACCGCACAGGAAAAGGAGCTCTACGCCGCGTTTCCGAGCAACAAACTCGAGCGGGGCACAGTGAAGGGCAAAGCCTTCTACGTCTATAAAGACGAGAAAGGCGGCGTGGAGTATGTGGGCGGGGAACGGGAACATCAACGGTATCATCAGCTCTGTATGCAGCAGCACGTCGCGGAAGCACCGGAAGAGCAGATGAATGACTTCTTCACCCGGAGTTGGTCCAGGCAATTGGGCCAGGATTACAACGGGTGACCGCTTCCAGTGCTCTCGCTCGAGAGTAGCCTGAACCGCCGCAGCCAATGGCAATTGCACTAATCGCAATCCGCACGCGATTGTTACAATTTCGTGACAGACGAAAGATACTATTGACGCCAGCAGGCGACGCACTCTCTACTTGCGAGTCGCAAGCCAGTCAACACGCAACGAACTATGAAAACCAGAATAACTAACTTAAGCCTGATTCTCATTTTGGCCGCCTGCGGCATCATTTTCTTTGCTGGCTGTGCCACCACGGAAACGGCCAATACAGACAAGACCAAATCGTTACTCTCCCAAGCCGGCTTCCGTGTGCGGACTCCACAGACCGCAAAGCAACATGAGCTCTACGCCTCGCTTCCAAGCAACAAACTCGAGTCTGGCACAGTGAAGGGCAAAGTCTTTTACGTCTTTAAAGACGAGAAAGCCGGCGTGGCCTATGTCGGCGGAGAACCGGAACATCAACGGTATCAGCAGCTCTGTATGCAGCAGCACGTCGCGCAGGCACCAGAGGAGGAGATGAAACACCCCTTCGCCGAGAGTTGGTCCAACCAATGGGGCCCTCGCGTCGTCCATCCATAACGCATCTGGGCCCGCGACCGTGCTAACCAGCAACGCCATGGAGCGGGCTGTTCTCTTCTTTCAACGGCGCTAGTCCCCTGCTTAAGAAATTGCGGTTTTAGAATTTCGCTCGCTTTTAGTTCGGGGAGCTCTTCAAAATCGGAATTTCCTGGAAGAGGCGGAGAAGACGACGTGACCTGGCCCAGACTGGAAGGGCTGTGCCAACTGCCAGAATAAGCAAAAAGCGGGCGATTCCTTTCATTGCGATTTACTGAGAGTCGTGTCGGCGGAACGTTCGCCTAGAATTCGATCCGTTTGTTTATCTTCGGCCTCCACCCCCGCCTCCTCGGCCGCCGCCACCACCGCGTCCTCCACCGCTGAAGCCACCCCCGCCCATACTATGACCTCCTCGGCTGCTGGCCGATCGCGCAGAGTTTCCGCTGAATCCATCGCCGCCAAAAGCGTTGCTGCTCGAACCAAAGCCCGAACCCGATGAGACACTGCGATTACCAATGTTGTTTCCACCGCCGCCGAAACTAGAGCTCGTGCCGGTACTGGGTCGAGCACCCACACTCGCACCGCCCCCGCCGGGGCGAGTCCCCGCTCCCGCGCGCGCATCGAGTCCGGTTCCGCTACCCGGACGATTGCCGGCACCTGGCCCACCACCGGGACGGTTGCCTGCTCCGATATTTCCAGTTCCTCCGCCACCGGGTCGATTGCCAGCTCCTCCGGCAAAACCCGCTCCACCGGCGAGACCTGTCGCACCGCCGGGGCGGTTAGCTCCGCTGGCCGGCTGTTGTCGAGCGCGGCCGCCGTATTTGTTAGCAGTGTTTCGGTCTCCGTATGGAGCGCCACCGCGGTGCTGCGCATTGTGCTGCCATTTTGCGCTTTGCTGACCACGATTGATATTGTTGATGTTGTTTCGATTGAAATTGTTGTTGTTGTTAACGGTGATGTCGCCGTGGCCCCAATTGCAATTGCCCCAGTTGTTTGCCCACGCTGCTCCCAATATGAGTCCTGTGCCAAATGCCAGCCCCGCTCCAGGCACGTAGCCTGGATAATAATAGGCCGGATAAGGATAACCCCCCGGTGGACCGTAAACGACCGCCGGATCATACGACGGAACATAGACGAACTGCGGGTTGGCCGGCTCAATTACGATAGCCTCCTGCCCTCCCTCCACCGTCTCAGTTTCCACTTTCTGTTGCTCGGTTGTCTGTAACGCTCCCTTGTTCTGCGCCTTGGCTCGCATGCGTTGCACTGCGTCCATCACGTCTTGCTGTTGCGCTAGAAACGCGTTTCCCAAATTTGTTGTCCAGCCGACATTTGCCGACAACCGGGTAACCACATCCGGGAATACGGCCATCGCCTGGACACTCGGATCCCAGGGCTGTTTTGCCACTGCGTCGGCGAGCGCTTGATCCTTCAGGTTGGGATTGCGCTTCAGCCATTGTTCAAGTTGGATGACCTCCAACGGGTAGGTTGAAGCTGCCAAGATCTGAGCCAGAAGCTGGTCGGGATAAAGAGCGATCGGAGCAACCAGCGAGTCCAATTGATCGTTCGGAATTTTCGGCGCTGCTTCCTGTGCCGGCGCATTCGCCGTGTCCGTCATATCCTGTGATGGCGCCGGCGGTACCGTCTGCTGCGCAAGCAATACCGGGCTGAATGAAAGCGATGCCGCGCAAACAAATGCGATCAGGCGGTGAGTTCGCCGGTTAAGGAATGCGGATCGAGGATTGGATGGCTTCATAGTTCGAATTCGTTTGTCGCGACTTGCATCCGAAAGTGGCTTAGGTTGCTGAGTTCCCTGTCCGCCAAGTATTGGACTTTGGACCTATCTCCGCACCAAGTGGGTCTTCCATAGCGGCAGGCAGCAGCAACATGTTCCAATACGTTAGATCAGCAAGTATGCGAGCGGCACTTCACCAGAGACCGGGGAAAAGCCGGCAGCGAACCTGGGCGAGGTAGGCCGGCCATCCCGCATCCTGAGAGATTACTCGCTCCTCGGCGTAGATGCGGTAGACGAGAGACGCCCAACCGATCAACACCAGGAGGACAGTGACGAAGTTCCATTCCTCCAGGTTGTAGCCGATGTCCCCAAGTATGTACGAAAGGTACATCGGGTGGCGCACCAATCTGTAGGGACCACTTGTCACCAAACCTCTCAAAGCCGGACGGACTCCGAATCGTCTCCGAATAGCGAGTAGGCTAAGGAAACTCAAACCAGCCGCCAACGTGACCAGGGCGAGACCGCCTGCGGGCCACGCTTCCTCGCCAGGTGACCAGCGCAAATAGATAACCTGGGCATAGGGATAAGTATAACTGACGGCGACCGCGATGCTGGAAGGCATCGAATAGTCCCGCACCTTTGGATGCGGCCGTGCGAGGGCGATCCCCAGGACGACCACATGTTGCAGGACGTATATCCAATCCGCGATCCCGAAGGTGGGCGTCAGTAGAATGAGGATGACCAACTCCGTTGACGTGACGCAGAACAGGAGCAGATCGGCGAAGCGTCTTCTAAGCATGTTCAGAGACGCTCGGACATTTGCGCGGACCTTCTAGTCGATGTGTGAAAGATTTGCGCGGATCAGGCGCGAGAAATCCGGATCCTGATCTGCTGCGCGCGCGTGTTTGTTGATACAGTTGCGCTGCTTGAGCTCGCTAAATGGAAGACCTCAGAATTCGCCAGCCCATGGTGCACGTTCGTTGCGAGGCAGCTGAGTACCGATGCTGGTGGTGCAATCGGTGGCAACCGCATTGTACCAGCCCGGATGGTCGATCACCCGATTTGTTGCGTTCGATGGCCGACTAAAGCAGCGATCGCCGCTATGTCTAAGCTGTCGCTACTGGTTAGCTGCGCCGCCCTCTTCTTCTTCCTCGGGCCAGTCGTCTCCGGTTGGTTTCCAAGTCTTGTCAGGATTATAGGTGTCCATGGCCTGAAAGGTCTTGAGGGTATCTGGCCCGAGATCTTTCTCATACACAACGCCATCAGGGCCGACCATGAATGTCTTGCACCCCGTAACCCGACATTCTGCCGGCGCGGCCACGAGCGCGAATCCGCCAATCATCGCTCCCCCGACGACGAAATCGGTTTCACCGCCGGGCGCAGCCGGGCCCTGCTTCTTCAACACCTTGAAATAATAACCGTGATACGGCTGCGTGCGCTCTGTGTAACCCTGCTCAAGAGCTTTAGCGACCTCTTCGCCAACTGGCCCGCCCCAAGTGCCGTCAGGATTTTGCCAGGCGAGGCCATCCTGCTTGCCCGGTGTGCTAATAACGCGCTGTGCATATTGATTCACCTTCGCGTCATCGTGCTTTTGCAGCGC
>DATJGF010000148.1:0-20992 GCA_035495315.1 Candidatus Limnocylindrales bacterium
TATCCCTATGACACCCAATCTGCCCAGCTCACGCGATAAGCTCCTGTTCACCCCCGGCCCGCTGACCACCAGTCTCAGTGTAAAGCAAGCGATGCTGCACGATGCGGGTTCCTGGCATTTCGAATTTAACGCGCTCGTCGCGCGGCTTCGGGAGCGCTTGCTCGGCATCGCCGGTGTATCCGGTGCCGCCGGCTGGGAGGTAATTCTGCTGCAAGGCAGCGGCACCTATGGTGTCGAAGCCGTCTTTCAAACTTGTGTCCCACCCAAAGGTAAAGTCGCTGTCCTTACCAATGGGGCTTATGGCAACCGGATCGTCCAAATGCTGTCGCTGGCCAGAATCGATCATGTCGTGCTGCGGACCCCTGAGAATCTTCCCACTGATCCAAATACGCTGCATGAGCTAATCGCTAGCGAGAAGGCGATCAGTCATGTCGCGGTCGTTCATTGCGAGACGACTACTGGCATTATCAATCCGATTGCTGAACTAGGGGCCATTGCCCGCGCACATGGGAAGACGTACGTAGTGGATGCGATGAGTAGTTTTGGCGGCATCCCGATCGATTTTGCGGGTTGTGGCATTGATTACCTAATCTCTTCGGCCAATAAGTGCCTTGAAGGCGTGCCGGGTTTTTGTTTTGTGATTTGCCGCCGAGAGAGCTTGATGGCTTGCGAAGGCTACGCGCGAAGCCTGAGCCTGGATCTGCTCGGTCAGTTGAAAGGGTTTCAGACCAATGGCCAGTTTCGTTATACGCCTCCCACGCATTCCTTGCTGGCCTTTAACCAGGCCCTCAACGAACTGGAAATTGAAGGGGGCGTCGCCGCCCGGGCCGAACGTTATCGTCGCAATCACCAGGCACTGCTGGAAGGTATGGCGAAAGTGGGACTGCGGCCGTACCTGGATCCCGCAGTCCAGAGTCACTTCATCACCGCGTTTGAGTATCCAAAGCGAGCCAGTTTTTCTTTTGATCGCCTCTATCGTCAGTTAAGCGATCGCGGGTTTATCATTTATCCAGGGAAACTTACACAAGTCGATACCTTCCGCATCGGAACCATTGGACGGATCTTTCCCGAAGACTTGAAACAACTTACGACCGCGATTGCCGAGTTGCTGGGTTCCCTGGATTAAATCAGGCAAGCTCCCGCGGGCCAGGTCAGTTGGTCGCAAATTTTTCGCGCAGATATTCGAGGTGATGCCTGACACCGGTCGGTTCGCCGGTCGCTCGTTGGATCAAACTCTGTGGCAGATAACGCAGACCCTGGCTATGGATTTTCTCCCGCAACCATTTGAGCAAACCGGCGTATTCGCCTTGCGCCAATTCTGCCGCAAGTCCCGGTTGGTCCGTTTTTGCCCAGCGCATTAATTGTGCCGCGTTGAGATTACCCAGCGTGTATGTTGGGAAATAGCCCATGTCCCCCAGGCTCCAATGAATATCCTGGAGGCAGCCTTCGGAGTCCTTAGTTACTTTTAAGCCCAACATCTTTTCGAATTCCTGGTTCCAGAACGCCGGCACGTCGCGTACTGCCAGTTGGCCTTCGACTAAGCGGACCTCGACTTCAAAACGGAGAATGATATGCAAATCATAAGTTACCTGGTCCGCTTCTACGCGGATAAATGAGGGACTGACCCGGTTAGCCGCTGCCGCCAGTTGAGCCGGCGTCAGGCGTTTCAAGTCGGGAAAATGGCGGCAAGCGAGCGGGTACCAACGTTCCCAAAAGGCGGGATCACGTCCGACATGATTTTCCCACAGCCGCGATTGGGATTCATGGATGCCGAGCGAAGCAGCGATGCCCAGTGGCGTGCCGAAATGCTCCGCCGGAAGCCCTTGCTCATACAGCCCGTGCCCGGCTTCATGAAGAACGCCGTAAAGGGATTGCGTAAAATCCTGTTCGTTATACCGAGTCGTGAGTCGGCAATCGGCGGGGCCTAAAGTGATGCAGAAGGGATGTGTGGTCGTATCGATCCGGCCCGCATCAAAATCGAATCCAATCGCTTCGGCGATTTCGCGGTTCAGCGCTTGCTGCGCCGCCACCGGGTAGTTCCCGTGCAACAGATCTTTCGGAATTGCGGCGGAGCGCGCCCGGGCAGCTTCGAGGATGGGAGCCAATGCCGGACGCAGTTCGCCGAATAAAGTCCGTATTTGGGCGGTGCGGGTGCCGGGCTCGAATTCGGCGAGCAGGGCATCGTAGGGCGTGTCGACAAAACCCCAGCCGTCAGCCCGGCGGCGGTTCAATTCCAGCAACTTTTCCAAATGTGGCTTGAAGATTTTGAAATTGGATTTTTGCCGCGCTTCCTTCCAGACCGCTCGAGCATGGGCACGGGTTCGTTCGAATTTTTCCACCAGCGATGCCGACAATTTCGTCGCCCGGTCGTACAGCCGTCTCCATTCGCGGACATTGGCGGTCTCCGCGGAATCGGGTGTAAAACCGTGTTGTTCACACTCGCTGATCCAAGCGCCCGTCGAGCTGGCGGTGAAAAGCCTGTGCTTCTGTCCGGCCAGATGCGCCAATTGCTCGGCGCGAAACGCGAGGGCTTTGGACGGCATATAAGTCTCCAGGTCCCATGTGAGTGTTTCCGCCGCGGTTGAGAGCAGAGCGATTTGATGAGCTCGCTTTAAGAGTTTGCGATAAGAGCCGAATTGTTCTGACATAATATTTGTCGCGGAGCAGAGTGACCGATCGCCCGAATTTGCCTCTACACGATATCGGGGTCAATCTCGTCGGCGGCCCAAAGCAAACGGCCTTCCATGCCTCCCGCGATTACTAACGTTAGCCCTGTAATGTGCCGCGTCAGATTGTCGGATGAAAGGAACACTGCCGCCTGGGCAATATCCCCGGGCCGGGCGAGTTGCGGCAGAGCCATCGTCGCCGTTACTTTGCGGATGACTTGCTTGTCTCCGAGCTTTTGCGCGAGCCGCGGCACGACGGTCCATCCTGGGCAAATGCAATTGATCCGCCCGCCGCAGTAATCATCGGTGTGCGGGGCCAGGCGTGCCAGTTCATTCTTCAACGAGCGCGTCAGGCCATACGCGAGGGCGCTTTTGGCTCCCGCGTAATCAGCGTGGCCGGCCTCGCCAAAAACTGCCGCCGTCGAGGCGATCAGCACCGCGTTGCCTCGTTTCTGTTTCTCCACCACCCGAAAAAATTCGCGGACACTCAGAAAAGTTGTCGTCAGCACGCCATCCATGGTGTGCCGCCATTGCTGAAGACTCATCTTATGCAGGGGCACGTTGCGCACTTCCCAGGCACCGGCGTTGGCAATCAAAGTGTCGATTCGTCCGAAATGATTCACGGCTCGAGCGAACATCTGCCGCGCCTCAGCCTCACGGGTCAGATCGGCGCGTAGGGCGAGACTTTCGGTTCCTGCGAGGTCTGCCTGGAGGTGTGTCAGTCGGGCCCGCCCGCTGCGGTAATGCAACACCAAGCGAGCGCCTTCCGCAGCAAATGCTCTAGCGATACCAGAACCGATCCCGCCAGAAGCGCCTGTAATGAGGACGACTTTACCCTTCAACCCGGTTTCCATGACGCGAGGATCACTATCTCAAATCGACATACGAGGCGAGCCATTCCCTTTCTTTCCTTGATCAAATGGAGTAGATTATCATACGGCTTGGCCAAGGCTGTAGGCGGTTGCAAAGCAACGGCACAGATCTTTGGAGCAGCCGATGTTCGTCAAAAGACGATCACTGGAGGAGATATGCAGAAGCTGGAATTCAGTTCCGACGAATTGGACCTGCTCCGCGAGATGCTGCAGCACGCCCTGAGCGAGATCGACGTCGAAGTATTCCGCACCGATACGCATGATTTTAAAACCATGCTAAAAGGGCGGCGCGAACTCATGGAGCAGATTTTGGCAAAACTCTCCGCGGTCCCCGCTGTGAGATGAGCTTTTACCTCGTCGGTGGGTCGCCAAAATGGGCTTTCCAGGAGATGTAAGCCGCTTCATCAGCGAGGAGAGCATCAATGGCTGCTGCCAGCGGATCGAGCCGAACTATGCCGGAGAATACTGCCCGATCCCCAATCGAGTTCTGAATGAGAAACGTCGGGCGTTGATTGACCTGCAGCGCGTGAAATTCAGCCGTAGTCGTCTGCGCTTTTTCGGCGATGTCAGCAGCTTGAGCTCGTGTCTGTAATTTGATCGGGTCAATACCGCCTGCCGTCGCCGCCGCCGCGACTGCGACCTCCCAACGGTCCACCTTTTTGCCCTCTCGCATGCCATCCTTTGCGATGGCGAGCCGAACGCGGTCGTCGGTGATGCCCAGTTCTTTGGCCGCCAACGCGACATAGTTTGGGATCAGATATTGTTTGATCTCTGATTCCAACCATCCTGGGTTCAACATAAACGGAGAGCGCATGATCGATCCGCTCCGCCGATAAAACCATTCGCACTGATTCCGGGAAACGGGGTACGCCTCAGCCGGCATCAGGGCGATTTTCCAGTCAAACTCCACACGACCGGCATAGCGCTGCTTCAGGTCTGCCCAGGCAGGCTCAGCCCAATAACACCAGGAAGAAATGACTTCGAGATAGTAAGTGACGTGGACCATGGTTTGGAGGGTGCCGACGGTTTGGATAAAAATCCAATAGAAAACTCGTCGCAGCAGGCGTCTCGCCGGCCGTTGAGCCGGGCATCCTGTCCGGCGGAATTAAACTATGAAAATTCTGTCCTCGCCCTGCGAGTTCGCCTCAACTTGGTCTCCATCACGGCCGCGCCTGCGGGTTTGACCCGTTTACATTACTTGTTATTCCCCTCCGGCGCTGCTCGTTTTGCTTGTCAGTACCCAACGGGACCGGGTGTCTGGGTTGGCTGCGGTTTCTGGCTTGAGGCCCGGATAAGATTCTCAAGGATCCGATTTACGAGGCGAGCCGAGAGGGCGTAGGTAGATACCCGGCTGGCCCGTGCAATGTTAAGCCCAATCGCTTGGCCGTCCAGATTCACTAAGGGTCCGCCGCAAAGCCAAGGTGGCAACACTGTGTCGTGCTCGATGGCTTGTTCAAAACCTCCAGCCCGCGTGCTGACTTGACCTCCGAGTCGACTGAGCCGTCGTTCACGCGCAGACTCCTGGCCCAACTGCCCAGAGCCAGGCGGCATCAGACGCACCGCCGCCTCAAACTGTTCCTCCGAACGCTGGACACGCACTTTGACGGTTTGGCCGGCGCGGAATTCTGCTAACTCGTCGAAGACCTGCGCGCGATTCGTCACCCCGGTACCGTTTAGCGCCACAATCACGTCGCCGGGCTTCAGGCCGGCCCGTTCGGCACCTAGTCCGGGAACCAGGCTCTCAATGCGGGGAACTGTGGTGCCGAAATCGAGCTGGACGCCAATGAAAGCCCGTGTCGGACGGATCTTCCGCGGCAGAGCGCTGACAATCCCAACGGCATGCGGGGTCTCCGCGATCCCGGGCGTGATCACCCACTGGCCGAGTGAGACCTCTCCAGTGGCCCACCGGATTGGCTTGAGATTCTGAGCATCTACTCGCACGAGGGCCACATCTTCTTCGTCATCAGTGCAGAGCAACTCGGCATCCACCTCCTTCTCGCTGGCAAGCCAGCATGTCAGCTTGCCCGCCTTGAGTTCGCTGGCTTTGGTCAGCACCAGCCCATTGGTAGCCACGATTGCTCCCAAGGCCACCGTGTCACCATCGACATTGAATTTTACAATTGAAGAACGGGTCGCTTCCGATACCGGCGCAAACGCGCGCAGGGTTTCCTCGCCACTCCGAAAGCGATTGCGCGACAGCGTAAGGGGAAGAGACTCTTCCTGCGCGCCACTCGAGTTCAACACCGCTGCTGCCACCATAACGGCCAGCATCAGACGAATTGAAATAAAGTAGAACTTGATCTTACTCATTTGGGTTTCAGCGGCTCCAGTTTCACGTTCACCGCCAGCAACTTTTCGCCCCGTTTGACTTCCAGGTTAAGTGTTTCGCCGGGTTCCGCCTCCGCCAGCCAACGTTTGAAGGAAGCGGACACTCTGATTTCTCGCCCGTCTACTTTAAGCACCAGGTCTCCCACTTTCAGGCCCGCTTTAAGAGCTGGACTATCGGTGTCAATTGCACTGAGCCGGCATCCGGCCACATCGTCGACCCCCACCGCGCCGATATAAACCCGCGGCGAGTACGCCATCGTACTCCCCTTCGCCGCATTTACCAACCGATCCCAATCGTCGTAATATTGAGTTATTGCGACATGGAAATTCTCTGCCACCGAACTGCTGATGGAGCTGTGGATACCGATGACTCGACCGTACATGTCGAACAAAGGACCGCCCGAATCCCCAGGGCTTATGGTGCAATCGGTCTGCAACGCGTCCGCCCCCAGCCGGAGGATGCGGCCCAACCGGATGACCAGGGATCGCCTCAGATCAAAACCGCCGGGGTGGCCGAGGGCGAGCACCCAATCCCCAATGTGGGTCTGGCTCAAATCTCCCATCGCCGCATGGGGCCACGGACCCGGGTCCGTTATCCGCATCAAGCCAGTGTCGCTGTCCAGATCGACCCCGAGGGTCCGTCCCCGCGCGGTTCTGCCGCCGGAGAAGGTAAATTGCACGTCGCGATTTGGCCTGCCGCATACATGCCCCGCCGTCAGCACAAGGCCATCCGCTGAGATGACGACGCCACTGCCGCTCCCAAAGCCGACCTCAACCGCCACGACCGAGGGCGACAATTGCCTCGCCAGGGCTTTGACCCGCTCTTCCATGGATCTGAGGTCGGCAATCGATGTGGGTACCGTTTTGGCGAACGCCGCCGCCAATTCTTCGGGGTGAGCAGGTGCAGGTTGGGGTTTTGGCGCTGCTGGTTGGCCCTGACCCTCGGTTTGATCGGCGCTCAGTGGAGATACGGGGCGATCCGCAAGCGGCGACGCCCCAGCGGCAATCACCGTCGCGATCAGCCACAGTATGAAGGTGATGCTCCTGCAGTCAGCGATGGCTCGCGTCCTGCCAAACGCCAGAGCAGCCTCACGACTTATCATGGGCCGTCTCCGCCTGCCTCGTGTGTTCATGGAATAATACGAGATTCTAAGTCCAAATTGTAGCACACAATGCCTTAAGCTGGCATTAAGACTGAGCAAACGGGTATTGGCTCGTTGACGCTACAGACCTCGCTAATTACTTGAAACCAGCTCCTCGCTGGGGCCAAATGCGTGCTGTTCATGAATCACTCTGGCCGTTCAGCACCGCTCTTGAGGCTGGAAGAGGTCAGTAAGTCGTTTGGTGTAGTCCATGCCCTGAGCGGAGTGACGTTCGAACTGCTGCCCGCCGAGGTTCACGCGTTGGTCGGTGAAAACGGCGCTGGCAAATCGACCCTGGTCAAGCTGGTGACGGGAGCGCTGCAGGCCGATTCGGGTAGCATTGAGATCCTCAATCGACGTGTGGCTCACCTCAACCCCGGCCGTTCGCATAAACTCGGCGTGGCCTGCATTTACCAACAGCCTGCACTTTTCCCGGATCTCTCGGTCGCCGAAAACCTCCGGCTGCGGTTGAGTCCGTCCGCGCCCTTTCGTCGGGTTGATTGGGCTGAGTCTCGCGCGCAAGCAGCCGAACTGCTCGAACTCATTGGGGCCAGGATTTCGCCGGAGAGTGAAGTTCGCCAATTGTCGATGCCGGAACAACAGTTGGTCGAAATCGCGTGCGCCGTCGGGTCGGGCGCGAGGATCATCATCATGGACGAGCCGACGGCTTCGTTAACCCAGAAAGAGCAGCATCTGCTTTTTGGCGTGGTGAAGCGGCTCCGTCAAAACGGGGCAGGGGTTGTCTACATCAGCCATCGCCTCGAAGAAGTCTTCGCGCTCGCGGACCGTGTAACGGTTTTGCGCGACGGTCACAGCGTCGGCACAAACCCAATCGGGGAGCTAAGCGAGGCGGCTCTGATTCGCGAGATGGTCGGACGAGACGTTTCCGAAACCGTGGCTTCGTCACAAAGCCGGGCAGGAGAGATTGTATTATCACTGCAGAACGTTGGCTGCGCAGCGTCGGGCATTCACGCAATCAATCTCGACGTTCGCGCGGGCGAAATCGTTGCGCTAGCCGGGTTGGTCGGCGCCGGGCGAACCGAATTGGCGCGCGTGCTCTTTGGGATCACGCCTGCCGACACAGGGGAGATTCGTTTGAACGGGCAAACCGTCAGTATAGGTTCTCCGCGACAGGCGATCACTCATGGCATCGCTTACCTGCCCGAAGACCGTCGGCGTCATGGGGTGATTCTGGAAATGAGCATCGCCCAGAACATCACCCTGTCGATTCAGGATCGGCTTTTCCCAGGCGGCTGGTTGCGTCCAAACGCCGAGCGGAACACGGCCACCGATTACATGCGGGCACTCGAGGTAAAAGCGGAATGCCCCGAGAGAGAAGCGGGAACACTATCGGGTGGCAATCAGCAAAAAGTAGCGCTGGCGCGCTGGCTGGCGACCCAACCCAGACTCCTGATCCTCGATGAACCCACTCAAGGTATTGACGTTGGAACCAAGAACCAACTCCATCGGATGATCCGGGAACTGGCTACCAAGGGAGTGGCAATCGTAACGATCTCGAGTGATCTGCCGGAGGTCCTGGCCCTGGCCGATCGCATCGGCGTGATGCGCAACGGGACGTTGGTTGCCATCCTTCCACGAGCCAGCGATGCCGATCAGGTGATGGGCCTGGCATTCGGACAGGAAGCGGGTGCGCCTTGAGAACCGTTCGCCGCGAATATTCTGTCTGCATCGCGCTGAGCCTGATCCTCTTCGCGCTTGCAATTTTCGCGCCCTCTTTTTATCAGCCGACACCCTTCCTGTCGTTCCTGGCGAGGCAAGCACCCGCACTCATTGTCACGTGCGGCGCCGCGTTGATCATCATCGCGCGACAAATCGACATTTCAGTCGGCTCTCAACTCGCGGTGTGCAGCGTATGTGCCGGATTGCTCTCGACAGCAAACTGGCCGGCCGGGTTGGTTCTGCTGGCGGCAATCGCACTCGGAGCGACGCTTGGCTCAATTAACGGATTTTTTGTTGCGGGATTACGATTGCCTTCGATTGTAGTCACTCTCGCCACGATGGTCACCTGGCGTGAAGCATTGCGCTGGAAACGCCAAGGGGCTTTCGTAAATCTCCCGCAAGGCGCCCAGTGGTTTGGGCTGAGCCAAACTCAAGGACAACTCACGATCATAGTCGTCGCCCTTGCTGTGCTGGCGGGCTTGGCCCTTCTAACAAGGCATCTAGCTGCCGGCCGATTCATTTATGCGACTGGATCCGATGTCGAAGCCGCCCGGCTCGCCGGAATTCGCCCGCAATTGGTTACCTTTAGCTTGTTCGTTGTCATGGGTGCGCTCAGCGGACTAGCTGCAGTGCTCAACAACGCGCAATCCCCGCAAGTCGATCCGAAGGCCGGCACCGGACTGGAGCTCAAGGCTATTGCCGCTGTGGTAGTTGGCGGTGTCGCGATTTCGGGCGGGCGCGGACATCTTTGGGGAGTGTTTGTAGGCTTTCTGTTGATGGCGTGCGTGAGTCCTGCCTTAGTGTACCTCCATATCGAGGCCTACTGGGAACGAGCCATTGCAGGCGCTATTATTTTATTGGCCGTGCTTGGCGATGGGTTAGGCAGCGTTCAGAAAACGACGACCTCCGGGAGCCTCGCGTCCGGCGAAACGGTCACGTCAAGGTGATTATGGGGACGACATCCAATGTATCATCCTGGAAGGCGCTCCTGCTCAAGCACGAAACCCTGCTATTCATAATTGTGGTACTCGAATGGTTTTTTTTCGCTGCGATAGGCAGGCGATTCGGGACGCTGGAGAACAGTTACGATATCCTTCGCCACTCGACTGAAATCGGTTTGCTCGCACTGGCGCTGACACCGATCATTCTCACTGGCGGGATCGATCTTTCGGTTGGGTCGTTGCTCGGCTTATGCGCGATTCTGTTCGGCAAGCTATGGCGTGACGCGCATTTTCCTATATGGTGGGCAGCAATCGTAACCCTGGCAATTGGTGCAGTGGCCGGTGGTATGAATGCCTGGTTTATCTCCCGGGTTCGCCTACCCCCTCTAATTGTCACACTCGGCACCTTCTCGCTGTTTCGCGGTTTGGCCGAGGCCATCACTCATGGCGTCGACACGTTCACAGATTTCCCCGGTTCTTTTCTGCGCCTTGGCCAGGGCCAATGGCTGGGCTTGCCGGCCCAAGCGCCCGCGTTTCTGCTGGTCGCCGCGGCGATTTGGGTGATGGTCCACTTCACCGTCCTCGGTCGCAGTTGGCGCGCCATCGGTTTCGCTCCGGAAGGGGCGCGCTACGCAGGAATTCCAGTCGAGCGCCGCATCGCTTCGGTTTATGTAATTGCAGGAATAATTGCCGGGCTCGCCGCAGTGCTCTATACCGCCCGACTCGGCCAGGCTAAGGCCGACGCCGGCACCGGTTACGAGTTGTTTGCCATCACCGCGGTGGTGCTCGGCGGCACTAGCATTTTCGGCGGGGTCGGCTCTGTTCCTGGGACATTACTGGGCGTGGCTGCCATTGCCGTGTTGAGCAATGGCCTCGTCCATGCCCGTCAACCCCGCGAGGTCGCCGGGATGCTGACCGGTCTGCTGCTCCTGGTCTCGCTGGCTGCCTCGGTGCTGGCGAAAAGGATCGCGCTTCATTATAAATCCCGAAACGCAAATCAACCCGACAGCTTTAGCTGAATGATGAAACCGATATCTGCGCTCATCCTCGCATCCTGCTTATTCCTGGTCGCCTGCGATAAATCCGCCGACACCGGTGCGGGCACTGCTGGCGCCCAAAAGAAAGTTACGATTGCTTTGATGCCCAAAAGCAAAGGCAACGCCTATTTTATTTCCTGCGAAAAGGGGGCCGAGCGCGCCGCCAAGGAATTCAATGTCGATTTGCTTTTTGACGGTCCGACCGATCCCGATCCCGCGAAGCAAAACGAAATTGTTGAGAACTGGATTGCCCTGGGAGTGGACGGGATCGCCGCTGCCTGCGAGAACAAGGAGGGCATTTCCACGGCGTTGCGGAAAGCGGAAACCAAGGGGATCAAAGTGATCACGTATGATTCCGACTCGGCGACGGATGCGCGGTCCTTTTTTGTGAACCAGGCCACGCCGGAAGGCATCGGGTTTACGCTGATGGACGAGGCGGCGCGGCTGATCGGGAATGAAGGAGAGTTCGCGATCATCACCGCGAGCCTCACCGCCGGCAACATGAACGAGTGGCAGAAGTACATTGAAGCCCGCCGCTCAAGCAAGTATCCGCAGCTCAAAATGGTTGCGCTGCGGCCGTGCGATGATCTGAAGGATCGCGCGCAAGCTGAAGCGACTGCCTTGATCGGCGCTTATCCCAATTTGAAGCTGATCATGGCGATTTGTTCGCCGGCAGTCCCGGGTGCAGCCGAAGCTGTCAAACAAGCCGGCAAGGCAGGACAGGTGAAAGTCATCGGCCTTGGGTTGCCCAGTGAAAACCGGCAGTACGTCAAGGATGGTGTCACGCAAACGGTGATCCTGTGGAAGACAGAGGATCTGGGCTATCTGACAGTGTATGCTGCGCAAGCTCTAGTGCGTGGCGGGTTGACCCCTTCGGATCGGACGCTTAAAGCGGGTGCCCTTGGCGAGTTCCAAATCGAGGGCGACAATATCCTGTTAGGCAAACCTTTCCTGTTCAACAAAGAGAACATCGACCAATTCAATTTTTGACGCTCGTGTAGCGTCGGGCGTCTCGACTGACATAGAGCCAGGCATCGTGCCTGGCGGCTGGGGCAAACTTCAAAATTCAGCGTTCGATGTTCGATGTTCCAGCTCTGAATTTTTACAAAACAGGAAACGTCGTTTGAACGGTCTCTCACCACCTGAAAAACCGATACGGATCATCCCATTCTTCCGGTTGGTCGACATACAGCCCCGACAACCAGCGTTTCTCGTCCCCGGACCCGTGCAGCGGTTGTTGGAACCGTTCCAGCAGCGGTGTCGAAGAGCCGACTCCCATGTTCGCCAACAAGCGTGAAAGGGTGAAGGACAGCCGACGGTAAGTCCGTCTCAGATTCTGTTGGGGCGATTCGAACTGCCACGGTGCAAATTGGCACAGAACGACACTGTAATTTGGAGCCACCGCCAGAACGCCATCGCCGAGCAGCTGGGCCCCTTCAGAAACGAGCGGCAAGTTGCGCGGGTCACGATTATGTAGATCCGCAGGCGCAATTCCCGCGAGCAACGAGTTCATGGGTGGTGGTGTGAAAAATGTCGAAATGTGTTCCTGGCTTTTTGTCGCCACCTGGAAAGGTAACCAGGATCCGAGTTCGTCTTGACCGAGACCGATGGTGAGCAAATGCCCGTCCGACTTGAGCCATTGGGCAACGCGCGTTGCCTGTGTTGCCAAAGTTTTGCTGCCACCAGGCCCGACGATGAGAACCTGACCGGAAGATAACGAGCCGCCCTCGTAAGTTCCGACGGAGACCCCGTTGGTTTCCAAGTAGGCTTTACCGGCAGTATCGCCGGCATAAACCGCCCGGCGGTGCGCCGCAGGTTTCCAGGTCGAGACGTACTGCAGCAGATTCTTTACGAGCCTTTCGGCGGCGGGATCAGCTTCGGTTCGTCCGGTCACGTCCATTTGGCAAAACAGAATGAGTCCTTTGCCTTCGCGATATTCGAGCAAGGGGCTGTATTGCAGATTGTATCCGCCATCGGCTAACGGAAGAAAATCTCCGCATCCCGGTTTTTCGATCAGCACGGAAGCGACATTGCCCTGGTTACCGCAACGCCACAGCCGGGTGACCTGAAGTCCGCACCACTGCACCGTAGGTCCGTAGCGAGGTCGCAATTGATAATCGAGCTGCGGCGGCAGCAGGCTCGCTGCACCGCGCCAATCGCTCAAATTATCAGCAGACAAACCGGCCAAAGCCGGGTGGTCAGGAATCCGTGCGAAGACCCGGCGCAAACCATATTCCTCCGTGCGAAACCCGAGCCGTTGACTTAATGCCTCCGAGGTCTGTTCGAACAACAACACCTTTAGACCGTCGCGGACACCCCCGAGCGCCGGTGCCGCACCATTTGGTGTCAGCGCGGCCTTGCCGATAATTATAACCTCATAGGAAGACAGATCTGCTGTGGCCTCAATTTGTCGGCTCTGAATTCCTAGCCGCTGCAACAACGCTGCGGTTTCCCCGCGAGGATCAAACAACGCAATCCTGGCGGATGCTTTTTGCTGATCAGGTGGGGCCAGGACGTTAATGTCCAGCGTGTCCGTTTGTGTTTCTCCGTTGCTGAATCGAACCTCCGCGCGGAGGGGATAGGTGCCGAGTTTTAAGGACGCCGGCAATTCGAAACTGAGCGGCACACGTTGCTGTCCGCCGGGTTCCACTGTTAAGGTTAATGTGCCAGTCATCGCCTTCGGCAATTCCAACTTCCACGCACACGTTGCGGTAACAGGTTGCCGTGAGTTGTTGATCAGGATCAACTGCTTCGCAATTTTTTCCCCAGGCACGAAGTTATGTTCTTTAGAAGTGAAACGTGCGGGTTTGCCGGCGAGGTAGGCCAGCAAGGGTCGGTTATTTCGGATCAGGGCTTGCGCTGCACTGGTGGGGATCCAATCCTCGCGTTTAAAGGCCAGATCCATCCGTTCATAGCGCGCATCGAGGTAATCGGGGCTGAATCCCGGCCGTTGCAGGTTCGCCCAATCGACTTTGAACTCCTGTCGCGTCTTGTCCACGCCAGGACGGAGTTTCCAGAAATGCTCGAATTCCCACGGTGAAATGGCCGAGACGCCCCAGGTGCGGAAGGCCCGCCAATTGTCCGTGAGGTAACGCTCGAACACCGGATATCGTTCTTCGAATCGAGGCGAGCCGACCTCGTTGGGATAATCCCACCGATGCCACAATTTTCCCGCGCGGAACTGTTTGGCTTCCCAACGTAAGTTCGCCTTTTCCGCTTCGCTGATCTGAAACGCGCGATCCCCGAAAAACTGCGCATTCCATTCCGCGACGCAGAACTCCCACGGTACGGCCGCGCTGCCGAACTCGCGCTGCCCCTTGTACCAGCCGCGATACATCGTCCAATCCCAGGTGAAGGGAGCACCATATTCGCAGGTGAACATCGGCTTGACGCCGTGAGTTGCCCAATGCTCGAACCAATCAGAGAGTTCCTGAATCGGGGCGAAGTTGGGGTAAAAATTGGCGGTATGCATGGAGCCCAGATTGCCGGAGGAGTGGTGATAGACGATGCGAGTGGGATCGAGGTTTGTGACGATCGCTTCAGCGCGCAAAGCGAGCGAACAGTTCTTGAGCGACCAGGTATCACGCGGGGCATTCGTCCCGTCGATCATCGCGGGATTCATGTCCTCCTCATAACCAGTGGCGTTGTGGCTCATCGAGTAGAGGATCACCGAGGGATGGTTTTGCGCCACACTGACGTAGAAGCTGGCGTGTGGAAAGTAACCGTTGGTCTTGTCCGCATCGGCTCCGCGCCAATCGTAATGACTGAAGTGTGGCTGGGTGAAGGCGACCAGCATGCCAACGTCATCTGCCGCGCGCAGGATTTCTTCAAAACCAAGATGTGACCCAGGAAGGCAATCGTAGTTGTGTGTATAGATAAAGTTTATTCCGAGGCTCTGGAGACGCTGCAAACTCTCTCGCGCGGCGTCGTAGGTAGCTAGCGCGACGCTCACCTGGGCGTTGTCGAGCGGCACCGCCGAGAGGTAGATGCGCTTGCCGTTGAGGAAGAAATCTCGTCCATCGATCCAGAACTCGCGGAACCCAAACCGGGTCGGCCAGCTGGTGTCCCGCACGTTGCCTGTGCTATCGAGGAGCGAGAGTTCGAAAGTGCACAAGTTCTGAGGCGTGTCAGTGTCCCACAACCGATCCGGGACCCAATTTGTCGCAAACGAGATGCGACCCTGCTTGAGGTCGGTAGCCTCAAAGGTCGGGCTGACAAATTCGTGAATGGTCTCCCGAGAATCACGAATCCTGGCCAGAAGCGAGTAGCGTTCATTCTGTTCGAGCCGTTCGATTCGTGCATCGAACCTGCATTCGCGACGGCGCACGGAAGTCTGTACACGACCATCCTCAAGCCTTGGCCCGACCGGGGAATTGAAGAGGTAAACGTCGCCGCACAGGCCACGTCGTGCGACTGAGCCTTTGACTTCGCGCGCCGAAGCGCTGTCGGTATAAGAGAGCAATACGCCTTGAAGCGGCATTGCGACCACCATCAGAGTCAGCAGGTTGGTAGTGCCTGGCTGGCATGAAGAAGTCAGGTCAATTTCGCCGCTGGGGAATCTTACCTCGCCGGCGAGCTTGCCATTAATATATACCGCTGAGTACGAGTTAAGGTATTCGATGAAGAGGGTAGTGCGTCGGCCTTTCCAACTCTGCGGCACTGTAATTTCCCGTTGGTACCACGCAGCCTTTATATCACCCAGCGCGTGGCTGCTCCAACTCGGGTGGGCATAAACCGTCTGCGAATCTTTCTGCATGTAGTCGGTAATCCCCGGCCAGGAACCAGGGACCTTGAAGTAACCCCAATTCGATTGTGGTGCAGCGGTTGATTGATTGGCCGCCGGTTGCCACAGCCACAGACCATTGAGGCAAAGGCATTCGCGGGTAGGAGTTGACTCGTGATAAGCCCGGCTTTGGTCCCAGACGGCTGAGACGCCAGGCGGCAATGTGACGATGGCCGATTCAGTCTCAGCTGCAGATAAACCAGTGCAAAGCGCAATCTCAAGAAAGAGCCAAAACAAGACACCGCGGTAGGCGCTGTGAGCGGTCACGGTCAATGCGGCTTTGGCTGGATGGGCCCGATGTAGGTCGTCGCGACAACGATGTCATCAAACCAGACTCGATGAACGGGATTCTGACCGCTTGGGCTATTTGCGTGTGCGGACTGTTCAGTGACGTAGTCAAGCAGCCAAAAGAAATTCAGTTTCAACTTATCGGTGTTGCGCCAGCGGAAGCCCTCGAAGGGCTCACCGCCTGTGCCGGGGAGCTTAAACCCCATGCCGTTCCAGGGAGCGCGTGGCGTGCCTTGCTGAACGTGCATGACTTGTTTGCCGTCGAGCCAAAGCGCAAGTTCACCGTCGGCCTTATCCGGTGCCGAGTTCAGTTTGGCCATAATCTCGACCCATTGCCACCGGCCACGCGGCACCTGCAACGGTGGCTCCGGACTGATGGCGTTGCCCCAATACTTGCCATCAGCAGAGATCTTCATGTCCTGCCAATAATTGTAAAAAGACCAGGCGCCTGGCGGCGGCACGCGCCCGTAATTGCCGTTGGGCTCGATGCCGATGTAAATGCGGTCGTCGCCGCGGGGGCGTTCGCCGGCGCCGCCTTGCGGCCAATTGGTCGGAGGATTGTATCCGCCGACCGCGACGAAATGGTGCGTGTAACCGGCATCTTCGGCGAACTTCACGTAAAAGCGGGCATGCAGTTTCTCGACGCCGTTCGGGAGCCGTTTATATAGATGTCCGCCGGTATTTTTGCCAAGGGTTGCGGTGATCTGGAGCGAGCGGTGCCCGGTGCTGTTTGGTGGGACATCGCTGCTGAAGGCCATTGGCTCGTCGTCCTTGTTGCTCATTTCGGTCCAGCGTTTGCCAAGCTCAGCAACGCTGCCTGCCTCGAAGTTCTCATGAAAAAGAACATGGCTGTCCTGCTCCAGGCCTTCATCACCGGGATAGCGCGATGCCAGACCGTCTTGGAAGAGAGCCGCAATGTCTTTTTTGGTGGCTTGAGGATCTGCGGCTGGCTCGGCCTTCGGAATCGGAGCCGTGCTCGCCGCCAGCGGCCGCAACTCTAGTAGCCTCTGCGCTGCGGCAGCATCAATCCAGGAGTCGCGATACTCAACCCGCAGCTTTTCGAACGCAGCAATTGCGTCGTTGGTTTGACCGGCACTGGCCAGGGCAGTCGCCTGACGGAACTGTTCCTCGCCCGTGGTCAAAACCCGCGCCGCAATGCGATACGACTCCTGCGGCGAGATATCGATTGGGACTTTGCCCAGAACTGGAGGGTTGGAATCTGTGAGGATCCCAAAAGCTGCCGGATTGCGCTCGCGGAAAAGACGCGCGCGCATGTCCCGCTGTGAATTCATCGCGTCTCCGCCTGTACGACCGCCGCATGGGTCTATATCGGCTATGGCAAGACCATCGGGTCCTTCGGCTTTGGCGACAATGTTGCCTTGAGGAGAAATAATCATCGCGCCATTCCCTCGCTGGGCGACGACCAGCCAAATGAAATTCTCCACCGCACGCACGCGCAATGCCTGAACGCCAAGCTCTTCATCCCCAATCGCGGCGCTGCCCATCGTCGGAAAGAAAATGATATCAGCCCCTTCCAATGCCAGACAACGCGCGGTCTCCGGAATCACCAGGTCGTAGCAGATGAGCATCCCCACCGTGCCCAGCTCACGCGTGGGAAATACGGGAAACGAATTTCCACGCTGACGTAGCAACTCGTGATAAACCGGGCAGACCTTGTGATAGCGCCCGATCTCTTTGCCATCGCGACCCAGGAAAAACGCGGTATTGTAAATTCCTCCGTCCTGCTCGAGATGATCACTGCAGACGACGAGGTACATATTTTTCCGGGAAGCGGCCCGTCCCAGCCGTTCGAGCATGCGCTGGTTGGCCTGAGGCAGAAGCTGTTTCTCCGCCGCTTCGTTGACGCCCGTCCAGTTCAAGAGCCCGAGAGTATCCTCCGGCAGAACCAGCACATCGCATTTACGATCCCCTGCGCGGTCGACGATCTTTTCCAGTTCCTCGAGATTACGATCGACTTGGTTGAGCGCCTGCGCGACGTCGAGCCGGAAGTTGATCGTGCGAGGTTTCGTTTGGCAGGCCGCGACGCGAACGGTGTTTGTCTTTGAGGCGAGCCCCGCCTGGAGTGCGGCTGGCAGAATCAGCAACGCCAATGTCCCAATCAAGCGATGACAGTTCACGCTCCGTCAGAGTTGGTGGCGGGCGATCGTAAAGTCAAGAGCGTTCGCAATGTAGCGTCAGGCGTCTCGCCGTCCGGACTCGGCGTTTCCTTACTCCGAGGTTTGCTTCTTTTTGCCGCCGCCTTTAAACACCACGTTGTCTAACGAGATTGTTCCACCACCGGCGAGCAACAGAGTAACACACCCTGCGAGGTAAAGTGAAAGCAAGTTCCCCGCTATGGTTGCCGCTGAGGCTCATTTTGTGCGCGTAAACGAAGGCAACAGCCATATTCACTGCGATGACCAAAGCCGCGAAGCGCGTTACCAGGCCGAGCACCAGCAGAGCGGACGCAACCACCTCGGCAAAAATTACCAATGCCAAACTGGCTGCATGCCCGACATGGTGTGGGTCCGGGAAGCCGCCCGACATGGTGCTGAAACCTTTTACCTTACCGATACCATGGTTGAGCAATAGGGTCGCTCCGAGCCAAACGCGCAAAATCAAAAGGCTAAGGCTGGTGAGAAAACAATCATTCGTCGGCGCAAATAGTTTTTTAAACATAAACGTTGAACCGTGTGAGTGGATTTGTAACGTCCAACAGGCAGTGCGCAGTCAAGCTGCGGCGGGCTTATCGGGGTGCTTGGACGTGGTGGCACACTGCTTGTAGCGCACGCGAGGCCGCCCAGCGGCCTGCTCAATTTTCTGTCTTAAAATGTCTCGGTCGATCTCTACCCTAGAATCTGACGCCAATGCCGGCCAGCAGCTTGAAGTCGTTCTTTTGCCGGCCGGCGGCAGGTTGGTTATTGTAGGTGTCTTGGGCAACGAGGCGAACATCGAGCGCCTTGCTAACCGGAGCTGATATTCCCACCTCCGCGTTCATGATCCAGTTGTCAAACTTGTCGACTTGCGGAAGCCATTCGAGCGTTTCCCAAATTTTGGCCCCGGTCTTGAACTTATATTCAAACCGTTCTGCCAGGCGCAGAGCGATGTAATCTGAGGTAACGCCACCGAGGTCCTGATTGACGTAGGAAGGACCAATTTCGCCGCAGAGGAAGACGTTGGTTTGCTTGATGAAGTAATAGCCTGCCAGCGGGCCGACAGTGAAGCGATAATGGATGTCCGCGACGTTATCGCGCAGCGCGTCAAAACGAAGGCCGCCGTACAATTTCTCAGTAAAGAGATGATTCCACTGGGCGTAGCCCTTCAAGAAATTTGCGGTTTCGGTCTTTTCTTCCGAGCCGTCCGCTTGCTTGGTGGTCGTGTCTCCGTATCCCGCACTGCCACCCAGCAAGATTTCATCTTTGGCCGACTTGCGCGTGCTGTTGATCGTAACGGCGCCCAGGAAGGTATGGCTGTTGCCGCGGGTCATTGTGAGGTCGGCCGACGCGATACTCTCCCAGTGGGGTTTAGGCGGCGCATTGGTGGCCGTGGCCGCCGCGGCATCTGCGGCTTTGGCCGAGCTGCTGCTAGCCAATAGAGTGAGGGATGTAGCAGCAATGGTCATTGCTGACGTTAAGAGCTGGCGTGTGGTGAACTTCAGGTTCATAGGTTGGCAATAATTGTAATTCAGGCCTAATTGTTCTCGAACACGATTCCGACTGTGCGGCGTCGTTGTACCACAGCCGTCTGCCAACCTGCAAGCAAACCCAATTCGTTTGACGATCCGCGCTTGCCAGCGGAAATTCAGGCGTTTGGTGCCGGCTAACTGTGATGAAAGCTTGAAGCGCTGTGACCCAATTAATTATCGACGAACTGCCGATTAACAACCGGCGATACAACCGACTGCCAGTCGGCGCTACGGTCCTTTTATATTTGATCGCGATCGAGTTTATGAAACCGGTCGCTTTGGTCCAGGCTGCCTCGCCGGGGGAGGCGCCGTCGTTGCCGCTAACGGGCGCGCGAATTGTGACTGTTGCAACCGAACCGCAGTTGCAGACCGCAATAGGGAACTTGCGCAACGGCGATACCATTCTGCTCGCCGACGGAACTTACAACCTTACCAGCACGTTGTACGTCAACGGCCATAACGATGTGACGATTCGCGGCGCAGCCGGCAGCACCAATGTCGTGCTTGTGGGGAAAGGAATGGACAATGCCAATTATGGGAACACCGAATTCGGTATTTGGTCGAACAGCACCAATACCACGATTGCGCACCTGTCTATCCGCGAAACCTACGACAACGAGATCATTTTTAATCCCGGGGCGCAATCGCCGCACGTTTATTGCGTCCGTCTGTTGAACGCCGGGTCACAGTTCATCAAATCGAACCCTACCGATCCGGTTGCCGGGATCGGCGTGAACAATGGAATCGTCGAATACTGCTGGTTTGAGTACACCGGCAATCCGCCCGGCGATCATGGGACCGGGGTCGGCTACTTCAATGGCATTAGCGCTCACGCGGCGAAGAACTGGGTTGTGCGCGGCAATCTTTTCAAGAACCTGCACAATCCCGATACCGCCGCTTACCTGTGGAACCCCGCGGTATTGTTCTGGCGCCATTCCATGAACACCGTGACCGAACAGAACGTTTTTCTGAACGTCGATCGGGCGGTGTCTTATGGCCTCGATAACACAACCCCTTATTTCGATCACGCGGGTGGGCTGATTCGCAATAATTTCGTCTGTCTCACGCCGGGCCTGATGAGCGCCAGCCGGAAAGCCAGTTCGGATGGCGCGATTATCGCGTGGAACTCACCAGGCACTCAAGTCGACCACAACAGCGTGTTGGTGAATGGCAATGAGTTTTATGGGATAGAGTTCCGCTTCGCGACGACTACCAACTGCGCCGCTCGCAACAATTTGGCCGATGTTCCAATTCACCTGCGCGACAGTGCTACCGCGACACAGTCGGGTAACCTGCTTACGGCAACTCCGGGCATGTTCGTCAATCCTTCGGCTGCGGATCTCCACTTGCAGGTTTCGGCCACGAATGCCATCGATAAAGCCTCCAGCGTGATTACCGTCACGAATGATATCGACGGCGAGCTTCGCCCCAAAGGCGCGCGTCCGGACATTGGCGCGGACGAATTCACCTCACGCGCCGCGCCGATCATTACCGACTTCACCGTGTCAAAGGCAGATTCGGTTCTTAGCTTCCAAACGCTGCTCGGCGTCAGCTACAATGTCGAAGGGGA
>DATJGF010000149.1:0-5576 GCA_035495315.1 Candidatus Limnocylindrales bacterium
TCAATCTGATACACACCTTCCCGGTCGCAGACATAAAGGTAACGGTCGGTTGCCACCATGCCGGATGGCGCGTGCATGCGCTCGGCGAGGCCAATCCAAAAGGGATCAATGATCTTGCCTTTTTCGTCGAGTCGGGTGATCCAGCCATAGCCATCCTTGGCCAGCGAGATGCCGCCACCGAGATTCGAGACGAACCAAGTGCGGCTCGGAGCGTGCCAAACGCATTGATCCGGCGCGTCAAACGGTCGGGACGGCAAGGCGTTCAAGTCCTGAACCCACTTGTCGTAGGTTGATTTTGACAGCGGAAGATATATGTCTGGTGCTTCCGTGATGCGGTGATTGATGAAGCCAATGGCACCGTGGTAGTCCAGGCTTCGCAGCTTTTTCAAAACGCGGGTCAGGTCGAAGTTTCCACGATAGAGCGGCTTGAGCGTAGAGTATTCCCACTCGCTGCCATTGAGCTGGTTGGGAATGTTGTCGCTCCCGGCAATTGTGACATAGCCTAGATGACTTTTTACCTTCTCCAGCACTTCCTCGATGCGGTCCGCGTTGCCGGCGCGGATCTCATGGCAGGTATGCACGGCCAGGTCCAGGTTCGTCCGATTTATCCTTTCCACATAAACCAGCGCGTCCTCCGCCGTGGCGATCATATTCTTGCTGTGCGGATAGAGGGTGACCTTCAAAGATTTGGTAGCAGCGTAATCAACGACGTCGCGAATTTCCTTTTCTAAAAGCTCCGGCGTAAGCCCATTCTGCTTTTGCCCTGAAATCAGCCACAGGTCAGTGCCCGTTCCCGCGAGCCGGTTAACCACCCCAACCCAGTCGCGTCTGAACCCATTCATTTCATCGTAGTTGAAGCGGTAGAACGCGGCATAAATCTTGAAGCCATCAACCTTTCCGGCGGCGGCCCGGTAGCGGCCAAACTCTTCCAGCTTGGTCAAACTCCCGATGTCCACCGCCAGACCGGCATAGCCATCGTCGTGCAACATTTTGACCTGCTCTTCGACCGGGTATTTATCCAACCCGCCCATGTTGTAGATAAACAGCGGCCAATCATATCGGAAATCGCGAGCTTTCGCTGAATAGACCGAACCAATAAGAACAGCGACAACGCACAGTAGGGCTTTAATTAATTTCATAGGCGCGGAGTATTGACAGAGATTTGATTGAATAGCGGACGAGCTTTGAAAGCTTCCAAATGCAGCGACTTCACGCGAGCCAGCCCGAACCGTTTGTGAATCTTGGCCGCTTGCACAGCGACAATCACTCCATCGGAAGTTCCGCCATAAATGCAAATGTCAGATTCCATCGTTTCAGCCAACCATTGCGATCCAACCAGCCAACTGAACATCGTGACATTAAAAAGTATGCTCGCAACTTTCATGAGTATTTAGCTTCAATGGTCTAACAAATACCGATTGATGACCATCCCCCTAAAGCGGAGATAATGGCTCGCATCAAAGTTTCTATTTTAAGCCTGAACCCACACCGGACTGGACCAAGCGAGGTGGTTGTTCTTCTGGGTCACGCGGGCATAGTAATACAGCACTCCATCTTCATGAACCGGAGTGGCGTCGGTCCATGCGCCTTTGATCTGACTGGTTGTTGCGCCGGGCTCATGGACATAAACCACGCGACTGTTGCGCAAAATTTCGACCCGGGTGATGTCGTCCATGGCGTCAATGTTGAATGTCATTTCAACCTTGGAGCCATCCACCACGGTCTCACCACCCCAGACGCCGTTAACTCGGAAATCCACCACGATCTGGTCGCCGGTCGTCGCGAAGCAGCGGCGAGCCCGCAACGCTTCCAGAATGCCGCGACGGCTGACTTCCTTGACCCAGACGCAAGCCAGGCCGACGCCCATGCTGTTGTGATCTCCGCTGGCCACAAAACCAAGCCGGTATTTCTTATCGCGCAAGGCATGGTCAATGAAGCCCTTGTCGGAAGTGGCCAGCGGCTTATGGCGGGAAACATTAATCATTCGCGGCGCTCCACGATATTCGGCGTTGCCCCGGCATTGGAAAATTTCCACCACCGGTTCAATCTCCTCATCCCGGGTGTCCCAGCAGCACGGGTGGGTCTCGTCCGCCGGATGGTGCGGGATGGAAACACAGTCAATTTTGCTTTTGCGGATGAGCGCCCAGAGTTTTTCCGCATCGTGAGCTTCAGGATTGGTCTCAGAATAAACCTCGTCCCTGTTCCGCACAAATTTCTTAGCCTCGTTGACGTCGGCAAAGAAGAGGTTACGATGGCCGACGCCACGACCAATTTCCGGCTTACCATTATTTGACAGCGTCCATTCGACTGATGGCAGTGCTACGAAACATGTCGGGTCGTTGTAAAATTCCGCCAGTCGTAGAGATTTCCGAAAATAAATTTCCGTAAGTGAATAGCCGTGATCGGTAATCCCAGCAAAGTCGTAGCCCTCGGAGTAAAGGCCGTAGCGAAAATCGTCGTGCAAGGTGCCATCGGTTCCTGCCGGCCAGCAATTGGAGTTTTCCGAGTGCTCATGCAAATTGCCACGTAGCAGGGTGTAGATCTCGCCGCGATAGTTCACCATCGGGCGGGGTTGTCGCTGCCGGCCACTGATCGCGGGCCGAAAATTTTTTACCGGGTGATGCTCGACAACCATCGTCTGCACCAAATTCAGCGGCTGCGATGCGGCTGTCAGATTCGGTGCGGAGAATCGTTCCAGTTCGAGTCGGCCACGGCGCGAGTGAACCATATCCGGCTGCGACGGAATCACGTGCGGCCCGGAGCAGCAACTGCAATGGTTCTTCGTCAGATCGCTTTTCCACACCATCCAAAAAGATTTGGCGTCGTCAGCAAAGACCATTGAGGGGCGCTGCGATTCGCCCTTTTGTTTAGTTTGAACCAGCGTGGTCGGCGACGCCCAACCGGTTGCGGGATCGAGATGTGAAATGCGAAAAGACCAAAATGGCGTCGTCTTGTCGCCACCGCCGCAATGGGTCATGACAAAAACATTTCCGGCGGGATCTTTGAAGAAGGTTGGCAGATGGTCGTTCTTACCCTGAAACAACCAACGCCCAATTTCCTTCTGCTCGTGGAGTTGGCCGTTGACGTAGCAGATCATCGCGCAGCAACGGTCGCCGGTGTAGTTGTCGCTGTCTTCGAGGCGGCTGGTGAACCGATTATTTTCCCAACTGATCCACAGGCGTTGTTCCCGATCAAGAGCCAGTGCAGGTCGTGCGTTGATATTCACGCGCTCCTTAAGCCCTCCGCCCACAGCGACTGGCACGGTCTTGGTCGTCTGCAAAGTATGCGGATCGAGGATCGCCAACTGGATATTACGATGCACCCCGTCGGTGCAACTGTAGGCCAAATAGATTTCGCCGGACGAAGCAACTTCAATGGCTGGCTCGAAACAGCTTGCCCTATCGCCGGCAACGCGCACGGGTTTGCTCCAACGACCGTCCGCGAAGCGCGCCAGATAAATACTGAACTGTCCTTTGGTAAAAACCTCCCAAGCCACCAGATAACTGCGTGGTCTAATCGCTTTGACGATGGGGTTGATGCTGCGTTGCCCCGGATCACTGATGGCAACTGGCGGCTGGAATTTTTGTTTGCCGGCAATCGCGGCTTTGATGAGCCAGCGGCCATTCTCGATTGCCGCCCAAGCAACAATCGGTTCACCTTTGTCCGCACACGCAGCGGTAACCGCTTCATATTCGCCGTCGGTGATCACCGGGTTCGTTTCCTGCCAGCTTCCTCCGTTGAGCGAGAAACACGCGATGGTTTCCTGACAGTTGGGAAAATCTTTTCGGCGCAGGGTGGTCAGCCAAGTCTGCCGACCATTGCCAAACAAAATGGGCGTTTCGTCCTGCTCCGCATCAAAGTCGGAAAGGTAAAGTTGATCCAACTGCTGATACGGAGCCGCGCCGGTAAGATTTTCAGCCCAAGAAATCCGAGGCAAGAGCGCCGCCGAAGCTGAGACGAGAGCCGTGTTTTTGAGAAATTGTCGGCGGTTCATAATGATCGGTTGGTTCTGACGGGAACATCCGCGGTAAGGGGGCGTTCATCGCGCAACAGGCGCGCCCCTTCGCCGGTGAGCCAGAGGTAATAGTCGCTTGGCAATCCCTCATACGTCACGAATGGACTAGCACCGACCGGCGGTTGGTTGGTGCATTTGAATATGGCCGTGCCTTCGTCCATTTCATCGAACATCGCCACATAGATCATCCCGGCTCCCGCGCGTTTGGCGGCGACAAATTGCGACCAGAGAAATCCGCCCTGCATCCGCGGGATATAATTCAGCGGCGATGCGGGTTTCAGATTATGCCAACTGAATCCCGGGAAAACGACCGGCAGATAATCCAGGGATTGTTCCCGACACCAGACCTCGTCAGGCTGCCAATAAGTCTCGCCGTGGAGCGCGACTCCCTTGGGATTTTGGTAACGGCCGGGTGTCCACGGACTGATCACATCCGCGAGTTTCAACACCTCATGGAGTGCCGGATCCCTTACCGCGTCCCGTTTCTGCTCGCGCCAACCCGTCGGCACGCCGAGCATCACAGAGCAGCCGTCAGCTTTTAGAAACTCGATCAGCGCCCGGCACTCGGCGAGGGTGTATGGTTTTTCTTCGTTTGCAAACCCCACGCCCCAGACCGCGACCAGTGGCTTGCCCCGATGGTGCAGATAGGCGGGATCCTCGCCGATGTGCATTTGTTTACGCAGCATTTTCCAATCGGCCTTGACCCGCGCCACCCCGCCGGCGGGCAGCCCGCTCAAATCATACATCACGGCATACGCCCGTCCCTCGCGGTTGGCACCCTCGCGGCAATGGGCGAGCACGACATCCTTGTGATACCGCTTAGCGTCGTCGTTCACCCCATTGGCGAACCGCTGCACGAACGCGCCATCAATACCGTATTCGCGCATCCAGCGGAAATGTCGCAGCACGGTTTCCCGGTTGAATGAACTGAACACTTCCGCCAGACGACCATCGACGGACTGGAAACTGGTGGTGAAGCGCTCGCCAGCAGTCAACTCGGAGACGTCCGGCCACAGGTCCACCGTGACATTGCCGGGAGCGAATGATCTAGACGAGTTGCGAGCCCAGTGCGTCCAACCCAAGCCTGCTCCATCACCCTCGCAGTTGAACCACCCCTGATAGCCCGTCATCACCTTGCCAGTGAGTGTGCTGGTATCCACGCCGCGAACGCTCGGTCCGGCATAGGGCTGAAGCGGATCGGCGATGGGGGCACCCGACAGGCAACGAGTTGTCAAGCAAAGCAAGAATACCACGATGGCTGTTAATCCATTCGCTCGTAGTCTTCCTGGCAGTTGCGTCATCATGAATCAAAAAAATGGCAACGGGGTTACCTCGATGGCTTCGCGGACACGGACACCACGGCTTTGTTGTGAGGTTGGACCGGGACGCTGACATCAACAATATGGAATGAAGTCCCATCAAAGGCCTGCTCGATCGTTCCGGCGGAAACTGCATACTCTGCGCCCTTGGGCAGGACAAAACGAATTCTCGCCGGGGAAATCTCAAAGTCGTAATGATTCTCAATGGTCGCCGTATTGGTGGCACAACTCCCATCGTTGGG
>DATJGF010000150.1:0-8860 GCA_035495315.1 Candidatus Limnocylindrales bacterium
TCTCCAAAAGGTGACTCCATGTGAAAGCCGGGTAGAGCCTCGTCGGACCTCTATTCTCTCCTTTTCCTCCCGTTCGTGTCTGAATGCCATTTGGGACCTCCGCCCGCTCTCATTAACACCTCGCTTCAGCGAGGTGTGGAAGCGGCTGAATCTGGTGTCAACCGCTTCAGCGGTTTCCCCCAGCGCGTGCTCCGCCGCTGGCCGACGGGAAACCGCTGAAGCGGTTCGCAAAGGCTCTGCACACAGCCAGCCCCCAGCTTCAAGCTGGGGGTTAATAAGAGCAGCGAAGCAACTAACAACTGCATGGATTGGGCTGAAGCGGGGTGTTAATGAGAGGGCTCCGACTCGAGGTTCGAACCAACTACAAGAATGAAGTAGCAGGTGGAGGTCAACGCCGAGATTCTATCCCTGGGAAATGGGGATTTTAAGCGGAACGATCAAGCGCACCATTGTTCCGCCCTGCTGCCGTGGGGTGACTTCGAATTGGCCGCCGATGTCCTCCAGGCGTTTGCGCATGTTGCGCAAACCGTTTCGACCTTTCTTTGCCGCCTCGGGAGGCAGGCCGCGGCCGTCGTCCTCAATTTCCAGGATAAAACGGTCGGGCAAAAGTTGGAGTCGAAGCCAGGCGGAAGAGGCGCGCGCGTGCTTGACGATGTTGTTGAGAGCTTCCTTGGTCGCCAGGAAGATATTGTGCCGCAATTCGGGCGAGATCGGGAGAGCTGGCAAATCGGGGGTGACTTCGAGGCGATAGCTCAATCCCGCCAGAGCCAAATATTCCTGGGCATATTTGCAGGTGTAATTCATCAAGCCATCGAGCGTGTCGTTGGAAGGATTGACGGTCCAAACAATTTCATCTAGCGCGCGGGTAGTTTCGCGGGCGGTTTGGGAAATCTGCCGGGCGTGGGACGCGACTTCATTCGGCAGATCCTTGTCTGTTTCCGCCATTTCGCCCAATAGGGCGACCTGAGTTAGATTGGCCCCGAGCTGATCGTGGAGATCGCGGGCGATGCGGGCGCGCTCTTTCTCGAGCGCCTCCTGCTGGCGCATTGAGGCCAACTGACGCTGGAGTTTCTGCGTCGATACATAATGCACCGACCCAACGATTGCTGAAAGGAGCAACAGCGTGCTGGAGCCAATAAACCACCAGGTGCGCCAAAATGGAGGAAGAACGGTCACCGCCAACGCCGCCCCGGTTTCGTTCCATATCCCGTCTTCGTTGCACGCCTGGACATGAAATGTGTAATGGCCCGGCAGCAATTTGCTGTAATGCGCATAGCGGATAGACCCCGGGTGCTCGTTCCATATCTGCTCATGGCCCTTCAGCATGTACTTGAACGAACCCTTTTCCGGAGCAGCAAGATTCAAACTGCTGAATAGGATGTCGAGGCTTTGTTTTGTGGCACGAACTCTGACGGCTCGAAGTGTAGGCGCCCGCAATGAATCGGGATTCACAGGCTCGCCATCGATCCGGACATTCTCAATGATGACCGGCGGCGGGTTGGTGTTGGGCAATAACCTCGCAGGATTGACCATCACCAGGCCGTTAATCGTCGGCAGATAAAGATTGCCGTCCTTGGTTCGGCACGCTCCCGGTTGCGAACCGGAACTGCACTCACTGGAAGGCAAACCGTCCAAACGGCCGAAGGTGCGGCAAGGGATCGAAGTCGATGCTCCACGCGAGTTAGCGAAGTCATTCAAGGCTCGTTTAGGAAGGCGCATTAAACCTCCATTGGAGCCGATCCAGAGATTGCCCAAGCCGTCCTCGACAATGTATCCAATTTTATCATTGGCGAGACCCTGGCGCGTCGAGTAAGTGGTCCACCGGCCATGGTCATAGCGTGCTAAACCCGCTGAAGTGCCAATCCATAACACGCCTTGCGGATCAAGGTACAGGGAGGAAACGTTATCACTCGGCAACCCGTCAGGAGATTGACGGCGGAAAGCGGTAAATTGTCCGTTGCGCAAGAAATTGAGGCCGCCACGTTCGGTTCCAATCCACAGGTTCCCGTCGCTATCATCGGCGATCGCGCGGACTGCATCCGAGGAAAGCCCTTCGTGGGTGGTGAATACTTTCCAAGAGCCGCTCTGCCAACTGGCCAAACCGCTTTGCGTGCCAACCCAGAGCACTCCCTGACGGTCCTCGTGCATCGCCCAGATTTCCGCATTAAGAGCTTCGCGGCCGGTGAGTTGTTCGAAATGATCGCCTCGCAATCGCAGCAGCGGGGGCTTGTTCGTAATCTCGCTGGTACCGCCAGCCCACACCTGTTCAGAGCGGTCCTTAAAAATCGTTTGAGCATAGAGCCTGGTTAACCCCACCGCAGCAGGACCGGGCGGATTCCACAACGTTGTAAACTGGCTTATTCCATTGGTCGTCCAGTGATCGATGCGCTCGCTGTTGTAGCCGATCCAAAGACCGCCCTCATGATCGTCACAGACGGATTTGACGGTCGAACCTTGGGTTCCCTCCAGCACGACAAAGCTCTGCCGTTTTACGCGATTTAAGCCGCCACCGTTGCTGCCAACCCAAATACTACCTTCATGATCAACCGTCACCGACCAGATATAGCTGTGCGGCAAGCCGTCAACGCGCTCAAAATGCCCGTCGGACTGTTGCGACCACACACCATCGCCAAAGGTGCCGACGATCAAGTTGCCATCGGAGTCCTCCGCAGCGGTCAAGACGACAGCCCCCGCATTCCACGCGTAGGCCCCAAAATCCTGAACTACATGATCCATTTTGCATTTTTGGACATGACCATTTGCAAAACGCCAGTAACCGCCCGGCTTGCTCGCCAGCAGGAAATCAATCCGACCAACGGCTAAATCGTAAGAAACGGGGAACACGGCGGCGGGAATCGATTCCGAGATGGGGCCGAGTGCGATGAGGCGGCCGTCTTGCGAACCAATCCAGATCAGTCCGGAATCTTCGGCCAACAGTCCGCGGCAGTTGGTTGCCATCAAGTGAGACTTGCCCTGGGCATACCAATAAAGCTGGCCTTTCGCCATCCTTAGCCAGATGCCTCCTGCCTTGTCTTCACAAATGCCGAATAGCGGGCCGGTGGTTCTGGCGTCACCCAACGGCACCGGTTGGATCTTGCCATCGGAGGCGATCAGCAGCACGCCGGCCGTTTCAGTTGCCACCCACAAATTGTGGGATCGGTCTTCGAATAGCTTCAGCACTTTGCTCCCACTCAGCTCTCGGGAATCATTCTCTTCGTAACGTTTGAAGCGAAGCCCATCAAACCGAGCCAGACCATCGCCAGTGCCGACCCAAAGGTACCCGTCGCGAGTTTGAGTGATGGCGAAGACGGCCATTTCCGGCAAGCCCTTCTCGGTATCCCAGCCATCGACTGTGTAATGAGCCTTGGGCGAAGCCCATACGCGGGCCCCGCAGAGGCAAGCCAGGAAAAAGGCGGTAGCGAAAATCCAACGATTCTTCAGCATAACCAGCGGCAGGCCATCAGCGCCGGACGATGTTCAGCTTGCCTGTGCGCCGGAATCGAAGCAAGCGCGGCTTGTAGGAGGCGACATCAGGAGACTCAAAGCCTCAGAAAGAAGTGGGATGAGGCCCGTGAACTGACCGCATTAATTCGTCCTCGTCCTCGGTCTCGTCGTCGTCCTCGATCTTCTTCCTGGATTTTTCGTGGACGAAGGACGACGACGAGACCGAGGACGACACAGGCGGCTCATGGAAACGGCAGGGCTCGGGGGGGCAACCGTTCGTTGGCAGAATCTGGTGCCCCGACGGGTGGTCCAGCCTGGAGGGGATGGCCAGGATGCGCGAACAAAAATGGCGTAATTTAGCGTAAGATACCGTAATTCAGCGTAAGACACCGTAACGCGCGTAGGAAAGTGCGGGAGAGCGAGGGTTGGCAAGGATCGACCAGGACGGACGCAGGTAAGTTGAGGACGTCGTGATACTCGTGTGGCTGAGACGCTTTGGGTAAGCGGCGCGCTAAGCGGAGTTTTATTTTCAATCATACGGAAAGATTACCGCCGCGCGTGGTGAGAGTCTTCTTAGCCTGAAGAGAGTTTTTTTAAGAAGCCTGAATCAATGGGTTCCGAGTGGAAATGCAAGGGAATGCTCTGACCAAACGGGTGGTGCTTTTATAAATTGCGGCCTGGGACCCGGAACTGGACCTTGTGTAGAAAGTTTGTTCCGACCCCCAACCTATGTGTTGTTAGTCCGACCGCAGCGAGATCATCACCGCCTGCCCGGGCGCAAGCGAAAGGGCGATTTCACCGTTCTTGATTTCGGCTGTCCCCGCGGGCCTGAGGGTGTCGACGGTGACAGTAGTGAGCGCGACTGTCGCGGCGCTCATAACGCTCGCCGGTATTTTCCAAAGCCTCTTTTCCCAGCCGCCGCGGCTGTAGGCAAGAAGCGTCGGCGTCTTTTTCCAGACCAGTGGGAGACAGCAGTCGCCGCCCTCGAGAATGCGGTTCCAGTCTGCGGTTTGCGGCGGCTGATTGTGGTTTGCTGCGCGCCAGGCATTCGCCCAAATTTCCGGCGCGGCTTTGAGGCAGAACTGCTCCATCAAGCCTGGCAGCGTCTTCGGATCAACGTCGATTTCGGATTCGGCTTTCATCGGCGTCCCGCAATAAAGGCTTGGCGGAATGTTCGTCGTTGGCGGTTCATAAATCCAGGCCATCGGTTGCAAACCGACGAACGAATCGAGGCGTCCACCGCTGCTGTGTTCGGAGGTCACGTCCAACCCATAGTCCCGGAAATAACGGAGGGTTTTGCGCTGCGCGGCGCACTCCTGCTCCGGCCCGTAACCGAGCAACGGGCTGATGCCCTTGAATCCTGCGTATTGGGAGTCCGCCGGGAGCGGGGGGTAAGTGTGAAAGGCGTCGATGTGGATGGTGTGAGCCTCTTTGAGTTCGGGGAGCATCTTTAGCAGCCCGTCAATCCGCCGCTTGGCACAGCCGGTTTCCCATTCTCTCGCGTAACTTAAGGGATAGGACTGCAGGCCGCTCCAAACGATGCCTTTGAGCGGAGCGCCATTCTTGTGTTTGGCGATAATGTCCTTTTCCAGGTACTCCTGCCACAATGGGCTGTCCTCGTAGGCATCCAACGCGTTGATGTGCAAACTGACCGTCGTGTTGTAGCGACGGCCTTCGTGCATCAGCCACTTAAGGCTCTCGAGCGCAGTGGGATCCTGCGCTCGCTTGAGATGATGATTGACCTCACCCCACGCCGGGTACTGGGAGTCGTGACCGTTGTATTGCCAGCCCACCAGGTAGACAATCTTCGGTGCCCCGCACGTGATACGATCGAGCCGTTCAATGACTTCGAGTGCCTGCTCGAATGTGAGATGGACTTTGCAACCTTTTCCGTGGTCCGTTCTCTCGGCGAGAAAAATCTTCATGACCAGGCTTTGATCGTACTTGTGAAACCAGGGCCGCTCCGGCTGGCTAGTCTCGCGCCAGTCGTAGTATTCACCGGAAGGCTGGTAGTTGGCCGGCCGCATGGCGGGACCGTCAGAGGCGGAAGCTTTCACGGCTGGCGCACCGATCACTAATGCGAAAATCAGTAAGGGGGCCCTCATGCTCCTTTCTTCCAACGCCAAAACTGAGCGATGCGGGCGGTCGAGGACGTTCGAGCTGGTAGTAGTGGTGCCCCGCCCGCGTTCGCTCCAGTGACCATTCGATTGGCGCGATCTGGCACTCAGATGGTATCCTTACCTGATTTCCTCGGCCCTGCCGGAGACGACCTTGCCTTCTTTATCCAAGACGAACTGCTGAAGCAGGGTGGCTTTTTCAAATTCCATGCGGTAGCGGTAGGTCCGGTTCCCGTCCTCTTCGCGCCGGTCCACCAGAGTCAGTGAAACATACCGGCCAAAAGATTGCAGGGCCGCTTGGGTTTGCTTCAGGTTGGCGGATTGCTCTTTCCAGGCTTCCGGGGTGTAATCCTCGGGGTGGAAATTGCCGGCCATGGAATCCTGCAGCATCGCAAGGATGTGCGCGGTGACTTTCGGCTCCCTGTCCGGGATGGGCTGGTATTTTTCCAGGAGGAAACGCTCCATGTTGTCGAGCAAGGGCCTTGGGGATTGGCTGAGTTGCTCGCGGATCTGGGGCATGTCATAGTAGTGGCCGCCCTTTGCAAGCTCCGCGGCCAGATTGAGCTTCACCGGGTCATCCCGCTCCGGGAATGGGTACAGGAAGATGTCGCCTGACCTCAGGTCAAAGACGTTAGAATATTTCGTGGCATATTTGCCTTTCTGTAAGCAGGCTTTGAGGATTTTAGCGGCATTAGACAAGGTAGGGGCGGGACCTTCAGCCAGAGCCGTATCGAGGACGTGCGCACCGTAGCCGAAGCCACGGCACTGCTTTGACTCCTCCGCCTGGAATTTGCCATCTTTGGCCCCAATGATAACCGAGGCCCCCGTCCGGTCGGCGATAAGGAACTTGCCGTGGCTGAACTCGGGCACCCGGCACCCACGCCAGTAGGCGATGGCCTCCGGCACGGTGGCGCAGGTCTCAATGAATTCCTGATTGCCCCTGGGGATTGGCAAGTTCGGGTCAGCCTTCCAGACTTCATTGTAGCCGGCCACAGCGTCGAAGGCGAGGCCTTCCGTGTTGATTCCCCCCTGCGCCGCGCCATCGTCAAAACCAACGTACACGCAGCCATAATGTTTGGGCCCGGCCGGAACGAACCAAACTCTCGTTTTTGGATTGGACCAGTCTTCGTTGTTGCAGAACAGGGCCCGGTTGGTGTCCGTGAGCATGAAGATGGTACAGGCGTGTGCCCACAGCGAAAAGAGGCCAGAAAATGCCAGGGCAAGTCCCAGCGGCATGAAGAAGGATTTCTCGAATGAGTGATAGCGGCGTTTCATAATTGTGTTTGGCTCAATAGGCGCGGCTAACAACGCCCCAGATCAGCGACCCGGCGCCACTGATCCTCGATTGCCACCCAGAGCGTCATCGCCGGGTTCGCTGCATCTGGTTGGGCATTATTCTTGATGAACCGGGGTCATTTCAATTCTATTTGGCAAACCGTTGGTCAAACGGAATAAAACCCGATTGTATCCCTGTTTTGTCACTTCTATCTCCTCCGGTTTTGGCAAGCTGTAGAAAACGTAGGCACCGACTCGCATCAGCCCTTCCTGATCTGTGCCTTGTCCCATGCTGCACCCGGAACCATAGAGCATCACCTGTGCGCCGGGGATCGGGCGCTGCGTCGGCGCATCTATGACCTTGATTTTGTGAGGAACAACTCCAGAAATTGTTGTAGAAGAGCAGCCGGCTGCAAGGATTCCGGCAGCCGCTAATGCCAAAAGAACGCCGATACGTTTTCCAGTCATACAGTTTGTGGCGATGCCCAACGACAGAACTCAGCGATGCGGGCGGCCAAGACGCTCGAATTGTCAAGCGAGGTGGCCCGCCCGCATTCGCTGCAGTGGTTAGGCGTTCGGTTGGATTTGGTGGCACTGTGCATACTGGTATTTGGACGGCCGGACTAGCCAAACGGTTCGTCGGCAAAACACAATCGTTCCGGCGACAAAAAGCCAAGGAAGGACCCCGTAGAGCGGATTAAACGGCGCGCTCGGGCGCCATAGCGGTGCTGCGGCATCGCCCGCAGTGTGAAACAGTACGGCGACCAAAAGACTGCCGCCGGTGCCTAGATGTGCTGCCGTCATGAAGATCGAAAGGCAAATCACGATGACAATATACGCGGCCAGTGGTCCCCCGCGCTGTGCAGATCCAGCCACGAAGAAAAGCGGCAAGTGCCAGAGTGCCCATATCAGGCCCAAGCCGACGCTTGCGACCAGTGACGATCGCACCTGGAGAAGGCGCGGCAGGGCAAACCCGCGCCAGCCGAGTTCTTCGTTCATCGGACCACCAAATGCCATGACCCACAGAATGAACTGCGGGGTAAGGTAGCCCGCTGAAAATTTCGGTGCCCGCCCTGTGGACCAAGTGATCAGGCCAGCCGTGAGCGTGTTACACAGAGCCGGGAGCAGGATAACGGCAACCAACCAGATCACAGGCACGCGAACTCGGCCCAGCCGGGCGAATAGCTCGCGCAGACCGGCGTTGCCGCACCGCCTGCGTGTGAAATAAATGCCCCATGCGGTAGGCGCGTAAGCTCCCAACGTTAGTAATGCTACAGGAGCATCTTTACCAAATCGCTCAGCCAGCCCCGCCGGTGTTGGGATTCTGAAGAACGGGAGATCAAAGTGTGGCAAGAAGGCCAACCCCCAGACTGCCCAACTCGTGAGAAACGTGAGCACGAAGAACGAAACCAGCCCGGAGTCGTCTCCTTTCAGACGACATGTCGCCTCGGCAGCGGCTAGAGGAAGGGGTTCATTCATGGGAGATGGGCGCGAGCGCCTAACGCTCCAGATCAGTGACCCGGCGCCACTGATCTTCGATTGCAAACCAGAACGCCATCGCCGGGTTCACTGCATCTGGTTTGTTGGACTTGGGTTTCATACAGGCGCGAGCCCGAAAAGAAGGAACAACGAAAGCAGGACCACCACTGTCCATCGCCACGCTCGCTCGCGTCTGCGGTATGAGGCGAACAGGCATGCCACGCCTCCAGCAGCGAGTCCCCACGCAGGGTAAATAAACCAGCGACCTCGATGGGCAAACTGCCGAAAAAGCTCACGGTCGTCACCGTGCCAAGCCTGAAAAGCTTCGTTAAGCTGCCCCGCCCTTTGAGCACCATGAGCAACGCCCCGACCATCAGAATTAAGGACACCAGGAACATTGATCGCGCTTTCATATCGACGGCAAAGTCCAACGAACACGATAAGCGACCGCCGTCGAGAGTAAAGATTGAGCGTAAACAGAGTCGTCGCATTTGCTCGGTGCTTTAAGCGGAGTTAGGCAGCGGCGGTTCGTCTTCATCGAGTTG